>JAHHQQ010000004.1 GCA_020026275.1 Bacteroidales bacterium
GGAAATAGCTCAGTTGGTAGAGCACAACCTTGCCAAGGTTGGGGTCGCGAGTTCAAGTCTCGTTTTCCGCTCTATAAGGACAGTCCAATCGGCTGTCCTTTTTTTGTATACCCTACCCCCGAAACAGACAGACTTGAACTTGCGGCCCCTTTCCCGAGGAAGGGGCCCAAAGCGAAGGCGCAATTCCCCTTTGCTATCAACTATATTTCTTAGGAAAACGGAAGACAATCGCCAAGAAAGCGAACAGACCGATGGTCATCGGATAATAGAGATGCTGGATAATCGCCAAGGCAGACACTCCTGAAAGACCGGAAGCCATCAGCATCTGGGCGCCATAAGGCAACAGTCCCTGCGCCATGCAGGAGAACGTGTCCAATATGCTGGCCACCTTACGGGAATCCAGATGGAACTTGGCAGCAATGTCTTTGGCTATCGGGCCGATGGTCAAGATTGCAATCGTATTGTTGGCCGTGCAGACATTGGCCAGACTGACCAGAGCGCCGATACTGAGCTCTGCGCCCCTCTTTCCATTGATACGGCGGGTCAGCTTCTTCATCAGGAAATCAATGCCCCCATTGTAGGAAATCATCGCCAACATTCCTCCGGACAAGATTGTGACAATGATCAGATCACCCATGCCGGCGATGCCGCTGCCGATTCCTCCCAGCCAGTCAACCCAATTGAAAGCACCGGTCGAGAAACCGATGATCGCATTCAGGACGATGCCCAAAGCCAGGACGACCAGCACGTTCACGCCGCACAATGCCATCACGACCACTACCAGATAAGGGAAGAGCTTGATCCAGTCCACTCCTCCTTCCACAACTGGAATGACCGTTCCATAGCCCTGCACCAGATAGACGATGCAGACCAGAATCGCTGCTGGAAATACAATGCGGAAATTCACCTTGAACTTGTCTGCCATCGAACAACCTTGTGTCTTGGTGGCAGCGACAGTCGTATCCGAAATGAATGAAAGGTTGTCACCGAAAAAGGCACCTCCAGCTACAATCGCCGTCACATAGCCGACATCCAGTCCCGATTCGGTCGCAATTCCGGCGGCAACCGGCACCAATGCGACAATGGTTCCGACACTCGTTCCCACTGCCATGGAAATGAAACAAGAAGCAATGAACAGTCCGGCAAACAACATTTCAGAGGGCAATATCGCCAAAGTCACTGCTACCGTCGCATCAATTGCGCCGATCTGTTCGGCCGTTTCTGCGAAAGCGCCTGCCAAAATGAAAATCCACAGCATCAAGAGGACATTCTTGTTGCCTGCACCGGAAGAAAATATCTCTATGTTCTTTTCTATCGTTTTTTCTTTGCTGACCAGGACCGCATAGGCTGAGGCAATCAAAAAGGCAGCTGAAGTAGGAACCTTATAGAAATCCTGAGCGAGAATGGAAGAGATCAGATAGACACCGAGAAACACCAGAAGAGGACTCAATGCGACCCATCCATTACTTTTAAGTTTGTCAATCATTCGAGAAACTATATTGTGAGCCACAAAGATACGTCCTTTTTATGATTAAAACGTAAGGAATCCTTGCATTTAGAAAAATTAATTGTATATTTGCAGTCCTATGGTTTGACAAGACCTTCGGCCGAGTCAGTTTTTGACCTAGTCCATTTGGAGAGGTGGGTGAGTGGCTGAAACCAACGGTTTGCTAAACCGTCATACGCTATTCGCGTATCAGGAGTTCGAATCTCCTCCTCTCCGCCAGAGAAAAAAGCCCAGTGCATTTGCGCCGGGCTTTTTCTGTATCCGGAGCTGCCGGCTCCGGACAAGGGCATTTCCCGTAGGGGGCATCAGCTGCAGACATAAACATTTCCCGTAGGGGGGATCGGTAGGCGGACATAGATATTTCCCGAATGGGGGCGGCAGTATTTTGTACAAACGGACAAAAAAAACGTACCTTTATTGTATCAAACCAACATATATGAAAAACACTACCCTATCTATCCTATTGGGCGCCGTTATCCTATTGACCTCTTGCTCCCAAGGCACTCTTGACAACAATTACCTGGTCATTTCCGGGAAAGGGATTCAGGCAGACAGTGCCTGGAACCATATCGTGACTGTTCTGCAAGAGAAGCATCATGCGGATGTCCTCGCCTACAACGAGAGCATTGACGAACTGCTTCCTCAAATCCAGGAGCTCCATCCTCGTTATGTCGCCATCGTGGAAAAGCCAGAGACTGTCGGACGTGACTACGTGATGCATCTGAACCGGCTTTCCAGAACCATTGACGACGATATCTACGCCGATTTCCTATGGGGGATCATCACCGGCTGTAATGCTGAATCCGCTCTCCGGATGGTCAACAACTCCACGGAGCCCCTTGTCGTGAAAGATGCCTTCTCTACCATCACAGAGCTCCATTGTGCAAAATGGTTCGACCGCTATGCGTGGATTGACGACCATGTACAGGGGCTATGGGGAGAAAAAGCTTCTCCGGAGGACACCGTCGTCACCACACAGCTGCCGCTCAAGCCTACCATCGTAACCCGAAACAGAAAAGACGGAATCCTCATCGACAGAGCCAACAGCACCGATGTCATGACGCTGTTCGCCGAGCTCTACAAAAAATACAATCCGGATCTGGTCGTCACAGCAGCACATGCTACCGAAAGGAATCTGGAAATGCCTTTCTCTCTGGGAAATGTCAAGGCGAAAGACGGTCAGCTGTACATGGACATCCCGGGCAAACCGATTGACCTATACAATAGCGGCAAGCGCAAAATCTACCTGCCTATCGGAAACTGTCTGATCGGAAACATGAACAACACTCCGACCAGCATGGCCGCCGCCTGGATGAATTCCGGGAATGCCGCCACCATGATCGGCTATGTCGTGACTACCTGGTATGGAAGGAATGGTTGGGGCGGACTCAAATATTGGTTGACCAATCCAGGCAGATACACTGCCGCAGAAGCCTTCTACCTCAACCAGCAGGACATGATGTGCCAGCTTGAGCAGATGAATCCGAAAATGACGACCTTACTCTATCCTTATACAGACAATGAATTCGAAGACGCCGCCAAAGTCATTGCCGAGGCAACCGGACAGGAAGTCAATGAACATCATCTCGGCTTCCTGCACGACCGCGATGTACTCGCCTATTATGGCGACCCGATGTGGAATGTACGTCTTCAGGAACTTCCAGAAGAGACGGATTTCACGATAAAGTCCCAGATCAAAGGAAACAAATGCCTCCTCACCATCCAGACCAAAGAGAACTTCTCACTGGAACGCATGAAAGGAGACCATTTCAAAGAAGAGCATGTACGGAATCTCCCATTCAGCTATTTCTTCCCTGAAAGGCTGAAAAATCCTCGTTTGGCGAGAGGACAAAATTGGGAAGTGGCCTTGGACGAAAACTTCCTTCTCATCTACAACACCAACTTCAAACCAAGCGAAACATACAAAATTGAACTGGAAATCGATAAATAACATTCAATAATCATGGAAATGTAAATATTATATTCTATATTTGCATTCCCATACTGGAGAGGTGCTCGAGTGGCTGAAGAGGCACGCCTGGAAAGCGTGTATACCCCTAAAGGGTATCAGGAGTTCGAATCTCCTTCTCTCCGCAAAAGAAACAGGCTGACACATGTCAGCCTGTTTCTTTTTTCGCTATATTTGTTCTGATACCTCTCTATGCAGGTATCCAAGCACCATGAAAAATACAAAGATAGCATTTCTGGATTCCGCCACATTGGGCGACTCTGACCTGAGCCCCATCAAGGCTTGCGGACAACTTATCTGCTGGCCCACCTCCACACCGGAAGAGGCCTTGGAGCGTGTTTCTGATTGTGAAATCCTGATCATCAACAAAGTGAAAGTGACCGCACAGCTCATCGATGCCGCACCGCACCTCAAACTGATCTGCGAAGCCGCCACCGGCGTGAACAACATTGACCTGGAACATGCCAAGCACAAAAATATACCGGTCCTCAACGTTGCCGGCTACTCCACAGAAACAGTGGTACAGACCACTTTCATGCTCCTGCTCTCTCTGGCAGGGAAACTCCCTTACTTTGACCGGCACGTCAAAAGCGGTGACTATACCCGTTCAGGGCTTTTCACGGACATGAGCGTCTCTTTCACGGAATTGTACGGAAAGACCATCGGCATCATCGGAATGGGACATATTGGCAGCAAAGTAGCCCACATTGCCACAGCATTTGGAATGAAAGTCGTCTATTTCTCCACATCCGGCACTTCCCATTGCAAAGAGTACCCAAGTCTCTCCATTGAGGAACTGCTGACAATTTCTGATATTGTTTCCATCCATGCTCCTCTGAATGAGCGGACCAACCATCTCATCGATGCAGACAAACTGAAACTCATGAAACAGGAAGCCTATCTGATCAATATGGGCCGAGGCGGAATTGTCGAAGAAGAAGCCCTAGCCCAAGCAGTCGACAATGGAATTATCGCAGGAGCTGGTCTAGACGTATTCACTGAGGAACCGCTTCCCAAGAATCATCCTTTCCTGACCATGAAACATCCGGAACGAATGCTCTTCACCCCACATATCGGCTGGGCCAGCACCGAAGCAAGAATCCGTCTGGTGGCAGCTATCGCAGGAAACATCCACAGCATTTTCGGATAGGTTTCTATTTCCAGACCTCCCCCTTAACCGAGAATCTGGGCGGCATGCGCCTTGGTGTCCACCTTTTCTATGATCTTTTCCAAGATGCCTTCTTCATTGAAGATGAAAGTCTTGCGCAAGGTACCCATATTCACCTTTCCACAGAACTTCTTTTCTCCCCAGGCGCCAAAAGCCTGCAGCATTTCTGTAGAAGAATCGGACAATAACGGAAACGGCAAAGAAAACTTATCAATGAATTTCTGATGAGAAGCCACACTGTCCTTGCTGACTCCGATCACCTGATATCCCAAAGAAAGGAAACGCCCGTAGTTGTCACGCAAATCACAAGCTTCCGCTGTACATCCTGGGGTGTTGTCTTTTGGGTAAAAATAGATGACAGTCTTCTTTCCTATCAGATCTGCCGTTTTTACAATCTTGCCTGTCTGGTCCACAACCTCGAAACCAGGCATTTTGTCTCCTATCTGTAACATATCCTAGAAATTTTATTGTACTTGCAAGATACATCTTTTCATGCCAACCTGCAACAAATAGAAAAGACAGTCAAACAAAGAACCTCCCCAAAATATGGAGAGGTAATTGTGCCCAAGGCCGGACTCGAACCGGCACGTCTTTAAGGGACAAAGGATTTTGAGTCCTTCGCGTCTACCATTTCGCCACTCGGGCAGAGGTTCATATGGTAATGGAATGGCAAAGATATAGAAAAAGACTTAATAATCAAATTTTTTCTACATTTCAGTTAATAAAAATGCTATATTTGTATGATTTGAGTATGGAACATATTGAAATAACGAACGGAGGGAATGTCCTCAGCCACATCTATTCAGGCGAATCCGTCACAGATATCGCCAGTTTGCTTTGTTGTTATGACCATATCTTTGTCATCTTGGATCAGAATCTGTCCTATCTGGAACCTCGCCTGACTCAAGCTCTCTCTCTCCGAAGCATCTTTCTTCTCGATGCCAGCGAAAGACACAAAGATATCAGATCCGTCATGGATATCTGCAGTTGGCTTATCGAAGAAAATGCGGACCGGGATTCCTTTCTTCTTGGGATTGGAGGAGGCATCACCACCGACATTACCGGAATGGCCGCCTGCATCTACAAAAGAGGTATCCGTTTCGGCTTCCTGCCAACCACTCTGCTGGCGCAGACAGATGCAGCCATCGGAGGAAAGAATGGTGTCAATTGCAATGGTTTCAAGAATATGGTCGGCGTCATCAGACAACCGGAATTCACCTTTGAATGTTCCGAAGTGCTTCTGACCCTGCCCCGTGAAGATTTCATTTCTGGAGAAGGAGAACTCCTCAAAAGTTTTATCATCGAGAACCGGGACAACCAGTATGAAAGAACCATACAGCTCCTCAGCACTCTCCATTCCAGCCAAAACTGGCAAAAAGCGATTTCCTGTCACCTACATGAACTAGTCCAGCTCATCATGGCGGCAGCGGCCGTCAAGGCAGCCATTGTTGGCAGAGACATCAACGAAATGGGAGAACGGAGAAAACTGAACTTGGGTCATACCTTTGCCCATGCGATCGAATGGAAATCTCACAACCAGATCTCCCATGGAAAGGCAGTTGCCATCGGCATCATCATGGCAGCTCGTCTATCTGAAAAACGAGGTTTGGCAGACAAAGGTTTGGCAGACAAACTGGAACAGGATTTTCAAGCCTGCGGTCTGCCCACAAACTGTAATTTTCCAATATCGTCCCTTCTGGAAGCAATGGAGAAAGACAAAAAAGCCAGCAAAGATGAAATTCGGTTCATACTCATCCAAAAAATTGGAAAAGTCCTTGTCCAATCCCTTCCAATTGATATAGAAACATTGTCACTAACAATATAACACATGATTTGTACATCTTTACAATATAGAGACATCGATGACATCTTCGATGCTATGGATCTGCCAGGAATGGAGATGGCTGAAATCCGGCTGGACAATTGTGAACTCAGCCCAGACGACATTGACGAACTTTTTTCCGAGTCAGATATGCCACTGGTCGCCACTTGTCGTATTTCCGACAAGGTACCTGCCGCTGTAGCAGAAGCCAAACTCATCCGAGCGATCCAGGCGGGAGCTGCCTATGCTGATCTGGAAATAGATGCGCCAGCCATGATGTCCAAAAGAATCCGGAGAGAAGCGGCCGAATGTGGCACCATTCTGATCCGTTCCTTTCATGACTGGCAAGGAACAGACTCCAGGATCGCTTTGGAAGCCATCATTGACAAATGCGCCAATCTTGGAGCAGAAATAATCAAACTGGTCACAACAGCACATTCCCAAGAAGACTGCCAAAGAGTGATAAGTCTATATGACAATCGGAAGGGTGTCCGTCTCATCGCTTTCTGCATGGGAGAAGAAGGTAGACAGACACGCATTGACTGCCTCAAGAAAGGAGCACCTTTCACTTATGCCTGTATCGATGAAGAAGAAGCAACCGCTCCTGGACAATGGCCGATTGCAATCATGTCAGATAAAATCTATGGAAGCCTCAAGATGGCAGGATACAGTTCAATGAATGATGAAGTCATCTTCAACATGCCTGCCTCCAAAAGCTTTGCACAAAGAGCTATCATCATGGCTGCTCTGGCAGAAGGGACTTCTCATCTGAGTGGCTTCTCTTCCTGTGGTGACAATGATTCTGCCATTTCTGTAGCCCGTGCCATAGGAGCAGAAGTAACCGTCAGCACAGGTTATACCAACAACAAGGCAGACAAGAACATTTCCGAATTGATCATCAAAGGAATCGGTGCTCAGAAAAATTGTCTCCATATGGACGAAATGCACACTGGCGAATCCGGATTCCTTACCCGCATGATGATTCCTATCCTATCCGTACTCAACCAGAATGACACACTGATTACTGGAGAGAAGACTCTGCTGGAAAGACCACTCAAAGGTGCAGAAGAAATCATGAAAGCCTTCGGTGTCCAATTGAGTGGAGACAAAGTTCCACTAGGAATCCACGGTACTCTTCAGGACGGGAATATGGAAATATCTGGAAAAGATGGCTCCCAAATCATCTCCGGTCTGCTCACTGCCCTCCCTCTACTGGACAAACCGACCCATATCGTCCTGAAAGAGCCCAAAAGCATCCCATACATCTTCATCACCCTGGACCTGCTGAAGAAATTCGGCATCAAAATCTCCAACGAGATGGAAGGTGGACTGGACTTTGCAGAAACTCAGGACTGGAACCTTTGCGACAGCATGAATTTCCACATCAAAGGCGGACAACATTTTCAGGCAGCTGACATCCAGTTGGAAAGCGACTGGAGTTCTGCCGCCAATTTTATGGTGGCTGGAGCTATTTTTGGAAAAGTGGCACTGACTGGACTGGACACCAAATCTCTCCAGGCCGACCTCAGCATTCTGGACATCCTTATGGAAGCTGGAGTAAGCATGTCTCAAGAAGAGGATACCGGCATTCTGAGGATACAGAGAGCGCCACTGCAACCGATCGACATCGATGCCGACAATTGCCCAGATCTGTTCCCTATCGTTGCCCTGCTAGCTGCCTTCTGCAACGGCACTTCCTACATAGCGGGCGTTTCCAGACTCGTCGGAAAAGAGAGCAATCGGGCAGAAGCCATTCTGGAAATGTTGCAGAAGATGGGCGTGAATGTCCATCTTTCAAAAGACAAGATGGTCATCAAGGGACAGTCTCTCTGCCAACGCCTGCTGACCGGCAACCTGCTGAAAGGTGGAAAATATTCTTCCCGCCACGATCATCGGATGGTCATGGCCTTGAAGATGGCACAGTTCGGAGCAGATAGTCCAATTGAGATTGACGATGAAGTCTGCATAGAGAAATCTTTCCCAAGCTTCTTCGACCTATACAAGAAACTTTAGACCAGCAAGCTGCCTGCGCAGCGAATCAAAAACCAGATGGATATGAACAGTTTCGGTAGAAAATTCAGGGTCTCCCTTTTTGGAGAATCCCATGGAGAAATGTTGGGAGTGACCTTGGACGGGGTTCCTTCAGGGCTTCCATTATCACCAGCTGACCTGACGGAAGATCTGCTGAGGCGGAAAAGCGGGGCAATGGGTACCACAGCAAGGCTGGAGGCGGACGAGCCCCAACTGGTCAGCGGAACCTTTCAAGGGCACACTACCGGATCACCATTGACCATTCTATTCACCAACCGGAATGTAAAATCGCAAGACTACGATCTGTTCACGGCAGTCCCCCGCCCAGGACATGCAGATTTTACGGCCCATATCAAATGGGCCGGATTCAATGATCCCCGAGGAGGAGGACATTTCTCCGGCAGGCTCACTCTTCCAATTGTGGCGGCAGGAGTTGTTGCCAAGAAAATGATTCCGGACCTCTGCATTCATGCAGAAATATCAGAACTAGGAGGCATCCCCCGACCGAAGGGACAAGACGACGGCAGGCCACCAGAATGCTGGAAGAAGAAACTGGAAGAAGCCCTTCGCGAACAAGATTCTCTGGGAGCGGTTGTCTCTTGCAAAGTGACGGGTCTGCAGGCAGGTTTGGGAGAACCTTTCTTTGACTCCATGGAGTCCTTGATTTCCCATGCCATCTTTTCTATTCCAGGAGTCAGGGGCATAGAGTTTGGAGATGGTTTCGCCGCAGCCCGCATGAAGGGTTCCGAACACAACGACCCTTGGAGTACAGATGCGGAAACAGGACAGCCCGTTCCAATGAAGAATGGAGCCGGCGGTATCAATGGAGGTCTCTCCAATGGGAATCCGCTCGTTTTCAGAGTAGCATTCAAACCAACTTCAAGCATAGGACAGGCACAACAGACCCTCAACCTGGAAACGGGCAGACAACAGGAATTGAAGATAAAAGGAAGACACGATGCTTGTTTCGCATTGCGGACACCTGTAATTGTGGAAGCTATGGCAGCAATTGTACTGGCCGATTTTATGAGCCTGAAATAATTGCATGATATTCACTATCTTTGTGTCGCATGCCGAGAAAAATGACAACAAGCATGCATCAGTTAATCATATGAGTGCAATAGAAGAAAATAAAATTATAGAAGACTTCACCAAAAAGGAATATGAAGAAGGATTCGTTACCAATGTGGAACAATTTTTTGTCCCAAAAGGATTGAACGAAGATATCATACGGAAGATTTCCCAAATCAAGGAAGAGCCGGAATGGCTGCTTGAATTCAGATTGGATGCCTTCCAGAAGTGGCAGAAGATGGAACATCCCTATTGGGGCCATCTGGATATTCCGGAAATTGATTTCCAGGACATCATCTATTATGCCGCTCCCAAGAAAGACGAAGACAGACCAAAGGAGATTGACCCGGAACTGGAAAGGACTTTCGAGAAACTGGGCATTCCGATTGACGAAAGAAAGATTCTGGCAGGCGTAGTGGCAGTGGATGCGGTATTTGATTCCGTTTCCGTAGCAACGACCTTCCGGAAATCATTGGCAGAGAAGGGTATCATTTTCTGCTCTTTCTCTGAAGCGGTCAAGGAGCATCCCGATCTGGTCAGAAAGTATCTGGGATCCGTCGTTCCAAAGGGCGACAACTACTATGCCGCCCTGAATTCAGCCGTGTTCAGTGACGGTTCTTTCTGCTACATCCCGAAAGGCGTTACCTGCCCGATGGAACTCTCCAGCTATTTCCGTATCAATGCCAGTGGCACCGGCCAGTTCGAGAGAACCCTCATCATTGCAGATGAAGGGGCAAAAGTCAGCTACATGGAAGGCTGTACCGCACCGATGCGTGACGAGAACCAGCTCCATGCGGCCGTGGTGGAAATTGTGGTAGAGAAGGATGCGGATGTCAAATACAGCACGGTTCAGAACTGGTATCCGGGCGACGAGAAAGGAAGAGGCGGTATTTTCAACTTCGTTACCAAACGAGGTATCTGCAAAGGCTATAACGCCCATTTGAGCTGGACTCAGGTGGAGACCGGTTCCGCCCTTACCTGGAAATATCCTTCCACCATCCTCAAAGGCGACAATTCCTCTTCAGAGTTCTACTCTGTAGCGGTCACCAACCACTACCAGCAGGCAGATACCGGTACCAAGATGATCCACATCGGCAAGAACACCCGAAGCCGGATCGTCAGCAAAGGTATTTCTGCCGGACATAGCCAGAACAGCTACCGCGGCCTGGTGAAGATTACTCCCAATGCTGAAAATTCCCGGAATTTCTCACAGTGCGACAGCCTGCTCATCGGTTCCCTTTGTGGCGCCCACACTTTCCCGGACATCCGGAATGCCAATCCGACCTCTGTCGTCGAACACGAAGCGACTACCTCGAAAATCAATGAAGACCAGCTGTTCTACTGCAACCAGAGAGGTATCGGACCGGAAGATGCGGTCGGCCTGATCGTAAACGGCTATGCAAAAGAAGTATTGAGCAAACTTCCGATGGAATTCGCCGTAGAGGCGCAGAAACTGCTCCAGCTCTCACTGGAAGGTTCCGTAGGTTAATGACAACGTGAAATTATGGAATGGATCAATTATACTCTGTTCACCATTGGAGGTGACACTCCTGTCCTGCTGATAGACCTGCTGACCTCCATCGCCGGTCTGACCTGTGTGTTTCTGGCAGGACGGAACAACAAATACAATTTCTGGGTAGGTTATCTCTATACAGCCCTGCTTTTCCTGATGTTCTGGAACAAGAATCTGTATGCAAGCATTCTACTGCAGCCTATTTCTTTGGCTATCAACATCATGGGTCATTACAGATGGACCCATCCGAAGAAAGAGGAAGAAAGTTCTGAAGACAACAAGGCCTTGAAAGTGACCATGCTCACCTGGCCGCAGCGCTTCATGACCATTGCAAGTGTCCTGATCATCGCATTCCTTTGGGGATGGATCATCAATCACAAGCTGCCGACCGACCCGAAACCTTATCTGGATTCATGCGTGACCGTCCTCATTCTGATGGCACAGTTCCTGGCCGCCCTCAAGAAATGGGATTGCTGGATCGCCTGGCTGCTGGTGAACATTTCCCAGATGGCCCTGCACATTTCTGTCGGTCATATATTCATGCCGATTGTGAGCGGACTTTACCTGATCAACGGTATCGCCTCTCTTTACAATTGGTACAAACTTTATAACAAAAAAGCTTAAAACATATACATTATGTCTAAAGATATTTTACTGAAAATCAGAAATCTTCATGCCAGAGTGGGAGACAAGGAAATCCTGAAAGGCATCAATATGGATATCTGCAAAGGAGAAATCCATGCAGTGATGGGACCGAACGGTGCCGGAAAGAGCACCCTATCCTCCGTGCTGACAGGAAAACCGATGTATGAGGTCACTGAGGGAAACATTGAGTTTCTGGGCAAGAACCTGCTGGAGATGAGTCCGGAAGAAAGATCCTGGGCAGGTATCTTCATGTCCTTCCAGTATCCGATTGAGATTCCGGGAGTGAGCATCACCAATTTCATGAAGACCGCCCTGAATGCCAAGAGAGAGGCCAACGGACTGGAGCCGCTCAAGGCAGGAGAGTTCCTCAAATTCATGAAAGAGAAGATGGCTTTCGTCAAGATGAAGAGCGAATTTGCCAAGAGAGAGGTCAATGTAGGTTTCTCCGGTGGCGAGAAGAAGCGCAATGAAATCTTCCAGATGGCCATGCTGGACCCTACCCTTTCCATTCTGGACGAAACCGATAGCGGATTGGACGTGGATGCCCTCAAGATTGTTGCGGAAGGTGTCAACTCACTCCATACTCCTGACAAGAGCATCATTGTCATCACTCACTACAAGCGTCTGCTGGACCTCATCTCTCCTGATATCGTCCATGTATTGAAAGACGGCAAAATTGTCAAGACCGGCGGTGCTGAAATCGTAGAGGCCATCGAAGAAAAAGGTTATGATATTTTTTAGCCATGGGATATAGAGATTACGGTCATTATATAGAGAAGCCGATCGTGAGCGGCCCCGGTACCATGCTCATTCCTCGTGGAATGTCCTTGCATGACACCTACGTACTCAGAGATACAGACAGCCTTCCATTCACCCAGATCATTCTGGAAGAAGGTGCCTTGGCAGATATTTGTTTCTTTGTCATGCCGGGCGCTTCTGCAGATGTCCCCATCACAGTACAACTGATTGGTCCACAAGCCAGTATCAATCTATCTGCCATCTACCTTTGTGGCGGGCAGGAGAAGGTCAGCATCCGGACAGAATTCTATCACAGAGCACCAGAATGCAGTTCCGACCAACTCGTCAACGGCATTGCCGGAGGATCTTCCCAATTCCAATTCTTTGGGAAGATCATCGTCGCTCCAGATGCCCAGAAGACAGAAGCTTACCAGCTCAACCGCAACATCCTTCTCACTCGGGAAGCCCATGTGGACACCAAGCCTCAGCTTGAAATATATGCGGATGACGTGGTCTGCAACCATGGTGCGACCATCGGCAGCCTCAACGAAGATGAGCAGTTTTACATGCGGTCAAGAGGTATTCCAGAAAAAGAGGCCAAAGTGCTGCAGGCTCTCTCATTCATGGCTCCTGTACTAGCCCATGTCATGAATGACGAAGAAAGGGATGCTATCCAGAGGGAACTCGAAGAAGGTATCAGGAAAATAGTCTAACCAATTGACAGAAATATGGTCACACATCCGAACATAAAAATTAATCTGGGATTGAATGTCCTGCGCAAGCGCAGCGACAGCTATCACGATCTGGAAACATTGTTCTATCCGAACAACAGTTTTTCCGATACGCTGGAAATCATCACAGGGGATGACTTCAGCACCACCTCCTCCAGATTGTTTGCCCTCTATGGAGAAGACAATATGGTCCAGGCCATTTCTCCGGACGGAAAACTGATGATCACCATCGCTCGGAAAGAAGGGGTCGGCTGGAATCCTCTCAAGGATATGTGTGCCAAGGCCTATACCCTGCTAGATACGGATTTCCAGCTGCCTGCCGTCAAGATGTTTTTGGAAAAGAATTCTCCGGTAGGGGCCGGACTCGGTGGCGGTTCCGCGGATGGAGCCTTTGCGCTCAAGATGCTCAATGAACTTTTCCAGCTGGGCCTGGATGAGAAAAAGCTGGCATGCTATGCCGCCAGAATTGGAAGCGACTGCGCCTTCTTCATCTACAACCGACCGATGATTGGGGAAGGAAGAGGAGAAGTTCTCACACCTTTCGACCTCCATCTGGAAGATTATGAAATCCAGATTATCTTTCCAGGAGACTTGAGTATCTCCACCAAAGATGCTTATTCCAATATACAGTTGTCGGAAGATCTGCCGTCCATCCGGAAGACCCTTTCCCTTCCTGTCGAAGAATGGAAAGGCCGGTTGCAGAACAGCTTCGAGACTTCCATTTTTGCCAAACACCCGGAACTGGCTGCGGTCAAGCAATCTCTCTATGACAGCGGAGCGGTCTATGCCGCCATGTCTGGAAGCGGTTCTGCCCTGTTCGGTATCTACAAAAGATAACACATTCTTTTCAACAAATTAAAGCAACGCCTTTGGGAATATTTCCAAAGGCGTTTTTTTCTGATTCTTATCCTCATCCGCTCTTCTGGAATAAAAAAGCAACATTTTTTTTTACAAATCTTATCTCTGAATTATCTGATCTTTATCTCATCGGATACTTATAATTTCCATCTTCGTCAAAAAGGCATTCAATCATATAAACATCAAATTATGCTCATCCATATCATTGGCGCAAAATGTATCGGAATAGAGGCAGTTCCCATAACCGTAGAAGTGGACGTTACCCGTGGACTGGGAGTCCATCTGGTCGGACTGGCAGACGTCGCTGTCAAAGAAAGCCTGCTGAGAACTATGACTGCCCTGCAAAGTCTGGGTTTCAAGATTCCCGGAAAAAAGATTGTCATCAATCTGGCTCCGGCAGACTTGCATAAAAAAGGAAGTGGCTTTGACGTTCCAATCGCTTTGGGAATCATAGCGGCCTCCGGACAAATGACATTGCCCGATATGAGCCAATTCCTAATCATGGGAGAATTAGGATTGGATGCAGGCATCAGACCCATCCAAGGAGTTCTTCCAATGGCAGAAATGGCCCAAAAGCTGAGAATGAAAGCCTGTATTTTTCCAGAAGAATCTGCAAAAGAGGCTGCCGGATGTTATGACATTCCACTCTATGGGGTAACCACTCTGGCCGATGTCCTTTTTATTCTAGCGAAAGAAACGGGAGATGATTTACCATCGGTCCTGGAAGGCCAAAAATTCTCAGGACAATTCTTCCCCCAAAAAGTCCTGAAAGGCAACTTCGACAAGCCTCTTCCCTCTCATCCCGACACAATGGATTTTTCTGAAATCATCGGACAAGAAAAAGCCAAAAGAGGGCTGGAAATAGCGGCAGCCGGAAATCATAATGTCATCATGATCGGAACACCGGGATCAGGAAAAAGTTCTCTCGCAAAAGCCCTGCCAGGAATCCTGCCCCCTTTAAGCCGGGAAGAGGCCATCATTGCCAGCAAAATCTACTCCGTAGCAGGAAAACGACTCGGAACAGACGGACTTATTCATCAACGACCTTTCCGGACACCTCATTACAGTGCCTCTCTTTCAGCCTTAATTGGCGGTGGAGCTGGTGACAATATCATGCCGGGAGAAATATCCCTTGCACAATCCGGAGTACTTTTCCTGGACGAATTCACACAGATTCCCCGTAATGTAGCTGAAGCCCTGCGGGCTCCACTGGAAGATCGGAAAGTGACTATTTCACGCCTCCACTCCAAAATAGATTATCCAGCTTCATTCATGTTGGTTGCTGCGGCCAATCCCTGTCCTTGCGGCTATTATGGAGAAGGAGATCGCTGCTCCTGCTCAGTGGGACAGCGAACCAATTATCTGTCACGTCTTTCCGGTCCTATTATGGACCGAATTGATATCCAACTTTGGCTCAATGCCGTCCATGCAGATCTGCTGGTCCAGAACAAAGACGCCTTCCACAATGAAACAAGTGCAGAAATAGCCCAAAGAGTAATCCGTGCCAGAAAGATACAGGAAATTCGTTTCCAAGGAGAAAGCATCTTTACCAATGCAGAAATGAACAACCGGCAACTCAACCAATACTGTCCCCTTTCTGACGAATGCAGACAACGAATGGAAAAACTGATTGAGAATATGGGGCTGTCAGCCAGAGCATTTACCCGAATCATCAAACTGGCACGAACGATAGCAGATCTGGAAGCGGCACGAGATGAAAAAACATGGATGTCGAACCGGGATACCGGCCCAACATCCACCCAACTCATTGACATTGAACTTGTTCCTGACATACAAGTACGACATCTGGTCGAGGCGGCCAGCTACCGGCTTCTGGACAAGAACAACATTTAGTCTTTATTTTGCAAACTTCTCTGCCTGGCCGCGAATCAGTTCTGCATCTTTGAAGTAATTGATCTTCATTGCATTCTTGACATCTTCCACTGTAGAGGCAGCCACTTCTCTGGCTGCTTCACTTCCTTTCTTCAAAATTTCATAAATGGCAGGAATGTCCTTTTCCAGTTCAGTTCTGCGGTTTCTCACTGGTTCAAGGGTCTCATTCAAAATCTTTTCAAGCAACTTCTTACATTTGACATCTCCCAATCCACCCCTTCTGTAATGCTCTTTCATCTCGTCCAGACAAGCATAATCAGGCATGTAAAGTCCAAAATGCTCATCGTGACAGAAAGCATCCAGATAAGTAAAGACACAGTTGCCTTCCACATGACCTGGATCTGCAACATTCAAGTGGGTTGGGTCGGTATACATGGACATGACCTTCTTGTGCAGATCAGCAGCTGAATCGGACAGATAGATGCAGTTACCCAAAGATTTGGACATCTTGGCCTTGCCGTCCGTTCCCGGAAGTCTCAAACAAGCACTATTGCTTGGGAGCATGATTTCCGGCTCCACCAAAGTGCCTTCACCATATATGCTGTTAAATTTGCGGACAATCTCGACGGTCTGCTCTATCATCGGCTTCTGATCCTCACCGGCCGGAACGACATTCGCCTTGAATGCGGTGATATCTGCCGCCTGTGAAATCGGGTAAGTGAAAAAGCCGACAGGAAGACCGCTTCCGAAGACCTGATCACCTCCATCTTCCGGAGTAAATCCTCTCATCTTGATCTCACTCTTGACAGTCGGATTTCTCTGAAGTCTGGCCACCGTCACCAAGTTCATATAGTAGAAAGCCAATTCGGTCAGTTCTGGAATCTGGCTCTGGATGAACATGGTCACCTTGGAAGGATCCAGTCCGACAGAAAGATAGTCCAATGCAACTTCAATCACATTCTGACGGACCTTCTCCGGATTCTCAAAATTATCTGTAAGTGCCTGTGCATCAGCAATGAACACAAACATCTTGTCATAATCTCCAGCATTCTGGATATTGACACGGTTGCGGAGTGAGCCGACATAGTGTCCGATATGGAGTCGGCCGGTAGGACGGTCACCCGTCAAAATTATTTTTTTATTTTCCATAGTCTATCAATTTTCAATATGCTAAGTTACAAAATATTATAGCGATATGCCACTCCTCTCCCACTCTGATTTTGACATTTTCATGTAAATTTCTAATTTTGAAGATAAAACAAAAGAAAAAGAATCATGAAAGTTGCAGTCGTGGGCGTTACAGGCCTTGTGGGAACCAGAATGCTGGAAGTGTTGGAAGAACGACATTTCCCCGTCACCAAACTTCTTCCGGTCGCTTCGGAAAAGTCTGTCGGCAAAATCATTTCCTTCAAAGGAAAAGAATATGAAATCATTTCTGCGGAACAAGCCATTGCCGCCCAACCTCAACTGGCCATCTTTTCGGCTGGTGGAACTGTTTCCGCGGAACTTGCTCCAAAATTTGCATCCGTAGGCTGCAGAGTTGTCGACAATTCTTCCTATTGGAGAATGGATCCAACCAAAAAACTGGTGATTCCAGAAATCAACCCTGAAGTATTGGAAAAAGACGATTATATCATTGCCAACCCGAACTGCTCAACTATTCAGATGTTGCTTCCACTATATAAGCTACATCAAGCATTTACCATCCGAAGAATCGTCGTTTCCACCTATCAATCTGTCACGGGTTCTGGTAATAAGGCCGTCGCCCAGATGAAAGCGGAAAGGAAAGGGATGAAATGGGGAGAATATCCGGCTTTCTATCCTTATCCCATTGATGAAAATGTAATCCCACATATCGATTCATTTTTGGATACAGGTTACACGAAAGAAGAGCAAAAGATGGTAGATGAAACTCACAAGATTCTGGCAGATGAAACAATTGGGGTCAGCCCAACTGCCGCAAGAGTTCCGGTCTTAGGCGGACATTCCGAATCCATCAATGTAGAATTTGAGAAGGAGTTCACCTTGGAAGATGTTCGACAAATCTGGCAGGACACCCCAGGAATTATCATCATAGATTGTCCTGATCAGAACCAATACCCGATGCCTCTTTCTTCACTTGGAAAAGATGAAGTCTTTGTGGGTCGTCTTAGAAGAGATTCCTCAATAAAGAACGGAATTAATTTCTGGTGTGTCGCAGATAATATCAGAAAGGGAGCGGCAACCAACGCAGTGCAAATTGCCGAAATACTTCTTCAAAAAGGACTGATTGGATAATTCATCATCTCAGAAAGATAGAAGAAGGCCAGATGCAAGCAAACATCTGGCCTTCTTCTCTTAAACCAACCCAAAAACTACCTTTTCATTGCCTCTTCCACCTCATCCGGCTCTATAGGCAATCTCTGGTCGCCCAGACGACGCGCACCGTCAGAAGTGACCAAAACATCGTCTTCCAGACGAATTCCACCGAAATCGTAGTATTCCTCCAGTTTGGCATAGTTGACAAATCCCTTGTCCGTGCCTTCTTTCTTCCAAAGTTCAATGAGGGCTGGAATGAAATAGATACCCGGCTCATCTGAAATGACATTGCCAGGAACCAATCTACGTGCCATACGAAGACTTCCCAGTCCTAATTGAGAAGATCTGGTCTGATCCTCGTCATATCCAACGAAATTTTCTCCATAATCCTCCATATCATGGACATCCAGACCAATAGCATGGCCCAGACCATGTGGTTGGAAAAGACCGGCAATTCCGATCTCTACCATGGAATCGATATCTCCTCTGACAATATCCAGGGCGGACAGTCTTTCAAGCATCATCCTCATGGTTTTAATGTGCACATCACGATATGCAACACCCGGACGGGTCTGACTGAAAGCGTAATTATTGCAATCACATACAATCTGATAGATATCTCTCTGCTTAGACGTGAATTTTCCGCTTGTAGGAAGGGTTCTCGTATGATCAGAAGGATAGTGCATATTGTTCTCACAACCTGCATCAATCACCATAAGTTTGCCAGGTTCGACAATCTTGTCATGAAGGTGATTGTGCAAGGTTTCTCCATGCTGGGACAAAATAGTAGGAAAGGATACACCCCAACCCTTACCAAGGGTCATGCCATCCATCTTTCCAACAATTTCCTGCTCCAAAATTCCGATACGGACATTGTTTCTCGCCACCGTATGCATCTCATAACCAAGATTACAGGCATCGTCCAGCTGGGCTATCTCACAAGGTTCCTTGATGAGACGAAGTGAGATGATAGCCTTGATCAAGTCGACGGAAGGTTTCTTGTCATCCAATCCAAGTTCTCTCAATTTCAGGACATTGTAATATCTTGAGGCAGGTACGAAATGGATTCTCCTGCCATGGGCAATGGCCTCAGAAACAGCCTTTCCGAAGGCATCAGACGGAGCGGAACGGTCCACACCTACACTCGCAGCCAAAGAGCTGACAGACGGTTGCGGCCCCATCCAGATAATATCTCCGATTTCAATGTCATCGGCATATATAATCTCTACACCATTGTCCAAATCAATGATGGCCGCATAGCCAGGATTGTCCAAACCCCAAAAATATAGCCATGTACTATCTTGTCTGAACTTATAGCAATTATCCTTATACTGAGCAGGAGCATCTACATTGCCGATAAAAATGGCAAGACCTCTCTGACCTTCTGCGGCGGCAGCACACATTTTTGAAATGAGTGCTTTGCGCCGGTTTTCATAAACCTCTTTATTGAACATCTTATATTAATTAAACTGTTATTTCAAAATATCTTCCAACTCTTCCCATGGCACCTTCACCTCAATATTTCCAAGATAATATGGACCAATATCATATGCGCCATATACATAGACCACGCCTTCCGGAATCAGATAGAAACTGCCATTGGGCTTGATGTCTTTCGTGAACAGACATTCATAGTCTTCCTCATTTTCAAAAGAATCGTGGAGGCAACTGGTCAAAAGTCTTGCCAACTGAGCCTGATAGTCAGGCACAAACAAATCTTCTTCACTGACAACTTTTCCTGTCTGACGGTCTATTACAACAGGAATTTTGGAACTCATCCCATGAGCCCCCCCTTCATAAGTATACGACTCCACCAAATAGGACAAATAATGCTGATATGGAGGAAGAAAACTGGCTTCCACCTTGGTCATCCAATTGAAAGCAGCATAACTCAGCTCTTCCAATTCCCCTCCTTCTGCAGAAGTTTTCTTCATTTCTTCCAAGAAATCTTCATTGGCTTCCTTATAGTTCTCACAAGCATCAGAGACAAACTGACCAGCAGCTTCCTCAACCGTCAATGCTTCATACTGATTGCCGAACGCAGCTTCGACCACCACCCGATTGATTTCTTCTTTCAGTTCCTTCCTCACTCCACCTGTGACATATTCCACTTCCACCTGAACTTCCAAATGTTCTTTTCGTCCTTCTTCCAATACAAAGGACTGGTATTTTTTGCAAAATTCTGTCTGCAATCCCTTATCAAGATCACAGGCTACCATTCCGACCATCATAGAGGCCATGGTTATCAGATTCAATATCTTTTTCATACTCATAATTTATATAATTGTTTTCGGATCAACATCCTTTTGACATCGCGTCCGCAGATGTATTCTCCATAATCGATTTTTTCATCTACAATATACAGGGCCTTCCATTTGAACAACCCATTTTCTCTCTCTATTCCCATCAGCCTTTCCATAGACTCTTTCGGTATGACCAGATGGCACGGCACAATGAAACAGATTGGATTGAGTGCAATAGCATGCGCCACTTGGCGAACAGCCGTGGCTTTTCCGATGCGCTTTGCAAAAGTCGCATAACTCATCAATTCCGGATGGGAATCTTCCCCGTGGGTCAGATTGAACAGTTGCTGCCAAACATAAACCTGAAAAGGAGTCCCCACTAATTTCAAATCATCCAATGTCAACGTATCGGACAATTGGAGCAACTGGACCGTTGAAATCTTTCTGCAAGTAATCTCATCTATCTCACGAGCAGGAATCTCCACAATCCGCTTCATGAGATCTGAGAAGGCCCGATAGTCCAACGAAACGGAAGCAATCTTTCCGTCAATTTTAGTAACAATCCATTGCAGGTCCTTTTCCATCTCTTTCATTTATCTGTCATTGTTCATCTCTACAATATCGACTTCTCCCCTCTTGCTCTGACCCATCAGCCATTCGCTGTAGTAATCAGCCATTTTCCAGAAGAAATATTCATTCATATCTCCAAAACTATGCCTTTTCCCCGGCAAGAAAAGCATATCAAAACGCTTGTTGGCACGAATCAGCGCATTCACCACGCGGATGGTATTGGCCGGATTCACATTGTTATCTGTATCTCCATGGACCAGAAGCAGATGGCCTTTCAAGTTCTTGACCAATTCCTGATTCGTTTCTATCTGATAGACAAAAGTAGTGTCTCCGTTTTCCACTTTTTCCTTAATGCCATGATGTTGCTCACTCCACCACCGGTTATAGATTGTATTGTCATGATTGCCAGCACAAGATACCGCCACTTTAAAGAAATCAGGGTAAGTGAGAATAGCGGCTGTTGACATGAAACCACCGCCTGAATGTCCATGTATGCCAACTCGGTCAATATCAATAAAAGGATACCTGGCAGCCAGCTGCTGGATAGCATATTTCTGGTCAGCCAAACCATAGTCCCTCAAATTGCCGTAGCCATAATTGTGATACCATTTGGAACGGGCCGGATGCCCACCTCGGTTGCCGACGGTCACCACAATGAAGCCCAATTGTGCAAGACGGTCTGTACGGGTCATACCGGCACTCCATGAAATATTGTTGCCCTCTACTTGTGGCCCCGGATAAACATAATCACAAATTGGATAGACCTTGGTGGAGTCAAAATCAAACGGCTTGTACATTACTCCCCACAAATCGGTCACGCCATCTTCAGCCTTCACCTTGAAGCGTTCTGGAAATTTATAGCCAGAAGCCATCAGCAGAGAAAAATCCGCCTCTTCCAAATCCATCACTTTCCGGCCGGTCCTGGCATTGTAAAGTATCGAACCCGGCTGATGGTCCACTCTTGAATAATTCGCTATGAAATAGCGGCCATTTTCAGTTACCAAAGCCGACACATCCATATCGTCCATATCCAGCTGACTGATTTCTCCGCCCTTCAGTCCTACTTTATAAGTATGCATCTGGTATGGATTTTCATCCGGATTGACACCAGAAGCCGAGAACACGACATAACCGTCCTTTTCATTGACGCCTCTCACTTCTTCCACATGATAAGGTCCCTCCGTCAGATTTCTGACCATAGTACCATCTGCATCATATAAATAAAGGTTGGCCCAACCATTCCGTTCAGACCAATGAATGAACTGCCTGCCTCCATCCAGCAAAACAATCGGACGAGTCTCCACATAGGTATTCATCCTTTCCTCCAATACCACTTCTGCAGAATCCTTCTCTACATCAACATAACATAAATCCACGCGATGGATGTCACGGCTCTGCCTCCAAAGATAGAAGCCCTTCTCATCGCCCTTCCATTCCCTCACGCAAGGAGTCTGTTCCTTGTACTGGTTCTCCTTCCGGGAAGGGGCGTATTCGAAGGAAAGATCCTGATCCTTGAATGCGGCTGTCTTAATGTGCCTGAATGTTTTTTTAGCCACATCGCATATATACAGATGCCCCTCCGGACCAGGCTCTCCTGGCATCTGATATTTATAAGTTTCCAAGGTAGGACGAGGCATGGACAAGGAATTGATCACCCAATAATCCTTGACCTTGGACATGTCCCATCTGAGTGTGGCGAATCGTTTGGAGTCAGGAGACCAGACAATGAAGGCAGGCGGAATCCGTTTGGTCGAATCCACCGTAGTATTGCCCATATAGTTGTCGGCGCCCCAGCTGAAATCATGGGATCCGTCGTTTGTCAGACGTATTTCCACCAAGGTGCTGTCATTCGGGTCCGCCGCCGCTTTGCGGAGATTGGTGGAATCCATAAGGAACAGATCATTGCCCTTCACGTAGACTCCCTGCGTACCGTCTGGAGCAATTACTGCAAAATCAGGGTAAAGAGCCTGCCGATCCTGCACTTCCAAAGTTCGGTCCTCCAGTTCTCCTGTCTGAAGATCATAACGGAAATGAAATGTCTGAAGACTTCCTCTCTTCTCCCTGGCCAGTGCGGTCGTATCTCCTTCCGCAAATTTTCTCTTCTGAGTACTTGCAACAGTGAAAGTGAGGTAACGATCCTCCTCCAATTTGAGATTTTCCATCGGAACATGCTGGGCATCCATCGGATCTTTCACAATTTCCGTCAGACGCATAGCCAAACGCGGCATATCAAAAACAGCCTTCCGTGTGCCCTTGTCCGGATCCACCAAATAAAGATTATTTCCTTGGGACGTTTTCCAACTATAAAGGAACCGATCTGAATTTTGGAACCAGATTGGCTGCACCTTCGTAGAAAACACCATTCTCTGAATATTCTCTTGGGAAAAACGAGCAGCCTGTCCGTAATTTGGGGTTCTTGCATACCTGTCAGCATCCCGACCGGCAGTTTTTCCTGTTCCCTGCGCAAGAATAGAAGTCACGGCGAAAACAGAAAACAAAACACTGAAAAGCTTTTTCATAATTTATTCATCTAGACGTTGTCAAATATATTAAAAATACTCCGGCTTCACCACATTCTGACATAGAAATACTGATAATCAACACGTTTAAAGATTTAAGAAGACAAAAACCTTTGTATTTTCATTTTATATATGTATATTTGCACCCCCTAAAAATAGGGATTAACATAAATTAAAGATTTATAATCATTTATGCCAACAATTCAACAATTAGTCCGCAAAGGACGCGAGGTTATCGAGTACACGAGTAAGTCTCGTGCGTTGGATGCATGCCCTCAGAAGAGAGGAGTTTGTGTACGTGTTTACACTACCACTCCTAAAAAACCTAACTCAGCAATGCGTAAAGTTGCGCGTGTTAAGTTGACAAACTCCAAAGAGGTCAATGCTTACATCCCAGGAGAGGGCCACAACCTTCAGGAGCACTCCATCGTGCTTGTTCGTGGAGGCCGTGTAAAAGACCTTCCTGGTGTACGTTACCACATCCTTAGAGGAGCTTTGGATACAGCTGGTGTAGAAGGCAGGACTCAGTCCCGCTCTCTATATGGTGCCAAGAGACCAAAGAAATCTAAGAAGTAATTTTTCAATTTAATTTTATCTTAATTTTTTCAAAAATGAGAAAAGCGAAGCCAAGAAAGAGGATTCTACTTCCTGATCCAAAATTTCACGACGTCAATGTAACACGTTTCGTGAATAATCTTATGTTGCAGGGAAAGAAGAGTATCGCGTATTCTATTTTTTACGATGCCATTGACATGGTAGGCGAGAAGATGAAAGATTCTGACAAGGCTCCTCTAGATATTTGGAGGAAAGCACTCGAGAACGTCACTCCACAGATTGAAGTGAAGTCACGTCGTATCGGTGGTGCAAACTTCCAGGTGCCTACAGAGTTGAGACCAGAGAGAAAAATTTCAGTTTCTATGAAGAATATGATACTTTTCGCTCGCAAACGTTCCGGCCACTCTATGGCAGAAAAACTTTGTGCCGAAATTATCGCTGCCTATAACAACGAAGGTGGTGCATACAAGAGAAAAGAAGATATGCACAGAATGGCAGAAGCTAACAAGGCATTTGCACATTTCCGTTTCTAATTTTATTGACGAATGGCTAAAAGAGATCTTACATTTACAAGAAACATCGGTATCATTGCCCACATCGATGCGGGTAAGACCACTACTTCAGAGCGTATCCTTTACTACACTGGTAAAATCCACAAGATCGGAGAGACTCATGAAGGCAGCGCAACCATGGACTGGATGGCACAGGAGCAGGAGCGTGGTATCACCATCACTTCTGCAGCTACAACAGCCTTCTGGAACTACAATGGCAACTCTTACCAGTTGAATATCATCGATACTCCGGGTCACGTTGACTTCACAGTAGAGGTTGAGCGTGCTCTCCGTGTATTGGACGGTACAGTGGCAACATTTGATGCTGTGGGTCGTGTACAGCCACAGTCAGAGACTGTATGGCGTCAGGCCGACAAGTTCGGCGTTCCAAAAATTGCCTATGTCAATAAAATGGACCGTGTTGGTGCAGACTTTCTCGCATGTGTAGAGGAAATCAAGACCAAGCTAGGTGCAACCGCTGTTCCAATTTCACTTCCTATTGGTTCAGAGGACAAATTCCAAGGTATTGTAGACCTTATTTCAAGAGAAGCAATCATCTACGATTCAACTAACCCTAACCTCATCAACTACACCATCGAGGAGGTTCCTGAGAACATGAAGGACGAAGTTGAACTGTGGAGAGACAAATTGGTAGAAGCGGCAGCTGAGTGTGATGAAGCTCTTATGGAGAAATACTTCGAGGATCCTGATTCACTTACAGAGGATGAAATCATCGCCGCACTCAGAAAGGGTACTGTAGAGATGAAGATTGTTCCTGCTACTTGCGGTTCTTCATACAAAGACAAAGGTGTCCAGTTCCTTCTGAATGCAATTGCACGTTATCTTCCTTCTCCTCTTGATATCGGTGCAATCAAAGCGACCAACGCTTCAACAGGTGAAGAAGAAGATGTTCACCCAGTAGCTGACGAACCATTCTGCGGTCTGGTCTTCAAAATTGCTACTGACCCATTTGTTGGTCGTATTGCCTATATCAGAGCATATTCAGGTAGACTTGATGCCGGTACTTATGTCATCAACACCCGTTCTGGCAAGAAAGAGCGTGCAGCGAGACTTTATCAGATGCACTCAAATCACCAGAACCCAATTGAATTCGTAGAGTGCGGAGACATCTGCGCTGTTGTCGGATTCAAGGAACTTCGTACAGGTGATACTATTTGTTCAGAAAAACGCCTCGTCAATCTCGAATCAATGGAATTCCCAGATCCTGTTATCGGCATCGCAGTAGAGCCAAAGACTCAGGGTGACCTCGAGAAACTCGGTATCGCTCTCAACAAATTGGCTGAAGAGGACCCAACCTTCACTGTCAAATCTGATCCTGATTCAGGTCAAACCCTGATCAGCGGTATGGGTGAGCTTCACCTTGACATCATTGTTGACCGTCTCCGTCGTGAATTCGGTGTAGACATCAACCAAGGTGCCCCTCAGGTCAACTACAAAGAGAGCATCACAGGTACTGTACAGCATCGTGAGGTGTTCAAGAAACAGTCCGGTGGTCGTGGTAAGTTCGCAGACATCATCGTTGAGATCGGTCCTGCAGACGAGGGCGTGACCGGCCTCCAGTTCGACAATCAGGTGAAAGGCGGTAACATTCCTAAGGAGTATATTCCAAGTGTACAGAAGGGCTTCGAGTCAGCAATGGCCAATGGTGTCCTTGCAGGATATGAGGTTCAATCCTTGAAAGTCACTTTGCTTGACGGTTCATTCCATCCTGTAGACTCTGACCAGCTTTCATTCGAAATCGCTGCCAGAATGGCCTTCCGTCATGCTTGTCCTAAAGCAAGTCCTGTTCTCCTTGAGCCTATCATGAGTGTCGAGGTGGTTACTCCAGAAGAGTACATGGGTGATATCGTAGGTGACCTTAACCGTCGTCGTGGACAAATCAATGCAATGGATTCAACTCCAAACGGAGCCAGAATCATCAGAGCATTCGTTCCACTTTCAGAGCAGTTCGGTTATGTGACAGTTCTTAGAACTTTGTCATCTGGTCGTGCCACCAACACCATGACATTTGACCACTATGCGGAAGTTCCTGCCAACTTGGCTAAGGACGTCATCGAGAAGAGTGGCTACTCTGTAAGCGATGAGGACGAATAGTAAGTTTAATTGCTAAAAAGTTATATTGACATGAGTCAAAAGATCAGAATAAAACTCAAATCATTCGATCATATGTTGCTTGACAAGTCAGCAAAGAAGATCGCAGAAACAGTGACTAGCACTGGTGCCAAGGTATGTGGTCCAATTCCACTTCCTACTGACAAAAAGATTTTCACTGTCAACCGCTCTACCTTCGTGAACAAGAAGGCACGCGAGCAGTTTGAGCTTGATTCTTACTGCAGGCTTCTCGATATCGAGGAATCAAATGCTAAAACAGTTGATTCTCTCATGAAGCTGGAGCTGCCTTCAGGTGTAGAAGTCGAGATCAAAGTTGGATAATAAATATCTGAATATTTCAGAAAATTATCTATATTTGTTGAGTTATGGAACTCATAACTCAACAATTCCGGTCCCATAGCTCAGTTGGTTAGAGCATCTGACTCATAATCAGGGGGTCACAGGATCATGCCCTGTTGGGACCACGCAAAGAAAAAAGCAGGTCAAGCTGAAGCTTGACCTGCTTTTTTCATATATTAGCATCACTTCAATGAAAAACACTGGACTATGAACAATGAAAATTGGTGGAAAAAACTCCTGACCTCCCTACTCACAATCATCTTTGCCCTGTCCCAGACAGGAATGACTGCCAGAACACTTCCCAGCGCCCCAGGCGGCCCCAGCCAGCAGGCCATAAAAGTCAAAGATGGGAAACTGTATATCGGCGCCCGATACAATGAGCAATACGACCTGCTGATCACCTTCTCCAAGTGCATGTTCAACCATCTCATGACTTTCAGCCAAGTGGGACTGGCCACCAACTCCGGAAACGCCCCCCTGCCCAATCCAGACCGTCCGGTCGAATCCATGCTCAACCAAGCGTTCTCCGACAATATCGGCCCTTTCTCGATTACCGGCCACGGATGGTGCGGAGCCAACCACAGCTACATGGACCAGAACCAGATCCGTACAGCGGAAAACATCAGCTATTCGTTCTCAGCAGACGGCAAAGCGCTGGAAGAAGGCGACGCCGGCTATGCCCGGAAAGTGCAGGTAAGCGTGAAGAACCGCATCTATAATCCCACCTTTCCACCGGCAGAAGGCGCGGAAATCCTTTCCAGCGAGCTCTGCATCGAAGAGGCGGACTACCTGATCGAAGACGGCGGAATCCTGGTAAAGGTGCGCCATACCTTCACCAATCCCGTTCCAGTCACTCTGCATGTCTATTACGGAATGCAGTCAATGTTCTGGCAGGAGACCGGCATCATGACCCCCCAAGGCATCTACCCGGACTTCGAGGACGCCACCCCCAACCAAACCTTCTACAAAAAAGACTATCCCGAATTCAGACGCTATATCGAACGCCGGAAAGACACCCGGAACTTCGGGCCTGACGGCAAAATGCTCTACCAGTCCTCCTACCTCCTTCCGGAAAATGAGGGAACGCACCGACAACTGACAGAGAGCAGCCGCATCTTCACCCACAGCTACGGCAAATGCTACCATGTCCTGCTGGAAGACCTGGAAGCGGCAGCCGGATTCCGGACAAAATGGTGCGGCCTATACAATTGGCCTGAGCCGATACAGGACAACGATGTGGCGCTGGTCTACACGGCAAAGGCAAAAGGCAGGGACTATCTGTTCATTGACCTCAAACAAGCCGCAGGAGACCTCAAAATTCCATTCCCTGACCATCTCAAGGGAAAGAGATGCAAGGTGTCGGAAAAGGCTGGAAACATCGTCAGAATCCAAAAGAACAGGAAGCAGATCGTCCTATCTTCCTCCGGACCCGGTTCCGTCATCCTGATATTCTAGAAAAAAAGAAGGGAACGTGTTCCCTTCTTTTTTTTCATCAAGCCTATCTTTATTTCTGGACGCTGGACTCCATCGTCACATTAGAAAGCCCTCCTGTCTTCATCATGGACAGGATCTTATCTGCCTCCTTCTTGTTGTCGAACGGTCCCAGCAGATAGGAGATTGCCCCTCCGGAAGTCGATTTGACCAGATCGGAAGAAGAAAGCGTCTTCACCAGAGCCAGTTCACTGTCAGAAAGCGACTGACCGTCTGTCGGGAAAATCCGGATCGTATAGAGATGGCGCACATTCTTTTCAGCCGTCCGGGCCGCCTTGACAGAAATAGGCTTTCCATCCATGAAAGCGGTGATGAAAGCGGAACGGAAACCACATCTCTTGACCTTGTTGAGCTTCTCCAGCACATCCTTGTAGGAACGGAAGACTCCGACACTGTAGATATAGGTGGAATTGTTCTTCTTCCTTTCAAATACAGGGCTGAGGCCTTTCAAGTTCTTGACCGTCGCCTTACGGCTGCTGGCAAACATCTGGATCTGGTACACCAGTCCTTCCGGCAGCTGGTTGTCTTCTGCAAAGCAGCCTTCAGGAAGAATCTTGAAGGAATAGTCAAACTTCGGTTCCGGCTGCAGCACCGTCATCACGAGGGTATCCCCCATGTTGTTCTTGGTGAAGGTATAGGAAGAAGAAGCGCCCACAATCTCCTTCTCGGCATCTCTCTGGATGCTTTCCGGATCAAATGAGAACCCTTCCATCAGAAACTTCATCTCAAGGTCCTGCACCTGCAACCTGACTTTGTTCAGGGAATCCTGCAGCACAGGAAGCAGCTCCTCCTTCTCAGAAATGAACGTCACCCACTTGCTCTTCTCCGCTTCTTCCGACTCCGTCTGAAGCTGGGCTCTCGCCTCATCAATCTGAATTGCACAGGCGTTCAGCGTGTCCGTGATGGCACGGACAACATTCAATTTGACGGCATAGTCATCCATACCGTCCTGTTCATTCCGGTTCTGGTCCACGATGGAACCATTATCCAGACGGGAAATGTCTTCAATCGGATTGAGCAGAGACAGATTCTTCAGCTCTTCCGGATTCTCCACGGCCTTGCGCACCGGTGTGCTGTCGTATTCCAGCACATAGATATAGACACTGTCAGCCGTGCACTCCCTATTGGAAGCGAACATTGAATATTTTCCATCCGGGCTGTCGATGTACAGGAAATCATCGTATGGAGAAGAATAAGGGAAACCCATATTGACAGGCAGGCCCCATTCATTCTGGTCTTCATCCCAATAGGAGACATACAAATCGTATCCGCCGATTCCATAAAGTCCCTTGGAAGAAAAATACAGCGCTTTTCCATCAGAAGAGAGCATCGGGAACACCTCGTCGGAAGAAGTAGTCATATTTTCTCCGAGAAGTTCCGGCACACTCCATACAGAATCCAGCTTCTCTGTCTTGCAGATATTGCGGATTCCATTCTCATCCTGGACAGAATAGTAGATGGTCTCGCTGTCCTCCGGCACATACATGGCCTTGACGATGGAACCGTTTCCGGCGGTATCCAACTGATTGGGAACCGGTCTCCAGGAAGCGTCCGGAAGAGGATAGAACAGGAAAAAGTCACGAACCGGGAATTTCTGTTTGGCCACAACGACCGGAGAAGAACAGAAATCCATCATATTGATGGAATTTTGCGTCAGAATGGCGGCATCCTCCACTTCGAGAAGCTGCAGACTGTCAGATACCTCTTCTACCAGACGGCTATAGATCTGCAACGCCTCCGCGAACTGATAGTTGCCATGCAGCTTGGCTGCCCTCTGCAAAGAATCCTGCAGTCCAGGTATAGGACCCGCCAGGGTATCCGCCACGGAAACAGACCTGAGTGCAGGCTCTCCAGAGGGGATGACGGCAGCCTCTTTCTCCTCTCCATGTCCGGAACAGAGAAATCCAGTGCAGAAAAATGCGACTGATAAAAACAAATATTTCAAAACCATCTTCATTTCACTATGCAAATTTAAGAAATAAGTCGCAGATAGTTTCATTGTTCGAAAAAAATAGTAAATTTGCACTCTATTGCCATGTCGTATATTATTTATTGATAGGATTTAATACCTTGATTGAATGTATCCGACAAGCGATAGACCAAGTACACCACGAATATGGTGTTAAATTTTGACTTTTAATAATTATTACGAATTAATTAATTCTAAAAATAAACTTAAAATGCAAAGTAAAGGTGTAATAAGGGTTATTTCAATCCTAGTAGCCATTGCCTGTATCTGGCAGCTAGCCTTCACTGCTGTAACTAGCATTCAGGAGAACAAGGCCGGCAAATTTGCAGACCAGGCAGTTGCAGCCTATCGTGAGAGCCAGGAATTCAGCAAAATCGCTGAAAGAGATCAGGCATTTGTGCTTGATTCCGTAGCCAAAGCAAAGGAAAGATGGTACATTGATTCCATTTCAAACCAGAAGATTTACTTCGGCTACACTTACAAAGACGTAAAATCCAAGGAAATCAACCTCGGTCTTGACTTGAAGGGCGGTATGAACGTCATGCTCCAGGTTCAGTTGAAAGACCTGGTAAATGCACTTTCAGGCAACAACCAGAGCCCTGAGTTTCAGAAAGCACTGGCACTCGCACAAGAGCGCAGTACCAATGCAAGAACTGACTTCATCAGCCTCTTCGCCGAAGCATGGAAAGAGGTGAACAACGGCAAAAGCCTTGCTCAGATATTCGGCACTTATGAAATGAGAGATCGTATCAACGCAAAAACTACCGATGAAGAGGTTATCTCTATTATCCGTACCGATGCACAAGCCGCTTTGGGCAACTCTTTGAACGTTCTCAGAACCCGTATTGACCGTTTCGGCGTCACCCAGCCATCTATTCAGGAAATCGGCAATTCTGGCCGTATCCTTGTAGAACTTCCAGGAGTGAAAGACCCAGAGCGTGTAAGAAAACTCCTCCAAGGTACAGCGTCTCTTGAGTTTTGGACAACCTATGACTATCAGGAGATCTTCCCTTATTTGCAACAGGCGAACACCCTACTTGCAAAGCTTTATGCAAGTTCCGACAACGCTGAAGACAAAACAGCAAAAGAATCTGCTGACAGTTCTCTGCTCAGTCAAGAAATAAAAGACAACAAAAACGCAGAGATGGAAACCGCTTGGAAAAAGGCCAATCCACTCTTTGCAGTTCTCCAGCCAAGCCAGAGCAGAGGTGCTTGTCTTGGTTATGCCCAAGGCGGAGATACCGCTATTGTAAACAGAATGCTCAACAACGAGCAGGTGAAAGAATTGTTCCCTTCTGAACTAAAACCAATGTGGAGCGTTCATCCGTCCTCCTATATTGCAGGTGGCAACTATTTTGAGCTCGTTGCCATCAAAGCAGCCACCAGAGACGGCAAAGCACCGCTTGATGGTGATGCCGTTGACGATGCACGTGTATCTTACAACGGACAAGGCATGAACCAGGGTCAGCCAACTGTATCCATGACCATGAACGCAGAAGGAGCCAACGTATGGGCACGCCTCACCAAAGAAAATATCGGCAAACAGATCGCCATCGTACTGGACGGCCTTGTCTATTCATACCCAGTAGTCAATACAGAGATCACTGGCGGCATGTCTGAAATCTCCGGCAACTTCACTGTTGAAGAGGCTACTGACCTTACCAACGTGCTGAAGTCTGGTAAACTTCCTGCTCCAGCAAAAATCATTCAGGAACAGGTGGTCGGCCCTTCACTCGGTTCACGTTCAATCAAGGCAGGTATGATTTCATTCGTCATCGCCTTCATCCTTGTCCTCATCTACATGATTTTCTTCTACCAAGGTGCAGGTTTCGTCGCTGACATAGCATTACTTTGCAACGTCCTCTTCCTGTTTGGCGTATTAGTCTCTTTCGGAGCTGTACTGACCTTGCCTGGTATTGCCGGTCTCGTCCTTACCATGGGTATGGCCGTCGATGCGAACGTGATCATATACGAACGAATCAAAGAGGAACTTGCTGCCGGCAAAGGTTTGGGCAAAGCGATTCAGGATGGTTATTCCAACGCCTATTCCGCCATCATTGACGGTCAGGTGACTACCATGCTGACAGGTATCGTACTCTACTTCTTCGGTTCAGGTCCAGTACAGGGCTTCGCCACTACCTTGATCATCGGTATCATCACATCCGTACTCACTTCTATCTTCATCACCCGCATCATCTTTGATGACAGAGTAAAGAAGGGCAAAGACATCAAATTCGAAAACAATCTTACCAAGAATTTCCTCAAGAACACTCACGTGGACTTCATCGGAAAACGTAAGATCACTTATACAATCTCAGGTGTCCTGATCCTTGTCTCCATCCTTTCAATCTGCTTCAAAGGCTTCACCTATGGTGTTGATTTCACTGGCGGACGTACCTATGTCGTCAGATTTGACAAGAACGTAACCGCTGAAGAAGTACGTAAAGCGGCAGTGAAGGAATTTGACGGTGCAGTAGAAGTAAAACAATTCGGTGGCGAAAGCCAAATGAAGATCACTACCCAGTATCTCGTTGAAAATGAATCAACAGAGGCGGACAATGAAGTTGAGCAGAAACTCTTCACCGCAGTGAAGCCGTTCTACTCCAACGAAAATCTCACATTTGAAGAGTTCAAATCTACTCAGACCAACCCTAATGGTATCATCAGCTCTGACAAAGTTGGACCTTCCATTGCCAACGACATCAAGAGAGGCGCCATCATTTCCGTTCTCCTTGCTTTGCTCGTAATTTTCGCCTACATCGCTATGCGATTCAAAGGCTGGACGTGGGGTCTCGGTGGTGTTGTCTCTCTTGCACATACAGCAATCATCGTAATCGGTTTCTTCTCCTTGTTCTCTGGAATCCTTCCATTCAACTTGGACGTTGACCAGACCTTCATTGCGGCTATCCTGACCATCATCGGTTACGCTATCAACGATAACGTGGTGATCTTCGACCGTATCCGTGAGCACAAGCTCCTTCACCCTAAGGATAACTTCAAGTCAACAGTAAACAGCGCATTGAACGCAACTTTGACCCGTACAGTCAACACTTCCGTTTCTACTCTCGTAACCATGCTTGCAATTGCAATCTTCGGTGGTGAGTCCATCAGAGGTCTTGCTGTCGCTCTTATCCTCGGTATCGTCATCGGTACTTACGCATCCATCATGATCGGTACTCCAGTCATGTACGACGCCAACGAGTACGATGAAAAGAGAAAAGCAGAGAAAGCTGCCAAATAACAGTTTCCACATAAATGAGAAAGACTGGATCATGTGATCCAGTCTTTTTTTGCTTTATAGGAGACAGGACACCTACCCGCCCCTTCATATTTCTATCCTATTTGAGCAAAGGCTGGGAATGAACCCCGATTCTCGCAAGATCCTCGATAAAATCACTTGTCACATGGACAAAGTATTTCTTGGAAGAGAACTCAATCCTATATCGGGTCTCCGGATCATAGAGGAAGAATTTGAGTGGAGTACTGCCCTTATGATGACGGACCAAAGAAACCAGTTGCTTGCGGAATTCCTGATTCAGCATTGGAGTCGTTACAGTAATGGCAAAACCCGTCATCTGTTCATCTGCAATATTTCCCAGCAAAGAAACACGTTGAAGATTGAAAGTATAAGGGGCCCGTTTCCCCTGCTTGGCCTCTTCCGGCTTGACCCAATATTTCGGACCGATTTCACCCTCCAGATAAACGGCAGTATGCGCCACCATATACGGCATGAACTGTTCATGCTTCTTTCCGAAAAGACGCAATTCATAGATTCCGTCATAATCCTCTATCTGGGTAATGGACCAAGGAGCACCGGACTGGGTAGTCCTCATCTCCGTTGAAATGATGTATCCTGCGGTCTTTATCTTCATCTGGGCAGACTTGGCATCACATTCAGAGATAAAGTCCTTCAGAAGGCCTATTTTGCAGTTAAGAAAGGAATTAAGTTCAAACTGGTAGCTGTCCAGAGGATGGGAAGAAAGATACATGCCAACCAGTTCCTTCTCACGCTGCAGTTCCTTGATCTGGTCCGACTCCAGAATCGTGCTCGGAATTTCAGGGCGAACTGGCTTCAACTCTTCCACATCCCCGAAAAGAGACATGGAATTGGACTCCTCACAAGCCTTGAAACGATCTCCATAAATGAGCAGTTCCTCCATGAAAGTAAGTCCGCTGTTGCACAGGCTCCAGTACATGCTTCTCGGATAGCCGAAAGAGTCCAGCGCACCGCAGTCCACCAGAATCTCCAACGATTTCCTGTTGACTGTCCCCGACATTCGTTCCATGAAATTGTACATGTCCGTGAAAGGTCCATGCGCCTTTCTTTCCCCTACGATACCATCCACGACATTACCTCCGAATCCCTTGATTCCACCCAGGCCGAAACGGATGTCCTTGTTCTTGTTGACGGAGAAATGAGCTATACTCTCATTCACATCCGGATTGAGCACCTTGATCTTGTTCTTCTTGCAGTCGTCCATGATGGCCTTGATCTCATCCATCTTGTTCAGGTTCTGACTCAGATTGGCCGCCTGAAACTCAGCAGGAAAATGCGCTTTCAGCCATCCAGTCTGATAGGCTACCCAGGCATAGCAGGTTGCATGGGACTTGTTGAACGCATAGGAAGCGAAACTGATCCAGTCCTTCCAGATTTTGTCCAGAATTTCACGAGGATGATGGCGTTCTATACCGCCTTGGATGAATTCATCGTAGAGAGATTGAAGAATGTCAATCTTCTTCTTTCCCATCGCCTTACGCAACTTGTCCGCCTTTCCCTTCGAGAAGCCGGCCACCTTCTGGGAAATCCTCATCACCTGCTCCTGATAGACCGTAATTCCGTATGTTTCCGTCAGGAACTCTTCCATGTCATCCAAATCATAGGTAATTTCCTCCAAGCCCTGCTTTCTGGCCACAAAAGAAGGGATGTACTGCATTGGCCCCGGACGATAGAGGGCATTCATGGCTATCAAATCCAAAATACGCTTCGGCTTCAGCTTCTGAAGCCATTCCTTCATGCCGTCCGACTCAAATTGGAACACACTCTTGGTATCTCCGCGACTGAACAGTTCGTAAGTCTCAGGATCATCAATCGGAATCTTCTCTATATCAATGTCCACTCCCTCGCTCTCCTTCACAAGAGAAACGCATTCCTTGATGATGGAAAGGGTTCTCAACCCCAGAAAGTCCATCTTCAACATACCCACTTCCTCAATGTAGGAGCCCTCATATTGGGACACCCACACCTTCTGGCCTGTCGCCTTGTCCACTCCCAAAGTGATTGGAATATAATCTGTCAGGTCTCCCCTACCGATAATCATGGCACAGGCATGGATACCCGTCTGGCGGATACAGCCTTCCAGCTGCTGGGCATAGTCGATGACTTCCCGCAACAGGTCGGACCCGGTATCATAGGCTTCCTTGAATTCAGGAACAAATTTAAGACAGTTCCTGATGGTCACCTTGTTCTTCTTTTCCGTCTTGACCATCTTGAACTTTTTCCCTTCCTTCTCGATGACCTTCTCCCCATCTTCCAGCAGATCCCCATCATTGTAAGGAACTTCTTTTTCCTCAATGGTGATGAACGGGTTGTTGGCCTCTGGTATCATCTTGGTCAGACGATTGGATTCATCTATGGAGAGATGGCTGATTCGAGCCACATCCTTGATAGCACTCTTGGCTGCCATGGTACCGAACGTAATCACATGGGACACATGGTCCACACCATAATGTTCCTGGACATACTTGATGACCTCATAACGTCCTTCGTCATCAAAATCCACATCGATATCCGGCATGGAAATACGTTCCGGATTAAGGAAACGCTCAAACAGGAGATCGTACTTGATCGGATCCAAGTTCGTGATAGTAAGACAATAGGCCACTACGGAGCCCGCAGCCGAACCACGGCCCGGTCCAACCGATGTGCCGACACTGCGGGCATGGACGATGAAGTCCTGCACAATCAGGAAATAGTCCGGAAAACCCATTCTGGAAATAGTCTTCAACTCGAACTCGATCCTTTCCTTCTGCTCATCGTCCAGCACTTCTCCATAACGGACATGGGCTCCTTGATAAGTCAAATGACACAAAAATGCGACAGAATGACAGAATTCATCTCCACGGTAATTTCCTTTCTCATCATTGCGCCCTACATCAATAATATCTTTATACTCCTCACAGTGGCGGTCAATATCCTTCATAAATTCCGGATCAATCACGAATTTGGGCAGCACGTGGCCACGGTCAATCTCGTAACGTTCAATCTTGTCAAACACTTCCATCGTATTGTCGATGGCTTCCGGATGATCCGGGAAAAGAGCTCTCATCTCCTCTTCACTCTTGACATATTCCTGCTGGGTATATCTGAGCCTCTTCTCGTCATCGACAAAAGCATTTGTCGTCAGACAGATGAGACGGTCATGCGCCGGACCGTCCTCTTTGCGGAGGAAGTGGGCATCATTGGTGGCGATGACCTTCACGCCGAGCTTCTTGCCCAATTCAAAGATGACTTTGCCGTATTCCCTCTCCTTATAGTAAATTTCCTTGGAAAGCCCTGGGACCTCGGTCTCATGAGCCATCACTTCCAGATAGTAATCGTCTCCGAATACGCGTTTGAACCACTTTATAGACTCTTCCGCCCCAGCAATGTCTCCTGACATTATATGTTGCGGCACTTCACCGGCAATACAGGCAGAAGAGCAAATTAAATCTTCATGATATTTCTCTAGTATCTCATGAGAAACTCTCGGTTTATAGTAAAAGCCTTCCAAATGTCCTGTAGAGACAATTTTCATCAAGTTCTTGTAACCATTGTAATTCTTGGCCAACAGAATCAAATGATAGTAGGCTCTATGTGCACTATCCTGCAATTTGTGGTCATAATGTCTAGTCACATACACTTCACATCCCAAAATTGGCTTGACATCAGGAAATTTCTTAGATACATTGCAAAATTCCTTGATACCATACATGTTGCCATGGTCAGTCAATGCAATGCCGGGCATTCCCAGTTCATGGGCACGCTCAAACAGGCCCTTGATAGAAGATAGACCATCCAAGATGGAATACTGGCTATGGACATGAAGATGAACAAATGACATAGTGATTTTTTCTTTTTATGAGATTGAAATAATTGGCAAATTTACTCAATAATGACAATCGGCACAAAAATATCTGCCTGTAGAACAAATGTTTTTTCCACAGGCAGATTATACGACAATCCGAGATTCCCTATCTATCGAACAACGGCACCGGCCACAACATTGGAAATCATTCCTCTCAGACGTCCTACTGCCCCCTTGTCTTCTGGATGAACCCGGTTAGTCAGAACAATGACAGCCACTTTAGACTTCATATCTATCAACATGGAGGTTCCAGTATATCCCGTATGACCAATAGTATAAGCCTTATCAAAAATATCGCCATAGAAACCAGTATGGCTACTATGCTTATCCCAACCAAGACAACGCCCGATCTTGTATTTATTGGTAGAAGGAATACGGCACATCGCTTCAATTGTTCGTTTTCCCAACAAACTTTCATCTTTACCATATCTGCCCTCGTTCATGATGACTGAAGCCAGGATGGCAAGGTCTTCTGCTGTTGAAAAAACTCCAGCATTACCGGAATTTCCCCAATTGACAAGCCTTGCGAGAGGATCATGTACCTTAGCTGTCAAAGGAAGGCCATCTGCCTGCACCTCTGTAGGAGCACACAAATCAACTAAATCTTCAGGTACTTCCCTGTCCAAAGGAAAATAGCTGGTATGATTCATGTGCAATGGTTCGAATACATGAACTTTGGCATAATCACAAAGTTTCTGCCCTGTCACTTTCTCCAGGATATTCTGCAAAACGATGAAATTCAGACAACTATAACGAAAATCAGTCCCAGGACGGAAACCACGTCCAACTTCCGTAGAAATACATTTCATCAGTTGATCGGGTGTATTCTCTCCATATTTCTTAATGTAAGGACCAACGGAAATGTAGGAATCCAAACCAGAACTGTGCGTCAAAAGATCCTGAATGGTAATATCTACACTCTCGCCTGTCTTCGGATCTGTCCATGGCTTGAAATCAGGGAAATAACGCTTCACATTATCTGAAATTCTCACTTTCCCCTGCTCTACAAGTTGCATGAAACTCATGGTCGTTCCGACACATTTGCTTAGAGAAGCCAGATCAAATATGACGTCAGTGGTCATGGGAACAATATCTGGCACTATCTGTTTATTGCCGAAAGCTTTCAAATAAACGATCTTGTCTCCTCTCTGAACAGACACAACTGCACCTGGAATTTCCTTATCTGCAACAGCCTTATTAACTAGGCTATCTATCAGTTCCAGTTTTTTTGAGGACATGCCACAGGATTCTGGCTTTGACTTGTTGATTTTCTGAGCGCTCATGTCCAATGAAAGGATCAAGACCGCAATAGCAAACAAAATTTTTCTCATCTTTCTATCTTCTTGTTTATCAAAATACCAACAAAGCGGAAACAGGGAAATGATCAGAAACGAATTTACGTCCATCGTACGATTTCTTGACCACCTCAAAGACGAGACAGGAAGAAAATCCCTTGTAATAGATATAGTCTATCGGAGTTTCAGGATTCTGCTTTCCCCAATTATTGAAACTACCAGACATATCAGATTTTACAGCAGTTTCTCTCGCACTCTTCATCCAAGAATCCATGACTTCCAGACAAGGATCCTCCAAAGTGACATTGAAGTCACCTGTCAGCACAACCGGAAAATTCTTCTTGTTGATTTCAGAAATCTTCTGGCTGACCAGAGCCAGACCATTCTTGCGGGCTTCCTTGCCGACATGGTCCAGATGCGTATTGACAAAAAAGAACTTCTTGCCACTTTTCTTGTCTTTCATCAAAGCCCAGGTAGCCGTACGTTTGCAAGCGGCATCCCAACCCAAAGAAGGCTTTTTGGGAGTTTCAGACAACCAGAATGTCCCCCATTTGATCATTTTCAATTTTTTCTTGTTGTAAAAGATGGACATACACTCCCCTTTACGCTTTCCGTCTTCCCTGCCAACACCGACAGCCTTATAGTCCGTAAAAGTCTTGATTGCTTCCACCTGGTAGCAATAGGCCTCCTGGACACCGAAAATGTCGGGAATCTGGTCCTCCAGCATCATCATGGTCGCAACTGCTCTGTATTGCCATGAGTTTGTACCGTCATTAGCTTCTCCATTCCGGATATTGTAAGACATCACCTTCAATTCTACGGGTTTGTTGTCGTCCCTTGCCTCTGCCGATACTCCGGAGAGCAAAGCCAAGCCCATCAGACTAAACAAAATCAATTTTCTTCTCATATTTTATTCTTTTAATTCTTCTCAATATTTTTCTTCCACCTTCACCATCTCCTCCCGAGTCAGACGCTTCTTGTCCATCTGTCTCCAAGCATAGTAGATATAGGCCAGTACAAAAGGAATGGCCAAAGAGATGTAGGACATCACCTCCAGAGTCATCTTGCTGGAAGAGCTGTTCTGAATCGTCAGGGAGCTCTGCAGATCCGCATAGGATGGATAATACGGCGTGCCATTGAAACCGGCCAGGAAAAAGAGGCTCATCACCACCATCACGATTCCGAAACCGGCCGGCCATATGCCCTTCCTGGACTTTCTGAAAGTGCCCATGACCATACCGACCACAAACAGGACCGATCCCACCAGGAACAGGACCAGAAGCCAAGGCTGCTGCAGGAGATTATGGAGATACTTCATATTCTCCATGCTGACCGTCCCGTCACGATCCACAGCATAGCCCTCTCTCGTAAAAAGAAATGCCAATGCAAGAACAAGGAAGACCACAAAAATCTTCCAGAGCGACTTCAGACATTTCCGGATATTGTTTTCCAATTCCCTGTCTTCTATGTTGTTCAGCAGATAAAGGCATCCCAGAATAAGGTCTGCGAGCAGGACGGTTCCTCCCACGGCGAGACAAAGAGGCTGCAACAGTGTCTCCAGACCATGCCAGCAAGAACCCCAAGTGCTGATGGCGCCACCGCCGGCCTGCAACATCACTTCCTTGCGGACCGTGAAATCAGAGCCGGTGAAAAAAGTGCCGACCAGCGCACCGACAATCAGCGGAGCAAGCAGACCGTTGATCATGAGGAAAATCTGGAAAACCTTTGAGCCCAGTACATTTCCATTCTTGTTCTGGAATTCATAGGAGACCGCCTGGAATACGAAAGTGACCAGCAGCAGAATCCACACCCAATAGGCACCGCTGAAACTGGTGCTGTAGAACAATGGGAAGGAAGCGAAGAAAGCTCCTCCGAAGGTAACCAAGGTCGTGAACGCCAATTCCCATTTCCTGCCGGTGGAATTGATCATCATCCTTCTCTGCTCCGAATTCTTGCCTACGATGAAAATCAGGGCATTGGCACCTTGTACAAACATCAGGAATACCAGAAGTGCCCCCAGAAGGGAAATGAGCACCCACCAGTAATTCTGCAAGAAAGCATATGTCATCAATGTCTTCATATTCATCTCTCCTCTCCATTGCCAGATTCTACTTTATTACCTGAATTTTCTTCAATGACCGGCCCCAAAACGATGGCTTTCAACATAATTCTCAATTCGATGACCAGAAACAGTGCAAATACAGCAAGGAAAATGAAGAACGTGGCCTTCACCGCACCGACACTCAAACTGGAAAGAGCCATATTGACTGGAAGCATATCCTGGATCGTCCATGGCTGACGACCCACTTCAGCCACGACCCAGCCCGTCTGGCCGCAAATGTAGACCATCGGGATAGCAGAGAGCGCCAAAATCTGGAGCCATTTCATATTTTGCAGCTTCTGACGACAATGAAAGAACTGGACCAGCACCAGAATCAGCAGAATCAAAGTACCGAATCCGACCATCAGACGGAAGGACCAGAAAATGACCGGAATGTCCGGAATCACATCTTCCGCCTTCTCTATGTAGCCATATCCCAGGAATTCTTCATTTTTCTTGAAAGCATCCAGCATATGGCTGGCCTTTTCAGAGTCCGTATCCTTGTATTCCCTGTATTTCTCCAAAGCAGCAACTGCATATTTTCCACGATACATCTTTTCCTCTACAGATGGGACTCTTTCTCCATCATTGCTGGTATACCCCAGCAGAATGTCGTTCACTCCTGGAACGAAACCATTGAAGTCATGGGTTGCCAGGAAAGAAAGGATGCCCGGCATTTCAATGCCAGGGACAATCGAGAATGCGGCTTTCCGTCCACCATCTTCCAGACCTTCTGCGGCAGCCAATTTCATCGGCTGATATTTTGCAACATGCACTCCTGAAGAATCGCCAGTAAGGATGGTCGCTACGCCACCAACCAGACCGACCAGACAAGCTACGGCGATGCTGGAAAGGGCGAACCTAGTCTCCCTTTTCTTAAGCAGATACCAACAGCTCACTCCAACAACAAAGACCCCCCCTGTCATCCAGCCACTGAAAATGGAGTGAAAGAACTTGGTGACGGCAACCGGATTGGAAACAACCTCCCAAAATGAGATCATTTCGTTGCGGACCATATCAGGATTGAAGGCAGTGCCGACAGGATGCTGCATCCACCCATTCGCTACCAATATCCAATAGGCGGAAACTGTCGCACCGATTCCTGTAAGCCAGGTAGAGGCAAGATGGAATTTCTTGCCAACCTTGTCCCATCCGAAAAACATGACGGCAAAGAAAGTGGCTTCCATGAAGAAGGCAAAAATGCCTTCAATGGCAAGAGGAGCGCCGAAGATATCCCCTACTATCCAGGAATAATTGCTCCAATTCGTTCCGAATTCAAATTCGAGAATCAGACCAGTCGCAATACCTACGGCAAAATTGATGGCAAAGAGTTTCATCCAGAATTTTGCAGTTTTCTTCCAAAATTCATCTTTCTTCACCACGTACATTGTTTCCATGATGGCCATGACCATGGCTAAGCCCAATGTGAGCGGAACGAACAGCCAATGATAAGCGGCTGTCACGGCAAACTGGATCCGAGACCAGTCAATCAATGCTTCTTCCATAATGTGTAACTGCTATTTAGGTCATTGTCATTCCATATCATTATTCGACCTTCCGAACTTCATTGGCCGGTATCTTACCTGTCAGCACATTGCCCACCGTCGCACTTTTCTCCTCTTTCGTCTGCCCTGCCATAGCCGGACGAAAAAAGAACAGTCTCAAGATGGCGAACAAGATGAAAACCTTCAGCAAGATAAGAAGCCAAAGTTCCCTTCCCCAAGTCATACTCCTGAAACCATCCACATAGAACAGCCATATTTTTCGGACGAAGCCTTTCGACATGATATAGTTTTATATGTTCTACTTCAAATTTAACCAAACTATTCTTATTTTTGTAAGATAATCATCGAATTTATGTCAACAGCAAAAAACTTTTCAGATTTGGGCAGAGTCGAAGCGATAGCCCGCCTTTATGAAGGAACCCCTTACAAACCTTTCGAACCTGCCTGGTTTGAAGGTGGAGGAAAGGCCTATGTCTATAACTGCACCAAAACATTGCTGGAAGGTATTGATTTTGACCTTACCTATTTCCCGCTCAAACATCTGGGACACAAGAGCGTGACAGCTGTCACTGGAGAATTGCACGCACAGATGTCCCATCCCAAAACGCTAAGTGTAAATCTAGGCATTTCTGCCAAACTGGATTTCGAGCATATTCAGGAACTCTGGCATGGCATCGTCACGGCAGCCCAGGAATACGGTTATGAAAAAGTGGCACTGGACCTGATCCCTTCCAAGAACGGTCTCTGCATCCAAGTTGCCGCCAACGGTGAAAAATCCAAATTGACAGCATCCAGAAGATCTATGGCCAAAAGCAAGGACCTGATCTGCATCTCCGGCAATGTCGGTGGTGCTTTCTTCGGTCTGCAACTGTTGGAAAAAGAAAAGAAAAATTTCGAGAAAAATGGTGTAGACGAAAGTTCCAAAATCCTGGAAAAACACAAGATGATGGTCGGTTCCTACTTGATGCCAGAACTGAATCCGAATATTGTTTCCAATCTTGAAAAAGACAACATCATCCCTTCCTATGGCTATCTCGTGACCAGAGGTTTGGCAGATGCCGTCAAGAGACTGAGCCGAGACAGCGGTCTGGGAGCCAAAATATATACGGACAAGATTCCTTTTGAGGGAAATTCTTTCACTTTAGGAAAAGAACTGGACATTGACCCGATTTCTGCAGCAATGAATGGTGGCGAAGACTATAAACTTCTCTTTGTCATCCCGATTTTGGAACTGGAAAAATTCAGAAGAGATTTCCAGACTTTTGAAATCATCGGACATCTGGCACAGACAGATGTCGGAGCTGTATTGGTAACTCCAGAAGGAGTGGAACTGCCCCTGCGTTCCCAAGGATGGCGCGAAGAGGAAGAACTTTAAGATAAAAAGAGGAGACATTGCTCCTCTTTTTATCGTTTTCCGCCCAAAATCATTTCTCGAACATTTTAAGGAAACGATCCTTATTCTGCGCATCCGAAGAGGAAATCTTGTTCTTCAATCTTGAAATTCGATTATAAACTACGGATTTTTCCTTTTCAATCAATGTGGAGACGGTCGTACTGGAAAATCCAGCCGCCACAAAACAGAACAGACGAATATCTTCTTCTTTCAGGGAAGGGATTTCCTGTCTGAGATCGGCAACCAGACCGTCGTAATTTGCATCCAGCATGTCCTCCACACTCTTCGGATCTTTTCTGAAGCCATCCACAACCGACTTCACTTCCTTGAGGATCTTGGGCTGGAGATTTTCAGTTCCCTCGTAGATGTAATACTGTTCGCAGAGACGTTCCAGCACATCCATCTTGACGGACTGGATCTTGCGGCCGCTGTTCTTCTGGCTGATGGTCTGGATCTTGGACTGCAATTCTTCCGCGATGCCAATCAGTCTTTCATTTTCGGCTTTTTCCTCGGCCAGCCTGTTGTCTATGGCCATTCTCTTGTTCCGGCTGAACACATAGACGAAGACGACGATGAGGTTGATCAGCAACAAACCGACAATCACCTTCAATTTGAGATTGTCCAGCTGGTCCTGTGCCTTTTCGGACTGTTGCTGGAAGAAGGTGCGCTGGGAAGCGGCCACAGACTGTGACAGAGCTTCTTTTTGCGCTTTGCGGCTGGAAGCGGTATAGTATTCCAAGGCCGACAATGCCTTTCTGTCGTCCCCCATCCGGGAATATACCTGATACTCCCGGAACTTGATGTCCATCATGGCCTCTTCTGCATCGGCTCCATTCAGACCTACGACATCCTCCTGTGCCTTTTTCAGCCACTTACAGGCATTTTTATAGTCTTTGCCGAGCGAGAGGGCATAAGCCATCATCGCTTCCGCCTCTGGGCTCATTTTCTGTCCCAGAACCTCAATCCTGCCCAGCATCTTCAGCACCAGTTCCGGATTTCTTTCCGTCTTGGCCAGTTCCAGTTCAGAGTAGGACTCGAGCGCCTGCACTTCCAGCAGCGTATCTTTCTGGCTCTTGGCGAGAATCAGGGAAGATTTGAGTACACGGTTGGCCATATTGTAGTCTTCCAGCCGGTAGTACAGTTTTCCGGTCTCCAGGAAGGCCTGGCTCTTCTCTTTCTCCTCTCCTGCCGCTTCAAAGGCCTTCAATGCCTTCTTCATGTAGTTGAGCGCATCCCGATAGTTGGAGGTGGCTTCGCATGAACGGGCCAGTTCTCTGTTGATCCGTCCTATGTAGCTCTGGTCTTCCTCCTTTTCTGCCATTTCAGCAGCTTGGGTCAGGGATAGGACAGCGGAATGGTAAAGGCCCGCCTCGAATTGGACAGTCCCCTGCTCATACAGGGCCTGCATCTCTTCGTTGTGGTCCAAAACACTTTTGGCCTCCTTTGACATGCAAGAGGAGACCAAAAGCACTATTCCTAAAAAAAATATGTTCAGTTTACTTTTCATTACAGATTTCTGAGCAGGTTGCTCATGTTCACCTTCTTGTCAATCATGGCGTGAAGTTCTGCGATTGGTACACGAACCTGTTCCATGGTGTCACGATCTCTGACAGTCACGCAGTGGTCTTCCAGTGATTCCATGTCCACAGTCACGCAGAATGGAGTTCCGATGGCATCCTGACGGCGGTATCTTCTACCGATACTGTCTTTCTCGTCATACTGGTAAGCGAAATCGTATTTGAGTTCGTTCACTACCTCCTGAGCAAGTTCAGGAAGACCGTTCTTCTTGAGCAATGGGAGCACAGCCACCTTGATTGGTGCGAGCGGTGCAGGAATGCTCAATACGACACGGCTCTCGCCATTTTCCAGTTCCTCTACCTTGTAGGAATGAGACAGGACAGCCAGGAACATACGGTCCAGACCAATTGATGTCTCTACGCAGTATGGAGTATAGCTTTCGCCGGTCTCACTGTCAAAGTACTGGATTTTTCTGCCAGAGAGTTTGGCGTGGTTGCTCAAGTCAAAGTCAGTTCTGGAGTGAATTCCTTCCAGTTCCTTGAAACCGAATGGGAAGTTGAACTCGATGTCGGTTGCGGCATTGGCATAGTGAGCCAGTTTCTCATGATCGTGGAAACGATAGTTCTCGGCACCCATACCCAGGTTGACATGCCATTTCAGACGAGTTTCCTTCCATTTCTTGAACCATTCCATCTCGGTTCCAGGACGAACGAAGAATTCCATCTCCATCTGCTCGAACTCTCTCATACGGAAGATGAACTGACGGGCTACGATCTCATTTCTGAAAGCCTTACCGATCTGTGCAATACCGAAAGGAATCTTCATACGGCCGGTTTTCTGGACGTTCAGATAATCTACGAAAATACCCTGAGCTGTCTCTGGACGAAGATAGATTTTGTCGTCAGACTCACCGGTGTTGCTGATTGCGGTGCTGAACATCAGGTTGAACTGACGTACATCTGTCCAGTTCTTGGTACCGGAAATAGGACATACAATCTCACAATCTTCAATAATCTGTTTGAGAGCTTTCAAGTCATTGCTCTCTTCTGCGGCTACATAACGGGAATGCACCTCGTCGTATTTGGCCTTTTCTCTCAAGATATTCGGATTGGTTGCACGGAACTGGGCTTCGTCAAATGCTTCGCCGAAACGTTTCTTTCCCTTGGCAACTTCCTTGTTCATCTTCTCCTCGATCTTGGCAAGGTAATCTTCAATCAGGACGTCAGCTCTGTAACGCTTCTTGGAGTCTTTATTGTCAATAAGAGGGTCGTTGAATGCAGCGACGTGACCAGAAGCCACCCAAACTTTCGGATGCATGAAGACGCAAGAATCAATACCGACCACGTTCTCATTGAGACGGGTCATCGCTTCCCACCAATATCTCTTGATATTGTTCTTCAATTCTACACCCAACTGGCCATAGTCATATACGGCTGCCAGACCATCATAAATCTCGCTGGAAGGAAATATGAAGCCATATTCCTTGCAATGCGCTACCAAAACTTTAAAGAGTTCTTCTTGTGTCATGATTGTATACTATAATTATTCTACTCTTTTTGGGGAAGCGGAGGCAACGTTCCACATAGAACCTTGCTTGCCACTTCTAAATATCTTGCAAAAGTAATAAATTTAATTGAAAATAAGTGGAAAAGCCTGCATGAGATCGCTCTTTGCCACCTGCCGGAGCGGAATCATGACGAAATCCCGTTCCGAAATGCCTAAATGTGGGACAATCAGCTGTTTAGAGACGATTTTCTCCCTTCCATAAAACAGAATGTCAATGTCAATGGGACGAGAGAAATACTGTCTTTTACCCTGATGGTCGTACAAAGGTCTCTCCACCCTGCCCATCCGCCTCTCCACCTGTTTGCAGAGGGCGAGCACCGCATGGGCATGCAGGTAGGCATCCTGTCCGGCAGAAGGCAGACGGAACCTCACGACAGCATTGTAGAATCGTCCCTCGTTTTCAGCCTCTTCGCCCGGTACAAATCCCCAAGGTGCGGTCTCCAGAATTTCCGAAACCGCCGAAGCGCTGACTGAAAAGGCCTTTTCCATCAGACGGACGGCTTCAAAGATATTCTCTCTCCGGTCCCCCATGTTGGAACCCAAAGAAAAATAGACATCGACTCCCTCCATCTTCCACTCAGACTAATAATCCATTCCCAATTCAATCAGGGCTTCCTCTGAAAGCATGCTCTTGTCCCAGACCGGTTCAAAGACCAGTTCGATATCACACCCCGTGATACCGGGCACATCTTCCACAGACGCCTTCACATCTCCCAGCACCTGATCTGCCATCGGGCAGTTGGGAGCTGTGAATGTCATCTTGATGTCCACATGCTTCTGCTTGTCAATATACAGTTCATATATCAATCCGAGATCGTATACATTGACAGGAATTTCAGGGTCATACACCTGCTTGAGAGCCATGATCACATCGTTGTAATACGGCTCCAGCTCTTTCACGTCTTCTGCTGAAAGTACCTCTCTTTTATCCATATATTCTTCTTATTTATTCAACAAAGCCACTTCCTTGATCTTCGCGATCATGGAGACAAGCCCATTGGCACGGGTCGGAGAAAGATTTTCCTTGAGTCCGATCTTGTCCACAAAGGAAAAGTCGGAAGAAGAGATTTCTTCTGCCGTCCTGCCGGAATACACCCCGATCAGGAGTGAAATGATGCCTTTGGTGATGATGGCATCGCTGTCGGCGGTAAAGAAAATCTTACCGTCCTTCACTTCATAATCCAGCCACACTCTGGACTGGCAACCTTTGATCAGACGGTCTTCCGTCTTCTTTTCTTCTGGATAGGAATCCAGATTTTTTCCCAAATCAATCAGGTATTCATATTTATCCAGCCACTCATCGAACATGGAAAATGTGTCCACTACCTGATTCTCAACTTCTAATAAACTTTCCATACTTACAAAAGCATATCAATTGCCCTATTCAGGGACTTGATGAAATACTGCGCTTCTTCCATCGTGTTGTACATTGCCAGAGAAGCCCTTAATATTCCTGTAACTCCCATCCGGTCCATCAGAGGCTCGGCACATACCTGGCCGGAACGGACCGCCACCCCCATCTTGTCCAGGATGAGAGCCAAATCTTCATGATGCACCCCTTCCACAACAAAAGAGAACAATGCAATCTTATTTGCCAATTTCTCAGGAATCCCCAAAAGGCGGATGCGCTTGTCGTCCATCAATGTCTCATAGAGATATTTCTTCACCTCTTCATGATAGGCAACAATTTCCGGTTCCCTCAAATTCAAAGCCAGTTCAAGCGCTGGCTTAAGAGTAGGCACACCTGCCAAATTCTGAGTTCCTGCTTCAAATTTATATGGAACCTCCGCATAGGTCGAGCCAGTAAATTTGACAGTACCGATCATCTCTCCCCCTCCCATATAAGGTGGCATCAAATCCAGAAGTTCCTTTTTTCCATAAAGGACACCAACTCCCGTTGCCGCAAAAATTTTATGACCGGAAAAAGCATAAAAGTCCACATCTGATTTTTTAACGTCAACTATCTGATGTACAATACCTTGCGCACCATCAACAAGAATTTTCACTCCATGAGAATGGCATATTTTGGCGGCACCATCTATATCATTGACCAATCCGAGAACGTTGGAGACATGTGTCATCGCCAAAATCTTGGTTTTAGGAGTTATCAGTTTATTGAGGTCTTCCAAAGCCAACCTACCGAAGTCATCCACTTTCCATACCAGCAGATGCGCCTTCTTTCTCTGACACATCATCTGCCATGGGATAATATTGGAATGATGTTCAGCTTCTGTCACAATCACTTCATCCTCTTCTTGAATAAAAGCTTCTCCGAACGAAAATGCAACAAGATTTATAGAAGCGGTTGCACCCGCCGTAAAAATAATTTCTTCCTTTTGAGACGCATTCAAAAAATTCTGGACACAGACTCTAGCAGATTCAAACTCTTCTGTAGCCAAATCAGCGAGATGATGAACCGCACGATGAATGTTGGAATTGGTCAAGAAACAACAATCTTCCCACTTCTGTACAACTGACACCGGTCTGTGCATCGTGGCAGCATTGTCCAAATAAACAAGATCCTTACCATACACTTTCTGGTTAAGGATAGGAAAATTGCTTCTTACTTCTTCTACTGTCATCTTATTCATTACTGATTAAAATACTTCCTAATTTGGAACTTACAAAGTTAGCAAACTAATCTTTCTTTTAATATGAAAATATCATAAATTTGCCCTATCAGCAGACAAACTATATTCTATTCAATTATTTTAAAATTTAAATTCATGTACGATTATATCAAAGGAAGCGTAGAGACACTCACCCCGACTGAAGCTGTCATCGAATGTTATGGAATAGGATATGACATTTTGATTTCATTGCAGACCTACGAAGCCATTTCCAACCAGAAAGAAGTGAAGATTTATCTCCACCACTATCTGCGAGAAGACGATGAGCAGTTCTATGGTTTTGCTACCAGAGAGGAACGGGAACTGTTCCGTCTTCTTATCAGCGTATCCGGAATCGGAGTGGGAACCGCACGCATGATGCTATCTTCCTTGACTGACGAAGAAATACGGAATGCCATCTTGTCAGAAAATATCAATACAATAAAATCTATCAAAGGTATCGGACTCAAAACCGCTCAAAGAGTCATTCTAGAGTTGAAAGACAAAATTGTAAAAGGCTCTGGCAACAGTTCTCTCCTTCTTGCGACAGAAGGAAACAATGCAGTCATAGAAGAAGCTACTATCGCTCTCAGTATGCTTGGATTTCAAAAAAACAATATCAACAAAGTTCTTTCAGCCATCATCAAAGAGCGTCCAGACGCCAAAGTGGAAGAACTCATCAAAGCGGCACTGCAAAGACTTTAGAAGTATCCTCTCCTGAAATAGAAAAAGCCTCAGAACTGAAACCGAGGCTTTTTCTTATTAAATTGTTCCATGTGGAACATTTATTCTTATCTGCCAAAATAAACCAAAAGTACAGAAATGTCAGATGGTGACACACCAGAAATTCTGGATGCCTGAGCAATAGTACGAGGATTATAGCGCTTAAGTTTCTGCCTGCATTCGATTGAAAGGCCGGACACTTTATCAAAATCAAAATCTTCTGGAATGGACAAATTCTCCAGATCGGTAATTTTCTGAGCCACCTGTTTTTCCCTGTCGATATACCCCTTGTATTTGATAATAATCTCCGCACTCTCCACCACTTCCTTATTGAGGAATTTATCAGAAGAAGTGCTTTCGATATTTTCTACGGAATCCAGGTACTCCTCGGTCAAGATTCTGGATTTTGTTCCACGTGGAACAAAATCCAGAATCTTGGAATACTTGACAGCCGGACGAGATACGACATCTACAATTCTCTTCGGCTCACTCAAAGGTTGCGACTGAAGAGACACAAGATATTCATTCACATACTTCGGCTTCACATTGACGGCTCCCGCAAGGTCGACATACTTCCCTACAATCTCATATTTACGCATGGTCAAATCGTATCTCTCTTTGGAAGCAAGACCAATTTTATACGATTTTGGAGTAAGACGAAAATCTGCATTATCCTGCCGTAATAGAATACGATATTCAGCACGAGAAGTGAACATTCGATATGGTTCATCCACCCCTTTCGTAATCAAATCATCTATCAACACACCGATATAAGCATCGTCACGTCTAAGAATAAAAGGGTCAGTACCTCTGATTTTCAAATGAGCATTGATACCTGCAATGATACCTTGAGCAGCAGCTTCCTCATATCCAGTAGTACCGTTAACCTGGCCGGCAAGATAAAGATTATTTATTACTTTGGACTCAAGGGTCGCTTTAAGTTGAATAGGATCAAAGTAATCATACTCGACGGCATAGGCAGGTTTAAATATTTGTGCATTTTCAAAGCCCTCTACCTTGTGCAAAGCATCCAACTGAATCTGCAACGGAAGTGATGAAGAAAAACCCTGAAGATAATATTCATTGATATCACTTCCTTCAGGCTCAAGAAAAAGTTGATGAGAATCCTTATCAGCGAAAGTCTTGATTTTATCTTCAATGCTTGGACAATAACGCGGTCCCCTACCATGAATCATTCCCGTAAAAAGGGGGGAATCCTTGAAGCCGCTTCTCAAAATATCATGAACTTCTGAATTGGTATGAAAAATATAGCAAGGCATCTGAACACTTCCATCCTGCGCTTTAGATCTAACAGGAAGATAGGAGAACTTGTCTGGCACCTCGTCCCCCACCTGGACAAGTGACCTGGACAGATCCACTGACTTGATGTCAATACGCGGAGGAGTTCCCGTTTTCATTCTGTCTGTCCGAATTCCTCTAGCGACAAGTTGTTCGGTCAAACCCTCAGAAGACAACTCACCGATACGTCCTCCGACAAATTTGGTGTGACCTATAAAAAGCCGTCCTCCCAGAAAGGTTCCGGCTGTCAGGACAACTGCCTGAGATTTGAAAATTGCGCCTGTGTTTGTACATACCCCCACAATATCGTCACCATCGAAGAGGAAAGAGGTTGCAATATCAGCGTAAATACTTATGTTACAATTAGTTTCAAGGATTTTACGCCAATTCGCGGAAAAAGCCTGTTTATCGCATTGGGCACGAGGACTCCACATTGCCGGCCCTTTTGACTTGTTGAGCATACGAAACTGCAGTGTAGACTCATCCGTCACAATTCCAGTATAACCACCCAATGCATCAATCTCCCTAACAATCTGTCCCTTGGCAATTCCACCGATAGCAGGATTGCAGGACATCTTGGCAAAGCCGGTCAGATCCATCGAAATCAAAAGAACAGAGGATCCCAAATTTGCCGCAGCCATAGCTGCTTCACAACCAGCATGACCGCCACCTACTACAATAACGTCGTAATTGAATTTCATTATAAATTTTCTCTAGTTAAGAGATATTGGTTCTCTTTCGTCCTCATCATCGCAATATCCTCATCGCAATGATCATCATAGCCGATCAAATGAAGAAGTCCATGAACAATGACCCGATTCAGCTCATTTTCAAATCCGGTTTCAAAATCTTCTGCATTTGCCCTTACACAATCCACACTTATGAACAGATCCCCTGAAAGGACATTCCCCTCACAGTAATCAAAAGTAATGATATCAGTATAATAGTTGTGCTGGAGATATTTTCTGTTCACTTCCAACAAATAAGGGTCTGAACAGAAAATGATATTGATCTGTCCCAAGGTCCTACCCTCATTCAAAGCCACTTCCTTCAACCATCTGGAGGTAATTCTTCTCTTTCCTTTGAAATCAAAGGAACAGTCTTCATTGAAATAAGATACCATAAATCTTCGTATTAAAGGACAGGAAAACCTGTCCAACTTATATACAAAGTTACAAAAAGTTTGAACACCTTACCAAAATATTGGTAATCAATACAAAAATGATTATATTTACATCGCAAATCGAAATTAGCATAATTTTAAAATTATGGAACTTAAGAAGTCACCTAAAGCGAGTCTTGAAAACAAGAGACTCCTTTTCGTAGAGATTGGTCTAATTCTCTCACTTTCTGCAGTTTACATTGCGTTCAACTGGAGTTCGAGAGAAACCAATGTAGTAGAGCTGGCTGACAACAACCAGGTAGTGGAAGTGGAAGATATGGTACCTATTACCGAATCTACCCCACCACCACCACCAGAGGTAGCTCCAAAGATTCCTGTTCTTTCCGATGAAATCACCATCATTGATGACAACATCGAGATTGATGACAGTTTCCTCAGTCTTGAAGACGATTCCAGCATGGGTGTCGAAATTATGGATTATGTAGAGGAAGTTGAAGAAGAAGTCGTGGAAGAAGAGGCTATTCCGTTCCAGCTCGTAGAAGAAAAACCATCTTTCAATGGCGGTGATGCCAACGAATTCTCAAAATGGGTAAACTCCAGACTTGTTTATCCGGAGATCGCAAAAGAAAATGGTATTCAGGGTCGTGTAACCCTCATGTTTACTGTACTTGCTGACGGTACCGTCGCAAAAGTAAAGGTATTGAGAGGTGTTGACTCCTCATTGGACAAAGAGGCTGTGAGAGTGGTTTCAAGCTCACCTAAATGGAAACCAGGTAAGCAGAGAGACCGTGCAGTGCCGGTAACTTATACCTTCCCTGTAATCTTCCAGCTCCGATAGATCAAGACCTGAAGGATTAACGAGGCTGACCTTTTACAGGCCAGCCTTTTTTTAAAATGATCACATGACAATTCAAGAAAAAAAACAAGAAAAAGCTGTCTTCGTAAGTATCATCAAAACAGGTGATGACGAACGTAAAGTACATGAATACCTGGATGAACTGGAATTTCTGGCTGAAACAGCTGGAGCATATGGAGACAAGAAGTTTGTCCAGCGATTGGACAGACCGGAAAGTGCCACATATATCCGTAGTGGAAAATTGCAGGAAATAGCAGACTATTGCGAAGAAAACGAAATAAATTATGTAATCTTTGATGATGAACTGACCGGTATCCAACAAAGGAATATAGAGAAGGTGATCAAATCCAGCTATGTCATTGACCGCACCAGTCTCATTTTGGAGATTTTCGCACAAAGGGCCAAAACTTCCTATGCCAAAATGCAGGTGGAACTGGCTCGATACAACTATATGTTGCCAAGACTGGCCGGCATGTGGACCCACTTGGAAAGACAGCGAGGCGGTATGGGAACACGAGGCGGTATGGGTGAAACTCAGATTGAAATTGACCGTCGTATCGTCAAAGAAAGAATTACCAGATTAAAAGAACAGCTCAAGAAAGTGGACAAACAGATGGCCACCCAGAGAGGGAACAGAGGTCAGATGGTAAGGCTTTCACTGGTCGGTTATACCAATGTAGGAAAGAGCACTTTGATGAATCTTCTTTCCAAAAGTCAAGTATTTGCCGAAAACAAGTTGTTTGCCACACTTGACACCACCGTCAGAAAGGTCGTAATAGGCAATGTGCCGTTCTTGTTGAGCGATACGGTAGGATTTATCAGAAAACTGCCTACACAGCTCATAGAAGCCTTCAAAAGCACCTTGGACGAGGTACGAGAAGCAGACATTCTAGTTCACGTAGTAGATATTTCCGCACCTGACTTTGAAGAACAGATGTCCATTGTAGAAAATACACTTGAGGAAATTGGCGCCAAAGAAAAACCTATCTATATAATATTCAACAAGATAGATCAATATCGATACGAAGAATATGATGAATTCTCTCTCGAACCAAAAACAAAGGCCAATCGTTCAATAGAAGAATTGAAAAACAGTTGGATTGCGAAAGAGAAGACTCCGTGCATCTTCATTTCCGCCAAGGAGAAGATCAACATCGACAAATTGAAGAGCGACATCTACAAGATGGTAGCAGAAATCCATGCCGGCCGTTATCCGTTCAACAATTTTCTTTGGTAACCCTCCCGACAGGATAATATATAAAGAAAGACCAGTCTCTGACTGGTCTTTCTTTATTGTTCGCAGTAATCTTATTCGCTGAATTTAGCTTTGAGGAACTCTCTGTTGAGACGTGCAATATGCTCAACGGAGATTCCCTTAGGACATTCCATTTCACACGCACGAGTATTGGTACAGTTACCAAATCCAAGTTCATCCATCTTGGCAACCATAGCACGAGCCCTTCTTGCAGCCTCCGGCCTACCCTGTGGCAACAGGGCCAATGAACTTACTCTTGCTCCTACGAACAACATGGCAGAACCATTCTTACAAGTTGCCACGCATGCGCCACAACCGATACATGCAGCTGCATCCATACTGGATTCTGCCTGATCATGGGGAATGAGAGAATTGTTGGAATCCTGTGCGGAACCTGTTCTAACAGAAATAAAACCACCTGCCTGAAGAATCTTGTCAAATGCAGTACGGTCCACAACAAGGTCTTTAATTACTGGAAAACCTGAACTTCTCCATGGCTCTACAGTAATGGTAGCACCATCCTTGAAGTTACGCATGAACAGCTGGCAGGTAGTGACGTGACCGTCTGGACCATGCGCACGACCATCAATATAGAGTGAGCAAGCGCCGCAGATACCCTCGCGGCAGTCGTGGTCGAATGAAACAGGACCACTGCTCTGACATCCCTTATCAACAGCTACAGGATCCATACCTTCTCTAATGAGCTGCTCGTTCAAAATGTCAAGCATTTCAAGAAAAGAAGCATCTTCCTCTATACCGGTAATGTGATAAGTCTCAAAATGTCCTTTTGCTTTTGCGTTTTTCTGACGCCATATTTTAAGATTGAAATCCATAGCCTAATTAGTCTTTATAGTTTCTGGTAGCCACCTTGATGTTTTCGTATACGAGAGGTTCCTTGTGTAGTTCCGGCTCCACATTTTCTCCCTTGTATTCCCAAGCGGCGACATACATGTAATTCTCGTCATCACGTTTTGCTTCTCCCTCAGGTGTCTGACTCTCGATACGGAAGTGACCGCCACAAGACTCATTCCTGTTCAAAGCATCACGGGCCATGAGTTCACCGATTTCAAGGAAATCAGCAAGTCTCAAAGCTTTTTCCAATTCCTGGTTGAACTCGCCGTTCTCCCCTGGAACATAGACATCTGACCAGAACTCCTTTTTCAAGGCCTGGATCTGCTGGATACCCACTTTCAAACTTTCAGCCTCACGAGCCATACCTACATGCTCCCACATGATATGACCGAGTTTCTTGTGAAGAGAATCGACTGTCTGCTTGCCCTTGATGGCGAAGAGCTTTTCAATCTTAGCCTTGACTTCAGCTTCAGCCTTGTCAAATTCAGGGGCAGAAGTATCTGTCTTAGGCTCTGCAAACTTGTGGGAAAGATAATCTCCAATCGTGATAGGAAGGATGAAATATCCGTCAGCAAGACCCTGCATAAGAGCAGAAGCTCCCAAACGGTTTCCACCATGATCTGAGAAGTTGGCTTCACCAATAGCATATAGGCCAGGGATAGTGGTCTGAAGATCGTAATCTACCCAGATACCACCCATTGTGTAATGGATTGCAGGATAGATCATCATAGGCTCCTTCCATGGGCTGGATGCTGTGATCTTCTCATACATTTCGAAGAGGTTGCCATAACGCTCCGCTACTCTCTGGTGACCTAGACGGGCGATTGCATCCTTGAAGTCAAGGAATACGGCAAGACCTGTCTCATTTACACCATAGCCGGCATCACATCTTTCTTTGGCGGCTCTTGATGCCACGTCACGTGGAACCAGGTTACCGAAAGCAGGATAACGACGCTCAAGATAGTAATCCCTATCTTCTTCAGGAATCTGAGAAGGCTTGATCTCGTGTTTACGGAGTTTGTCCACATCTTCCTTCTTCTTAGGAACCCAGATTCTACCATCATTACGGAGAGACTCTGACATCAATGTCAGCTTACTCTGCTGCTCACCATGAACTGGAATACAGGTAGGGTGGATCTGAGCGAAACAAGGATTTGCAAAGTAAGCACCCTTCTTGTAGCACTGCCATGCAGCAGAACCATTACTGTTCATTGCATTAGTTGAGAGGAAATAAGTGTTTCCATAACCACCGGTAGCAAGAACCACTGCATGTGCTCCGAATCTTTCTATTTCACCAGTCACAAGATTACGGGTAATGATACCTTTTGCCTCCCCATTGATAATGACAAGATCAAGCATTTCGTGACGTGGATAACTCTTGACAGTACCAGCTGCAATTTCCTTATTCAATGAAGCATATGCCCCCAAAAGCAGCTGCTGTCCGGTTTGCCCCCTAGCGTAGAATGTACGGCTTACCTGTACACCTCCGAAAGAACGATTGGCAAGATATCCGCCATATTCTCTAGCGAATGGAACACCCTGCGCCACGCACTGGTCAATGATAGCTGAACTGACTTCTGCGAGACGATATACGTTCGCTTCACGGCTACGATAGTCACCACCCTTGATTGTGTCATAGAAAAGACGATAGATGGAATCATTATCGTTCTGGTAGTTCTTCGCTGCATTGATACCACCTTGAGCCGCAATAGAATGTGCTCTACGTGGAGAATCGCTGATACAGAAAACCTTCACATTATAACCAAGTTCTCCCAGGCTGGCAGCTGCAGATGCGCCACCGAGTCCTGTTCCAACTACTATAATTTCAAGTTTCCTTTTGTTGTTAGGACTGACAAGACGAATTTCTGACTTACGTTTGGTCCATTTTTCTGCCAAAGGTCCGTCAGGAATTTTTGAGTTAAATTTATCGGCCATTTTATAGTAATTAAGAAATTATATCTAAAATCCAATTTTGTCTGCAATTTTAAGCATTTTTATGCAAAAGAGCAATTAATTTTCACTCGTTTAAGAAATCCTTGCCATATAGTTCATAGACATCCTTTAGGAATTGATTATATTCCTTAACATATTTTTCCATTTCTATACGACCAGAAGCCCATTTTGAGAAGATTTCATCAAACCGAAGAGCGATTTTTCCTTCAATTTGAAGAATCGATTCTTTTTTATCTGAACCTTTGAAATTCAAAGCGTTGTCACAAAATTCCGCATGTGCAGATTTTTCCGACGACCTCACATACCAAGGCAAATAATCCGCATCCAACACCATCAAAGGAATCGTCACGGTCGTCTCTGGATACCCCAATGCCGTCCACATAACTGTATGTAAAGGAAGTTCGCCTTTCGACACTCCCTCAAACACCACCGAAGCGGAAGTAATGTCCCTCAATATCGGAGCTCCGCTTCTGGTTACATGATCAATCAGCCACATCGGATCAATGTCCAATCGGCCAATCTCTGTTCTTGGAGCAGAACACATGATTTTACCAGCTCTTTCGAATCGATCCACCCCTTTTCTGTCCGCCACTCTTCCCGTCGCAGTGAAATTGGTAACGACCCGATACCCGCAATCAATGGCATTTACATCAAACTTGGTCCAAGACCAGTTGTCAACTTCATAATAGGCCGCTCCGCCCTCCGCATCTATCACACCAAAATTAGTTTCAGCCCCCAGCGGTCTGGAAAGCGTATCCAGAAAATTTTCAAAATCTTGCAGGTTTCCGCAACACCCCAAGGCACGGTACATTATGACACCCTCCTTATCCATCATCTCCTCAGGCACATCATCATCCTTCAGATCATAGGTAGCAGTGTTCATAATGCAGAACCCGGCATCATTTGTTCCAGACCATATTTCACCTTTCTCGATAGAAGAATTGACCAAACCGATAAACGTATATTTTTTACCTTGATACCATTCCATCTTATTGTCAAGAAATCCTGTATCCCGATGCTTCAGCATAAGCGGTTTTCCATTGGCCGTCATACGCCCCGATACAATAACGGAAGTACCCCCCCAAGCATGGCTTGAAAAAACAAAGAAAGAAGCAATGAAATCCCTATCCGAAAACCTTTTCCAATAGAGATACAAAGAGTCATTTTTCCAGTCATTTTTCCAGTCATTTTTCCAGTCATTTTTCTAAAAATTTCCACCCAAAATCTCCCCATTTTTCAGCACTCGGTTTTCTTCGCTTTTTCCACTTTTTCCGAGTATTATTTTCTCCCTGCCCTCCCACTTTCCCCATACAGAATTTCTGCCGATTTCATCTCAGATTGCTCCGCCAAAAAAAATGAAAATCCCGACTACCCGCCGATCTTGATTTCCTCGGAAAACTTCGTCATCAAGCAATCGGAAAATCCCTGTTTCCACTCTGGAAAAGCTAGTCAAAAAGCGTTCCTTCTTCTGCAGCCCCACCCTCAAAAATCAGGCTTCCGGAAAGATACTTTTCCAAGCCAAGATGATGGTATGCCAACTCGGTTGCGACACGTCCTCTCGGAGTCCTTTGAATGAATCCTTCCTTGATAAGGAAAGGCTCGTAAACCTCTTCAACAGTTCCAGTATCTTCCCCGACCGCAGTGGCAATCGTATTGGCACCTACCGGCCCCCCCTTGAACTTTGTGATGATGGTATGGAGAATTTTATTGTCTATCTGATCCAGACCTCTCCGGTCAATATTCAGGGCATCCAGAGAAAACTGCGCGATCTTCAGGTCGATATGACCGTCCCCCATAACCTGCGCAAAATCTCTCACTCTCTTCAAGAGCGCATTCGCGATACGAGGAGTACCACGACTTCTCAGAGCAATCTCTTTCGCAGCTTCCACCTCAATCTCCACTTTAAGTATCATAGCGCTTCTCTCTATGATTCTGATCAATTCACTCACATCATAATATTCGAGTGCGAACGTAATGCCAAACCTGGCACGCAAAGGAGCAGTTAACAAGCCACTTCTGGTAGTAGCTCCCACCAGAGTGAAAGGATTGAGAGAAATACGGACAGATCGGGCTCCCGGGCCCTTGTCGATCATAATGTCAATCACGTAGTCTTCCATTGCAGAATACAGATATTCTTCTACTTCCGGAGAAAGTCTATGTATTTCATCTATAAACAGTACATCCCCTTCATCTAAAGAGGTAAGTAAACCAGCCAAATCACCTGGTTTATCTAGTACTGGACCGGAAGTGACCTTCATGTTCACCCCCAGTTCATTGGCTATGATATGAGCCAGCGTGGTCTTTCCAAGACCAGGAGGGCCATGGAAAAGAACATGATCCAAAGACTCTCCACGCATTTTTGCGGCCTTTATAAATACTTTGAGATTGGATATGATCTTGGCCTGACCTGTGAAATCCTGTAATTCTTGTGGCCTGATGATACCTTCAAGGTCTTTATCCTTTTCACTGTTCCCTGTATGAGGATTGAATGATTCTGTCATATGTAAGATGGGTTTATTAACTTTTGATACTTGAACAAAAACTATAATACAAATATATATAATTTAAAAGAATATATAGTAATAGTATATATAATGATGTTAATATCTTGATAACTATATTGAACGTATTGATTTTCAGTTATATAGCCTGTGTGTAAAATGTGTATTACCCTGTTATGAACCTAAAAATAACGTGTGGATGGAGAATTTGGAAATTTCAAATTCGATTTTGCTGTATAAAATTATGTTATGATGAAAATTTAGTTATTATTTGTTATAAACATGGTTATTCACAGGTTTTCAACATATATTTGCACTGAAATGTGGATAACTAGTAAAACTTCAGATTTATTGAAAAGGACGATAGAAAAGGAAAGCGTTGCTTATTGCAGCGGACTTTTTCTGTCTGCCCGATGGTTCGTATTTTCGCAGGTTGCGGAAAAGGGAACCCATGTGATTATCATGCCTGACAGTGAGACAGCTGAGTATTGCGCGGCTGATTTGTACGGACTGATTCAGGGAGACTGCATCTTCTATCTTCCGGCTTCCGGAAAGAATATCGAGAAGAGCAATTACAAGTCTTCGCTCGGTGTGCAGAGAACATCCGCTGTTGGCAAAATCATTGACAACAAGAACAACGATTCCTTCTTGATTGTCGTGACTTATCCAGAGGCTCTGGAAGAGTTGGTTCCAGCTGCTTCCAGGATTGAAGAATCTATCTTGGAACTGGTGGTCGGAGAGGAGATTCCCCATGATGAAATCAGGACTCGTCTGGCCGAGATGGGATTCGAAAAAGTGGACTTCGTTTCGGCTCCTGGACAGTATGCTGTGAGGGGGTCGATAATTGATATTTTTTCCTATTCTTTCAATGATCCTTTTCGTGTTTCTTTCTTCGGAAATGAGATCGAAAAAATCAACGTTTTCGATTGCAATACACAGCTCTCAAAAGAGGTCCGGGAACGCATCGAAATTATACCGGATTTGACCCTTGGAAATGTTTCGGAAAACAGGGTCGGAAATGACTTGGAAACAGGGATCGGAAAACCCATTGGAAACATTGTTCAGACAGAGGATGGAAATGATATGGAAATTCTCGATATTCTTCCTTCTGAAACTGTACTTTGGCTAGACTCTCCGGATATGTATAAAGGGGATGGATTCTATTCGGAAACTGGACGTTTCAAGAGGGTGTTCATCGATACCCCGATTGCAGAAAATACCGTAAATCCAATTCGATTCAATATTAGTCCGCAACCCGTGTTCAACAAGAATTTCGAACTATTGGCAGAGGATATAAAGAGCCGGATGGAAGCTGGGTTCAAAGTGACTATTTTTGGAGAGAAAGAGTCACAGTTGGATAGGGTAAAAGATATCCTTTACAAGAATGGAGGATTGATGCCGGATTTTATTTCCGGACAGAATATCCATAGCGGTTTCATTGACAATGAGGATAAGATATGCTGCTATTCCGACCATGAAATTTTTGATCGTTACCATCGCGTGGCAATCCGCCGTTCCGTGGAAAAGAGCGAGCAGCTGACCTTGAATGATTTGAACGCTTTCAATATCGGAGACTATATAGTCCATATCGACCATGGTGTCGGAATCTTTGGCGGGCTGGTCCGTATGAAGGACGACAAGGGACGTTATCATGAGGTGGTGAAATTGATGTATAAAGACAATGATGTTGTCTTTGTTTCGGTGCACTCTCTTCATAAGATCGCTCGTTACAAGTCGAAGGAGTCTACCCCACCCAAGATCAATAAATTGGGCTCCAAGACCTGGACAGCTTTGAAGAACAACACAAAGTCCAAGGTCAAGGATATAGCCAAGGAACTGATCCATCTTTATGCCAAAAGGAAAGCGGCAGATGGATTTGCCTTCTCTGCAGATACCTATCTGCAGGAGGAACTGGAGTCGTCTTTCATGTATGAAGATACGTATGACCAGCAGCTGGCGACGGCCGCTGTCAAGAAAGATATGGAGGAAAGCAGTCCGATGGACCGTCTCATTTGTGGCGATGTGGGATTCGGAAAGACAGAAATTGCCATTCGTGCCGCTTTCAAGGCGGTTGCTGACAGCAAGCAGGTGGCAGTGCTTGTTCCTACTACAATTTTGGCACTGCAGCATTTCAAGACTTTTACTTCACGACTGGAAGGCTTTCCTTGCAACATAGATTACGTAAGCCGTTTGCGGACAGCTAAAGAAACTACGGAGATCAAGAAGAATCTTAAGGAAGGGAAGATTGATATATTGATTGGCACTCATAAGATATTGGGAAAGGGATTTGATTTCAAGGATCTCGGATTGCTTGTCATTGACGAAGAACAGAAATTCGGTGTGGGGGCCAAGGAAAAACTCCGACAACTCAAGTTGTCAGTGGATACTCTCACTTTAACAGCGACTCCTATTCCTCGTACGCTCCAGTTCTCTTTATTGGGAGCACGCGATCTTTCCATTATCAGTACTCCCCCGCCCAATCGTATTCCGGTCCAGACTGAAATAATTCTTTTTGATGAAGAGGAAATCAAAGGTATCATCAATTATGAACTTAAGCGCGGCGGACAGATCTTCTTCTTGCATAACCGGGTGGAACAACTTGATTCAATCAGGGATATTTTGCAGAGACTGGTACCTGACATGAAGATCTGTGTGGCTCATGGACAGATGGAATCCAAGGTGCTGGAGACCAAGATGCTGGATTTCATGAATGGAGATTACGACATGCTGCTTTGTACGACCATCATTGAGAGCGGTATCGACATCCCGAATGCCAACACCATCATCATCAATCAGGCGCAGAACTTCGGTCTGAGTGATCTGCATCAGCTTCGTGGCCGTGTGGGCAGGTCCAACAAGAGGGCTTTCTGTTATCTGATAGTGCCTCCGATGACCACCATTTCGGATGACTCCCGGAGACGGTTGAAGGCAATCGAGGAATTTTCCGATCTGGGCAGCGGATTCAGCATTGCCATGCAGGATCTGGATATCCGAGGTGCCGGCAACTTGCTGGGTGCAGAGCAGAGCGGCTTCATCGCCGATATGGGTTATGAGACCTATCAGAAGATTCTGGCGGAGGCGATGGATGAATTGGGCATGGAGACGGGCATCGTGACCCAGTCTCATCAGGACAAGTACGTGGAGGATTGTTCTATCGAGACAGATCAGGTGGCTCTCATTCCTGATACGTATATTGACATACCGGCAGAGAAACTTCGTATATACAAAGAATTGGATTCTTTTACCAGGGAGAAAGAGCTTGAGCAAATGGCAGACCGTCTGTCTGATCGTTTCGGCCCAATTCCAGAAGAGTTGATGAATTTGTTCCAGATTGTCCGTATTCGTCAATTGGGTGAAAAATTGGGCTTTGAGAAAATCATAATCAAGAATGGTATTTTGATAGCCTTTTTTGTAAGTAACCCGATGTCTGCTTATTTCCGTTCATCTGTTTTCAGTAAGGTGCTTGAAAAAATAAGTGCAGAAGACAATCTGTTTGAATTGAAACAGAATGGCAGCAAACTTAGGGTCGTTTCCAGAAATATAGATTCTGTATCAAAAGCATACAAGGTTCTGAAAAAAATATCTATTTGAGTTATAAAATTTGTATATTTGCGTTCATGTGCCAAAAATTGCTAAGACGTGGCTAACCTCATTATAGACATTGGAAATACAGCAGTCAAAGTTGCCTGGTCGCAAGGGATGACCTTGGGCAAGACTTTCAGATATCAAGGAGAGAAGGTAAACGATTTTATATTGTCTCTTACTGTGAAGGAAAAACCGGAAGTAATGGTAATTTCTTCTGTCTATGCCATATCTGAAGCTGATTCTTCTCTGTATCGGAAGGAGTGTGCAAAGTTGGTCATTCTGGATGTCCATCATACAGAACTGCTTCAAGCAAGCGGTCTCCCCTCTTATATTACTTATGATAGGGCGGCATCTATCATTGCGGCGCGGTATCTTTTTCGCGATAAAGGTTGCACTATCTTTGATTTTGGCAATACTCTGACAGTCGACTTTGTTTCTGAAGATGGCACTTATGGGGGTGGCAACATTTCTTTGGGATGCCGGACACGTCTCAAGGCATTGAACAGGTATTCAAAGGCGCTTCCATTGTATTCGACCCCGGAACATGTTGAACTTTTGGGAGATACGTTCAAGACGTCCATTACATCAGGTGTGGTTATTGGAATCCAATATGAAATTGAAGGATATTTGCAGCTTCATCCTGACAATATCATTATATTTACGGGAGGAGATGCGATTTATTTTGCAAAAAGGATGAAAAACTCCATATTTGTAGTTTATAATCTCGTGCTAATGGGCTTAGCACTAATAGCGGACAAATATGTCAAAGAAAATATTTAAAATATTATTGGTCATAGGTATAGCGCTTTTTTCTGGTGTGGCAATACATGCTCAGGATGGAGCTGACCTTACCTATTCTCCTTATTCTGTATTTGGAGTTGGTGATTTGCTGAATCAGGGAACGGTTGTCAGCCGGTCTATGGGAGGCGTCGGTGTCGCTACCAGAAACAGAAGACATCTGAATTATCTCAATCCGGCATCTGTCACAGCAAGGGATTCTCTTTTTGTTATGGTGGATGTGGGGCTCAATTCCAACAACAAGATATTCAGGCAGGGAGATATTCGGTCTGCCCATAATTCTTTCAATTTGACTAATCTGGCGTTTTCTGTTCCAATTTACAAGAAATCGGCCTTCGTTGCAGGTATTACGCCATATAGCAATGTGGCTTATGATTTTTCCAGCAATGTGAAAGATTCGGAAATGATAGCCCAAACAGGAAAGATCAATACGGCCGCTAGAGGCAACGGTGGCCTTTATTCTATTTTTGCTGGTCCGGCCGTCACTTTATGGAATCGTCTGTCTTTTGGAGTGCAGGCCATCTATTATTTTGGAAATATTGACAAGGAGTCTGCAACTACTTTCCACCAGAGCAGTTACAGAAACTTTTCCAGCGGTTATATTTTTGAGCTGAATGCCTTCACCGGAAAGTTCGGTGTCCAGTATGAACAACCATTCGGCAATAATTTGAGTATGGTTGTGGGCGCTACCTACAAGCCAAAGGCTAGGTTGCATGGCTATGTTACAGATTACAAGTATGTAACTTTGGGATCCAAGGTGGATACTTCGTATTATAAGGTAGATACATTGTCTAAAAATTCATCTGTACCTAAACTTGCAAGCGAGATAGGTTTTGGAGTGTCACTTAGAGGAGGTGAAAGATGGAGTGTAGAATTCAACTATTTACGTTCAGACTGGACTAAGTCTTCGTTTGACAAAGTGGTGGGATTTTCCAATAAGAGCAATCCGGCTTTTTCTCCGGCAGTTTCCAATTCTTTCCGTCTTGGCTTTGAATTTGTACCGAACAGGAATGATATACGATATTATTTGAAGAAATGTACCTATAGGGGTGGCATATATTATGATAATGAATATTATAAGATAGGGGGACGGAATGTCAGTAACTATGGCATTACTTTTGGTATGACCTTGCCTATCTTCAAATTACACGATGCCATCACATTGGGACTTGATATTGGAAAAAGAGGAAGCATTAGGGAACAGATGACCCGGGAGACTTATTTCCAATTCAATATCGGCTTCAATATAAGTGACAGGTGGTTTATAAAACAGACTTACCAGTAGTGGAGTTCCGTCCCTGTCAAAAGATTGAAGTGTTTTCATTCCGATGATATTTAAATATAAACGCTATAAAACTAAGATAACTATCATGAAAAAGTTAGTTTGTGCAATGATGGTAGCCGCAACGGCTATAATAAGTGGAAACGTTGTTTCTGCACAGGGAAAGTTCGGTGCTGATAGCGCAGAGTGCGTGAAGTACCTTTCTTATTACAAAGAGTATTATAAACAGAAGAATTATGATGCCGCTCTTCCTAACTGGAGAAAGGCTTACAAATTGTGCCCGGCAACAGCCAATCAGACCATGTTGATTGACGGTACCAGTCTTATGAGAAGACTGATTGCAAAGAATGTGAGGAATGCAGAATATAAGAATCAGCTGGTTGATACTTTGATGGCGCTTCATGACAAACGTGCCGAGTTTTATCCAAAATATGCTCAGAAAGCCATGAACAACAAAGGTATGGATCTGATCAAGTACAAACAGGAAGACTATGGCCAGCTTTATCCTGAGTTGACCAAGATTATCAAAGACAATGGAGAGAATGTTACTTCCAGCCTGCTCGTTTTGAATATGAAAGCTGCCATTGAGCTTTATAAGGATCAGAAATTGTCTGCTGAAGAGGTGATTGCTACCTATCAGAATCAGATTGCTATTCTGGACGCCAAAGACAAGTCTTCTAAACCAGATGCGATGGATGAAAAAATCAGAACTGATATGGAGAGTCTTTTCATCACCAGTAAGGTAGCTAGTTGTGATAATCTGATTGCACTGTTTACTCCTCGTTTCGAGGCGGATCCTGAGAATTTGGATATGGCCAAGAATATCGTGAAGATGATGAGTTCTGCAGATGATTGTACTTCTAATGAACTCTATCTTCAGGCCGCTACCAAAATGTATCAGTTGGAGCCATCTGCCCAGTCCGCTTTCTTCCTCTTTAAATTGAACTCTGCAAGAGGAAATGTGGAGGAAGCTGTCAAATATCTTGAGGAAGCGATTGCAAGTACACAGAACGACAATCTTACTGTTGCTGATTACAACTATCAACTTGCATCCTTCTGTCTGCACAACAATATGTTGCCAAAGGCTTATGAGGCTGCCAAGAAGGCCGCTGAATTGGATCCGTCCATTGCCGGCAAGGCTTATTTCCTGATTGGTTCCATCTGGAGCACGGTCGTTTGTTCCGGTGATGAGATTGCCAAGAGAGCAAAATACTGGGTGGCTACTGACTATATGATCAAGGCAAAGAATGCCGATGAGTCGCTTGCATCTGACTGCAACAGCATGATTGGGCAGTTCTCTGTATATTTCCCTACCGCAGCTGACGCATTTATGTATAACCTTACTGACGGACAGTCCTATACTGTTTCTTGTGGTGGCATGAGAGCTGCTACAACTGTCAGAACACAAAAATAGATTTACCTTGAAACAGGGTGGACATATCTTGTCGATGATAGCAACTACCATGGTAGTTGCTATCATCGTTTGTTCTTGCAAGTCAAAACTTTCTGTTGCAGAGGCTTTGGATATGAGTCAGACACCTGCCCAGGTAGTTGATGAGATGAATATCGTCCAGACTCGGAATGGGCGATTGGAGGCGAGGGTTCTTGCGTCTAAAATGGAAAGATATGACAATGACACTATGCTTGCAGAATCATTTCCGGCAGGTATCGAGTTATATTCCTATACAGAGAACGGAGTACTGGAGTCCACGATTGTGGCTGATGTCGCACGTCATGAACATAAGAAAGGGGCCGAGGATACCGAAATTTGGAAAGCCTATGGAAATGTGGTCATTCGTAATATCATCAAGGATGAGACTATGGAGACGGATACTTTGTATTGGGATCGTAAGAAGCAAGAAATTTACACAGATTGCTATGTCCGGATGTATTCCAAAGATGGATTTGCACAGGGATATGGCATGCGCTCTGATGAAAAGGTCAGGAACGCCTATATCTTGAAGCTTTTTAACAGTTATACGGTGGTGGTTAAAGATTCTACAGAAATTGTGATAGATTCTGTTAATTTTATAGGTCCTTTGATAAAAAAATGATATTGATTTCAAAGAAAATTGTTATCTTCGTACCCCCAATATATACTTGAGTAGAATATTAATATTAAATAACATACAAAAATGGCGGTTCTTCAAAAAATTCGCGTTAAGTTCGGTCTATTGGCATCCATAATCATTGCAATAGGCCTTCTATTGTTCATTGTGGATCCAAGCTCTGTAGCCTCAGCCGTGCAGAGTATGTCATCAAAATTTGATGTTGGTGAAATCAATGGAAAGTCAGTTTCATATACAGATTTCCAGGAGGACATTCAGAAATATACTACAATCAATGAAATGCTGACAGGTGGTTCTGCTCAGAATGCACAGCAGCAGGCTCAAATCAGAAATCAGGCTTGGGAGCAGTTGGTTTTCAAGTACCTTTTCTTGAGCAAGGCCCATGATGCCGGTATTTTCGTAGGTGACAAGGAACTGGTGGACATGACTGCCGGCAGTAATCTTTCGCCGATGATTGCACAAAATCCGGTATTCCTTGATGAGCAGGGAAATTTCTCTCCTGAGAATGTATCTTTCTTTATTCAGCAGATGTCCCAGGATAATTCCGGCAGATACAGAATGTATTGGGATTGGCTCCAGACCAATATCGAGAACAACAGATATTTTGAGAAATATGCATCTTTGTTCACTGCCAGCATGAAAGACAATTCTTTGATGCTCCAGAAAGCAATTGCAGAGAACAACACCACTTCCGACGTTGAGTTCGTGATGATTCCTTTCGGTTATGCGAAAGATTCTTCAGTGGTTGTTTCTGACAAGGAGATCAAAGATTTCTATAACAGCCACAAGGACTTCTACAAACAGCAGGCTAGCCGCGACATCGAATATGTTGTCTATGAGGTAAATCCTTCAGATGCTGATATCGCAGCCACTCAGGAGTCCATCGTCAATCTCGCTCCTAAATTCGAGAACGCAGAGAATGTCACTAACTTCATGATGAAGAACTCCGACAAGCCTTACACTGATTTCTGGTACAAGAGAGGTGATTTCAAGAACACTTCAGCAGAAATTGAGAAGGCTGTATGGGAAGGAAAATCTGACGTTTCAGGTGTCATCAGAGAAGGCAACAACTTCTACATTTCCAGAGTACTGGATACCAAGAACGTTCCTGATTCAGTCTATGTAAGACACATCCTCCTTCAGGGTGAGAACGCAGAGCATCAGGCAGACAGTTTGGTGAAAGTTCTTGCAAAGGGTGGCAACTTCTCCAACCTTGCAGCTATGTATTCACTGGACCAGCAGGCAGCTGATGGCGGTGAGAAAGGCAATATCGGTTGGTTGACCCAGACTTACAACATCCCAGGATTCGAGTCCGTGTTCACTGCTGACAAGAAGAAACCTTTCGTCCTCAAGACCCAGTATGGTTTCCATGTAGTGGAAGTTGTGAAGACTACTGAACTGCTCAAGAAGAAGAAAGTAGCTGTCCTCACCAAAGAGGCTCTCGCAAGCAAAGAGACTTTCAACGAGGTATATGGCCATGCAAATGATTTCGCAACAATGGCCAACGGTTCTTACAAGAACTACAAGAAGGCTGTAGATTCACTCGGAGTATATTCTCATCCAGTATCCAAGATGTTGGAGTCTGCCAACAATCTGGGCGCTATCGAAGAGACCAAGGAGGTTACCCGTTGGGCATTCGAGAAGAAGGCTGGTGAAGTTTCTCAGATCATGACCGTCAACAACAACTACTTCGTAGTGGCAGTTGTGACCGGTGTTCACAAAGAGGGTTATGCTGACCTCAAGGAGGTTTCTCCATACATCAGCGAGATGCTCTATCACGAGAAGCTCAGAGTCAAGAAACAGGAAGAAGTCGCTGCTCAGATTGCAGGCATGACTGATCTTCAGGCCATTGCAGAGAAATTCAATACAACTGTAAGCACCCACAACGGCGTTACATTCGCTTCTATGGGTAACCAGCAGCTGGATCCTGCATTCATCGGCGCAGTTTCTGTAGCACCTCTCAATGAGATTGCAAAACCTGTTGCAGGCAGCATCGCTGTCTATGTCTACAAGGTGACTAACCGTGAAGTAGGTTCCTTCTTCACCGAGTCAGACGCCAAGACTCAGCAGATGCAGATGTCCAACTACATGACTAACATGATCATCCCTGTCATGATGCAGGATGCTGATGTGAAGGACAACAGAGCTCACTTCTATTAGCAGATAGGCTGTATGCCTTGATAAAATAAGAGTAAAGCCGGATCAACAGATCCGGCTTTACTCTTATTTGGTGGAGAGATCAGTGAGAGGACTCCCCTTTTAGGTATCAGCAATTTAAACGTTGAAGAGGAAGTGCATGATGTCACCATCCTGGACGATGTAGTCCTTGCCCTCTGTAGAAAGCTTTCCTGCGGCTCTGGTGGCAGCTTCTGACTTGTACTTGATAAAGTCCTCGTATTTGATGACTTCTGCGCGTATGAAGCCTCTTTCGAAGTCGGTATGGATGACACCGGCTGCTTTTGGTGCCTTGTCGCCCTTGTTGATGGTCCAGGCACGGCATTCATCTGCACCGGCAGTGAAGAAGGTCTGCAGATTGAGCAGGTGATAGGCGCTCTGAATCAGTCTGACGACACCGGATTCCTTCAGTCCCAGTTCATCCAGGAACATCTGCCTGTCTTCATAGCTTTCAATTTCAGCGATGTCTGATTCCGTCTTGGCGGCGATGACCAGAATCTCTGCATTTTCATCTTTTACAGCCTCCCGTACAGCTTCTACATACTGGTTGCCATCTTTGGCGGAAGCTTCATCTACGTTGCAGACGTAAAGAACCGGTTTGTTGGTGAGCAGGTAGAGTTCTTTGGCCAGATTCTCTTCTTCCTGGTTGAGCAGTTCTACGGAACGGCAGGATCTGCCTTCCAGAAGCGCCTGCTGGTAACGTCCAAGCAGGTCGGCGAGACGTTTGGCGTCTTTGTCACCGGACTGTGCCTGTTTCTTTACTTTGACCAGTCTGTTCTCGACGGTCTCCAGATCCTTGATCTGCAATTCTGTATCTACTACGCCTTTGTCTCTGACAGGATCTACGTTGCCGTCAACATGGACAATGTTTCCGTCGTCAAAGCATCTCAATACGTGGAGAATGGCATCGCATTCCCGGATGTTGGCCAGAAACTGGTTGCCCAGTCCTTCTCCTTTGCTGGCTCCCTTCACCAAACCGGCAATATCCACGATGTCTACGGTAGCTGGAATGGTTCTCTGTGGCTGGCAGATTTCTGACAGCATTTCCAGACGTTTGTCTGGGACATTGGTGGAACCGAGGTTGGGTTCAATGGTGCAGAAGGGAAAATTGGCACTCTGTGCTTTTCCTGAACTGATACAATTGAAAAGTGTAGATTTTCCAACATTTGGAAGTCCTACAATTCCGCATTTAAGTGACATGTTATTTTATGAATTATTACTTTTTGTATAGATTTCAATTACAAACCACATAGGTATTGATGGAAATAATTAATTTGTTGAAATCTGTCCATATAACTTTGTAACAAATTAGTTGGCACAAAGTTAATATAATGTATTGATATTTAATAGTGAAATGTATAACTTTGCGAAATATATATTTTGTAGGTTGCAGATATGTGGGAACTTACAAATATTTTATAGTTACAAAATTGTGTGTGTGATTAGGCAGTTTCATTGATACCACTTGGCATTTCTTTTCAAGGTGTCTTGGCTTTTTGTAATCTGCAAATAATTACATTTTTATCTTTCTTATTATATTAAAATACGCATAGAAGCATGAATAAATTCTTAACTTTATTCATTTCTCTTGCGCTGGGAACACTACAGGTGTGTTTCGCCCAAACTTATAAAGTGGAAGGTGTCGTTACCTCCATGCAAGATGGCGAACCGCTGATAGGTGTTGCTGTGATGCAAGAAGGAACAAACAATGCAGCCGTGACTGACTTGGATGGATTCTATTCCATTGAGATTGAAGGGATAGAAAAAGTCAAGTTGAGTTATTCTTTTATCGGCATGACTACAAAGATTATTGAAGTTGGTCCCGAAACATTGAAATTGGATGTGGAATTGGAACCTGACCAGTTGTTGGTTGATGAAGTGGTCGTTGTGGCATACGGTGTCCGCAAGAAAGGAACCGTGGCGGGTTCGGTTGCTGCAGTCAAATCAGAGAAGTTGGCAGATGTGCCTGCAGCCAGTTTTGATCAGGCCCTTCAGGGACAGGCTCCCGGTTTGATGGTCTTGTCCAATTCTGGAGCGCCAAATGCACCGGCTACTTTTGCAATCCGAGGAACGAACTCAATTAATTCAGGTAATCAACCATTGTTCATTCTAGATGGTGTTCCAGTTTCCGCTTTGGATTTCAATACTATCAATCCGGCAGATATTGAATCTGTTTCAGTGCTGAAGGATGCCTCGTCCACTTCTATCTATGGAGCGCGAGCTGCCAATGGTGTTGTTGTAATCACCACTAAAAGAGGCGTTGCCATGGATGCGGCAAAAGTGACTGCTCGTGCTCAGATGGGTATTTCTCAGTTGGCCAATAACAATTGGAACTTGATGAATACTGCAGAGCGTATTGAATATGAGAAATTGATTGGTTATGACAAAGGGCAGGATTATGAGTTGCTGGGCAAAACAGATGTCAATTGGATGAATGAGGTATTTAATAATGCCGCTTTTCTCCATAATTATGATCTTTCTCTCAACCGTGCGACGGATAAACTGAATTATTTTGTTTCAGGCAACTATTTCAGTCAGGAGGGGATAGCACAGAGTTCCGGCATTGACCGTTATACGATTCGTGCCAACACCGATGTGAAGGCAAGCCGCTGGTTGAAGGTGGGCACCAACATCATGACCACTTACGAGGAACTGGAAGAGGCAGATGAAGGAACCTATTCCCTCGCCACTCCAATTTCTGCTTGTCGTTTCATGCTCCCTTACTGGGATCCTCACAAAGAGGACGGTTCATTGGCTTCTTCCAATGACGGTTCCTGGAAAGGTTTGGGCGTGAACCCGATCGAGTTCATGAAGAACAATCCGATCAAATACAAGAAATACAAGCTGCTGTCTTCCGTTTATGCTGAAATCACTTTCATGGAAGGATTGGTATTCCGCTCCCAGTTCGGTCTGGACTATGCCCATACGACTGCTTTCATGCAGTCATTCCCTAGTTACCAGATTAATTCTGGTATCGGAGGTGCCGGGAGGAATTCTATGGACAGAAGAAATTTGTCCATTACGAATACATTGAATTATCATTTCATGAAAGGACTTGACCATACTTTCAATCTGATGATCGGTCAGGAGGGCATGGACTATCATGAGGAAGGATTCAGCATGTCTGTCAAAGGTCAGAACAATGATGCGCTTACCAATATCTCTTCAGGTACCAGACCGGTTGCCTGGTCAGATATGAGCTCTGCCCATTCATTCGTTTCCTTCTTCGGAAGAGCTGAATACAACTACATGTACAAATATTACGTGGAAGCTTCTGCACGTACAGATGCATCTTCCCGTTTCGGTGCCAATAACCGTTGGGCTATGTTCGGTTCCATCGGTCTGATGTGGGATATGGCCAAGGAAGATTTCATGAGAAACAGTTCATGGCTGACTGCGGCACAGTTCAAGTTCAGTACCGGTACTTCCGGAAACTCATCCATTCCAAACTTTGACCACCTCGCTCTGGTGGGCGGTGGCATCTCCTACGATGATATAATGGGTATCTATCCAATGCAGAGTGCCAACGAGAATCTGAGTTGGGAGAAAGTGTGGGCTACCAACCTGGCTGCCCATCTGGGTTTCTTCAACCGCATCGAAATGGACGTGGAATTCTACAACAAGCAGACTTCTGACATGTTGATGGCCGTTCCAAGATCCTATGCGGACAAGGGTGAAGGCTTTGTATGGGACAATGTCGGCAAATTGTTCAACAGGGGAGTTGAAATCTCCGTGAACGCCAACCTCATTTCTACCAAGGACTTCTTCTGGAGCGTCAATTTCAACGCTTCCTACAACAGAAACCGCATCACTGAACTGTACAACGGTGTCGAGGAATATGAGAATGCCAGCACAGGTATAAAATATGCCGTAGGACATCCGATTGGAGAGTTCTACATCAACCGCTATGCAGGTGTGAATCCAGCCAACGGTGATCCTCTTTGGTATGACAAGGACGGCAACATCACCAATGAATACAGAGAATCTGACAAAGTCATGATTGGAAAGAGCTGTGACGCTCCATGGCAGGGTGGTTTCGGTACTGCCCTTTCCTGGAAAGGTTTGCAGGTTTCCGCCCATTTCAGCTGGGTCGCTGACAGGTGGATGATCAACAATGACCGCTTCTTCGAGGAGAGCAACGGTCTGTATGCCGCCTACAACCAGTCCAAACGTCTGCTTTACGAAGGCTGGCGCAAACCTGGTGATGTGACAGACATCCCTCGTTTTGGCATTACACCACAGTTGGACAGCAGGTTCCTTGAGGATGCCTCTTTCCTTCGTATGAAGAACTTGATGGTCAGCTATAATTTCCCTGCCAAGCTGATGAAAAGGACCGGGTTCCTGACCGATTTCAAGGTATATGCCCAGGCACAGAACCTATTCACTATCACGGGCTTCTCAGGTATCGACCCTGAGTCCTCCATGAATGTCTATAAGGCTCAATATCCTATGACAAGGCTGTTTACTTTTGGTTTGGAAATGTCATTTTAATATAGGAGAATGATGAAGAAATTTACAATATATATCTTACTGGCGTTATCTGCTCTGTCCATGACATCATGTCTGGAGAAATATCCAAATGATGCGATTCCAGCAGACGAGGCCATCAATACGGTGGAAGATTTGAATCAGGCTATGATAGGAGTCTATGGCGCCTTCAAGTCCCCGTCTTTGTACAGTGGCGCTTTGACGCTTCTTCCTGATGTCCAAGCAGATTTTGTCTATGGAGTGAAGGGTAATTCCAATGTTTATGGAAATATCTGGCGTTGGGATATCCAAGCCAACAATTCTGATATTACCAACGTATATGCTTCTCTTTACGGAATTATTGCACAGTGTAACTTTCTGCTGGACAATGTTGAGAAAGTGAAAGCGAATACTCTTACAGATAAAGATCTCAACCAGATTGAAACCATTGTCGGAGAAGCTCATCTGGCCAGGGCCATTGCGTATTCAGATCTGATCAAGATGTTTTGCAAGGCATATGACAGTGATGAGCAGGCGGAACAGGATTTGGGCGTTGTCCTGGTATCTCACTATGAGACCGATGAGCCGATGAAACGTTCCAGCCTGAAGGCATCTTACGAATTTGTTTTGAAAGATCTGGAAGTTGCAGTAAAATACCTGACTATAGAGGATGGCTTCAAAGGTACGGTGTATAATTCCATTTATTTCAATGAGTATGTAGCTCATGCTTTGAGAGCCCGTATCTATTTGTATATGAAAAAGTACGATAAGGCTATTGAGTCTGCGACAAAGGTGATTGACAGTGGCTATTACAAACTCTCCAGCTCTACAGAGATGATTAATCCAGAGCAGAGTATGTATGAATATATGTGGGCGACTGATAATTCCACTGAAATCATCTGGAAAATCGGTTTCACTCTCAATTCCTATGGAGGAGCATTGGGAAGTATTTTCTTCAATTATGACAACATTTCTGTGAAACCGGATTATGTGCCGGCACAGTGGGTTTTGGCAGAATATGTACCGGCCGATTTGAGAATGAAGGCTTTCTTTGATACGCAGATCACTACAGGATATCCTCATCAGCTCAGGTGGTACTTGCTTAAGAAATATTGGGGAAATTCAATGTTCGAGCAGGTGAATGTTTTTCACGTCTGCGAGCCGAAAGTTTTCCGTCTTTCTGAGACATATCTCATCCGAGCTGAGGCGTATGCCATGACCGGCGATTATTCAAGAGCTGGCAAGGATATCTCTTCAATCAGAAATGCACGTTACAGTACGTATGGTGGTTCTGCTTCGATGAATGAGAAGAATGCAATGGAAATCATCGAATCTGAAAGAGTGAAGGAACTCTATATGGAAGGTTTCCGTCTTCAGGATTTGAAACGTTGGCACAAAGGTTTTGAAAGACGTCCGCAGGACCAGAGCATAGAACATGGCAGCAGTCTTAAAATTGCAGCGGACAATCCTTTCTTTGTCTGGCCAATCCCTCGTCATGAACTGGAATCTCCAGGTTCTCAGATTGAAGGAAATGAGAGTAACAAGTAAAATCAGAAGAACATGAAAAAGATAATTGAAATAATTTCCTTTGCAACCTTTGCTATCTTCCTTTTTTCTGGATGTGAGCAGGATAAGGTAGCATATGATGGACCTGATTACATCATGTTTTCAGATTCTCTTTATCTGATTCCGGTAGAAAAAGAAGGTAATTTCGTAGAGATTCCTATTTCAGCAACGCGTTCTTGTGACTATGACCGTACGGTTGCTGTCGAAATCATTGATAAAGAAAGCGTAGCGGTCGAAGGACTGCACTATGAAATTGAATCCAACACGGTGACTATTCCTGCCGGGAAACTGGCAGCCAGTGTCAAGGTGAGAGGGTTGTATGATAATGTCGGAATCAGTGATTCTCTTGGTTTCCATATTCGTCTGATTGTCCCTAAGGAGAAGGAATGGGACTTGTATGGGACAGAAGCGGATGTAGTGATGAGGAAAGTTTGTCCTTTCGATATCCATAATTTTGAAGGATGGTGTGTTCTTACTTCTACCTATATGCATGCTTATATGTCTAATACAGACATGAGACTGGTAAGGTCAGAGGTGGATCCGGAGAATGAGAATACGATCATCATGAAGGATTTCTTTTATGATGGATACGATGTCAAAATCAAATTATTGACAGATAATGTATTGACTCCTGACATCGAAATGGAGGACCAGGTGTTCGGACCGACAGAGATTCCTTTTGAAACTATTTGGGGCGACGGCCTGATTAGAATGAATCAGCCATCGATGTATACTTCCTATTACAGTACTTGCGAAAAGTTTATTTTCCAGTTCATGACACTTTATGTGAAGGAGGTAGGTACCGTTGGCACTTATGTGAATAGTGTAAAATGGATCAGCGATGAAGAAGCTGAACTGTTGAAGCAACAAGGATATTAAATTATTGAATTATAGCACGTCATGAAAAGATTATTTATTGCATCAGTGATGGCTTTGGGCATACTGGCCATTTCTTGTGAAAAGGCTGAAGAGGTAATTCTTCCTGCTTTTCCAGAAAGTCAGGAAATGACTTTCACTTCGATAGGAGAAGCTCAAGAATATTCTTTCTCAACAAATTCTGACTGGACATTGGTGTCCTCAGTTGCGTGGTGTAAATTTATTGATGGAAAGGGTGACGAGTGCAACACTATTCGGGGAGAAAAAGGAAATTGTGCAGTAAAAGTGATTGTAACGGATGAAGGTCTTCAGGCAGGACGTGAATCTGATAAGGCCCGCATTTATCTCATCATGAAAGATGAGAAGAGAGAAGTCCTGACTGTCATCAGAATGACAAAGGAATTTCAGCTTGCTCTGTTGGATGCAGAAGGGAAACCAATATCACTGGAAAAGAGTGTCATTGAGGTGGGATATAAAGAATATATTCCATTTACGGTGAAGGCCAATTTCCCATTTTTTGTAAAGTCCCAGCCGAAATGGGTGGAATTCAAGGACGGCCCAGTCAATGGAGCGATAGGTCAGGTCGTAACTGCCAAGGCAAGATTGATTGCAGATGGTCAGAATGAGAAATACCCGATCGAGGCTTCTGACAAGAATGTGATATCTTTCTCTGACCGTGATGGAAAGGCGGTATTTAACATTAAAGTGAAATATGCCGGTATGCCATCAGGAAGGATTGAAATTGAATCTGCCGGACCTCGGAAAGACTGGAATGTCTCTATGGATGGCACTACCTATACTCAGGAAGGTTCAATTCAAGGTGCTGGCGAAGGGGATATCTTTTTTGAGAATGAACTGTCAGCTTCTGTCAAGACATTGGATGATAAGTTTGATTTGTTATTCCTTGAGGAGTATAATGACAGTGGCATGCTGATGATAGGAAGCAACCTTGACGGGAATCCTGCACATCCGGTAGATTGGATGAAGGTTTCCAATGCAAAAGGCGATTTGAAGATTTCTGTCGGACCATCCACTGCAGATAGACATGGTTGGGTTTTGGCACTTCCCGAGGGTTGTGGCATTACTGCTGAAAACTGGTTTGAGGAACTGATTGTCATGGAAAATGACATGACGACAGGTTCTTCCAGACAGCTTGTGAATTATGATGCAGCAGAACCTTATTTGGTTGCTGAATTGATACAGGCGGAGCCGAAAGAAGAAGGCAGTAAAGAATTTGAAGTGTTCTATAATGATACGATGTCCGGTATGCGCGTTGATATTTCTTATGAGAAATCAACGGATATGGGAATCATCAGTGAGTATGGAATCGAAGATGTCTATGAAATTCATCAGGAGTCAAATTCTATCAACATCAATCCTCTCCTGACAGAGAATTGGGATTTCCAGGCTTGGAATCATGCAGGAGAAGATGCCAGCAACTTGTTGGCACGAGATGGAAATATGCTCAATATCTGGTTTGAGACCCCATTGCTCGTAAATGATCCTGAAAAACCGGAAGACGACCAGTATGTTATAATTGTAATTAGGACGGGTAATGATCCTTGGACGATGATTCCGAAAAAGATATTGGTAATCAGGCCAAATCTCTAGTATATGTTCTATTTCTAACTAAATATGGATTATCATGAAGAATATAATTGAAAATATATTAGTCAAGGGTAGTGTGATTGCGGGAATGGCGGCAATGCTTCTGGGGGCAGGTGCATGTACTAAAGAAGAGAGTCCTCTTCCGGAATTTCCTGAAACGCAGAAATTGTATTTTTCTCCAACAGAAAATACAAAGGAAATAACAGTCTCGGCAAATTATTCATGGCATCTAACCTCTTCTGCACTGTGGTGCCAGTTTGAAGATGGGACAGGGCTCAAGACGACTGTTCTTTCGGGTGAAGCAGGAGAATTTAAGAGCAAGGTGGTCATTTCAGAAGAAGGGATGAAGCCAGGTCAAATTTCAGATGTCGCTATTCTGGAAATGCAGATGGAGGATGAAATTCGTGTTTTTGCAGAAGTGTACCGGTCTGCAAAAGGTTATGAGTTCACTCTATTGGACAAGGAAGGAAAAGCAATCGAAGAAAAGGATTGGGTGATTGAAGCGGGATATGGTGATTATCTTCCTTTCCAAGTAAAGGCTAATTTTGATTTTGCCGTTACGGCCAAGCCTATATGGGTCGAATTTAAAGGTCAAAATGGATTGACAGGGGAAGCGGACAAAGTGGTTGCTTCTTCGGCCATCTTCAATGCAAAAAAAGGCGATGTCAAATACCCTGTCGCCAAATCAGATGAGAATGTAATTGTATTTTCAGACAAGGAAGGAAAAGTTTTTTTCCCCGTACAGGTATCGTTCGCAGGTATGCCTGCAGAAGAAGTTAATTTTGGCGGTCCATCTAACAGACCGGACTGGAAGGTTTCCATGGATGGCAAGGTCTTCACTCAATCTGATGCAGGACTTGTTCAAGGAGGAGGAAAAACCATCCTGAAAAATTATCTTTCATACAATATCACTGCTTTGAATGATCAGTTTGTTCCCGTCTTTATTGAAGTGGTTCAAGGCCAGTATCAGGAGACAGTCAACTGTTCTTTGGATAAGGAGGTCCCCTTTGAGTCCTGGATGCATTTGAAAGGAGAGAAAGGTCAGATGAAACTGACAGTGGATGCCGCTGGGAGTGAAAGAAAAGGTTTTGCATTGGTATTTACAGAGGAGCAGCTGAAAAAGTTGGGATTAGTGGAACATCCGGAAACTTGGTATGATGTGCTCATTGAAAATGTTGAGGATCCTGAAACATTCAAAATGACTGCAGGAATCAAATATGAAATTGCTCAGTTTCATCTTTTGGCTGAGTTGAATCAGAAAGAAGAAAATAAAGCTGAGGCCATGCAGGCGTTCAAGATTACTGACAACATGTTGAATGAACTTCCTGTCCAGCAGGTGACGGATCCCGGTGAAATCAGCAATTATGGAACGGATCAGATTTATTCTGTTGTTCAGACCTCCAATAGTTTGAATATAGAACATTTCATGTCTGGAACCATGGGGACGGATTGGATTTTCTCCGCATGGAACAAAAATGGAGAGGAAAAAACGGGCATGATAGACTCTGTTTCCGAGACAATTTTGAATATCTGGTTCGGAATGGATGGTGAAGATAGTATTCCTGCAGGAGACAGAATTGACATTATTTTCAGAAATCCGACAACTTATCAGAACATCAAAGTTCTGTTCATCGAATCAAATAAGTAATTTTTTATAGAAGAAATGAATATTTTAAAACATTTGAATATCCTTGCTGTTTCAGTCATTGTCGGAATGTTGGGAATGACCGGATGTACTCAAGTAGAGGAGGAAGTGGGCCAGAATCAATATGGTTATGCCCAGTTCAGATTGTACAAAAGCGCATCATATGACAAGGGTATTAATTCCAAAGCATCGTCAGATAAGGTGGAATCCCTATCTGATGTACAGAAGATTAAGGTGGTATTACAGCACGATGGCTCCAATATCGTACAGATTCTTCGTTTCAACTCATACAATGTTGAAAATGGCGAATACGGTCTGAGAAGCGATAAACTCAAATTACTGTCTGGAGATTATAAGATTGTCGGTTATTCTCTCTTCAACAAGATTGATAAAGAAATTGAGTCTGTTTCCATGTCAACTGACAATGATTTGTGTATTGTATCTGGAGGTCTGGTTGTGAAAGATTTGACGGTGGAGGCCGTAGAAAAAGGTAAAGTTTCATTCCGCCTGGTAAAAGATATTGTTCCGACCCGTTCTGAGAAGGGATATCTTTTTTCAAGCATAAAAGGGGTGGATATTGCTGTCAAGAATCTGATGACCAATGAGACTACCGAATTCAAGAAGATACGTGTCAAGTATAAGGAAGAGGTTCATAAAGAGGAAGGGGGGATTTTCCAGTCTTCCTATGCCGATTGCGATACGGTCTTTTTCCTGAAAGCTGGAAACTATCAGATCAGTGCTTACAAGACTTATTCAGACAAGAACTGTATGTCTCTTCTTGAATTTGCAACCTTGTCTTCTTCCGAGACCTTTACAGTGAAAGACAATGCACTCACTCAGAATGCTGAAGTGCCAATTGCTCTTCGTGAGAGTGACGAGTATATCAAGGATTATGTTGCCTTGAAAGAGATATGGGAGGCTTTGGATGGTCCAAACTGGAAATATTACGGTGAGGATGAACCTATGGGCTGCAATTGGGATTTCAATAAGGAAATCGATATGTGGGGTCGGCAGCCTGGCGTGAAACTTCATACAGATGGTCGTGTCGCAACTCTATCTTTAGCCGGAATGGGCGCAAAGGGAGTGGTTCCGGAGGCAATAGGTCAATTGACCAAACTTAAAATCCTTGTGTTAGGAAGCCATAGTGAAAAATTGGGTGGGCATCTGTTGGAAAACATCAATCCGAACATGACCGAAGCCCAGAGAATGGCGACTCGTCTGGATTATGAGAAGCTGGTATTGGAAAGAGATCCCCGTGAGTCGTTCTGCCCTGAAATGCAGGAGGCAATAAATGAAGATCCAAGACAGACTCCAATTGTGAAGAGTCATCGTTCTGCTGCGATACAACCTAAGAAATCTCCTGATTTTACTAATGGAATCACTGGTATTTCAAAAGCTCTGATGAGATGTACTGAATTGGAGCAGTTCTACATTGCTAATTCTCCTATTCGTACAGAGGGGTTCATCCTTCCGCTTGCAGCTGATTCAAAATATAAGAATGAAGAGGCCAGCTGGTCATGGAACAATTTCAATAATCTGTTCGATATTGAAATTTACAACTGTACCAATTTGACAGCTTTGCCAATGGATTTCCTGAATGGACTTCCTGAAATGCAGCTTTTGAATATCGCTTGCAGCGTAGGTATTTCAGGAGAACAGTTGAGAAATGACTGGATTGATTTCTTGAGAAACGGCAAGTCTGCCAGCAAGATTCAGATTCTTTATATGGGATTCAACAATCTGGAAGAGTTCCCGGAATATGAGGATTTGAAGAAGATGGTTAAATTGGGTATGCTGGACTGTACTACAAATAAGATTAAGACACTGCATCCTTTCGGAAAAGATATCCAGCTTGTGAGATTATTTATGGATTTTAACCAGATCAAAGAGATTCCTAAGGCAGACGACGGATTTTTCTTCGGTTACAGTGATGTGGAAAATATTTCTTTCTCCCATAACCAGTTGGAGGAATTCCCTGACATTTTCAATGCGAAATCTTCTTATATTATGGCTTCTGCTGATTTTTCCTTCAACAATATCAGCTGCTTTGAGAATGGGGAAAATCATAAAGGTATCAACGTAGGAACGTTGAATCTGACTCAAAACAAATTTGAGGAATTTCCTGCCCAGCTGTTCAAGACCGGTTCTCCAATTACTTATTTGATGCTGGCTGGAAATGGCATGAAGCGTATTCCAAAGGGAGCATTGCAAGGTCCTAATTCCTATCTTCTGCAGTCTCTCGATCTTTCTTACAACTATCTTTCGGAATTGCCGGCAGAAGATTTTGAAGCTACCAATCTTCCCTATTTCTTTGGCATTGACATTTCATACAACCGTTTTTCTAAATTCCCATATGCGGCATTGAATGCGGCAGGAGTTAATATCATGAATATTCGTCATCAGCGCGATGCTGAAGGTAACCGTTGTTTGAAGGAATGGCCTACTGGACTTTACAAGTGTCCAAGTTTGGTTCGTTTCCTGATTGGTTCGAATGACCTGGGCAAGATAGAGGATACCATTTCTCCTAATATCCGTCTCTTCGACATTAAGGACAATCCGAACATCACAATTGATTTGGGAGATGCAGTATGTGCTTATATCAAGGCCGGTATGTATAAACTAGTTTATGATAGTACTCAGGATATTCGCGGATGCGATGATGGCCTGGATCTGGACAAGTAAAATTGATTGCAAATGAAATTATTTAATAGAATATCAGCAGCACTGCTTGCCGTTACTGTCCTGTTCTCATCTTGCGATAAGGTGGGAAAGGAAGAATTGAAAACCTTGTCCATCAGTTTGGAGAAGATTGATATGTTGGCTCCTGGCGGTGAAGAGTCTTTGACGGTTTCTACCGATGGAATATGGAGCTGTGAAGTGTCTGATCCTTGGATTCTGGTCACTCCGGCCAATGGAGAGGGGACCACAGATTGTGTCGTATTTATTGACAATACGGTAGAATCCAAAGTTCGTGAGGGAAAAATCGTGTTCTCGTCGAATCGTTTTGGAAAAGTTGAGAAAAAGGTTCTGAATGTCACTCAGCTCGGATATGAAAAGACTATTCATTTGGATAAGGAAGTGGTTGAGGTCGCTTCCACTGCAGGCTTCAACCAGCGTTATTTCAAAACAGAGGTCTTGACTAATGTAAATGCTTTCAAATTGGTAATTGTCGATAGTTTGACCACTAAAGAAGCTTCCTGGTTGTCTTCAGATAAGATGGAATATCATCCGGAATTGGACTATGGAGCAAGACCTCAGAAATTTGATATCCGTCTGAATTGGAAATTGAATACAAAGGATGTGAAAAGAGCCGCAGAGGTGAAATTTTATTCCTTGGAGGACCTGGAAAAAGTAGGTGGAAATGTAGAAGACGTTGAGCCAAAAGCGATTCTCAAAGTTAGACAGAAAGCCGCACCTACTATTGAAGACAATCGTGGCGGTGATTCTTTGGCGCTGATCCTTATTCAAGAGAAATTGGCAGTGATGGCACCTAGTTGGGATACTGCAGAGAATATGCGTAACTGGGACAATGTCGTGCTTTGGCAAGAAACGGACAAGAATCTTCCTTGCCCAGAAGCAATCGGACGAGTTCGCGGTGTCGGTTTCTATATGTTCAATACGCAGGAATCATTACCAGCAGAAGTCAGTCACTTGAAATATGTCGAGAGGTTGGAGTTCTATTCCAATGTGAATACAATGCTCAAATCAATTCATCTGGGGACAGATGTGTGCGATTTGCAATATTTGAAGCATTTGGTTATTGGTGCATATGGTTTGGTATCCCTTCCTCCTGAATTTGTGAAATTGGGTGATTCTCTCGAATCCCTTGATTTGGGCGTGAATAACTTTGAAGATATTCCAAGCATTCTCAATCAGAAGAATTTCCCGAAATTGAAAGCCTTGACATTGTTGGGTAACTGCCGTTGGGTCTTGTCCGATTTGAGAAAGAAATCAGACAATATTAGTTTTCCAAATGGTATCGGTCTCCATATTGATACAAAAGAGAACAATAGCCTTCGTGATTTGTTCTTGTGGGAGAATCTGGAGTACCTGAGATTGTCCACCAATTATATGGAAGGATCTCTTCCTGATTTTAAGGTGGGACAGGTAATCAATGGAAAAAAGATTGAATCGTATAAGAAAGAAGACATCGCGGCATTGAAGGATACCGTTTCATGGTTGGTCAATACTCCTGAAGGACAAGCTATTCCGAAGATTCTTCCGAATGCGAAACAATTGTTCATCAATCTGAATTTCTTCACAGGGTCTATTCCTGATTGGATTCTGTACCATCCTCATCTTCTCGAGTGGTCTCCTAGTCTGCTTGTTTTCAATCAGTTAGAAAAGGCTATTGATTCAGAAGGAAGAGCGGTCGGCTTTACAAATGAGCCATCTACTTTTGACTATTATTTCAAGGTTTATCCGATGTACAGGAACAAGTACGAATTGAAAGAAGAATTTTAATTAAGATGAAGAAGAAATTATTATATGCAATCATGTTGGGAGCCTTGACTGTTTCATGTGTGAAGATGGAACAGTCTCCACTTCCACAGCAGCCGAATGAGATCCTTCCGAGTGTCGCGGAGAACGCCGCGAAAGGAGAATTGCTGGTCAAATTTGCTCCTGAGATGAGTGATATTCTAGATCAGACTTTTGGAAAGTCTGCTACTCGTTCTGGAATTCCATCAGTTGATGAAATTCTTGAAATTCTGGGAGCTTACAGTTTTGAAAGAGTGTTTCCGGTGGATCCAGAGAATGAAGCACGAACAAGGGAAGCTGGACTCCATTTGTGGTATACGGTTCATTTCGATGAGAATACCAATCTGGAGGAAGCCATGGCAAGAATTTCCCGTCTTGGTGAAGTTTCCAATGTCAATTGCAATTCAACAATCAAACGCAGTTATTCCACAGAGTCCAAACCTGTAGTTGTCGAGGCTGGAAAAGTTGTGGCAAATTCCGGCAACCGATTCAATGATCCGCTTTTGAGCAGTCAGTGGCACTATGTCAACAAAGGGTCATATTCTTTTGAGCAGCCATGGGCCAAGGCAATTGCTGGTTCTGATGTCAATTGTGCTGAAGCTTGGGAAATGTGCACCGGCAATCCTGAGATCATAGTTGCTATCTTGGATGAGGGAGTGATGTACAATCATCCTGATCTGAAGGACAATATGTGGGTGAACGAAGGAGAGGAACTTTATTCAGAAGAAGATGCGGACCACAATGGCTATAAAGGTGATAAATACGGATATAATTTCGTGAAGAATAGTGGGGTCATTTCTGTTGCAGGGTTTGAAAATACAGGTCATGGCACTCATGTCGCAGGAACTATTGCTGCTGTCAATGATAACGGTATTGGAGTTTCCGGAATTGCTGGAGGAGCAAAAGGAAAACCTGGTGTCCGTATCATGAGTTGTCAGATTTTTGATGGAAATATGTTGTCTACTCTTCTTATGGAGGCAAGAGCCATCAAATATGCCGCTGACAATGGTGCTGTCATTCTTCAGTGTAGTTGGGGCTATATGTCCGCTAATTCTGATCCTTTGACAGGAGCTGTCCTTGGACCGAAGACTGAGGAAGAATGGGCGAAAACTTATACTTTGGAGAAAGATGCGTTGGATTATTTTATCCAAAATGCAGGTTCTCCGAATGGTGTGATGGATGGTGGCATTCCAATTTTCGCATCTGGAAATGAATATGCCAGCCTTCCTTCTTTCCCGTCAGCTTATTCAAAATGTATTGCAGTCAGTGCAATTTCAGCAGATTATACTCCTGCATCTTATACAAATTATGGGCCTGGAGTAGATTTTTCAGCACCGGGAGGAGACAAGGATTATTATACGAAACCGGGAACAGAAAACCCGACTTTCATTGACCAAAACGACAACAAGACTCAAGGAAGCATTTGTTCTACTTTGATATTGGATGGCGAGCCTGCCTATGGATACTTTGATGGTACTTCCATGGCTTGTCCTCATGTATCTGGTGTTGCAGCTCTCGGTTTGTCCTATGCAGTTGAATTGCGCCGTCACTTTAAGGCGGAAGAGTACGTTCAGCTGATGAGAAAAACAGCCCGATCTTTCGATGACAAATTGAAAGGAAAGAAACTGTATTATATGAATCATGCCTCACCGGGCGCTTCTCCAACCAAGATGGATATGAATTTATATCGTGGACAGATGGGAAAATTGGTGGATGCCGGCAATTTGTTGAAGGCAATCGGCGGCCATGGCTCAGAAATGAAAGTGCCGAATTTGACTCTTGCAGTTGAGAAGGAACAACATATAGATTTGGCCCGTTATTTTGTGGGCGGAGAAAAACTGAGCTACTCTTGTGCCATTGCAGATCAGAGTGTTGTTTCTGGAAGTGTTGATGGAACGGTTCTTTCTGTCAAGGGGATATGCGCCGGTTTCACGACCGCAGTAATCAAGGCCGGCGCCAAGGAGCAGACCATTCACATTACAGTGCGTTCTGCATCCAATGATAACGGTTGGCTGTAATGAGAGTATCGCTGATTATCCTGATTTTTTCCTTGTTCTTTTCTGTATCGGTCTTTGGGCAGGGCAGAGAAGAACTCCGGTCCAGGATGGACACCGTCGTTCATCCTGTTCTTTCTGGAGAAAACGTGCTTCAATTTGACAAGAAGAGCATCCATCTCGGGAAAGTATACGACAACGCCGGCGAAATCAGCACCCGTTTCCTTTTCTGTAATTCAGGAAAGAAGAAGGTGGTGATTCAGGATATCACGACATCTTGCTCTTGCTTGGAGGCCAAGTATGACCGGACGCCGATTGCTCCGGGTGAAGACAGGGAGATTGTATTGATTTTCAATCCGAGAAACTTTTCTTCAGATGTGGAAGTTAGCGCCTGTCTCTATACGGATTTTTCGGGACGTCATCCTTCCAATCGCTTGTCTGTTCGGGCAACAGTCCTGTTGTCGGACAAATGGAGACATCTTCCTTGCAAAGTGGGAGATTTAAGGTTGAAAAGGAAGAAATTGGTAATTGGAGATGTCGGAGAAGATAATTTCCGAAAAGAGAGGATACTCTGTGCCAATGCCGGGACCAGACCATTGAAGGTGACTGCTAAAATGTTGCCCTCCTATGCTGCTTTTGAATGCGATCCGGAGATCATTCCGCCAGGAAGTGAAGCCGATTTATGGATTCTCATAGATGGAAAGAAGATCTCTTCCATTCGGGACAGGACCCGGCCGGTTCGTTTTGATATGTTTCTGCAAGGAGTAGGCGGCAGTATGGCCTCAAGAATGATAGAAGTGGTCGTGCAACCAATAGATAAATGAAAACAAAGAAAGGAATATGAAAATATTATTCAAAATGATGACTGTTTGTGCTCTTCTGGTGGGGTTCATGTCCTGCAGTAAGCAGGAAGAAGTGACCGACCAGCCGCTCGAGGTCAATTATATCCATCTCCATGGAACATGGAAGTTGGAGGAAGTCAATGGCAAACCAACTCCAGAAGGGGTATATTGCTATATTGAACTGCAAAGGGATGAACATCGCTTCAAGATGTATGACAATTTCAATACCATGTATGCTCGTTTGAATACAGGTAGTTTTGAATTAATCCACGACGTTCATAAAGGAGATAAGATTTCCGGTAAATATGATTTTGGTCGTGGCGACTGGAAGGATGAATATATGGTAACAGACCTGATGCCGGAAGGAACGATGGTCTGGACTGGAGTTTCCAATCCTGAAGATGTCCAGAAATTTGTCCGTTGCGAAGCGGTCCCTGAAGAAATAGTGGAGGAAGCCCGTCAAGAAAAATAGTCAGACAGGCTTCTTGAAAATCAAGAAAGGACAAACGGAGAGAGACGAATCGTCCGAATGTTTCAAGTATTGGTGTCATGGTTGTTTGTGATGTCTGCAAGTCTTCTTGGACAAGAAGACTTGGTGGAATATGCAGAGAATTTGGAAAGCAAGGAATCGGCAGAAGAATCTGCTGGTTCCTTGCTTGTATTATTCTGGAATTTGGAAAATTTCTTTGACTACGAAGATGGAGGGAACGGAACATCAGATCATGATTTCTCGTCAAGTGGAAATCGTCACTGGTCAGCATCCCGGTTTTACCGGAAATGCGGACTGATCTCCAAGTCGGTTCTCTGGATTGCTTCCCATTGGGGACGTATTCCAGATGTGGCGGCTTTTGCTGAAGTGGAAGGTAAGAGTGTATTGTATCGTCTTTTGAGCGCCACAGCGCTTCGGAAAATGGGTTATAAGGTGATTCATTGGGACTCTCCAGATCACCGGGGAATCGATGTCGCGCTGCTTTTTCGGGAAAACGTTCTTTCTTTACTGGATGCTCGTCCAGTCCGTCTGTACGGAATGGCGACCCGTGACATTTTGCAAGTTCATTTCCAGTCGCTCCGTTCAGGGCAGGAATATGACTTTCTGGTCTGTCATCTCCCTTCCAAATATGGGGGGAAGGCATCTGTACCGCTCCGTTGTCATGCGGCCGCCAAATTGCGCTGTACGGTGGATTCGGTGCAACAGGCTCATCCATCGACGAAGATGGTGGTGATGGGCGATTTTAATGAAGTTCCAGAATCTCAAGTATTCGATACGCTCCGTCCTGTTCTTCAACTTCAGTATCCGGAAGGGAATGAGAAGGGAAGCATCCGCTTCAATGGACGTTGGGAGTGGATTGATTTGTTTTGGACGACTTTCCCCGTCCGGGAAATGTCTATAGTCCGTATTCCTTTTCTGATGACTGTTGACAATGTTTGGTCTGGAGAGAAACCATTGAGGACTTACATTGGACCAAGATATGTAGGAGGGGTGAGTGACCATCTTCCTATTGTATTGGAATTTGATGATTCCAGATAAAGAATAGGTGTCAGATATTGACATTTTTTATTACATTTGCTTATTAATGGAATCTGAACATTAAAACTATACAACATGGAAATGAAAAAAAAGATACAGGAAAAATTCAAGACCTTGTATAATTGTGAGGGCACGTTCTTCGCCTCCGCCGGACGAATTAATCTGATAGGTGAACATACTGATTACAATGGAGGTTATGTATTCCCTGGCGCAATCGATAAAGGTATCCTAGCTGAAATTGCTGTAAACGGTACTGACAAGATCCATGCATATTCTCTAGACTATGACGAATATGTGGAATTTGGTCTCAATGAAGAGGATAAGCCAGAGCAGAGTTGGGCCAGATATGTATTTGGCGTTTGCCGAGAAACTGTCAAGAGAGGTGGTAAAGTGGAGGGGTTCGATACCGTGTTTGCTGGTGATGTTCCTCTTGGTGCAGGTTTGTCCTCTTCTGCTGCTTTGGAAAGCACTTTTGCTTTTGCACTCAATTATTTGTTCAGAAATAAGACAGACAAATTTGAATTGGCTAAGATTGGTCAGGCGACAGAACACAATTATTGTGGTGTGAATTGCGGTATTATGGACCAGTTCGCATCTGTATTTGGCAAGAAAGGCAGCTTGATCCGTCTAGATTGCAAGACTTTAGAATACAAATATTTCCCATTTGACCCGAAAGGTTACAGATTGGTATTGCTTGATTCATGTGTCAAACATGAATTGGCGTCATCTGCGTATAACAAAAGACGCAAATCTTGCGAGAATGTCGCGGATGCCATCCGCAAAAATCATCCGGAGGTGGAATTCCTCAGTGATGCCAAGAGAGTTTGGTTGGAAGAAGTGAGAGAAGAGGTTCCACAGGAAGATTTCTTGAGAGCAGAATATGTGATTGGTGAGGTTCAGAGAGTGCTTGATGTTTGCGATGCTCTTGAAAGGGGAGATTATGAGACGGTTGGTGAAATGATGTACCAGACTCATTTTGGCCTGAGCCGTCTGTATGAGGTCAGTTGCGAGGAACTTGATTTCTTGAATAATGTGGCTCGTAGATGTGATGTTACTGGTTCTAGAGTGATGGGCGGCGGCTTCGGTGGATGCACCCTCAATCTTGTGAAAGATGAACTGTATGACCATTTCATTGAAACGGCAATAAAAGAGTTCACCGGACAGTTCGGGCATGCGCCAAAGGTATATGAGGTGCATATCAGTGACGGTGCAAGGGTCTTGAATGATTAGAATTCGAGATTGGAGGAGAAGTCGGATGTCAATGTTGGCGTCTGTTTGATGAAACAGCAAGCCCGGCAAATTTATTTTGCCGGGCTTGTTGTTTTCTTATCGCATGACAGTAGAAAGCCATTCTGCATCAATTTCTGCAAAACCTGTTGGAAGTTGGATGGAAGGATTTCTATCTAAAATCCGTTTGCAATCTTCATAGACATTAAATCCGATGTTGAGGACCTTCATCTCTCCTTTTTCCGGGAAGGAAAGTTCAATCTCGTGGTCCGCACCATTGAGACAGTAGAACTTGAACGGAAAATCGAGCAGTTCTTCTATCCGGTTGCGGTATTCCGCCTTATCCGCCAGTTCCATCTTGGTGACGTACTTGCACATTTCCACGACAATGTCATCCAGACCGGCATCGTGGATGGAGATTTTCTCAATAAGGGAACCCAATGTGCGGGTGCGCCGAAGAGTATATTCCTTCAACTCTTCGGTAAAGAGTTTCTCCTGCTCTTCCGTGAACGGAATCTTCTCAGGAGAGAACCACACCATCAGCTTGTTGTCCGGATCATGGTAGAGCACGGGGTGCTGGGCCAGGTTGTGGCAGCCGCAATGAGGACATTCCCAGATGAAGAGAGAGCCGTTCTTGACTTGCTCCTTCAAGGTTGGATCGGTCCCGACATTGATGCTGTCATACACCTCTACGGCCGTTGCCGCACCGCACTGGCTGCATTTGAATTCTACTGGTCGCACTGATGACATATCCTATTGCTTTTTCCTGACATCAATGGAAAGTTCATCCAGCTGGCTCTGGTCAATGACGGATGGAGAATCAATCATGACATCCCTTGCCTGGTTGTTCTTAGGGAAGGCAATGTAGTCACGGATGGAATCGCTGCCGCCGAAGAGAGCGCAGACCCTGTCAAATCCGAATGCCAGACCACCGTGAGGAGGTGCACCATACTGGAAGGCATGGATGATGAAGCCGAACTTCTCTTCCGCTTCCTGTTCTCCTATACCAAGAATCTCGAACATCCTCTTCTGGACATCCGCATTGTGGATACGGATGGAACCTCCACCGAGTTCTGTTCCGTTGAGAACGAAGTCGTAGGCGTTGGCGCATACTTTCTCGAGGTCTTCCTTCTTGTCGCTGCAATACCAGTCCATATGTTCAGGTTTAGGAGCCGTGAACGGGTGGTGCATGGCGTAGAAGCGGCTATCCTCTTCACTCCACTCGAACAGAGGGAAGTCAACGATCCAAAGAGGAGCGAACACTTTCGGATCTCTCAGACCGAGACGGTTGCCCATTTCGATACGGAGGGTACCCAGCATGGTCTGTACTTTCCGGTTGTTGTCGCCGCTCATGACCAGAATGAGGTCGCCTTTCTGTGCTTCGGTCGCCTCTGCAATGCGAGCAAGGTCTTCAGGAGCGTAGAATTTGTCAATAGATGACTTGAAGCTGCCGTCAGCATTGACTTTGATGTAGATCAGACCCTTTGCACCGACCTGAGGTCTCTTGACCCACTCTGTCAGTTCATCGATCTGCTTACGGGTATATTCTGCGGCACCCGGAACAGCAATCGCACCAATATAGGCGGCACCGTCCAGAACGCCGAAACCTTTGCCTTTGGCGGCATCGGTAATCTCGTGGATGGTCATGCCGAAGCGGATATCCGGTTTGTCTGAGCCATATTTGTCCATGGCATCGTACCAGCTCATGCGAGGCAGAGTGCCGATTTCTACGTTGAGGACATTCTTGAAGAGAGTCCTCATCATGCCTTCGAAGGTGTTGAGCACGTCTTCCTGCTCCACGAATGACATTTCGCAGTCAATCTGGGTGAATTCAGGCTGTCTGTCGGCTCTCAGGTCCTCGTCACGGAAGCAACGTACGATCTGGAAATAACGATCGCATCCAGCGACCATCAGCAGCTGCTTGAAAGTCTGTGGAGATTGTGGCAGGGCATAGAACTGTCCTGGATTGACACGGGAAGGTACCACGAAGTCACGTGCTCCTTCTGGAGTGGATTTGATCAGGTACGGAGTTTCAATTTCAAGGAAATTGAGGCTGTCCAGATAATTTCTCACTTCGTGTGCAATCTTATGTCTGAGAATCAGGGCATTCTTGACAGGATTCCTTCTGATATCCAGATATCTGTATTTCATTCTGATATCGTCACCGCCGTCACTGACGTCTTCGATAGTGAATGGAGGAGTCATGGATTTGTTGAGGACATGGATGGCTTTCACCTGGATTTCAATGTCACCGGTATCCATTTTAGGGTTCTTGTTGGATCTTTCTACAACGGTACCTTTTACTTGGATGACAAATTCACGCCCAAGGGAGGAGGTTGTGTCAAGAATCTCCTGAGGAGCTTCTGCGCTGACAACCAGCTGGGTGATACCATATCTGTCACGGAGGTCAATGAAAGTCATTCCTCCCAATTTTCTTGACTTCTGAACCCATCCGGCCAGGGTCACTTCCTTACCGGCATCACTTAATCTGAGTTCATTGCAAGTATGCGATCTGTACATGTTATATGATTTTATAGTTCTTCTTGTCAAGATGTTCCGTTCCGGAATTCGGAGTGTACGGGACATCAACTTACAAAATTAATAAAATATTCGCTGAACTCTTCATTTAATTCCGTCCAATCTAAAGTTAATTATCCATATATTTGTAGAATACAGGAGGAGTGACGTTCTCCTCCAAGATATAAGAACGGAAAAAGACAAGAAGATGATGGAAGTTAGAGCAAAAAAGGCATTGGGACAGCATTTCCTCACGGATCAGAGTATTGCGACTGCTATTGTGGATGCCTTGGATGTGGAGGGAATCTCCACCAATCCGGAAGGGAAGGTCAATGTGCTGGAAATTGGTCCAGGAATGGGGGTCTTGACCCAATATCTCCTCAAGAGGGAAGAGTTGAACTTGAAGATGGTGGAGATTGATACTGAGTCAGTGGATTATCTGATGAGGACATTCAATGGAATGCCTGGAAAACTGTTGGAAGATGATTTTCTCAAAATGCACCCGGAGAAATTGTTCAAAGGAGATTTTCTCATCATCGGCAATTTCCCATATAATATTTCCTCCCAGATTTTCTTCAAGATTTTGGACTATAAGGAAAGCATACCGGAAGTAGTCGGAATGATTCAGAAGGAGGTGGCAGAGCGCATCGCTGAAAAACCGGGTACCAAGACTTATGGTATCTTGTCTGTATTGCTTCAGGCTTGGTATGACATTGAATATCTTTTCACCGTCGGTTCTGGTTGTTTTGCTCCGCCTCCAAAAGTTCAGTCTGCTGTCATTCGTCTGCGTCGCAACCAACGCAAGAATCTGGGAGTCGATGAAGGCCTGTTCAAAACTGTTGTCAAAACAGCGTTCAACCAGCGTCGCAAGACTTTGCGTAACTCGCTCAAGCCACTTGTTCAGACAAAGGCCCAGAAGATGGGTTGGGATACCAATGATAAGGAAAATGAACCGGATTTGCAAGTTTTCTTGTCCAATCCGGTGTTTGATCTGCGTCCGGAGAGACTTTCCGTGGAAGATTTTGTGGATCTGACCAGGCAATTTGAATAATCGAGGGAGAGCACCCTGTTGCGGTCTTGTCATTGATAGATACAGAAAAGACCGGAATTTCCGGTCTTTTCTGTATCTCAGAGCAGTAGGATTAGAGCTCAGATTCTGTAATGCGGGACAAAACTTCGGCCAGTTCCATGAAGGCTTTGCCATCCGGTCCGTCAGAGAGGGCGGCAGGGGTTCCTTGGTCTCCACATTCGCGGATGCTCTGGACAATTGGAATCTGTCCGATCATTGGAATGCTGAAACGCTTGGCCATCTGTGCGCCACCATCTTTTCCGAAGATGTAATATTTGTTTTCCGGCAATTCTGCTGGAGTAAACCAAGCCATGTTTTCTACCAGACCGAAGATGCGGCGGTTGATGTTCGGATTGCGGAACATGTCAACACCTTTTTCTACATCAGCCAGAGCGACAGCCTGAGGAGTTGTTACAATTACAGCTCCCTCCATTGGAATGTCTTGTACCAAACTGATGTGGATATCTCCTGTTCCAGGAGGCATATCAATCAGCAGATAATCGAGCTCTTCCCATCTGATCTGAAGCAACATTTGCTTCAAGGCGTTGCAGGCCATCGGGCCACGCCAAATCAAAGCTTGTCCAGGTTGTGCGAAATAACCTATGGACATCCATTTTACACCGAATTTCTCAATAGGAAGAATAACTTCCTTGCCATTTTCATTCATCACGTCAGGCAGAGCGCCTTCTGTCTGGGTCATCAGAGGAACGGACGGACCATAGACATCTGCATCTGCCAGGCCGACTTTATATCCCTGCCGGGCGAGCGCAACCGCCAGGTTCACTGCCACGGTTGATTTTCCGACGCCTCCTTTTCCGGAAGCGATGCCGATGATGTGTTTGACATGGTCCAGTTCTTCCAGATCCAGTTCATTGACATTGTTCTTCGGTTTCTCTTCTCTTTCAACTACAGTTTTGATTTCTACTTCTGTCCCATCTGGGGAGTTGCGGATGATAGTCGCTCTGGTGCTGCCTTCAATGTATTCGGCAAGTGGATCTCGATGTTTTGGAAAGGCCAGCACTACGGTCACGTGTTTGTCCAGGACCAGAATATCCTGGACCATTCTCAGTTCGACGATGTCCTTGTTTCCTTTTCCTGGATGATGGACATCGCGCAACCATTCAAGAATTTCTGTCTTATCCATAATATATCATTCAAATGACCCGGAGTTCAAGTCCGGGTCGTGTCAAAATCTATTTTGAAAAATTCATTTCTTCCAGCAGGTGGCTGGCTCCTCCGAATTTGTCCATCATGAAAAGGACATAGCGGATGTCTACGCAGATACATCTCTGCAGATCCGGTTCAAACATCACATCGCTGGACATGGATTCCCAGTTGCCATCAAATGCCAATCCGATGAGTTCACCTTTGGCATTCAGGACGGGGCTTCCGGAATTTCCGCCAGTGATGTCATTGGTGGTCAGGAAGCAGGTGACAATGTTGTCATTTTCAGCATACATGCCGAAATCCTTGGCTTCATATAATTCTTTCAGTTTGGCTGGAACTTTGAATTCATAGTTGTTGGGATCTTCTTTCTCCATGACACCTGTCAAGGTGGAGTAATGTCTGTATAGGACGGCATCTTTTGGAGAATAAGGTTTCACGGTACCATAAGTCAATCTCATAGTGGAATTGGCATCCGGGTAGCTCGGCTCGCCTTTTTGCCATTTCAGCAGGCCTGCTGCAAATTCTCTGCTGCCTTCTTTAAGCTGTTCTGCATTTCCGAAATAACTGGCATAACACGGAGTGATGACCTGGACAATGGCAGAATGGAATTCCTTCAGCGGATCGTCTGCAAGATCCTTGATGGACAGGTTGGCCACCTGCTCGAATTTCTCGCGAGTGGCGAAATGGCTGTTCCTGAAGATACCATCAACGTACTGCTGGAAATCCAGAGTGGCGAAATTTTCTTTGATCTGAGGGAAATAGATGGAATCCACTTCGTCTCTATAGAATTGGAGCATGGCAACACACATCTTCTTCTCCAAAGCCACATCGTAGTCCTTGAACAGAGGAAGAGTCTCTTCTACAGACTGACGGATGACTGCCGCTGTGTCGGTACTGCCTTTGAGATGGGTGTTCAACGTATTGAAGAAATTGATGAGGACGGTTTCCGGTCCCATGGACGCGACGGATTCATTGATGTATGTGATAATCCTTTCAGCATCTTTTCCTGCTGCAACTGCTTCATCTACCTTCTTCAAGGCCTGTCCATATTGGGCCAGTCTGCTTTTCTTCTGGCCGACCCATTTTATGAAGTCCTGCTCTTTCTGCTCTTCTCTGCCGATAATGTTCAATTTCTGGAATGCCAGTTCCTCACCTTGCCATTTTTTCCATCCGTTGGATGAACGGGCATATTTGCTGGCATATTTGAGACGGACGCTTGGGCTTGCCTCCATTCCTTCGTTCATTATGTTTTGGCGTGTCGTTCTGGCATCGACGCGGATTCGGTTGATGTCAATCATCTGCTTGAGCTGGGAGGCTGTCTGGAAACGCTGGGTTCTGCCTGGATAACCCATGATGAAGCTGAAATCATTTTCCTGGACGCCTTTCAGAGAGATGGTCAGGGATTTCTTTGGGATATAAGGTACATTTTCTTCTGAATAATCCGCAGGTTCATTGTCTTTTCCGGCATAGACTCTGAACATGGAGAAATCACCGGTATGTCTTGGCCACATCCAGTTGTCCGTTTCTCCACCGAATTTTCCGACGGAAGCAGGGGGGGCACCTACAAAACGTACATCGGTGAAAACTTTGTCAACGATAAGATACTGTACATTGTTGTTGTAGAAAGAGACAATGTTGGCTTCACAATGAGGATAGTCCGCCTTGGCGGCTTCGATCAGTTCACTGGCTTTAGCCTCCAGTTCAGCGGCAATCTTCTCGCCCGCATTCTCTGCATTTCTGTATTTCTTTTCCAGATGCTTCTTCTCTTTGTTGAGGATCGGTGTGACATCTGTCATGTTCTGGAGGAAAGTTACGGTCAAACCTTTGCAGGGGAGTTCCTCATTTCTGCTCATTGCCCAGTATCCATTTTCCAGATAGTTGTGTTCATCAGAAGAAAGTTTCTGAATATTTCCATATCCACAGTGGTGGTTGGTTACCAACAGACCTTCATTGGAAATGATTTCTCCTGTACAACCGCTTCCGAAATGAACAATGGCATCCTTGAGAGAAGAGTGGTTGATGCTGTAAATTTCTTCTGCGCTGAGTTCGCATCCGATCTCCTGCATGGATTTGATGTTCATTTTTTGCAACAGAGGAAGGAGCCACATGCCTTCGTCTGCTTTCGCTCCTGTAGCGACCATCAATATCGCTGCAAGTGTGCAAAGAATTTTTTTCATATTTCTATAAATGTTATCGTTACTTTCAGAATTGCAAATTTAAGAAAAAATAGCAGGAATCTAGATAGAATCAAAAAGTACCGGTTCCAGTTGCTTGACATGGAAACTCATTCTGTGCCAAGGTGTATAGCCGTATTTCCGGATGGCTTCGATGTGGGCGGGAGTAGGATAACCCATATTTCGATCCCAGCCGTATTCTGGATATTCTTTGGCAATATTTTCCATGAATTCATCCCGGTAGGTCTTGGCCAGTACCGATGCGGCGGCAATGGCGGCATAGGTGGCATCTCCACTGACGACGGTTTGGTAAGGGATATCATCAAAAGGTTTGAATCGGTTGCCATCAATGAGTAGAAAGTCTGGCCGGATTTGCAGATGGCGGACAGCCCGCTGCATTCCTGCAATGGAAGCATTCAATATATTGATTTCATCAATTTCCTGTGAATCTACTGATTCCACAGCCCAGGCCAGGGCTTCTTGTTCGATGATTTCTCTCAGAAGAAGGCGGTCCTTCTTGTTCATTTGTTTGGAGTCGTTCAATAAAGGATGGAAGAAGTTTTTGGGAAGGATGACGGCCGCAGCATAGACCGGTCCAGCCAAGGGGCCGCGTCCCGCTTCATCACAACCCGCTTCAATCAGTTCTTTATGTAGATAGGGTTTCAAATGGATAAATTTGCTCATTGCCGTAGATTATATTCTGCAAATCTACTGATTATTTGTATTTTCGCTATCAATCTGGTTTTCTATCTTCTGATTTTTTTCCGAAACTCGTTTCTTGAGCAGGCAGATGATTTCATCTTTGTCGTGCAGCCACGCATAGGCTTTTTTGAGTTCTTCATTCTTGTCGTCCAGAAGTTTCTGCATATCCATCAGTTGTCCCTCATAGTCGTTTTCCTTCTCTTTGACCCGGTTGTTGTAGTCCACCTTCAGTTCTTCCAGATTGCGCAAGTCTTCTTCCTGCAACTCATAGCCGGCCAAAAGGCGCAGGACCGATACCTCCAGAATGTCAGAAATCTCAAAAAGAACAGGATTGATGATTTTGGTCGGTCCATTTTCAATGTTCCGATATGTGTTTCTTTCTATATTCAAGAGATCTGCCATCTTTTGTTGGGAAAGATGTCGGCTCTCTCTCAGAGATTTGATATTTTTCCGGATGTCTTTTTCGTTCATGGCAATGAAAGATATGATAGTGCGTAAAAATACCGTTAAAACCAGGCTTGGATAGACATTGAAAATTATGCAATGTTCATTAAATCTGTACATTTCATGATAAAAAACGTCAAATGGCCTATCTTTTTGTAAAAAAAATTGCACAATGTGAGACTTGAGCAAACTTTTGTTTTTAATTCCTGTCCAGAATCCGAAATTTATCTCGTTAAAAAATTTGATTATGGAGAACGATTATTTAATGCTGAAGTATGAACTTTTTTGCCGGTTGCTACTGGAAGAAAAGATGTTCCAGAATTCTTCTGTTTCCTATTCTTCCCTCTGTTCTCTTATCCATGTGGATGAACATTTGTTGGAAGACTATATTTTTGAAGAACTGGGGACCGGCGGGCAGGAACTGATCGAAAGCCTCAGAATAAATTTCCTTGCCTATCTATATCATAAATATGGAGAAGAAGCCTTTCGATAAAGGGAGACAGACTGAAAAAATACTTTGGTCGGATATGTGAAATATTGCTGGAGAACCTATTGTTAAAACATTTTAAATTTATTAGATTTGCCATTACACGTCTTGGAAAAGAGGCGTGGCACACTAATAACTAATCCGTAAAAAAATGAAATCATATTCAACTCAAGACATCCGTAATGTGGTTTTGCTTGGCTCTACGAAGTCAGGTAAGACCACATTAGCGGAGGCAATGCTTTACGAGGGTAAAGTGATTGACAGACGTGGAACTGTCGAAGGAAAGAACACAGTATCCGACAATACGGAGATTGAACAGATGAACCAGAGATCTATCTATGCAACTCCGTTATATGCCGAATTCTTGGAGAAGAAGTTCAATATTATAGATACTCCGGGTTCTGATGATTTTATCGGTGGCGCTGTTGCAGCTTTCAAGGTTTGTGAGAGTGCAATACTTCTGGTAAATGCCCAGCATGGAGTGGAAGTAGGTACAGAGATATTTGCAAGATATGCAAGAGAATACAATGTGCCGTTGATTTTGGCTGTAAACCAGCTTGACGGTGAGAAGGCAGATTGGGAGACTTCTCTCAATTCAATTAGAAATTCGTTTGGACATAAACCGGTCATTATCCAGTTTCCAGTCAATGCCGGACCTGGTTTTGAAGGGTTCATTGATGTCCTCAAGATGAAATATTACCATTTCACAGATGAAAATGGAACTCGCGAGTCTTTGGAGATTCCAGCTGAATTCTCTGAAGAGGCTGAGGCATTGCGGCAGGAATTGATAGAGAAGGCCGCGGAGTTTGATGATACCTTGATGATGAAGTTTTTTGATCAGGGTGGTCTTTCCGAGGATGAAATCAGGAAAGGTTTGGGTATCGGTATCCGTTCAGCTGAAGTATTGCCGATATTCTGTTTGTCGGCGAAGAGGGATATCGGCGTGAAGCGCCTGATGGAATTTTCCATCAATACCTTGTCTTCTCCAGTTGAGACAAAATACGCAACCAAAGATGGAAAAGAGATAGAGTGCAAGCAGAATGCTCCAACCTCTATATTCATATACAAGACTGATGTTGAACCGCATCTTGGAGAAGTTTCTTATTTCAAGGTGATGTCCGGAGAACTTTCCGAAGGTCAGGATCTGGAAGACCCAGTTACCGAGAACAGAGAACGTATCTCCACCATCTATGCTGTGGCAGGAGCCAAGAAGGAGAAGGTTTCTGAACTGATGGCCGGTGATATAGGCTGTACCGTGAAGCTCCGTGCCGGAAAGACCAATGTCACATTGGCTCATCCAGGTTCAGGCATCTCCTATGAAGACATCAATTTTCCTGCTTCCAAATATCGTTGTGCCATCAAGGCCCAGTCCCAGAATGATGACGCCAAATTGGGAGAGGCGCTCAACAAGCTTTCCTCACAGGATCCTACCATCGTGGTGGAATACTCCAAGGAGTTGAAGCAGACAATTCTGAGCGGTCAGGGAGAACAGCACATCAACGTGCTCAAGCACAGAGTGGAGAACGAGTTCAAGATTCCAATCGAACTCTTCGCTCCGAAGATCCCTTACAGGGAGACCATCACCAAGGTGGCTACCGCCAACTACCGTCACAAGAAACAGTCTGGTGGAGCAGGTCAGTTCGGTGAAGTCCATCTGCTCATCTGTCCTGTTGTGGAAGGGGTTCCATTTACCAACAAGTTCAAGATTGACGGCAAGGATGTGACTCTCAACGTCAAGACCCAGGAATCCTACGATCTGGAGTGGGGCGGCAAACTCGAATTCTACAACTGCGTTGTCGGTGGTGCCATCGATGCACGTTTCATGCCTGCCATCCTAAAAGGTATCAATGACAAGATGACGGAAGGTCCTCTTACCGGATCCTATGCACGTGACATCCGTGTATTCGTCTATGATGGAAAGATGCACCCGGTAGATTCCAATGAAATCTCCTTCGTCCTTGCAGCCCGCAATGCCTTCAAAGAGGCATTCCGCAATGCTGGACCGAAGATTATGGAGCCTATCTATGACGTTGACATCCTGACCCCTGCAGATTATGTAGGTGCCTGCATGTCTGATCTGAATACCCGTCGTGGTATGATTATGAATCAGGACATGGACAAGGGCTTCGCTGTCCTCCATGCAAGAGTTCCACTCGCAGAGCTTTACCGTTATTCCACCACCCTCAGCTCCTTGACTGCCGGTGCCGCCACATTCACTATGAAGTTCGCTGATTACCAGCCAGTTCCGGGTGATGTGCAGACCAAGCTGCTGGCAGCTTATGCCGAACAGGAGAAAGAAGACTGATATTGAATCCTATAAGCAAGAAAGACCGGATCGGCAATCAATGCGGATCCGGTCTTTCTTTGTCTATTGTCAAGGGAAGAATCAACTGTGTCTTTTCTTCTTTTCCATGCAGATGCCGAAACCTGACAGAATCAGCAATAGGTAGAGAGTGATGGAAGTGGCAAGAGAGATATGGCTGCTGATCTTGTAGGATTGAGGCTCGAAACGCATCGTGATCTCGTGTTTTCCGGCTGGCAAGATGGCTCCACGTAGAGTCCAGTCTGCTCTGAAGAGAGGCAGTTCTGTTCCGTCTTCCAATTTGGCGGTCCAACCGTCCGGATAGTAGATTTCGCTGAAGATGGCAGCCCGTTCCGAGGAGGTGTCGTAATGGTATTTGAGTTCATTGGGCGCATAGGAAGTGAGGAAGAGGGTATCTGTCTCATTTCCTGATCTGATCTGATTCCTGAACGAAGAGAAATCTTCTCCGATGATGGCCTGCTTGCGCAGATTGACCTTGTTCAGCAGGGTAATCTCCTCCAGCGGTGTTCTGGCAGGAATGGCCTGGTCCACAAGCCAGCAGTTGCCATAGGACCAGGTATTCAGGATTGGAGGAACATCCTCTCCGGCGACATAGTATTTGCCATTCAGCATGTTGAGGACAGGAGTGGCTGGTTCGGAGGCGTAGAATCCTTCCAGACCGCTTGTATTGATGATCTTGACCACCTCGTTGATTTCTTTGACTAGATGGTAATCGATCAGATCCTGATAGCGTTGCATCTTCACGGGGCTGTAGCCACCGATACTTTTATGGAAACAGCTGGTCCTGGATTCATTGAAAATGTTGGAGGTCAGGTCCAATACCCGGTAGTCCGGATCCTTGTCTTTCAGAATTTCCTTGTCCACAGGTTTGGGTTGAGGAGCCTGGTCGAAACGGACAGCAGAGGTGAAATGACTGTCGTTGAGGTAACGTTTTCCGACTAGGGTCATGTTGAGTACGATCAGACAGCCGATGGTCAGGCAGGCAATCATCATCTTGTCGTTCTTTTGTCCGTCTTTTCTGTTTTTTTCAGGACGGCAGCCCCATCTCAAGGCCAGGAAAGCTGTGGCGATGAATAGGAAAGAGGAGAGGGCATCTTGTTTGAGCAGGTGTTGACGATCCATCTGCAAAGTCCTGCCCAGCGGTTCCGGAAGACTGGAATCGGCCGAGGAACTGAAGTCTCCGGCAATGGAAGGGATGAGATAGACCAGCAGGCAGAAGCCGGCGGTAATGCCCAAGGAAATCCAGGTCTTCAGATTGAAATCTTTCGGATCGTATTGCTTTTTCATAATCCGGTCAAGTACGAGGAATCCTAGGAGCGGCAGAGTGTACTGCAGCAGGATCAGCGCCATGGATACGGTTCTGAACTTGTTGTAGAAAGGGGCATATTTGAACCAGAACTCGGTGAAAGGCATGAAATGAGAACCGACTCCGAGCAGGATGGCAATGAGGGTAGTTGCCAGCAGCCACCATTTTTCTTTTCCACGATAGAGAAGAAGACCCAGTATGAACAGGAAGATGGTGATGGCACCCATATACATCGGACCGGCTGTGAAAGGCTGCGGCCCCCAATACAAAGGCAGGTTTTTCGCTACCTGGGCCACGTTGGGCTGTCCGGCCTGGCGAAGCAGCGTGACGGTCTCAGAGTCCATGCTCAGTTCTCCTGAAGAGGAACCTCCGTTGAAATCTGGGATCATGAGATTGGGCAGTTCCTCCCATCCGTAGGACCATGCAGTTGCATAATCCAAATCCAGACCCTCTTTCTTCTTGCCCTGATTTTCCTCAGAGACGGCCAGTTCAGAGCCGCCTCTCATGGTTTCATGAGAATATTTGTAGGAAGGGATGAGCTGGTTCGCATTGGTTGCGATGCCGGCAGAGCCGATGACGAGCAGCAGCAGGGAAGCGACCCAGAACCGTCCCATCTTGTTCCGGTTCTCCTTTTTGGCGGCAATCCAGATGAAGAGGGTCAGAGCGTAGAGGAGAAGCATGATGGCCAGATAATAGGAAATCTGGATATGGTTCGCCTTGATCTGGAAACTGACGGAAAAGGCAAACAAGGTGGCTCCCAGAAAGGTCTGAGGCAGCCATTGAAGCAGTTTTCCGCCTTTCCGGTCACTGTCCTTGAGGTCGGCCAGCGCTTTCCGGTAGGTGTAGGCGCAAGCCGCCAGAACCCATGGCAGGAAGGCCATGGCGAGCATCTTGGTGTTGTGTCCGACCTGTATGATCTGCATGTTGTAAGAGCAGAAGGTGACGGCAAAAGCACCGAAGGATGCCGGCAGCAGGCTGATTCCGAAAGCGAGCATGAGCAGGAGCGTACCGACCATGCAGATGAAGAAGTAGGTGGCCGGACGTTTGCCCAACTGGAGGAACTTGAATGGCCCGATGGTCAGGTCGCCATCCGGATTTCCCGTCAGCATGACGGTTGGCATTCCTCCGAACATCGAATTGGTCCAGGCGGTCTTGTCGTCAGGGTGCGCCGCATTCCACAGATCGGTTTCCCTGGCCATTCCTCTGAATCCCCGGATATCCCCCTGGTCCACGACCTTGTTGGACAGCACTTGCGGAACGACCGCATAGGAGACAATCAGCATGGAAACGACTGTAATGAGGAGGTAGATCCATTTTTTCATTCCTTCTTTATTCTGTATCATATCGTTCAATTAAAATTCATTTTGCTTGTAGGGTCCGGATCATTTTCTGACCAGGGAATTCATCAGTTCGGCCATCTGTGTGGTCAACTTTCTACGGGAAAATCTGGAAATGTCCGTCTCTTCCTGCTGTTTCCCTTCCTGGAAATTCTTCCACTGCCGGTTGATGAAGGCAGAAATCTTCTCTTTTTCATCCCAGTCACAGGAAATGCCTGCACCGGATTCTGTGAGGACTCGGGACATGGCACCTTCTGGATCGGCGATGCCTAGAATAGGCTTCCGGGCGGCCAGGTATTCAAACAGTTTTCCTGGCAGAATGGCCTTGGTCTCGGGTTCGGTCCGGATCGGGAGGATCAGGACGGAAGCGTTCTGTATTTCGCGGATGGCGACTCCATGGCTCTGATAGCCCAGATTGACCAGATAAGGGGTCAGTCCGCAGCGGTCCATGCATTCCAGCACGTCTTCATCGGTCTTTCCCACCAGGCGGATCTTCAGTTTGCTGGCCATTTCCGGATGGGAGCGGACTTTTTCACCCAGGACTTCCCACAGGATTTTCGGATTTCCGTCCGATACGAGGAGACCGGAATGGGTGATGTTGAAGAAGCTGTCCGGTTGCACCTTTTCCAGGAAATCACTTTCGTCATAACCGTTCGTTATCAGGTGGACCGGGGTACGGGTCATGGACTGGAAGTCTTCCTGTACCAGAGGAGAGACGGCAACCACCGCACTGGCATCGTCCAGCACACCTTTTTCGAGACGTTTGTATTTCCTTTCCGCCCATTTGGTCAGACGCAGATGCTTGAAATAGAAGATTTTGGTCCACGGGTCCCTGAAATCGGCAATCCATGGAATGCCAGTCTTCCGGGCCACTTTCTGTGCAATCAAATGCATGGAATGAGGGGGACCGGTGCTGACAATCATGTCCACAGGATGTTCTTCCAAGTATCGGCAGAGGAAACGGACGGAGGGGCGCAGCCAGGCGACCCGGGGATCCGGTATGAACAGATTGCCTCTGATGGCCAGACAGAGCTTGTCTTTCCAAGTGTTGTTCTTGTTGGTGACGGGATTGACCTGGGCGGCTTTCCCTTTCTTCCCGGTCAGTTTGCGGTAAAGTCCATAGATTTCCCGGATCGGGGTCTTGATGACTTCCACGGAGTCAGGGATTTCCTTTTCCAGGCTTTCATCCAGAATGGTATAGTCCGGATTGGAAGGGGTATAGATGACCGGATGCCAATTCTCATTTTCCAGATATTTGGCAAACTTGACCCATCTTTGTACACCGGAGCCACCGGAAGGTGGCCAATAGTATGTAATGACCAGAACTTTTTTCATTACTGTCTCGATTTGCTTATCCTACAATCTTCAAAAGTACGAAAAAAAAGGTAAATTTGCATAGATTAGCTTTTTAGAAAAATTGAAATGAAAATGGGCAGACAAGCAGAAGATACTCCGATGATGAAACATTTTTTCTCTGTGAAGGCACAGTATCCTGAGGCAATCTTGCTGTACAGGGTAGGTGATTTCTATGAGACGTATGCTGATGATGCCGTTACGGCGAGCAAAGTGCTGGGCATTGTCCTGACCAAGCGTTCCAAGGCGAATGACGATGCCTATCCGATGGCTGGATTCCCCCATCATTCTTTGGAGATATATCTTCCGAAACTGGTCCGTGCCGGCTATAAGGTGGCAGTCTGTGACCAGTTGGAAGATCCTAAACTGGTGGGCAAGAAACTGGTCAAGAGGGGAGTGACGGAACTGGTGACACCAGGTGTCGCTTTCAACGACCAGATCCTGGACCAGAAGGAACATAACTACATTACTGGTCTGACCTTCCACAAGAATCATTGCGGAGCGGCGTTTTTGGATGTGTCGACGGGTACTTTCCAGATTGCGGAAGGCTCGTTCCAATATATCAAGACGCTGTTGTCTTCTCTCCAGCCGAAAGAATTGCTGGTGTCCAGAGAGGATAAGAAATTGGCGATTGAGACCTTCGGAGATTCCTGGTATATTTCCACTTTGGAAGAATGGGCTTTTGTCTATGAGGCGGCTGAATTGAAATTGAAGAAACAGCTGGAGGTGGATTCGCTGAAGGGGTATGCAGTAGATGCCTATCCACTTGGAATCTGTTCTGCGGGAGCGCTGATCGTTTATCTGGAACAGACCCAGCATATTGGTCTGAAGAATATCTGTTCCATTTCCAGAATTGACGAAAGCAGCTTTGTATGGATGGATCAGTTCACTTTCCGTAATCTGGAAGTGTTCAATTCCAGTGTGGGGCACGATGGCGTGTCTCTTATTTCTGTCATCGACAAATGTTCTTCTCCAATGGGAGCCAGACTGCTCAGAAACTGGCTGGCCATGCCGCTGGTTGATATACAGGAGATGGAATTCAGATATGATATTGTAGAATATTTTGTGAAGAACCTGCCGGACATGGAAGAGGTGCAGGATTTGGTTGGCGGTATGGGCGATCTGGAAAGAATCATTTCGCGTGCCGCGACAGGCAAAATCAGTCCGAAGGAAGTGCTTCAGCTGGGAAGAGGTCTGGACTTGATGCCGAAAGTCAAGTCGGTCTGTTATGGAAAGGGAGTGGAGGTCCTGGACCGGCTGCTGGATGGATTGAAAGACTGCCATGGTCTGTTGGACAAGATCCGTACGATGCTCTGTGCAGATGCGGCCAATGTCATTGGAAAAGGAGATGTCATTGCGGCTGGAGTCAGTGAAGAACTGGACCAGTTGCGAAATATCGCCAGAGGTGGCAAGCAATATCTGACCCAGATCCAGGAGAGGGAAATTGAGAAGACCGGCATCTCATCCCTGAAGATAGGATACAACAATGTTTTCGGATATTATCTGGAAGTCCGGAACGTGCACAAGGACCGGGTTCCAGAGGAATGGGTCCGCAAGCAGACTCTTGTCAATGCGGAAAGATATATTACACAGGAGCTGAAAGAATACGAGGAGAAAATCATGGGGGCGGAAGAGAGGATCTATGCCCTTGAATCGGAATTGTATGCCGCTCTGGTTGCCCAGATCCAGCAGTCCATCTCTCTGGTCCAGCAGAATTCCATGATTTTGGCCAAACTGGATGTGCTGACCGGCTTTGCCGAGCTGGCTTCGACTTCCAACTACTGTCGTCCGGAAATGAATGAGGGCTATGCGATTGAAATCAAGGAAGGTCGTCACCCTGTCATAGAGACTCTGATGGAGCCGGGAGAAGAATATGTCCCGAATGGTGTGTACCTGGACAACAAGACTCAGCAGATCATTGTGCTGACCGGACCGAACATGGCCGGAAAGTCCGCTCTCCTGCGCCAGACCGCATTGATTGCACTTATGGCCCAGATTGGTTCTTTCGTGCCTGCAAAGTCCGCGAAAATCGGTTATGTGGACAAGATCTTCACTCGTGTCGGCGCGTCTGACAACATTTCCAGAGGAGAATCTACTTTCATGGTGGAGATGCTCGAGACTTCCAGCATCCTGCACAATCTGTCAGACCGTTCTCTGGTGTTGCTGGATGAGATCGGTAGAGGCACTTCCACTTATGACGGCATGTCCATCGCCCGGGCGATTGTCGAATATCT
>JAHHQQ010000040.1 GCA_020026275.1 Bacteroidales bacterium
CGGATCCTAATGTTACTAGCTCAGGTGGTAATGTTACTAGCTTTGTCGAAAATGTTCCTCTTCAGAGAAAAAGGATGTCTCGGTCAGAATTAGAAAATTTGGTATGTAAATACTGTACTGATTGGACTTCCATTGAAGAACTTTCTAATAAAGTAAGAAAGTCCTCTCAATATCTGAAAGGAAAAGTTATAAAGGTAATGGTTGAGAATGGACAGCTAGATCGTCTTTATCCAGAGATACCAACACATCCTAATCAGAAATATCGTAAGAAAGGTTAACCTTCACGCTCTTCCACTTTTGTGGGAGGGCGCTTTTGTTCATAGAATAAATTCGGATTTAGGGATTTTATATAAATTTCAATAAAAAACACTTATAGTTTAATTTTTCGTCCCAATTACGAATCCGTGTGAAGAATTCTCTTTTGAGAAAAAAAATCTTTACTAAAATGTGGGGAAAGAAGATACAAAAACGGCCTTGTAGATACCTACAAGGCCGTTTATTGTGCTTCGGACGGGACTTGAACCCGTACGGACATTGCTGCCCAAGGGATTTTAAGTCCCTCGTGTCTACCAATTCCACCACCAAAGCAGAACCACCATCAATAGACGTTTCTATTTTGTGGACTGCAAATATAATCATTTTTCAATTTCCCACATAGCCAAGAGTCACTAAACTTATACGAATCTTGCGAAAATCGGTTCTGCTGAGGAAAAGAGTCTCCATCAACGCCTTGTAACAGGCATAGGTGGTGGCTCCGGTGGTGAACACATCATCTACCAGAACCAGATGATGGGGCCTGCCGTCTTCCAGGAGAAACCACCTTTTCCCGTTGACTTGAAATGCACCTTCCACGTTCCGGGCTTTCTGTTCCACATTCAGTTTGGTCTGGGTCCGGGTATTGCGTTTCCTGACAAGCAGATCCTCCACATAGGTCCACCCCATCCCGTCCGCAAGGACTTTGGCAATGACGGCTGCCTGGTTGTAGCCTCTTTCCCACTGACGCCTCTTGTGCAGAGGAACGGGAACAGCCATGTCCACATCGGCAAGAAACGGACATTGCCTGAGATAGCGGATCAGAATCTTCGAAAAGAACTGTCCGCAGGGAATGTCATTCTCGTATTTCAAGCGTCTGGTAATCCCGCGGTAAGACGATTCGCCTGAATAGAAAAACAAAGCGACCCCATAAACATATTTCATGGGAGCCCTATAGGTCAAGTCCCCCTCCTGCACATGTCGCTGAAGAAGGGCGTTGAACTGCTGGGACATCCGGTTGCTGGCATTCTGCCAGAAAAAAGTTCTGGGCAGATCGTACAGGCATTTTGTACAGATGTGCCTTTCAAAATGAAGAAGCTGCGTCCCACAGACAAGACACCTTCTCGGCATGAAAACATCCCCAATTGAGGAGAAAAAACGGATTTTCATAAATAGTTGATTATCAATAACTTATAAAACATGATAGAATATTGTATTTTTCAGCAATTGCAACAAACTGAAAATCAATATGTTACAAATTACCTATGATAGATTATTCGAGCCGTTTTCTTTGTTCCTGAGGGACGGACGCCTTATCTTTGTACCAGTTCAAAAGAACAAAAATGCCGAGCATCTCCTTTTCCAGAGAAACTCAGCAAGCGATATAAAAGGGGCACTGGATTGCCAAAAAATTCAGATACCGCTTATGGGCTAATTCGATTTGCAGCACCATAAGCGGTATGTTGTTTTCTGACCGGAACCGGTTATTACATGTTCATTCCACCATCTACCTGGATGACCTGTCCACTTACATAAGAAGAAAGGTCGGAAGCGAGGAACAGAGCCACGTTGGCAATGTCATCGATTGTTCCACCTCTTCTGAGCGGAATCTTCTCAATCCATTCCTTACGAAGTTCCTCCGGCAATGCCTGAGTCATGGCTGTATCAATGAATCCCGGCGCAATGCAGTTGGCACGAATGCCTTTCTTGCCCATTTCCTGGCTGATGCTCTTGGCCAGACCAATCAGACCGGCTTTGGAAGCGGCATAGTTGCACTGGGCCACATTGCCATGGACGCCCACTACAGAAGACATGTTGATGATGGCACCGTTTCTTTGTCTCATCATGACAGGAACCACTGCATGTATGAAATTGAATGCTGATTTGAGATTGACATTGATGACGGCATCCCACTGCTGTTCTGTCATTCTGAGCATCAGACCGTCTTTGGTGATGCCGGCATTGTTGACCAGAATGTCAATGTGGCCCAAATCCTTGTGGACAGCAGCCACCAGATCCTGCGTTGCCTGGAAATCAGCGGCGTTGGAAGCATAGAACTTGACGGCATGACCCAAAGATTCCAATTCATGGACAGTCTCTTCAACGGCTTCATTCATAACCAGATCAGTGAAAGCGACATCAGCACCTTCTGATGCGAATTTGAGAGCTATCGCTTTGCCAATACCTCTGGCAGCTCCTGTAATGAGGGCTACCTTACCTTCTAAAAGTCCCATATACAAAAATATTTATCATTTTTCCTCTAAAATATGCATGTCTGCATTTGAACAAAATTAAGAATATTTCTGTATTTTTGAAAAATTAAAATGAGATAGTATACATGACACACGAAATCGCCATCAATGGACTTTCAGAGATTGAGCAAGCCGCTTCAGAATTCCTGAAGCAGATTGGAGACAACAAAATCATCGCCTTCTATGCTCCGATGGGAGCAGGAAAGACCACTTTCACCACCGCCCTCTGCCACCAGCTGGGTGTGAAGGAAGATGCGGTCAGCTCTCCTACCTTCGCCATTGTAAACGAATACAGGACCGTCAACGGCAAGACTATCTATCACTTTGACTTCTATCGTATCAATGAACTCAGAGAAGCTCTGGACATCGGTTACTACGATTACATCGACAGTGGAGACCTTTGTCTGATCGAATGGCCTGAAAACATTGAGGAACTGCTTCCTGAAGAGACTCTCAGAGTCCATATCTCCATCCGTCCGGACCAGTCCAGGCTTCTCACCTGGGTGGACTAGCGTCTCACATAATCCGGTACAACCGATGTGACATACCCTACAAAGGGGAGTTCTTCCACCTGTCCGTCTGTCCACAAAATCGGATGCTTCCGATAGTCAAGCGCAGAGAGTGCCACCCGCATAACTCCTTCGTCCAAGCTTGCACAATATGTGCTGCCAAACCGATATCCTCCATTGATCTCTTCAATGTTTCCTGATGAATCATGAACGTATATCGTATTTTCGGAAAAGACCAAGAATCTGCAATCTGCACCTTCCATATAAAAATCACACACCGGCAAAGTCCCATCATACAAGTATTCTTTTTCCGCATTGCTCCACAACACGTATCTTCCCGACGGCTCTTTTCCAAATTTGACCTTGACATAGACTGTCCCCGACTTCGCAATGATATCACATCGACTGATATCATTGAAAGAGCCAAACTTGGTGACAGAATACTCCTTATCCCCCCAAACCATCCCCACTGGACTATCAGGCTGATTATAGGAAACTACTGCGCACAATTTTCCTTCTACCTGACGAATGGCATGAATCTTACCGATACCGTCCGGAAGTTCCACTTTTCTGACAGTTCCCCTAGAATACAAATACCATGCTCCCAATTCGGATGAGCCGAAGGCTTGCTTCTTCCGATAAGCGAAGCATAAGTCTCCCTGATCTTCATATAAACATTTACCGATATCTCCTACTGTACATCCGTCCTCATCAGAAAACAGCAACTTTCCGTTGCACCGGAAAGTCAATCCTCTCCCGGTACGGGACATACCCAACGTATAGACCTTTTTATCACGAACGGCAAAACCCGCCATCATCTCACGTCCTTCATAACGGAAAAGCTCTATGCCGTCCTTAGACAGGATCGTCTCATCTTCTGTTGAATAATCCGAATACAGGTGCCCACGAACTAAACGGTGCATATCTGGAGCCAAGCTAACATGATATTGCTTCCCCACCGGGATATTGAGATATTTCTCTCCATTCTTCAGGACAACCAGATAAGCGTTCACCTCCTCGTAATTTCCTTTCCGCCAATCATAACCAGTAGGAAAACCGACACCTGTCACATAGATGACCGGCGGCTTCTTCTCTTCTCCGCCACCTGCAGGGCGTTCATTTTCATTGATATCCCCTGGCAATTCCTCCGCTTTTGTGCATGAAGACAATGCCAGACAGACAAAAAAGAACAATCCTGAGAGGACAAGCAACCACTTGTCTTTCTTCTTTCCATAACAATACCTCATAAGCCATTTTTGTTTCTGTCTTCTTCTGAAGACTTGTGCAAAGAAATCAGATTTAAAATCCATATGACAGAAAAACTATCCCTTATAAAAGCAAATTTTATGTTTTTTATCTCTTTTGCCAAAGTTTATCCGAGATAGTCGGATTTGAAACTCTTTTATCTGGAAAAGCTTAGACTTTTGTATTATTTTTGTATTACACTATAATCTATATAGTTTATAAGCATTAATCATTCGTATGAAACAAATTTGCACAACACTGATATGCCTGCTGGCCTGTTGGCACCTGTCCTGTTATCAAGGACAATCTCAAAATGTCACCAGCCCAGAAGACAGTATACAAAAAGAAATTACCACCACTCATTGCAATCAAACTCGGAGTGAAAATATGGTCGTAGATGCTTGTCAATTGATAGAAGACAAAAAATACGATGCCGCTATCGAATTGCTGGACCAAGCCAAGGAACTGGATCCGAAAAATGATGCCGCCTATTTCTATCTTTCTCAGGCATATGCCTACAAATCAGATCCTGAACGGACCGAGACCTATCTGAACAAGGCCATAGAACTGGACCCTGATAATTTCTGGTATAAATATACCTCCTGCATGCTCTACAATGGTCTGAATGAACTGGACAAGAGCATTTCAATTTATGAAGAACTCATCAAGGACTATCCGAAAAACACGAATCTATACTATGAACTGGGGAATCTCTATTCTAACAAGAAGGAATACGATAAAGTCCTGGACATTCTGGATCAGGTAGATGAAATCACAGGAAAGACGGAACAGACTACACTCATGCGTTACCAATTGCTCTGCATTCTCGGTAGAGAAGATGAAGCTTTTCAGGCACTGGTCGCCTATAACAATGAATTTTCATCTCCAGACATTCTCTGCCAGATGGGTGATCATGCCAAAAGAACTTACAAAGACTCTCTCGCCATGAAATACTACGATGAAGCCCTGAAACTGGACAAGGAATATCCAAGGGCCATTCTTGGTAAAGGTGAAATATATCTGTACAGAAGACAGATTAAAGATTTCCTGTCGTCGGTCAAGAAGACGGTAAAAAATCCAATGACTCCTCCTCAAGTGATGAATTTCTATACCAACTTTCTGGCTGACTATTCCAACCGGACCATCCATCAAGCTTATCCAGCAGAGACAGACTCACTGATGAGCGAGATCTATCAAATCCATCAAGCAGATAGCAACTTTACTTACCCGATTGCCCGCTATTATTTCTTCAGCGGGAAACTGGAAAAAACAAAAGAAGTGTTCAAGCAGACCTGCGAGGTGTATCCAGATGATATCCGTCCTTACTATCATTATATAAATTATTTCATTACCGTCAAAGACTGGAAAGGAATGGTGGAAGAAATCACCGAAAACGGATTGAAGAAATATCCAAATGATCTCCAGCTAGGTGAAATGCTAAATTATGGGTATTATGAATTAAAGGACTTTCATGGCATCATCAACAACTGCTACCGAATTATTGACACCCATCCAGAGGACAAGGCAACTCGTCTGGGTATGCTCGGCCAAATTGGGGATATGTATTACAATCTGGATAACAAAAAGAAAGCCTACAAGGTCTATGAGCAGGCGCTGGAGATCGATGAGAACTACGTACCAGTATTGAACAATTACGCATATTTCCTATCTTTGGACGGGAAGAAGCTGAAGAAGGCCTACAAGATGAGCAAAAAGACCATTGATGCTGAGCCAAACAATGCCACCTATCTGGATACAATCGGTTGGATTCTCTACCTGCAAGGAAAATTTGAAGAAGCGAAAACTTATTTCAAACAAGCAATGTTGCATGGTGGAAAAGAAAGCCCGACATCAATGCTCCACTATGCGGATGTCCTGGAGGCATTAGGAGAAGATGACTTGGCAGCATTCTACCGAACCCGAGTAGAAAATATGGAAAAACAAAGAAACGAATAAATGAGAAGGTCACTGAAAATATTTTCTCTTTTCATGGTCACGTTCATGATCATGGTATCTCTTCCCGTTTACGGTCAAAATACTCGTAATCAAGAGAATAAGAAAGCGAGACTTGAAAAGGAAATTGCACTGATCGGAAAACAGCTTAGGGAGAATGAATCGAAGAGCAAGAACGCTCTCTCCTCGTTGACACTCATCCGCAAACAAATCAGCAACCGACAGGAACTGGTTAGAGAAAGTGACCGAATCATCCAAAACTACAACTACCAAATCAAGGATAAAGAACAAGTCATCCAAGTACTTCAGAACCGTTTGGATACCTTGACCATATATTATTCAAAATTGGTGAAAAGTGCTTATAAGAACCGTGATGCAAAAATCTGGTATCTTTATATTTTAGGTAGTGAAAATACAGCTCAAGCATTCCGCAGACTGGGTTATTTCAAGAATATCACCAGACAAATGAATACCCAGGCCAAGAAGATATTAGAAACTCAGGAGAAACTGGAAAAAGAAAAGGCGTCTTTGCTAAAATTGAAAGCAGAGGCCCAACAACTCAAGGCGGAAAGAGTGGAAGCCATCAACCAGCTCAATAAAGAAGAGGCTTTGTCTCAAAAGCTGGTTGCCCAACTCAACCGCAACAAAAACAAATATCAGAAAGATCTCCGAAGCAAACGACAGCAGGTTGAAGCACTCAACCGAGAAATTGCCCGTATCATCCGAGCAGCAGCAGCCCCTTCAGGCAGATCCACCGCCAAATCCAAAGTCAAAATTGATTATGCACTGGATGCGGAATTCGCAAAAAACAAAGGCAAGTTGCCTTGGCCGGCAGATGGTCCCATTGTAGAAGCCTTCGGGCAGCGTCATCATCCTGTATTCAAGAATGTAAAATTGCCTTTCAACAACGGCATCAGCATTGCCTTGGCTCCAAGGACTGAAATCAGAACAGTCTTTGAAGGTGTGGTAAAACAAATTGTGGTAGTGCCTGGCTACAACAAATGCATTCTTGTACAACATGGCAATTATTTTTCCTTCTATTGCAAGATGAGAGAGGTATATGTCAAGGCGGGCGACAAAGTGAAGACCAGCGAGCCAATTGGAATCGTTGACACAATTGACAATGAAACCCAGCTCCATCTGCAAATATGGAAAGGGACCCAACCGGACAATCCGGAATTTTGGCTGCAACCATAATTTCAGAAAGCCCCTATAAAAAGAAGGTCTGCTCCAAATGGAGGCAGACCTTCTTTTTTACGATATTATTTTTTCCTTAACCGACCACCCATACCAGAACATGGTGATCAAACGTCAAGTAGTTCAATTCAAATTCTTCTTCATAACCATCTTTGTGAATGAAGGTGGCTTCCAGTTCCCCTTCCCCATGCGGATGGAAACGTTCCACCTCTATCTGTTCGGCGAAATCAACCTTATAACCGGAAACTCTCTTGAAGATAGCTTCTTTGGCGCACCAATAGATGGCAAGCTGTTCATTTCTCTTGTCATCGTCCAAATCATCTATTTCCTCATCGGAAAGTGCTTTGAGTTCAACTACTGAAAAATCTCTGTCCAAAGATTCGATGTCAATACCCACCTCTTCCACATCATGTAGAATAATTGCTACATATTTTTCCGTATGAGTAATGCTGATATTGGTTACCATGTTCTCCAAATAAGGTTTCCCGTTATCATGGTGGCTCAAGTAAACCTTTTCGTCAAACAACTGGCTCAAGAGGGCTCTCACAGCCAATCTCTGCTTCCTCAAAGAAGCAGAATTGATATATGAAATCTCTTCCATCTCATCAGAAGGAATGGAAGACAAATTCTTCAGTTCATCCTCTGTCTCTGTAATTTCCCAGACAGCAATGGTCGCGTCGTTGTCAAGCTCTTTTTTGAAGGTAAGTGCCATAAAAATCAATACAATTTAAGATTTCATAAAAGATAAGGTACCCAGATACACCAGTTCTGACTGCTTTTCAGGCAGGCTGGCACACACATAACTTCTCCCACATGAATTTTCTTCATCGTAGGAATCAATCACATAATAGACTGTGTTGTTGGATAATATGCACGATAACGGATCTTCTGACAACTGACCCGCTTGCTTTCCTTTATCTGCGTTTATAGAACTGGGAGGTTCCATCTTTTCTTGAAATGTTAATGTTGCAAATATAGTGTTTTTTTGAATATCAAGAAAATTTTCCACTTATCTTGAAATAATTGCAGACATTGCTTCAAATAAATATAGTAATTGCTATATTTGCATTCTGAACACTTGTAATGGAAAAATGCTTTTCAAGTACTTAATTTGATGATTTTCTGAATATTACAAATATAAAAGCGAATATTTTTAAATTATATTTTTATGGGATTCCTAACTAACGAAAAATTGACCATCGTCGGCGCTGGCGGAATGATCGGTTCAAACATGGCACAAACAGCCATGATGCTTAAACTTACTCCAAACATCTGCTTGTATGATATTTACGAACCAGGTCTGAAGGGAGTTGTTGCTGAAATGAATCACTGCGCATTTGAAGGTGTCAACATCACTTATACAACAGATCCTGCTGTTGCCTTCAAAGATGCAAAATACATCATTTCTTCAGGTGGCGCCCCTCGTAAAGAAGGTATGACCCGTGAGGACCTCCTCAAAGGCAACTGCCAGATTGCTGAAGATTTCGGTAAAAATGTAAAACAGTATTGCCCAGACGTTAAATTCGTAGTTGTCATCTTCAACCCTGCTGACCTTACCGGCCTCGTAGTGCTTCTCCACTCAGGCTTGAAACCAGAGCAGGTAACTACTCTTGCAGCTCTTGACTCTACTCGTCTCCAGACTGCCCTTGCCGAGCAGTTCGGCGTACAGCAGTGCAAAGTGACCGGTGCACACACTTATGGTGGTCACGGCGAGGCCATGGCCGTATTTGCATCTCAGGTCAAGATTGACGGCAAACCACTTTCAGAAATGAATCTTAGCGAGGAAGATTGGGAGGCTGTCAAGCACGCTACTGTTCAGGGTGGTTCCAACATCATCAAACTTCGTGGCCGTTCATCCTTCCAGAGCCCTGCATATTGCTCTGTCAAAATGATGGAAGCTGCTATGGGTGGAGACAAGTTCACTTGGCCTGCAGGTACTTATGTCAAAGAAGGAAAATACAAGAACGTCATGATGGCTACCCCATCTACTATTGACGCTACTGGTGTACACTTCTCTGACTTCCAGGGCACAGAAGAGGAATTCGCTGCTCTCGACGCTTCTTACGCACACCTCTGCAAGATGCGTGATGAGATTATCGGACTGGGCATCATCCCACCAGTAGAGGATTGGAAAAAAGCTAATCCAAATCTTTAATCTGGACGTTTTTGATATGACCCCCAAAAGTTGGACGGTTAATATTGATTAAGAAGCATTCTCAGAATGGAAAAAGCTCGGTATTGTACCGGGCTTTTTCCATTCTGCCT
>JAHHQQ010000041.1 GCA_020026275.1 Bacteroidales bacterium
ATATAGTGTGGAACTATAATATATAGACAGGGCGCGGCCAACTGGCCGCGCCCTGTCTGGTTTTATTTCTTTTCGAATCTATCTTTCAAATTCAAATCGGATGTCAACAGGTACTCCTTCCAGTCCGAGATTCATGGTGTCTGTCCTGTATTCCTTCGAAATGATGGAATACTTCTTCACCAGATTTCTGGCAGAATCGATGTCACCGGTCGCTTGGATTTTCATGATTTCAGCAATCCCTTCCTTTATCCCTTCATGGAATTTCGTGTAATCCAGCAGGTATTTTCCGCTTTCATTTCTATAGAAACCACCTTTTTCCTTCAAGTAGTTGTAGATGATGAGGTTGACTCTTCCGAGAGGACCGTTTTCTCCAAATCTTTCAGAACGGAGGACATTGGCAAAATAAGTGGTGAGAGCATCTTCTTTGGTGATGATGTCTGGAATCTGATGGCGTCTGATCATCTCACAAGACAGGAATACGCCAAGCAAGTTGGCTTTGATGTCTTCAATCGTGAAGGCCTGGTTGCCCAGTGCATTGTAGGCGACTTTCTTGTCCAGGGTCTCCTTGACACCCAGGCCGTGAGACACTTCTCTGAATACTGTATTCCAGAAGAAGGCATACGAATCAATATGTCGTTGCTGATCTTTTTCGATGAGAACTCTTCCAGTAGGGAAGACGATCCGATTAAATTTTTCGTCCAGAATGTTCTTCATGATGATGGTCCTGGTTCCTTTTTCTTTTTGGACTCTGGTATCATAAGGAAGGTTCAATGCAATCACCTTGATGGCGGCGTTAGCTTCTCCTGCATAGTAGATAGCGTCACAGGCAAAGATATGGGAAGTTTTTTCAGGGACGAATTGCCTGTACTTTTCTTCACAAGGGATGAGTTGCTGGAATTCCCGCATTCTGGAAGTGTATGAACTGATCTCTTCTGTTTTTTCCACGTCTTTCAACAGCACGAAAGCTTCATAGGAATTCTTTAGTCCATACAATTGGTCATCTGGATTCTCATTTGGACCGACAATCAAGTCCATCTTGCTGTCAGTCATTTCCAGCCAAGCCAGATTGCTTTCATAATAGTTGTCTGTCCTGAGCGCTTCCGCCTTCTTCAGCAGATAGTTCTTGACGCTCGGTTTGATGGTGATGTCGGCCGCTGCTGTGAGGTAGTTGCACATTTTGTCAATATGTTCCTTGTATTCATCATGATACCAAGAGACTTTCAATTTTCCGTTTTCATCTCTTCTGATCAAGGTATAAGGACTGTATTTGGCGGCATTGTCATAATTATTGAATTCGGTATGGGACATGTCGGAAGGATAGAAGTTGGCACCTTCCGGACGGTCGCCATAACCTTTGACGAATGATTTGCCGGTAATCCTGTCCCATGGTCCATAGTTGATCAAGGCATATTCCCTTTCAAAAGGATCGGCGAGTTTCTCCATTTCAGTCTTGTCTCCAAAGCATTGTTTCCAATAGATCTTATCCGCTTCATCTGCGATGAATCTGTAGAGATTCAGGACTTCTTTTCCATTGTCCGAAATGTGGGAAAGGTCAGGAGCACTTATCTTGACTACTTCATAATTGTTGACTTTTCTTTGGATTCCGGTCGTCTTGTTCTCCTTGCAACTGATAAGGAGAACCAATCCGATGAGAGTATAGATGATTTTTTTCATACTTAAATAAGACGAATTGCTTTGGTTAGTGTTTTTAGTTGTCATATCAAGCAAATGTACATATATTATATATGATTACCAACGAGAGAATTGAATATTTTAAAATCCCTGCATTAGAATTGCATTTAGACAAATATTAACTAAATTTGTCAAATGTGCCAGTGTATGCTGGCCAATATAGACAAATATTCTAACGCATAAATTAATAACAGTAATCTGATGGATAGCTCTAAGGGCACGGGCGCTCGTAAATTCAATGTGAAGTTATGCATACTTCTTCCGCTCGTAATTGTCGTTACATTATTTTTGTGGTTTGTTCCTACCAGTTTTTTTGGCATTGACGCATTGACAGTAGTCCAACAGAGAGTGATAGCATTGTTTGCGTTCGCCGCTCTCATGTGGATGTTCGAGATTATTCCGAATTGGACGACTTCGCTTGCGTTGATTGTTTTGGCATTGCTGACAGTTTCCAATAAAGGATTGGGGTTTTTGTGTAATCCACAATATGGTCAATTGGTCAATTACAAAGATATCATGGCGGCTTTTGCCGATCCTGTAATCATGTTGTTCTTGGGCGGCTTTGTGCTTGCAATCATGGCTGAAAAGTATGGTCTGGATGTCACTTTAGCCCGCCTGTTGCTCAAGCCTTTCGGAAAAAATCCGAAGATGGTGCTCCTGGGCTTCCTGTTGGTGATTGCTGTTTTTTCCATGTTCATGTCCAATACGGCTACCGCGGCCATGATGCTTGCTTTTCTCGCTCCTGTCCTGGCTGTCCTGCCAAGCGATGACAAGGGTAAGATTGGTCTTGCCTTGGCCATTCCTGTTGCCGCTAATATAGGAGGGATCGGAACACCGATCGGAACTCCGCCCAATGCGATTGCCGTCAAATTTCTTGCTGAGGAAGGTCATGAAATCAGTTTCATGGACTGGTCCATGACGATGATTCCATATACCTTTATCATGCTGTTCATAGCTTGGATCCTTATTCAGATATTTTTCCCCTTCAAGGCGAAGGAGGTGGTTCTGGAAATTCCAGAGCACAAGGCCAAGAAAAATTGGAAAACCTATACTGTATGGATTACTTTCATTGCAACCATTTTGCTCTGGGCAACTGAAGCGGTCACCAAGATCAATTCCAATGTTGTTGCATTGATTCCGCTGGCAGTATTCACTTGTACAGGATTATTTACAAAAGATGATATCAAAGAGATCAACTGGACCGTCCTTTGGCTTGTGGCTGGAGGTTTTGCACTGGGTGTCTGCTTGCAAGGAACCGGTCTCGCGAAGGTGATCATCGAATCTATACCATTTGGTGACATGTCAGTGCTGTTGGTATTGCTTGTTTCCGGTGTCGTATGTTATTTCTTGGCCAATTTCCTCAGCCACTCCGCTACGGCCGCACTGCTGATCCCGATCCTGATTGTAGTGGCCTCTGGCATGGAGAGCGTGGAAGCTGCCAATCATGAAGCATTTATTGCTTTGGGTGGGACAGAAGCGATGATTCCGTTTGTCGCCTTGTGTTCATCCATCGCCATGTGTCTTCCTATCTCCACTCCGCCAAATGCCATCGCTTCTTCTACCGGTCTGGTACAGACCAAGCACATGGCACTGATCGGTATCATCATAGGAGTACTGGGCTTCATCATCGGTTATTTCTGGTTGACCAAGATTTTCCCATTAGGTTAATCTATTTGAAATGAAGAAATTTTTATTGTTGTCTACCATTGCGGCCTTGTTGCCAGCATTTGCTTCCTCCGCACAAGGGGAAACTTCCAAAATCCAGTTCAAGCCTTATGGCTTTGTCAGAAATTATGCTGTATTCGATTCAAGAGCTTGCTCTGCCGGTACACAGGATTTGTACTTCTTTTGTCCGAAGGATATCAGACCCGGAGAAGATGGACAGGATTTGAATGCTATTCCTTCTTATAGGATGCTGGCTCTTTCCAGCAGACTGGGAATGAACATTACAGGGTTTCAATATGGGAATATGAGTCTTGCCGCGAAGTTTGAAGCCGATTTCTACAATATGAACGGCAACACTGCCGTTTTCCGTCTCCGTCAGGCGTACCTGAAGATGAATTGGGACAATCTGTGGAATCGGGAGGATTGCAAGTTTTCAATTCTGGCCGGTCAGGCATGGCATCCGATGGCGGTTGACAATCCTTATGCAATCAACCTTGAGTCCGGAGCGCCTTACAGACCCTTTGCCAGAACTCCACAGTTGGCCCTCCGTCTTGATTTTGGCAACAATTTCGCTTTGACAGGAAGTCTGCTCTACCAGATGCAGTATCTGTCAACAGGTCCGAAAGGAAAAAGCCAGGATTACATCAAGCACAGTCTCGTTCCGCAGCTCTTCGCTGGGGTGGAATTCAACAATGGTGGATTTACCGCCAAGTTGGGAGTGGACATGTTGAACATCAAGCCTCGCACTATTGACGAGGCAACCAAGAAGAAGGTCTCTGACCGTCTCATGGTGGTCAGCCCATCTGCCTGCCTGAAATATTCTGTCGGCAAGTTCAGCGTCAATGCGCAGACCGTTCTGGCAGAATCCGGTGAACACATGAATTTCCTCAGCGGTTATGGCGTGAGCAAGATTCATGAAGACCAGAGCCGTGAGTACACACCGATGCGCAGTTCTGTATCTTTCGTTTCCATGAAATATGGAAAGGAACTCCAGTTCATGGCCATGTTCGGCTATCTCAAACTGCTTGGAACCAAAGATCCTCTAGTGGGTGAAGACGGTCTCACAGGAGATGACTTCTATTATTTCAATGGAGCGTCCGCTTCCAATCTGAATCAGATGTATAGGATCACCCCGACCGTTGCCTATAACTGGTCCCGTCTGACTTTGGGCTTGGAGTACAATCTGACTTCTGCCCAGTATGGCACTTATAAGGAGCCGGGAAAAGTCAGTTCTTCCAATGGACTGGTGTCAGAAGGGCTCCATTGGGTAACCAATCATCGTGTTTTGCTGATGCTGAAATTTTCTTTCTGATTTGGTGTCCAGTCGGTTCGAAAAGGAGATTGTCCTCTGATGGGCAATCTCCTTTCTATTTATTCTACTTTTTTCCAAAAATAAGTGAAGATTGTGGATAACTATTTTGTAATTATTTGTATTACAATAATTTACAATGTTGTTTCAGGCCGTGTGGATAACTTTATTTCAGTTTATCGTTTGAGATGGTAGCTTAATTACTTAATTTTGTTTTGGATTCGGACGGGGATTCACCCCCATGTTTTTATCTCAATCCATCAACATATTTTACATAGAATATTTTTGAATAAAACACCGATAAGGCTATAACTATGGATGTAAGGAAAACCAACGGTTCTTTTGAAGAATTCGACAAAGAAAAATTAAAGCGTGGAATCAGAGAGGCCTACAAGACAGCAGGTCAGTCTTGCCCTGAGGAGGTTGTTGTCTCCATTACCGACAATATGTATATTTATGATCAGATTGCCAGTCAGGAAATTCGCAGACAAGTAGTTGAGTCATTGATGTCCATCAACAAGAAGGTAGCTCTTGCCTATATTGAAAAATTTGACCAGGGGGTTGACTTGAGGAAGAAGAGAGACTTCATCAGGGATTATATCAAAGCGTCCAATGCGGCAACCGGCTCAAAATACGATGCCAATGCAAATGTGACTCGTAAGAATATTGTGACTTTGGGACAAGAACTTTACAAGGAGAACAATATCAAGCAGAACCGTTACATCATGCATGATAAGATTAAGGCTCTTTACGGACATGCTTTGGCAGACCAGTATCTTATTGACCTTTCCGACCATGTCCTGTACAAGCATGACGAGAGTGGTACTCCTGGTTATCCATATTGTGTGGCTATCACCATGTATCCGTTTTTGGTCAGTGGACTTCGTGAATTGGGAGGCGTATCAGTCGCACCGACTGACCTCAAATCATTTTGTGGTGAATTCATTAATCTGGTCTATTCTATCTCTTCTCAGTTCATGGGTGCAGTGGCCACTCCTGAATTTCTGATGTATATGGACTATTTCATCAGAAAGGATTACGGTGATGATTATCTCGACAAACTGGATGATGTTGTTGAGAACAATGTCAAACAGCGTACCTTGGTGAAAGTAATCGACAATTATTTCCAACAAGTCGTACATTCCATGAATATGCCTGCCGGAAACCGTGGTTATCAGACGGTATTCTGGAATATCAGTTATTTTGACAAGCCGTATTTTGAAGGCGTATTCGGGGATTTCCGTTTCCCTGACGGATCTGCTCCGATATGGGAGACACTCTCCTGGTTGCAAAAACATTTCATGAACTGGTTCAATGAAGAAAGAACCAGATATATTCTGACTTTCCCAGTGGAGACCATGGCTCTTCTGACAGATGGAAGTGACGATTTCATTGATACGGATTATGCTGATTTCACTGCAGAGATGTGGTCCAAGGGACATAGTTTCTTCTGTTATCTGTCAGATAGCCCGGACAGCCTGTCCAGTTGCTGCCGTCTTAGAAATTCTTTGAAAGACGTGGAAGGGATAGATGCGGAACACAATCATACGACCCACCAGTATTCTATGGGTACCGCTTCTGTCTCTACCGGTTCCAAATCTGTCATGACCATCAACCTGAACCGTATCATCCAGATTGCCACCCGTCGTTATTTCAAGGAGAAGAAGGGTATTCACATTCCTGTTTCCGAACCTTTGGATCCAAGCTTGAAGTTCGATCGTCAGGAACTGTACGCTTATTTCAATAATGATGTGCGTGAAATAACCGAAAGAGTGCATAAATATCAGACTGCGTTTAATGAAATCATCAAGGATTTCTTGAATGCGGATATGCTTGATGTCTATAGAGCCGGTTTCATCGATATGCGCAGACAATATCTGACCGTGGGAGTGAACGGTATGACCGATGCGGCTGAGTTTCTGGGACTGGAAGTGTCTCCAAACAAGGACTACAATGAATTTGTCAATGCGTTGCTGGAGACCATCAACATTGCCAACAAGAATGACAAGACCCCTGATACGATGTTCAATACAGAGTTTGTTCCAGGAGAGAATCTTTCCGGCAAGAACTACAAGTGGGATCAGAAGGACGGATTCTTCGTTTCTCCTAAACATAATATGTACAGTTCCTACTTCTACAATCCGGAAGATGACACTTTGTCCATGATTGACAAGTTCAAACTGCATGGAGAAGACTATGTGAAATATCTGGACGGCGGTTCTGCCCTTCATATGAACATTCAGGAACACCTGTCCAAGGACCAGTATCGTCAGCTGATGAAGACGGCTGCCCATTATGGCACCAACTATTTCACATTCAACTGCCGGAATACGGTCTGCAATGATTGTGGTTACATCAGCAAGGATACGTTGACCGTCTGCCCGAAATGTGGAAGCCGCAACCTGGATTATCTGACCAGGGTCATCGGTTACCTCAAACGTGTCTCTTCTTTCAGTGAAATGCGCCAGGAGGAGGCAAAGCACAGATATTATAACGCATAGTTCTGGACGATATGATCAAATTCGTGAAGGAACTGACTTCTGTCGTCCTTGAAGAAATACCTGATATGGTTTCCTTGGCAGTGGAGATTTCCAATTGCCAAGGAAATTGCATTGGATGCCACTCTCCTTTCTTGAAGGAGAATATTGGAGAAGAGCTGACCCATCAGGAAATCAGCAACATGATTGAAGACAACTATGGTGTCAACTGCTTCCTGTTTCTTGGAGAAGGCAATGATATGGAGGCTTTGAAGGAAGCTGCCCGTTACGTCAAGGAGCGGCATCATATCCAAGTGGCTCTGTATTCAGGTCGCAAGGCGGTAGAAGATGAACTGTTTTCGCTTTTTGACTATATAAAGGTAGGACCTTATATAGCTAGCTACGGTCCGCTCAATTCTGTCACGACCAATCAGCGGCTTTATAAGATCCGGGTCACCGGAGAAGGGGAGCGTCTGGTGGAGGATATTACCAGCCGTTTCTGGAAAAAGAAATGATTTTGTCGGAAATGTCCCTTTTCGGGGACTATTTTATAGAAGAATAGAAAGATCCCCTGTCCTTGAAAAAGGCAGGGAGTCTTTTTTTAGGAAGAAAAGGACGTTTTCAGAAGGGAGGCAGGGCACCGGCCAAAATTTTCGAAAAAAATCTGAAAATTTTTTCAAATCCATAACGGTCGGAAATGACATGCACTTA
>JAHHQQ010000042.1 GCA_020026275.1 Bacteroidales bacterium
GAAGGAACGGAATACCGCATCCTGCTTCAGGAAACCCAATACCGGGACGACCGCAAAGCCGAACCGGTCTGGTCGGAATACCAACTGATCAAAGTCCTGGGACAAGAGGACAAACGTTCAGAAGACCTGCCCATCCACCTCTTTCCAGACGGTTTCCTGGAAAAAAATACCACTGCACCACGCTGCACCTGGTTCACGGAAGTGGAAGATGCCGCTACAAAAGCAGCCATCGAAAAAGATTTGGAGGATGCCGGTCCCATCGCCCACTCCCAATTCCTGCTCTACAACCATATGACACAATGGGCCTGCATCCTACTGAAAGAGAACTTCTCCCTGTACGGAGAACTCCAGCGAAAGAAGATCGAGCAGCCAAAGAATCCGGAGCACTTTCTCCCTCTCTTGCAGGACTGGCATCCGCAAAGCTGGCAGAAATGGGATCTGATTGAACAGCACGATCCCGGCGAGTCGGGCGACTTCATCGTCTTTTTCGTAAAGAATGAAGCGTGGCTTTGTCATGACAAGACCTTCTACTATCAGAAGCAATATCCATCCGGTGGAGTGAAATCTGTCATCGACATTTTCGTTCTGGGCCGAAAACACATTTTCTGATGATACAGAAAAACAGCGAACTGACGATCCGGAAAGCACGTCTTTCCGATCTGGACAGCTTGGAAGCCGTCTATGCCTACGCCCGGGAATTCATGGCCCGGACAGGCAACCCCACCCAATGGGTCAACGGCTATCCCTCCAGAGAAGACTTGCTGGAAGATTTCCGGAAAGACAGCCTCTATGTCTGCGAAAATTCCGAAGGTCACATTGTGGCGGCCTTCTGCTTCATGGCAGGTCCGGATCCGACCTACCGGCTCATTCAAGACGGACAATGGCTCAACGAGCAGCCCTACCATGTCATCCACAGGCTGGCCTCTGACGGTTCGCACAAAGGCATTGCGCAAATCTGTTTCGATTGGGCACTGCACGAAGACAAGAACATAAGGGTGGACACCCATCGGGACAATCTCATCATGCAGCACCTTCTGCGCAAATGCGGCTTCGTCCCGTGCGGCATCATCTACACCCACGACGGCACACCGAGGATTGCTTTCCAATCCCACCAGGAGCAGCCATAAACTAAAATTTTGCATTCAATATGAAGACCATTTACTTTGCAGGAGGATGTTTCTGGGGAACAGAACATTTCCTCAAACAAATACAAGGGGTGGTGAACACCCAGACAGGCTATGCGAACGGCAACATCGAGCATCCGACCTACCAGCAAGTCTGCTCGAACACCACCGGTTTTGCGGAAACCGTACTCACCGAATACGACGAGCAGCTCGCAGACCTACCTTTCCTCATCCGTCTGTTCTTCAAAATGATTGACCCGACCATCCTCAACCGTCAAGGCGGAGACCACGGCACCCAGTACCGGACCGGCATCTACTACACCGACCCGGCAGACAAGGACCTCATTCTGAAGACCGTCCAGGAACTGGCTTCCCAGTACGATGCCCCGATTCTGGTGGAAGTGCTGCCGCTGAAGAACTTCTATCCGGCAGAAGACTACCATCAGGACTATCTGGAGCACAACCCGAACGGCTATTGCCACGTCTCCCCAGAATTGTTCAAAATGGCCAGAGAAGCCAGAAAACAGTAACCCACCATGCTCGAAGACCAGCTCTCCCCCTACATTCCTTTCAGGTTTCTTCATGACGAACGCTATCAGAAAGGGCATATCCACATCATCAATCCCCTTCCAGGCGTGAAGATTATGGGAGTACACATTCCCGACCTGCGGAAACTGGCGGCAAAACTGGTCCGGGACGGGCAGGCGGAAGAGCTGATCCGGCAATTCGAACTCCTCCAGGCCGCCGACCCGAGAAAAGGACTGTGCTATGAAGAGAAAATGCTCTGGGGCATGATGCTGAACCAGATGCGTCTGCCGCTGGAGAAAAGGCTGGAAGGCTTCCGCACCTTCATCCCCACCATCGACAACTGGGCGGTCTGCGACAGCGTCTGCTCCGGAGCGAAATGGTGCAAAAAGAATCGCGAAGAAGTCTGGCAGTTCCTCCAGCCCTGGTTCCGCTCCCAAAGAGAATTTGAAGTGCGGTTCGCCCTGGTCTTTTCCCTGGCGCATTTCATCGATGCGGACCACCTGCCGCTGCTGTTCGACCACATCGCGACCCTTCCCTACGACCAGATCCAGTCCGAATACGCCCCAGCCGACTGCCGGACCTCCGACGACCAGGGGACCGTACTGGGCACCGTCCCCTACTACGTAAACATGGCCGCTGCCTGGCTCATGGCAACCGCCCTCTACAAATTTCCCGAACAGACCAGAGCCTTCGCCGCCTCCGGCAAATGCCCATGTGTCATCCTCAAGCTCTATATCCGAAAAGCAAGGGAATCCTTCAGAACCAGAAACACGAACCCGAAATAAGGACCGCCCTCATCGGATTTGCACTGGCAACTTTTTCTCCTGCCGGTTCTGCCGGACCAGATTGAAGAGAAACTGCATGAACACATCTCCGAAACAACGCTGGAAAGACTTTGCTGCAACAGAAATTCAAAGAATCGGCCGGGAGACACCATTTCATGCAATTCCTTTGTTCTTGGCAAGGAATTGCACATGACTCCATCTCACTGCTGGAACCATGAGAACTCCTCAAAGGCCTTCAATGCTTTGGTAGGCCGGCCCCGTACGAACGCACCCAACCGGTAGCCCCCATTGTAACCAGCCGGGGCCTCCGGTTCCCAATAGAACACACCCCGGCAGACTTTTGCAGCAGCAGACCGCAGCAGCAGATATTTCAGCATGAGATAGGCCTCCTCCGGCTCATCCACCGGCATCCCTGTCTCACAAACCATCACTTCCTTCCCATATTTCCGGTGCAACGCAGACATGTTGGCAACCGCCTGGTCCACGCACTGCTTCCATGGCAGCTGTGCCCAATAGGGATAGACGGACATGCCGATCAAATCATACCGGACCTCATTTTTCTCCAGGATGTCAAAAATCTGATTGTACCGCCCGATATCATGGCCGGCATCCAGATGCACTATCACCTTCGCCTTGGGATACACCTCCCGGACCGCCTCCGCACCAGCCTTCGTCAACGCCGCATACTGTGAAGGATGCCGAGACGCCCGACCTGTCGGCCACAACATGCCGTCCGAGGTCTCATTGCCCACCTGCACCCACAGCACCTTCACCTCGTGCGATTTGAGAAGCGAAAGCACCTCACGGGTATGCTCCGCCACCGCCGAGGCCATCTCACCGCTCCCCAGCGACCGCCACACCTCCGGAACAAGCTGATGACCCGGATCCGCCCACGTATCGCTATAATGGAAATCGACCATCACGCCCATCCCCAACGCCTCCGCACGCAAAGCCTTGACCAGCACGTCCTCCACATTGCACCAGCCCTCCTTCGGATCCACCCACACACGCAGCCGGATCGCATTGAAACCCCTCTCCGACAACAGCTCCGTACACTCCATCGGCCTCGCCCCAGCACCATAAAACTTCATGCCACGGCTCTCCATCTCCGTCACCCAACTGATATCCGCCCCCAAAGCGAAATGACCAGCCGGCAAGACAGGAGCTGCCGGCTTCTGCTCCGGCTCCCCATTCTCGCCACAAGCAGTCAACAACCAAAAAGCGACCGCCATCACCATATATGCAACAAACTGCCTTTTCATTCTTCAAAAATTCCAGTACGTCACCGACAGGAACGCCATAAATTATAGCAATATAGGGAAAAAAATACAACCGGCCAATGTCCCGTTCGGAAGATGCTCCTTGTCTTCCATAACATCACAAAAAAATCACGGAACAATGCTATTGATTTTGAAAAAAAACGAAAAATTCATTGACAAAAAGTAAAAGAATCGAAAAACAATTTTTATTTTTGTGAATGTGGCAAAAACTAGAACAAATAACATCTTCACATTGGCCGAAAGTTGACAATTGATTATTCTTACATAAACAGACCATGAAAAATATAGCAGAAAGACATAATTACATTCTTGACAAACTCAACAGAAAAGGATACGTCTCTGTTGTAGAATTGGCAAAAGATTTGGACGTATCACTGCCTACCATCCGAAAGGATCTGGAAGCACTTGAAAATCAAAATCTGCTTGTCCGGTCACACGGCAGCGCCTCACCGGTGAAACCTCGGGTACTGGACCTCAGCATCAATGTCAAAACGGAAAAAAACAAAACTGAAAAGAAAATCATCGCGACGGCCGCCCAAAAGCTCATCAGCAGGGAAGATGCCATCATTCTGGCTTCAGGTTCCACCGTCACTGCCTTTGCCAGCATCCTTGAGCCCATCGGAAGCATCAACGTAGTCACACCTTCACTGGGGATTGCCATTCTGGTCAATGACAAAGAAAACGTCAATGTCACAGTTCTCGGTGGAAAAATGTACAAAAATTCCTTATCAGTAAGAGGCGAATATGCAGCTTCCGGCCTGAAGAATATCAGTTGTTCCAAACTGTTCATCGGCTGCGACGGCATTGACCGCCAGACAGGTATCACCTGTGCCACCACAGAAGAAGCCAGTCTGACCAATGCGATGATGCAAGCCGCCGACAAGACAATCGTCCTGGCCGACTCTACCAAATTCGGACGTCGAGGATTTGGCAAAATATGCCAATTAGAAGACATTGACATGATTATCACCGATGAAGGTCTCACTCCGGAAATGAAGGAACATCTCGAAGAAACCGGCGTGCAAATCGTCATTGCCAAAGGCGAATGAAAGAAACACAAATCAATTTGAAGGGGAGCCCGAGACAATTCGGACTCCCCTTCTTTTCACAAATCCAACACGCACTTAAATTCTTCAGTGGAACACACCACATAAATATATTTCCATCCGCTACTGGTCCTGACCTGTAAAGAAATAAGGAGCATAGGTATATCCACATTTTCTATACAGTTGAGGCAGAAGAGCGACTGAACGTTTCTTGAAATCCAGAAAATTCTTCCGGTCATATGACCACCCGACCTCACTCAACGCTGCCAATCTCGGCAGGACCTTATATTGTACAGATTTGATATCCGGAATATATTCTGTCCATACATTTGCCTGGACACCGAGTATTCTTGGAGCCAACCGCCGGCTGATATTGCTGTAAGGATCCAAACTGTAAACCTGCTTTACAGGAAGATACCTCGTTCCGCAAAGCGGTTCCATTCCAAGAGGATCGCCCGTCTGGGCATAATCAAAATAACAATTCCATTTCGGAGTCATGATCACATCATTGCCAGCCATAGCAGCCTTGACTCCATTATGCTGATCACGCCATGTCATGACAGTCGCACTCTTGGAAATTCCGCCATCAATGATTTCATCCCAACCGATCAGCTTCCGGCCATGACTATTCAGCCATGCCTCAATTCTATGGATGAAATAACTCTGAAGCTGACGTTCATCCCGAAGACCTTCCTCTTCAATCCGTTTCTGACAAAGCGGACATTGACGCCACCTGTCTTTTGGACATTCATCTCCACCAATATGTATATATTGTGACGGGAACAGCTCCAATATTTCAGAAAGGACATCCTCGATGAACTGGAAAGTGGACTCTTTTCCGGCACAATATACGTCTTCGCTGATTCCCCATCTCGTCCAGACGGAATAAGGACCGCCTGTACAGCCCAACCAAGGATAACTGGTCAATGCACCCATGCCGTGCCCCGGCATCTCTATCTCCGGAATCACGGTAATATAGCGGTCTTCCGCATATTTGACAATCTCCTTCACTTCTTCCTGAGAATAATAGCCTCCGTATCCGGTTCCGTCGAAGACAGCACCTTCCAGGCGGTTCTGGCCTATTATCGTTTCACGTCTTACGGATCCTACCTTGGTCAGTTCCGGATATTTCTTTATTTCAATTCTCCAACCCTGGTCTTCTGTAAGATGCCAATGAAAAACATTCATCTTGTGCATGGCAATCATGTCAATGAAAGACTTTACCTCTTCCACTGTAAAAAAATGTCTCGCCACATCCAGCATGGTCCCCCTGTATGCAAAGCAAGGCTTATCCTTCACCGTCATGCAATGCACACGACCCTCCAATATAACCTGACGCAAGGTCTGAAGGCCATGGGAGACTCCATGAGGAGAACCACCTCTCAATACGATACCTGAGCGACGGACTTCCAGAATATATTCCTCCTTTTCCAAACTGCCGTCCAGAGTCAGTTCAATGGATCCGGCTGCCGGAATTTCCGAAAAGGAAAGTTCAAATCCGAGCACCGGCTCCATATAGGAGGCAAAAATAGAGGCAGGTTTCCGCAGTCGGGAATCTGCAGAAAACAACCGAGTCTGCTCTGAAATCTTGAAAAATCCAGATTTGCGTTCAACCGATACCGGTTTCGGAATAATGCAGATTTCCTTTTTGAGAATATCATTTTCTTCCTCCAACACATCCTCAAACTCCATGCAGATAGGAAAATGATCGGAAGCGACTCTGGTAAAGTCATCGTATATAGTTTCCGCAGAGAATGTACGATTGAAAAGGGCATCATTGGCATAGAAATAATCCAGCCGGGCAAAGCCAGATGGCAGCGAAGTCATGTACTTCCCTTCATGAAATCGGTTCATCACATCATTTCCGAAGGCATCCAGCATCAAGTTCATCGCATCGTAATTGCAGGTCAGATTCCGGGACTTGTAATAGGCATCGTCCACAGCAGAGCGTGAATTCATGTCTCCAGTCATGATCCAATATTTCTCATCCTTGAATTTGGGATTGTTGATGGTCAGATTGATGACCGCCTTCAACTCCTCGTATCTGGACTTGTCCCCTCCCTTACAGGTAAGAACTCTCTCAGGAAGCTTCTTCACATTTTCAGGAACACCTTTCACATTGACTTCCTGATAACGCCCAAGAGGCCAAGTATGGATGACAATATAGTTCACCCCACGAATCTTGACATGCAATGCGCCATGAGACAAACCTCCACCGATTTTCTGGACCACCTCAATTGGATATCGGGAGGTAATTGCAACAGGATAATTGTCCTGACAAGGCCCTACCGCAACATACGAATGTCCCCACCTTTGTGCCAACTCTTTGAGGTGATACGGCAGATACCTTGATGTAGAATCATCATGTATCCTATGCAGTTCCCTATCCTTGTGCATCGCTCCTTCACAGATTGCAAAGACATCAGGCGCCTGTCCATTCATCCAGGTGACAAAACGGTCATAATTGTTATACTGGTCCCACCACATACCGTTCATAATATTGTAATCAATGAACTTGATGGAATTTCCCGGCCTGACATTGCCGGCCATTACCTGTAATACCGCAAGAAACGGCAAAAACATCATCAGAATTTTTTTCATTTCAGTTTCACTTAATTACATGATTCGCCAAGACCTGTCTTGTCTTGAAACATTTCCTTTTTCAAAAGACAAGAAACAACGTTTACATTCACTTATTTTCATTTTCATATCCATAACCTCAAATTATAGACGACAAGTGTATAATTG
>JAHHQQ010000043.1 GCA_020026275.1 Bacteroidales bacterium
TGACGGACAGGATCCACTTCGTATCTCATCTTGAAGTCAGGATAGAATTCCTGGATTTTGTGATAGATGATTTCTGGATCGAAACTCATGGATGCGATGTTGAATGAGTTTCTGTGAACCAGTTTGCTTGGGTCTGCGTTCATGATGTCAACGGCAGCTTTCAATGCATCTGGCATATACATCATATCCATATAAGTATCTGCTGCAATCGGGCAGACAAATTCCTCTCCTTTGACTGCGGCGTAATATATTTCTACTGCATAGTCAGTGGTGCCGCCACCTGGAAGGGTCACATTGGAAATCAGACCAGGGAAACGTACGGAACGTGTATCTACACCGTATTTATGATGATAGTAGTCGCTCAGCAACTCTGTTGCCACTTTAGTGACACCATACATGGAACAAGGTCTCTGGAGTGTATCTTGAGGAGTGTTGTCATGAGGAGTGTTCGGGCCAAAGGAGCCGATGGAACTTGGAGTGAAGACGGCGCAACCTTTTTCGCGTGCGATTTCCAAAATGTTGAGAAGTCCGTTCATTTGGATATCCCAAGCCAGAAGTGGCTTTTTTTCTGCTACTGCAGAAAGTAAGGCGGCCAAATTGTAGATAGTGTCAATCTTGTATTTGTCTACAATTGCGGCCAATTGGGCACCATCACAAACATTGGCGATTTCTGATGGACCGCTTTCCAACAGGATTCCTTTAGGTTCTGCACCTGGAATATAACCTGCAACAACATTTCCTTCAGGGAATTCTTTCCTGATTTTCATCGTGAGCTCAGATCCGATTTGACCTGTTGAGCCTATGACAAGGACATTTTTCATATTGATGACGATATTTACTTTAGCATTGCAAATTTACATTTTATTTCTGTAAGATGGACATGAAATACAGTATTTTAATGAATTGTCCAGTATTTGTATGAAATGAGGATGAAAAGTGATATTTTTGTATAAAATTATTTTATCATGTACGGAAAATTTCAAAAACATCTGATAGACGAGCTCTCCGCAATCAAGGAAGCTGGCCTGTACAAGAATGAGAGGAATATCGCCTCCAGTCAGTCTGCCGAAATTACGCTTGAAGATGGCTCCAAAGCGTTGAATTTTTGTGCCAACAATTATTTGGGGCTGGCCGATTCTCCAAGATTGATTGAGGCGGCCAAGAAAGCGATGGATGAAAGGGGCTTCGGAATGTCTTCTGTTCGTTTCATCTGTGGAACTCAGGACCTGCACAGGCAGCTGGAAAAGTCCATCTCCAATTTCTTCAAGACAGAAGATACGATTCTGTATGCATCTTGCTTCGACGCAAACGGAGGTGTTTTTGAACCGCTTCTTACTGCAGACGATGCCATTATCTCAGATTCACTCAACCACGCATCCATCATTGATGGTGTAAGACTCTGCAAGGCTGTCCGCTACAGATATGCCAATGCGGACATGGCTGATCTGGAGCGTTGCCTTAAGGAAGCACAGGCACAGCGCTTCCGCATCATCTGTACAGACGGTGTGTTCTCAATGGATGGCAATGTGGCTCCTATGGACAAGATCTGCGAACTCGCAGAAAAATACGATGCCCTGGTAATGGTGGATGAGAGCCATTCAGCAGGTGTTGTCGGCAAGACAGGTAGAGGTGTGGCAGAACAGTTCAACTGCTACGGCAAGATTGACATCTTCACCGGTACCCTCGGTAAAGCATTCGGTGGTACTGTCGGTGGCTTCACTACTGGACGTAAGGAAATCATTGACATGCTCCGTCAGCGTTCCCGTCCATATCTGTTCTCCAACTCACTTCCTCCAATGATTGTCGCTGCCGGTATCGAAATGTTCAAGATGCTGGATGAAAGCAATGAACTCCACGACCGCCAGCAGGAGAATGTCGCTTATTTCCGTGACAAGATGCTCGCAGCCGGATTCGATATCAAACCGACCCAGTCCGCTATCTGTGCAGTAATGCTCTACGATGCGAAACTTTCTCAGGAATTCGCCGCCAAGATGGCTGAAGAGGGCATCTTCGTTACCGGTTTCTATTATCCGGTCGTACCGAAAGGACAGGCCCGTATCCGTGTCCAGCTCTCAGCTGCTCACAAGAAGGAACATCTTGACAGGGCAATCGCAGCCTTCATCAAGGTGGGTAAGGAACTGAACGTAATCAAATAATCAGAGGGCCTCTTTGAAGGTCTGCAATAAAATAAAAGGAGGATGGCTTCTGCCGTCCTCCTTTTGTTTTGGATGCGTTGCACCGGAACTATTCTTCTGCGAACAGACCGATGATGTTCAGAATGACCTGTGAGGCCTTTTCCATGCTCTCTACAGGGACGAACTCCATCTTGCCATGGAAATTGTGTCCGCCGGCAAAGATGTTAGGACAAGGCAGGCCTCTGAATGAGAGGTTGGCACCGTCTGTACCGCCACGGATCGGCTGCACCTTCGGCTGGATGCCGGCCATTTCAAGAGCCTTCATGGCTTTCTCGACAATATGATAATGCGGCATCACCTGCTCTTTCATATTATAATAGGAATCTTTCAACTCCAGGGTGGCCGTACCGTCTCCATATTTGGCATTGATGAAATCGACGCAATGCTGGATGAGCTGCTTCTTCTCCTCGAACTTCTTCCGGTCGTGGTCACGGATGATGTAGACGATATCGGCATTTTCCACGGTTCCGTTGAAGGAAATGATGTGGAAGAAGCCTTCGTAGTCGCAAGTATATTCCGGCCTCTGCTCCACAGGCAGCATTCCGTTCAGCTCGGATGCGATGAGGATGGCATTCTTCATCTTGCCTTTCGCAGAACCCGGATGCACATTCAGACCCTGCAGGTGGATTCGGGCACTGGCGGCATTGAAGTTCTCAAATTCAAGTTCACCAATCTCACCGCCATCCATGGTGTAGGCATATTTCGCCCCAAACCGGGCAACATCAAATTTGACGACACCACGACCAATCTCCTCATCTGGAGTGAAACCGATCTTGACAGGACCATGCTTCACTTCAGGATGTTCCATAAGATATTGTGCGGCGGTCATGATTTCGGCGACGCCTGCCTTGTCATCTGCTCCCAGCAAGGTCGTTCCGTCCGTAGTGATGAGGGTCTGTCCTTTATATAATAGAAGTTCAGGAAACTCTTCCGGATCGAGAGCCAGTCCGGGAACCCCTTTCAGAGGAATGGCTGATCCGTCATAATTAGGAATGATCTGAGGCTTGATGTCGGCGCCGCTTGCATCCGGAGCCGTATCGACATGGGAGACGAAGCCCACTGCCGGCACCTCCTTGTCAATGTTGGAAGGGATGGTGCCCATGACATAGCCATACTCATCCAAAGTTGCCTCAATGCCCATAGCATTGAGTTCTTCGCACAGCATCTTCAGCAGAACCAGCTGCTTGGCGGTGCTGGGCTGGGTTTCAGATGTTTCATCTGATTGGGTATCCACTGCGACGTAGCGCAGGAATCTCTCTACAATATTTTCCATTGTTTTCGTATTTTATGATTTTCTATTCAGTCTGTTCTTTTTCCTTCTTCAAGGAAGCATAGATCATGTAGCCGATAATTGCCAGGAACGGCACCACAGCGACGAGTCCGCCATAATTGGTGTTCCATTCTGACAGGAACCAGTCGATGTTCGCAAATTTGAGGATTGCGCTGACCACGCCCATGAGCGCGCCACCTGCAATGAAACCGGAAGCGATGAGCGTACCTTTCTCCACACGAGCCTCATTCAGTTTCTGGTCTTTGCTTCTGCTGCCGACGAACCATGAAATGGCACCTCCGACAAGGAGAGGCAGGTTCAGGTCCAGAGGAATGAACATACCCAGTGCAAATGGCAGAGCCGGTACTTTGAAGGCCGTCAGCACCAGGGCGATGACCGCACCGATACCATACAGCAGCCAAGGAGCGCTTCCTCCGTTCATCATAGGTTGGATGACGGCTGCCATTGCATTGGCCTGAGGTGCGACCAGTGCATCTTCTCCGGTAAATCCGAATGTCTTGTTCAGAATGAACATGACACCGCAGACGGTAGCGGCGGCAACGACTGTTCCAAGAAACTTCCAGCCTTCCTGCTTGCGAGGGGTGGTGCCGATCCAGTAACCGATCTTGAGGTCAGTGATGAAGGAACCAGCCATGGACAAGGCTGTGCAGACAACTCCTCCGATAATCAGGGCGGCCGCCATTCCGACATTTCCGTTCAGACCGACTGCCACCAGAATCAGGGAGGCGATAATCAAAGTCATCAGAGTCATGCCGCTGACCGGATTGCTGCCGACAATGGCAATGGCGTTGGCTGCCACGGTAGTGAACAGGAAGGAAATGACTGCCACGATGACGAGTCCGATAATCGCCTGCCAGATATTTTCCACTACTCCGCCTAAGGCGAAAAATGCGAATATGGCCAGAAGAGTGAGGACGATTCCGAAGACGACGGTCTTCATAGGAATGTCTTCATTGGTCCGGTCCACTTTGCCTTCTGCCTGGCTTGGCTTTTTCTTGAACTCTCCGATGGCCAGTGAAGCGGCTGATTTGATGACGCCAAAAGATTTGATGATGCCGATGACACCGGCTGTGGCAATGCCGCCGATGCCGATGTGCCTTGCATAGTCACTGAAGATCTGATCCGGTCCCATTTCACCGATGGTGGTCGTGACGCCGGTGTTCATCAGGTCAATGACACTGCCGCCCCAGATGAGATTCATCAGAGGAATGATGATGAACCAGACGAGGAAGCTGCCGCAGCAGATGATGAATGCATATTTGAGTCCGACAATGTATCCGAGGCCCAGTACGGCTGCACCGGTATTGATCTTGAACACGAGTTTTGCCTTATCTGAAAGGACCTGTCCCCAATGGAACACCGTTGTGGTGAGCGTTTCGGACCAGGCACCGAAAGTGGCGACGACGAAATCATAGAGACCGCCGATGAGACCACTGATGACAAGGGTCTTGGCGCCTTTTCCACCGCCTTCACCATTGACCAGCACCTGAGTGGTGGCAGTCGCTTCCGGGAAAGGATATTTGCCATGCATCTCCTTCACGAAATATTTTCTGAAAGGAATGAGGAAGAGAATGCCAAGAATGCCTCCCAAGAGGGAAGACAGGAACATTTGCCAGAAATTGACATCTACTCCTAATATATAGATAGCAGGAAGGGTGAAGATGGCACCGGCGACAATGGCACCGGAACATCCTCCGATCGATTGGATGATCACGTTCTGGCTGAGGCCATCTTTCTTTCCGAGGGCACCGGTCAGGCCTACGGCAATGATGGCAATCGGAATGGCGGCCTCAAAGACCTGGCCTACTTTCAGACCCAGATAAGCGGCAGCGGCCGAGAAGATGACTACCATCAAGAGTCCCACGGTAACAGAATAAGGAGTCACTTCGGCAAATTTGTGGTTGGGGCTCAGTAGCGGTTGGTATTCCTCACCGGCCTTCAGTTCCCGATGTGCGTTTTCTGGGAGTTGGAGATTTTTCTTTTTCATCAGTCAATTGATTAATTAATGTAGTACAATAAATGAAGGACATTGCCCTAAATTCCGGAAATGTCCTTCTCAAATAGAGTCTCTGAATTCAAATTTAAGAAAATGACTCATAAAAAGCGTAAAATATTCGATTTTATTCAAAAAAAATGTGTCTTGACGGGAATCTGGAGGCTATTGGTTGATTTTCTATGACTTAAATCGTTTATGTCTGTCAGGAGGGGAGGGGCGCAAGGGACGAAAATCAAAAAAATATCAGAAAAATGTGAAAATTTCTTCGAAAAAATTTGGAGGAAAGAAAAAAGTGCGTATCTTTGCAATCCGTTTGAAACAAAACAGTAACTCAAACGACAGTTCATTGAAAATATTGAGAGAGAATAAGAGGTAAAGAAAATGAAACAAAATCA
>JAHHQQ010000044.1 GCA_020026275.1 Bacteroidales bacterium
ACCATGAAAAAAGACAAAAAAAGATAGGGCTCAATTTTGCCAATACTGAATTAATGACTTATATTTGTTCACTGATATATTGTGGTGGAAAGGCGGCTGCTCATGGGAAAAATACCGTAAAATGACAAAAAATCCTACCAAAACGCAACCTGAAAACTCCAGAAACTATGTTTGACCGTTTGCTTTCCATTATTGGGAATGAATATGCAATCGGTTGATTGTCAAGCTGATACGTAAATTGGCAGGAGCTATAGCTATGTCAAAAGTCCTAGAAATACGTCATGACCTTCCTCCAAAAAGAAATCATTTCTTTATTTTTCAAAGTGACATGTCAGACCCCAAACAGCTCGACCCCAATGAGATTCGCTGGTATGTGATGAGAGCCTATCGGAAAGAAAATCTTGCCGAAGCCAGATTGCAGGAGATAGGAACCGTCGAATACTATCTTCCCAAACATACCATCCTCCAGATGAACCATGGCCGACGGATTTGCCGGCAAGTACCTGTCATCCCCTCTATCATTTTTATCCATGCCTGTCGCAATGACATCTTGCAACTGAAGCGCCAGTACAATTTTCTCCAGTTCTCTGTCTGGAAAACCAAAGAAGGCTGCAAGTTTCTGACCGTGCCCGAAAAAGAAATGAACGACTTCATTCGCATCTCCTCTGCCAGAGAAGCGCAAGTACGCTTCTACCGTCCAGGGGAAATCGATCTCAAGAAAGGCACTCGGGTCCGCCTCATCGGAGGCACTTTTGACGGCGCTGAAGGAATCTATCTTCGTGCCGTTGGCAGACGTGGAGCCCAATTTATTGTGGAAATTCCAGATATGTTGGCCGCATCGGTGTCAGTTTCACCTGAGTTGATACAGATTATCTGAAAGCAAATACTTATATTTGCCAGTTCGCTCTCATTTGGGAGAGCCGCCGAAAGAGAAAATGATAATAAATTACGTAATAAGATGAAAATCAGCAAAATGTTATCGCTGCTGACGCTCACCCTTTTGTTGGGAGCGTGCTCAGCTCCAAGACTCGCTTATTTCCAGGATATCGAAAACGATGGTGAGCGGCAGGTCGCACATGTAATGGACATCCGTGTCCGCCCGAACGACAAAATCTCCATCATTGTCAAGAGCAAGGACCCACTCCTGTCTAACCTTTTCAACTTGCCGATTGTGACGCAGCGAATTGGTCAGGTTTCCAAGTATGATACCTATCCTCAAGGAGTGATTGCCTATACTGTCGATTACGATGGCAACATCGATTTCCCTGTCATTGGAATGATTCATATTGAAGGCATGAACCGTCAGGAAATCGCCGAATGTGTCAAATCCAAGCTGATTGAAGAGGACCTGGTGAAAGATCCGGTTGTCAATGTCGAGTTTGTCAACCTCACGGTTTCCGTTCTGGGCGAAGTCAATCATCCCGGCCGTTTCAACATCGACCGTGACCGTCTGACTCTTCTCGATGCCATCGGCATGGCAGGGGACATCGGCATCAAAGGCCAGCGTGAAAACGTCACCGTCCAGCGCGAGGAGAACGGCAAACAGAAGATCTACCGCGTCAATCTCAATTCCGGCACCGACCTCTATGCCTCTCCGGTCTATTATCTCCAGCAGAACGACGTGGTCTATGTGGAGCCGAACAAATTCAAGCAGACTGACTCCACCGTCAGCGACAAGAGCCTGAGATGGACCTCTCTCATTTTGAGCATGGCATCTCTCCTGTCCACGCTCTGCATCGCCATCTTCCTGTAGTTTGTGTTTAACGAAAATCAAAAGATTTTATGGAAAATAATTATAGTAACAACAATATGAATGAAGAGGTGGAGGAGGGAATCAACCTCAAGGATTTCTTCATGCTCTGTCTTTCCAAATGGTACTGGTTCGTCATTTGTGTGGCCCTGACAGGCCTCATAGCCATTGTGCATATTCTCCGCACTCCGGCAACTTATCAACGTTCCACGGAACTCCTCATCAAGGATGACAAGAATGGGGGCGGTATTGGCGCCATGGAGGATGCCTTTTCCGACATGGGGATGTTCAATACCAAATCCAATGTCAACAATGAGGTCATTTCCCTCAATTCACCTGCCCTGATGTATGAGGTGGTGAAGCGTCTTCATCTGGAGATGAATTATGCAACTGATGGCCGTTTCCATAAAAAAGTCCTCTATGGCATGAGTCTGCCATTCCAAGTCGAAGCGCTGGAGGCAGGAGAAAACACTTCCTTCTCTTTTGAACTCCGCACCTTGGGAGACAAGAAATTCAAAGTCGAGAAATTCGTCACCTGCGAACAGGGCGACAAGATCAAGCACGACTTCAAGGCAGAAGGCAACCTGCTCGACACCTTGTCCACCCCGGCAGGCCCCATCATCGTAAGGCCGACCCTCTCCTACAAAGACGAGGCTGAGAAATATTACATTAGCCGTTCTGCGGTCCAAAGTGCTGTCGGACGCTATAAAAGAGCTTTGACTATCAACAGGGAGCAGAAAGATGCTTCTGTCATTGCACTCACTATCCAGGACGGTTGCATCCAGCGTGCCGATGAAGTCCTCAACACTCTCATCGCCATCTACAACGAAAAATGGGTGAAAGACAAGAACCAGATTGCCATCAGCACCTCCATGTTCATCAACGAACGTCTGGCTGTCATAGAGAAAGAGTTGGGAAATGTCGATGACAACATTTCCGAGTTCAAGAGCAAGCATTTGATTACTGATGTTAAATCTGTTTCCGACATTTATATGAAACAGAGTGCGGAGAACAGCACCCAGATGCTGGCGCTCAACAACCAGCTCTATATGGCGCGCTATATCCGTTCCTACTTGACGGATGCCGTTCACAAGGACCAGTTGCTTCCGGCCAATTCAGGCATTGAAAGTGCAAGCATCGAAGGGCAGATTTCCGCTTACAACAAACAGTTGTTGGAACGCAATGCTCTGGTAGCCAACAGTAGTGACCGCAACCCGTTGGTCAAGGACATGGATGCGGCTTTGGCTTCCATGCGTGAAGCCGTCATGGTTTCCATCGACAACCAGATTGAGACCCTCAATGCCCAAATCAAGAGTTTGAACGAATCTGAAGCGGAGACCACTTCCAAGATTGCTTCCAAACCGACCGAATCCAAATTCCTGATTTCCGTCGAGCGTCAGCAGAAAGTCAAAGAGTCCCTCTACCTTTTCCTTCTTCAGAAGCGCGAAGAGAACGAACTCTCCCAAGCTTTCACCGCCTACAATTCCAGAATCATTACTCCGCCGACAGGAAGTCCATATCCGATTGCTCCGAAAAAGATGATGATTCTCTTGATGGCGATAGTTTTGGGAATTGCAATTCCGGGAGGTGTTTTATTTGTGCTGGAAATGACCAATACCAGTGTCCGAGGCCGTAAAGATTTGGAAAATGTCACCGTACCGTTCATCGGGGAGATTCCGATGCTATTGAGTGGCAATGCGGAAAAATGGGGAAGTCTGGTACAAAATATCCAGAAATTCAAAGATTTCAAGCAACTCCAGAAATTCAATTGGAGGCGAAAGTCTGTTGAGGAAGAAAAGGCACAGATTGTGGTGAAAGCCGGCAGTCGCAATGTCATCAACGAGGCCTTCCGTGTTCTCCGTACCAATCTCGAGTTCATGGTCGGAGCTAATCCGAAAGCCAACGTGATCTGTGTCACCTCTTTCAATCCTGGTTCCGGCAAGTCCTTCCTGACCATGAATACGGCTGTCTGTCTTGCCATCAAGAACAAGAAAGTTCTGGTTATTGACGGTGATATGCGTCACGCTTCCGCTTCCAATTACATGGGAGCGCCGAATGTCGGACTGGCCGATTATCTGAGCGGTCGGGTTTCGCTTCAAGAGGTGATATCCCGTCATCCAGACTACAAGTCCTTGTACGGCATTCCAGTGGGAACTATCCCTCCCAACCCGACCGAGCTTCTCTTCGAACCTCGTCTCGCGGAGTTGATTGATAACGTACGGACTCAATATGACTATATCTTCATTGACTGTCCTCCTGTTGAAATTGTGGCCGATACCCAGATCATCGAGCAGCTCTCTGACCGTACCATCTTCGTGGTCCGTGCCGGAGTGTTGGAGAAAGCCATGTTGCCAGAACTTCAGAAGATCTACAACGAGAAGCGATACAAGAACATGTCGCTTATTCTGAACGGCACTGAAATCATGTCCCATGGTTATAGAAATGGATATCGTTATGGATATCATTATGGCTATGGTTCCGGGTATCATTATGGCTCTGATAAAGAAAACTAATTGAAACTGAATATGAAAGGTATTGTTCTTGCCGGTGGTTCTGGAACCAGGCTTTATCCAATCACCAAAGGCGTAAGCAAACAGATGCTTCCGATTTATGACAAGCCGATGATTTATTATCCGATTTCTGTTCTGATGTTGGCAGGAATCAGAGAGATTCTCATTATCTCCACGCCACAAGATTTGCCGGGTTTCCAGAGACTATTGGGAGACGGTTCTGACTACGGTGTTCGTTTTGAATATGCGGAACAACCTTCTCCAGACGGATTGGCACAAGCTTTCATTATCGGTGAACAGTTTATTGGTAAAGACGATGTCTGCTTGGTTCTGGGAGACAATATCTTCTATGGAAGTTATTTTACGACTAAACTAAAAGAAGCGGTTAGAGCCGCTAAAGAAGACAAGAAAGCGACAGTCTTCGGTTATTGGGTCAATGACCCGGAACGCTATGGTGTAGCCGAGTTTGACAAAGAAGGCAATTGTCTCTCCATCGAAGAAAAACCGGAACATCCTAAATCCAATTATGCGGTGGTGGGTCTTTATTTCTATCCGAACAAGGTGGTAGATGTTGCCAAGCACATCAAACCTTCCGCTCGAGGTGAATTGGAGATTACAACCGTCAATCAGGAATTCTTGGCAGACAAGGAATTGAAAGTACAGACTTTAGGACGTGGTTTCGCTTGGCTGGACACCGGTACCCATGATTCACTCTCCGAAGCTTCTACTTTTGTAGAGGTCATTGAGAAACGTCAGGGACTGAAACTTGCTTGTCTGGAAGGTATTGCTTATCGTAAGGGCTGGATAACAGAAGAGAAGATGAGAGAACTGGCTCAGCCGATGCTGAAGAACCAATATGGTCAATA
>JAHHQQ010000045.1 GCA_020026275.1 Bacteroidales bacterium
AAATGGGCCCTGCCGGAGAAGCCAACCTCTTCAAGAAGGTGGTCGATTCCGAGGATAAAGTCATCTTCACGCTGGCAGATGGAACCGAGATTGTCGTGCCGAAGAACGCTGCCCTGAGTTTCTACATCAGAATCCCTTCAACGGACATCGTCATTGCTCCAGAAGACATGACATCTGTTGATTTTGAGGTGGTCGGAGCGGATGCCGGTACCAAGGTCCGTGCTCATGCGACCAAAGGCTTTGTCGCCAATCTGACGAAGTACGACATGAACAACTATTCACTTGAAATCACAGCTCCGGCAACGCTCGATGGTGAAATCTATCTGGTGGCTGCCAAGGAGAACGGCGAGAACAGAATGTGTATCCTGAACTTTGAGGAAGGCGTTTTCAAGGTTGACTTCACGGCCAATACGCCGCAGGGCTTCTACAAGCTGGATGCGGCTGCCGGTACATTTGAAATCCCTGTCGCCACCAATTTGGGCGTTCAGGTTGACTGGATGAACATGGCTCATCCATGGTTCAGGGAAGCCCCTCAGACCAAGGCTGTCGTCAATGAGGTTCTGAGGTTCGAATACGATGAGAACACCGGTGCCGAACCAAGAATGGTGCAGTTCCTCATCAGATCAAAGGATGGTAGATTCCAGCAGCAGATTCGGATTGCCCAGTGGAATGCTGAGTCCCAACCGGTTGTCGGTGGCGGAAAGGCTGATTTGGAGGAATTGCCGAATGAAAACGGAGGAATGTATAACACTCGTCGAACTCCATCAGGTTGGATTGCAGAAAATGCAAGGCTAGTTTCTCATAATATGTGTAAAACCGTACCGGATGGAAAATTTGCTCCAGGTTTACAGAAATCGCAGAATAAGCCGACAGGCAAGATTACTTCACCAGTTTTGACAGGTGGTTGTCAGTCAGTATCATTTGGATATGCTCGAGCTTTCGATAATGGTGGAATCGGTGTAAAACTTCAGATGGACATTCTGAAGGAAGGAAAGGTCGTGTTGACAAAGGTAGTAGACAATCCGGACGCAGTTAATAATGGATATGGCGATACAGCTCCCGAGGCAATTATGGTGAAATTTGACAATTTGAATGTCGAAGGAGATTTCCAGATTGTCATCACCAATGTGATGGAAGCTGTAGAAGGAACCAGCAATGCTGCCGTTGTTCTGAATTTGTCTTGGACCGGTTACTCCAAACAGTAGCTGCATGTTATGTAACATTAATTGTGCTTTAATGTGATGTTTGATAACCCAGCCATTAATTATTTAATGGCTGGATTTTAAAAAAAGTTAAGAAGTAAAAGAGACTGTGGCTGAAGGACAGCATCTTGAAATCTGTCCAATCATGCACAGTTGGAAAAATAATTAAATAGCAGTCTTATGAATTTTGATAAAGAAACAATTCAAAGAGTATGGGAGAAGGGAACAGTTGATCCTTTCAATAATTCTGCAATATGGCGAAAAGACCAGTGCGGAGCATGGATGGATTTCAAAGAATATGGAAATCGAGACAGTGAATATGGTTGGGAAATCGATCACATCACTCCTGTCTCCAGAGGAGGACAAACCATCCTCTCCAATCTTCGGCCACTTCAGTGGAAGAACAACGCAGCACGCCAGGACGGTCGCTTGAGCTGCGCCGTAACTTCGGTCGGAGTACATAATATCGAGAAATAATCTCTTTGCTGAATGGAATCAATCAACGTTACTATACGACAGATCTTGACAACGAGCTTCGTCTTGCAAATTCTGTCACTGTTCTCAAGTAATATGTCTGAAGCTAGAAATTTTCTAACCTGTGTTATTGTGTGCTTGTCATTTCTTGAGATACGTCTGTAGCGGAATGAATGGTTCAATAAGCAAAAAGCCCTTTCATGAACAATGAAAGGGCTTAATTTGTCTGTAATTGTTGTTCAACAGCCAATTATCTCGGGTGGAGTCATAACTTACGTAAGCAGGCGTTTTAACACCACTGTCCTCATCATCACAAATCCCGAATCTTTTTTCTGAGATATTCTCTGTTTGACACTCTGGTTTGAAAAAATCTATATGCTTCATCATCTAATTTTGTCTCTCTCAATTGCTCTCTTCGATTTCTTCTTCGATTTCCAATAAAGCATCGAAAAGTATATTTGTTTCTCCCAGTGCCTCATTCAAGAAATTTGCATCGGATGGGATGCCATCAAGTGAATTGAGCAGATTGCAGAGTCCGTTCTCCAATTCATAAATCTTTAGGTTGGCTGGATTTATCAGGCTCTTCTCCGGGATGATACTGTAAATTTTTTCTTGTATGTTCCTGTCAGTTGTATATTGTGAAATTTGCCATCCTTTGATAGCAAGGGAGATATAGTTGATCAAATAAGGACTGTGGGTCGTCAGCAGCAACTGATTCCCTGTGGTTTCATTTGCATGGTCCAATAATTCCCAAAGTACTTTCATTTGCGAATTTGGGTATAAATTCTGCTCCGGCTCCTCGACAATATTGACGAAATGGGAGTATGAAAAACGGGATGAAACATTTCTGGCCATGGCGTATTTGACATCTTCGGTCAGAAGTGAATCGTTCATGATTTTTTCTATCTCAAGCTCCAGTTGTTTCTTTTCCTGTGGATCAATTTCTTTTTGGGACAGGTTGGCGCTAACTAGCTGGGTCAAGTATTTGCTGACCAGAACAAGTGGCAGAACAGATTGGTATCCACTAGATGCCGCAGATAATCGTACTTTATAATCGTCACCTTTTATCCATGAAATTTTGTTCAAGCTGTCGTACTCAAATTGAATACGATTGAAAGGTAAGTTATAGCCCTCTTTTATTGCAACTTTAGATTTCTCAAATTCCTCAGAAAAACTCTGAAGGGATTGTGGAAGTCCTTTCAAGTTGCTGATGTTATCTGTGGTGCTGAGATAGTTCCTTTCAGCAGGAACGTACATGACCTTTGCGACATGAAAATCGTTTTCAATGTCTTTTTCATGAATCATGAATTGTTCTTCAGAATAGGTGAAATCATAATGGATGCCTTCAAAGTAAATGTATGAATCACTCCGAAAATAACTGTCTATGTTATGATACGCACAATACTTTTTCTGAAATCTCGAAAATTGAGTGATATATTTTTTTGTTGTCAAATGGCGTAACAATGATTTCTCTAACCATAGAAACATAGAAAATAACTTGGCAACAGTACTTTTTCCAGAGCCCTGTTCGCCAATAAGTATAGTATATTTATTGAATTCGATTCTAATTTCTTTGATAGGACCGAAATTCTTTACAGTTAGTATTATAGGAGTTGCGCTCATTTAATTGGCATATTTAATATCATTACAAATGATAGAAAAAAATGTATTATCCTGTTTGTTCAAATCCTTTTTGTCAATCGTACTTATTCTGTTCAAACTCATCATCTCTTCAGGATGGGTCATGTCTATGTTCCGAAAACAGATTTTGAAATAGTTTTATTAAAAAAGTCCAAAATAATGGCCCATCGAATCTTTTTTTCAAAAAAATTGAAAAAAGTCACCGAAAAACCGATACAAACGCCTGTTTGGATTGTTATATATATAGAAAACCCCTGAAAAGTATCGGTTGGAACCGGTTGACAGGGAAAATACAACATGAAATATGTTGTAAACAACAATTAATGACCAAAAAAAATCAAGTATGAAAAAGAAACTTTTTTTTATTGTCTCAGCGATAGCTCTGGCAATCTCTGTTTCCGCTTTTGTCTATGTCAAGAACGAAAGTGACACTATGAACCAATTCTTTGATGCCAATGTTGAGGCGCTGGCGCAAAATGAGGGCTCCGGAACATTGAAGGGGTACTGTGACGAAGGTCCAGATTATGATTGTATGGCACAATGTCCAGGTTGTAAAGCACTGATTTATGCTCCAGGACATAGTGGTCCAGCACATGACGTAACTGGATTGTGTGCCAATTGTTTAAAAAAGAAATAGAGATGAAAAAGACCTTTATTTATCTATTGAGCTTTTTGGTACTGGCTTTGTGCGTAGGCTGTTCGTCCGGAAAAGACGAGCCCAGTTATGCGCTTCCTAAAGTCAGTAAGGAGAGCACTGCGAAGTTTGAGTTGCTGACGGATGAGATACCTGATTTCAATGCCGTCAGCGGTGTTGCAGTCTATGGCCCCTATCTGATAGTGACGGCCTATTCGCAAGAACAGAATAAGTTTGTGCACATATTTGACAGACAAACAGGAGAGCGTCTGAAAGACGTCGTTTTTAGGGGAAATGGACCGAAGGAACTGTTGTTACCAGTGAAACATTGGTTCGATGCCGAGAAGGGAGTCATGACCTATTATGATCTGATGCGTTCAACGGTCCTGACTTTCCAGGTGGACCATATTATGGAGGATTCCGGAGCAATCCAATTGGAGGATATCAGTTATCCTATCGGGTGTCATCATTATTATCG
>JAHHQQ010000046.1 GCA_020026275.1 Bacteroidales bacterium
TGGGAAAAGCTCCGTCTCATGTACAGTTGCAAACATTTCATTCTTTCCAACAGTACTTTCAGTTGGTGGGCGCAATATCTGTCTGCCAATCCAAACAAGATTGTCATTTCGCCAGACCGCTGGTACCGGGATCAGCGCCCGCATTTTCTGATAGAACCTGACTTCTTAAAAATCAATACAAATGAGTAGGTTATTGGCTGTAGTGGTTACATACTATCCGGAAGAGGCCCAACTGCTTCGCAATATCGGCTCTTTTCTTGATGACGTGGACAGACTTGTCATTTGGGAAAATACACCAGCCGTCCAAGCTGCCTCCTGTCGTTTCATACATCATCCCAAAATCATCTACATGGGCATGGGCAACAATGTCGGCATCGCCAAGGCGCTGGACAAGGTGCTTAGCTACGCTGTGGAAAAAAAATACGACTATCTGCTCACTATGGACCAGGATTCCGACTGGGAAAATTTCCATTGGTATAAAACTGTAATTGTGGATAACTCCGATGTGCCGGAAGCTTTGTTTGGTCCTGTTAGAACGATTCAATCTGTTGAAGCTCATAGAGTTGAATGTGACAATGAAAGTTCGGCTTTAACCATATCGGTTCCTGCCGGAATTGAAAGTTATCCGCAATTTGTGGATAACTCCATTGAAAATCAGAAATTTAAACTGATACAGGTTACAGATGAAAAGGGAAATGCAGAAGAGGGAATCGAAAGCCGTATCCGTCTGATCCCTACGATGAATCTCATCACTTCGGGTATGTTGGCCAAGACCTCTCTGCTCCAACGGTTGGGAGGCTATTGGCAGGAACTCTTCGTGGACGGAATCGATGAAGAACTGGTTTGCCGCGCCAAGGTGCAGGGGGTTCCTTCCTATTTCGTGGAAGGGACCGTTTTCCATCACCAGCTCGGCTATCCCATCCGCAAACGATTCTTCGGCAAAGCCTACACGGTGCCCGGCTATTCCGAAGCCCGGCTCTACGACCGGTACCGGAGCCTCTGCCTCCTCAAAGCCCGTTTTCCGCTCACCCGATATCCGGCAGCGGACTATCCGGAAATCGCCGGTGTGCTGTCCCGTCTGAAATACGATTGGGAAAAGACCGCTCCTGTCCGCATTCTGCTCGGAGCTGACCACCGTTTAGCCAAACTCCGCGCCATCTGGAAAGGAAGCAGAGATGGCAAGAAAGCAGCCCGCCGACTAAGTGGCAAATGAACCTGAAAAGCAACAGAATTATGGAACCGAACTCCTGCATATTGAAGAAAGAACTGACCGACCGGGTGCTCATCGTCGCCGAAGAATTCCGCAACCATGCCCCTGGAGGCATTGCTGCGGTGCTTCAGTACTATCGTCCTCATTTTGAGACGTTCAAGTACCTGCCGACTTTCAAGAGCCGCAAGTTCCTGGACAAGCTGCTCTATGTCGGGACCTCCTACTTCCGTCTGGGGTGGAAACTCGCCGTGGACCGTCAGATTCGGGTCGTGCACATCCACACCGCCGCCGACGGCTCCTTCCGTCAGAATGCCCGGCTCCTGCATATCGCGCGTCGCAGCGGCAGGAAAGTCATCCTCCACATCCACGCCTCCCGTTTCAAGGACTATTACAACGAGGCCGACCAGAAGGGGAAAAACTGGATTCTCAGCACTTTGCTGGCTGCTGATCTGCTGGTGGTGTTGTCTCAATCTTGGAAAGACTGGTTTGAATCTATTGGTGTGCCTGCTGTCCAAATTGAGATTCTTCACAACATAACCGCAAGCCCGGTACTGCGGGAAATTCCTGACAATGGCCGGACCAATTTTCTCTTTTTAGGTGAAATTGGAGAAAGAAAGGGGGTATTTGACATCATCCAGGCGATATCTGCTCATAAGAATGTTCTAAAAGATGAGATTTTATTCCAAATTGGCGGAAATCGACAGGAAAAAGAGTTGAGAGAAGCGATACATGAGTCCACCTTGGATAATTTTGTTAAATTCGCAGGTTTCGTATTTGGTGACAAGAAGATAGAAATGCTCAATCAGGCGGATGTTTTTATCCTGCCATCGAGAAATGAAGGATTGCCCATCAGTATTCTCGAAGCGATGAGTTATGGTTGTGCGATTATCTCCACACCTGTAGGCGGTATTCCAGAAGTAGTGACAGACAATGGTATTTTGGTCGAACCTGGCAATATTGAAGAAATATATGAGGCCATGCTCCGGTTGACTGACCGTAAACTGGTCAAGGAGATGGGCGCAAGAAGTCGGGAAGCTGTTCAGTCGTATTTGCCCAATGCAGTCATGTCGCATCTGGGGCAGATTTACTCCAATTTGGCAGGGAACGACTTGAAATCGATCCTATAATATGAAAAAATGGACAAGACAGATATTTAACTTTAATTTTATAGACATGAAAAAAATTTTTACCGCTATTTTGGCATCAGCAATGATGTTCGTTGCAACAGATGCTTTTGCGCAGTTCCATGTAGGTTTGGGATATGCCAACTCTTCTACTATCTTGAAGATAGATTCAGAAAAGAACACTACCGCATACAACGGTTTCCAGATTGGTGGTGGTTATGATTTCCACATCGTCAAAGGCCTCAGTATTGCGCCGAGTCTCTATTATTCCTATCTCACTACCGGTGAAAAGGAATTGGTCAATATCTTGGGGGCGAAAGTGACCGCCAAGAATCAGGAGCATTTCATCAATCTTCCTGTTGATGTGAAATATGGATTTGACATCATTCCTGCCTTCAGACTTTCCGTTTTCGCAGGTCCGACTTTCCAGTTCCAAGTAGGGCAGAAATATCAGGTGAAAGCCGGCAATAACAATTGGTCAGACACCAAGGAGAGTGATGATCTCTCCAAATTTGATGTTCTCCTCGGTGGCGGCATTTCCGCAGACATCCTCGACTTCCTCCGTGTAGATCTCGGCTACCGTTACGGTCTGGTCAATCTCTACAAAGGTGACCTCGACAAAGTGAGCGAGCACAGATCTCAGGTGGTGCTGGGGGTATCATTCGTATTCTAAAAAAAGCAAAAACCTCATGAAAAAATTCTTGACAGCCTTTTTGACCGCAGTTTTGATGTTCATTGCGGCCGATGCATCTGCTCAGCTCCATGTGGGCATGGGTTATACCAATTCAGCAGAGAATTTCAAGTTTGAAGATCTCAAATCAACCTCCAGCTATAACGGATTCTTTATCGGTGGAGGTTTCGACTTGCATCTTTACAAAGGTCTGAGCATTGATCCGGGATTCTATTATTCCTTCCTTGCAAATGGCGGAAAGATTAATTTTCAGGAACATATGATTGAAGTGCCTGTCGATGTGAAATACGGGATAAACCTTCTTTCTATCCTGAAATTGTTCGCATACGCAGGACCGACTTTCCAGTTCCAGGTGGGCCAAAAAGCGTCCTCCAAAGAATTGGACGTAGAGACCACCAAGTCTCCGAAGGATATTTCCAAATTTGACGTGATGCTCGGTGGTGGTGTAGGGGTAGACGTCTTGGGCAAGATTCGTGTCAAATTCGGCTACCGCTACGGTCTGGTCAATTTGAACAAGACAGAGATCAAGGACGCTTCCATCCACAGAGGACAAATCCGTTTGGGAGTTGCCTATTTGTTCTAATTCCAGAAAGAGAATTTGAAAGCGATAAAGCTCGGCTTCGTGCCGGGCTTTTAGCGTTTTTGGGGCAGAGGAGAAAGACAAGGGAGCGAATAGGGGACATGAGCATTTCCCGGACTTGGGGAATCTGAAGGGGCGAAAGGGTGTGACATAGACATTTCCCGGA
>JAHHQQ010000005.1 GCA_020026275.1 Bacteroidales bacterium
AGTATTCCGGAAAAACACCGCCCCTTCTCCAGCCGCATTCAGCCTCCCCCGAACGGGGGAAAAGCACCAGCACCGATGCTGTCAATAGTCGCATATTAGATTTCCATGTTACAATTCTGTAGACGATGAGAACAGCTCATTCTCGCCGGGCAATGTGATTCGTTGCACATAGATTTTGCGGAAGAGAATGAAAGTTGTGAAATGCTAGAAGGAAGATTATATGTTATTTCATTGATTTTCTATAATTAAATTGTTATAATTGTAAGTCAAAACACATGGAATATGACGAATAATGTTGATAATATTAAGTGGAGATGGATTAGATATTCTTCTGTGTTTACTCGGAACTGTTTTATGAAAATATTACGTTTCGATGACTTCTCTGTTTTTGACTCTCTTTTAAAAGATTATGATAGTGATTTAATAGGGAAAAAGATATTCACATATAGAGATTATGTGTCTTATCTTTATCGGTGTCTTATTAAAAATTATCGTAATGAATATGTATATAAAAATAGCCTTTTGTCCGATATTTGTAAAAAGTATGGAACTTCTCGGACGTATGTATGTAGTGAGTTTGAGGTAGGTAATTCAATAGCGGATATGGTTATGTTTAATGGGACTAGCCGCGTTTTTGAGATCAAGACGGAATTGGATACAGACAAGAGACTGTTAAGTCAATTAGAAGATTATCGTAAAGTCTTTCGGGAATGTTATTTAGTGGTTTATAAAGATTGTATAGATAAATTCGCAAATCTTGATTCAGATGCTGGGCTTGTCGCTCTTTCTGTTGAGAGAGGACATGTCAAGTTGGAAACAATTAGAGAATCTGTTGAAAATTATACGATGGACTCCAAGACCTTGATTCGCTGTTTGCGTATGGGTGAATATAAGGAGTTGGTTCGAAGATATCTCGGATATTTGCCCGAAATGAGCGTCTTTTCTTCATTTGATATTTGCGAAGAGATTATGTCCACTATACCTGCTGAACAGTTGCATTCTTTGTTCGTTGAGATTATGAAAGAGAGGAAAATGGGGAAATTGACAAAATATGATAAGTGTCTACGGCAGATGGCTTTGAGTATGCATTTGTCTGATAGAGAGTGCAATGTCTTGGATTCTAGATTGTTGAAAGCCATAAAATTATAACACCATAAAATTATAACACCATGTATTACCCATATTTGCGTGGAAAGCAGAATGAACTTCTCGCTTTAAGAGAGTTCGCTCAAACTTTAAATGGAACAGAATCAAAGATTTTTCCTATAATTGAGCCTGTGAGAAAGAATAAGAGTTCCCTGATCAAGGCCGCAAGTGTCTTGTCAGAGAATGACATTGATTTTGGTATAATATTAAATCCTGAGCTTGGAGAATGCAAATCTGAAATTTTGAATTTCTCTGAGGATATTCCAGACGGTTCATTTTCGCCGACTTTTATCGTAAATGACAATATCGATGAGATACAGTCTATTATAGATAAAAATAGATACCGGAATGTATATCTGGTTATTGCAAAGGGGGCTTTAGTTGAAGATGAAAAATTGATGCCCTTTGTGAACTCGGAGACTGTCTCGGGCGTTCTGATTGATCCTGCACGTAAAGGGGATGTAAGGAGTCTTAAAAAGACAGGAAAGATCATTGTTGAGTTGAATGATTGTTTTGAATATCGGGCTCCGAATATTCAGTATGTTGATATTGATGAGGAACTTTTCTCTGAGTCCTTTAGCAGTTTTGAGGAAGAAGGATATCAAGGTTTTGCGGATTACACCTCATTGCCAAATGTTTATATTGAAGGGGGGGCATTACCAAAGGTCCTGGTAATGAATTTTACCTATCGGAAGAATGCTTCTCAATTAATGGTTAAGCATTTTTGCTCAGATTCAAATCGTGAAGATAGATCAAATTTACCTAAAAAGTATAAAGAATCTGCAAATAAGGCAATTAGGTTTTTTGAATCGATATCTTATACAGATATTGCACTGCAGTACCTAAAGGAGACAATTAAACAAGATAAATATCCTGGCTTGGGCGTTATTAAAAGGATATCTGTCTTACATCATTTGTTGTTGGTTCAATCAATATTGAGTTAATGCTATGAAGGTTTGTGGTGAGTGTTTTAGTGATGAGGCATTAAGATCATATGTTGATCTTAATGGAGTAGAGGGAAAATGTGAATTGACGTTCAAAAAAACAAAAGTTATTGAACTGGAAGATTTGTCAGATTCTTTTGATAGTTTGCTTGATTCATTTGTAGAGTCTGCAGATGGGACAGAATTTTATACTTTAATCCAGCAAGATTGGAATATCTTTAATGATGCTTATGGGAAGTTTATCTTGAATGATTTGTTAAAAATGAGAAATTCAGGTCTGCAAATTGAATCTTTGGTAATTTATTCTCCTGATATTTCTTTATTCGAACAAAGTTGGACTCAGATATGTGAAAAGTTGTTGAGAGAGTATCGATATACAATATGGGACGTGTTTAAGAAATATTCAACTGTTTATGATGAGGCATTTTCTGTTCATAATGCAATACTCAAAAAAGGGACTAAATTATTCAGGTCTCGTATTAACAACTTAGAAGTTACATTTCCATCAGACAAAATGGGCGCACCACCTAAGGAAAAGGCAGTTCCTGGAAGAGCAAATCCGGAGGGAATACCATATCTATATTTAAGTAGTGATGTAAAAACGACATTTTATGAGACTCGGGCAACCTATTTGGATAGAGTGAATGTCGGAGTGTTTGTTGCTTCAAAGGATGTTTCATTAATTGATTTCTCACGACAAAATAGTCCATTTAATCCTCAGTATAGTTCTGTAAAGAATGGTATAATGGGCGAGAAAATAATTAAAGTAATTATATCTGATTTGTCTCGTCCTATGCGAAGTTCTGATTCATTGTTAGATTATGTCCCAACTCAATTTATATGTGAATATATAAAACATACGATGTGTGCAGATGGGGTTCTTTATAGGAGTTCGTTGAACTCATCTGGCTTTAATTATGTTATTTTTTATCCGAATTGCTTTGACTGTGAGCCCAAGATAGAGGAATATGACATTGATGAAGTAAATATCCAAGGAAAATGTAATAATATTGTGGTTTGATATGGGGCTTGTAAAGAAAATAAAGAGATTTATTATTTGAATATCATAAATAAGTTTGGATAATAACAGTTGGTTGCAAGATATCCATGATAATGGTCGGATAGGCTCAAGTTCAAATGTTTATTCATGTCAAACATTTAGGCTATTAGATAAGTTCATAGTTGTTCAGCTCCCCTGGGCAACTATGATTTTTTTATATGGACATTTCCCGAATGGGTGGTGGTCTGGTCGTCCCGCCAGGCTCAGGATTTTTTTATTTCGGGTCGATAGGCCATTCGTCAGGTGGCTCAGGCTTTTTGTCTCAGGCCGCTAGGCCATTCGCCAGGTAGAAGAAGGGAAGGCCTTGATAGATCATGTTTTCTGGAAGGATGACGTCTTTTCTTCGGGCGCATTCTACACCTTCCCCGAACTGGGAAAAGGACCTGTTCCGGCGCACACTATGGTCTTGGTTGGTTTGGTGTAGGAAAAATGGAAATTCTGGTCAGTGATACGAATATATTCATAGATCTGTATAAGTGTGACCTTTTGGATTTATTGTTCAAATTGCCTGCTCATATACATACTGTGGATGTGGTAGTGGAGGAGTTGAAGAATCAGGAGCAAAAAGCTGCCGTGATTCATTATCAGGGAACTCAAGATTTATATGTGAAGTCTTGGGATGATAAAGAAGTGCAATGTGTTTTTGAGTATATGCATAAAGATGCTGAAAATACAAATCTGACATTTGAAGATTGTTCTGTTTTATGTTATACAAAGCAGTTGAGTGACGCCAGATTGCTGACAGGTGACCAAAAATTAAGATGTCATGCTGTTCTTCAGATTGGTAATCTTAAGTCGTTATTGGATGATTTGGAGTTGATTGATTCACAAGTTGAAAAAGTGAATGTGTCAATGCGTCTTTCCGCTTGACGTTTAGAGATCACGGTCAAACTACTTATTTAGATATTATGCCGACCTCCTACAAAGGAATCAACAAGCCATATCCAACTAATATGTTGACATGTTCTCATAGCCTGACGGTCAAGAAGGTCTATGAAAGAGTAAGCAATTTGACAAAATATATTGATGAATATGTGAATCAAGTGGTCGGACTAGCTCCGAATATTGTAAAAATTTCGAATCCGAAGAAGTTCAAAAGTTTTATTATAAACAAAATACATAATGCTCATCATGTTGATTTTCTTTCTTACAAAGAATCAGTAATCAATAAATTAATATCAATTGATGTTAATACCGTATTTGATCTTTTTTGATGCATTGCGTTGTGTTGAAGAACTTTTTGAAGATGATATACAATCTAGAAATTACTGGCAGAAGAAAATGTACGAACTGTTAGTAGAACGAGGACGAGATTACAAAAATGAGTAGTCTTGTAATTCTTTATCTTTAAGGACAAAGTATGTTAGGTCAGGGATCTCCTGACCTTTTTTAATTTTGTATCTCCATTCGGGGGTGAATTCTTTGTCGGGGGCGTGAATATTTTTATTCGCGGTTCTTCGGGGAGGATATCTGATATTGAGTTAGCTTTTCAATTGCTTGCGGAATGGTTTGTTGGAGTTCTGTCGTGATGTCGGACAGTTTGGCGATTCCATCGTATTCTCACCAAATTTATTTGAAGATAACATGTTGAATATTATCGGAATAACGGAACGTTTTGCTCATTATTATAACTTATTATTCGAAAAACACATATATTTACTATGTTTTGACAGTCGGGAATGGCAGATGGGGGATCCGTGAAATCAGAATGATGACGGAATGTGCGTCAGAGTGGAATAGATCAGGCTCTTCATGGCAGTCTTTCCTTGAAGGGAATGCCGGATGCTTGTGTCCTCGAAAAAAAAGTGCATTATGAATGAAAAAATTTTAGTCACTGGGGCAAGTGGATTTATAGGAAGTTTTCTGGTGGAAGGCGGTTTGGAACGCGATATGCAGGTTTGGGCAGGAATAAGACACGGCAGCAGCCGCAGATATCTGCAGGATGAAAGGATTAATTTTGCTGAGTTTGATTTCTCCAGTCCGGAGAAACTGAGACAACAACTCGCCAGGCATAAGGAAGAACATGGCGGATGGGATTATATCGTACATTGTGCCGGTGTGACCAAATGTCTGGACACCATAGATTTCGAGAATGGAAACTACAAGGCGACTGTTCATTTTATTGAAGCCCTCATGGAACTGGAAATGGTTCCTGAAACTTTTGTTTTTATAAGTTCATTAAGTGTCTTTGGTCCTATTAGGGAAAAAGATTATACAGAAATAAAAGAAACAGATATTCCACAGCCGAATACTGCATACGGAGTGAGCAAGCTTCTGGCTGAGAAATATATATGTTCGCTTGATGGCTTTCCTTATGTTATTTTCCGTCCGACAGGAGTTTACGGTCCTCGTGAAAAGGGCTATTTCCTGATGGCGTTATCAATCAAAAGGCATGTGGATATTGCTGCAGGGTTCAAACGTCAGGATATAACTTTTGTGTATGTGAAAGATTTAGTTCAGGCAGTATATCTGGCTGTCGAAAAGAAAGTGACCCGTCGCCAATACTTTTTGAGCGATGGGGAAATATACTGCAGCCGTACATTCTCCGACTTGCTCCGCAAAGAACTAGGTAATCCATGGTTGATTCGTTTCAACTGTCCTCTCTGGCTGCTGAAATCGATTTCATTTGTGGCGGAAAAGTGGGGGAAACTGATTCATTCACCAAGTACGTTGAACTGTGACAAATACAACATTATGAAGCAGAGAAACTGGAGGTGTGACATCACTCCGACAATAAGGGAGTTGGGCTATAGGCCAGAATATCAATTGGAAAGAGGTGTTAAAGAAATAATCAATTGGTATAAAAAGGAAAAATGGCTTTAAAGACGGACCTGTTTGAATGTGTAGGGGATCCTTTTGGCGATATATGCAGTCGGGAGTTTTGGACAAAGTATGTTGATTGTGACTTCGTGTTTTCAGATGGAGTGTCTATGCAGTATATTTCTGTGCACTAATTGCTTTTTATCTGGATATCAGAAAGTCTGAAGATTTTTGTCGGGAATCCCAGATGTGCGATTGCTCGGCGTATGGTTCGGTATAATCTTTTTCTTCGTTCGGGGAATAATAACTGACACGCCATTTCATCTGTTCGGAATGCTCGTTGGCCTGTACGATGGCTCGAAGGTACGGGAGGTATACATTGCTTGATGAGTGTCCTGAAATATATAATGTGCTTGATGTCATACAGGTTGTCGAAAAAGCTTTGATGTGATTTTATGATATTGTCTACTGGTTTCTTTGATTCGTCCAGAAGGGTTTCAGCATCTTCTGTCAGCATTTCAATTTCAGGGAGTTCTGCTTCTGGACCAAAGTAATAGCGTTTCAAGAGGAGAATTCTTGGGTGCATTACTCTCTGTCGCTGAAATTTTCCTATGCATGTTGTCAGTGGAGTTTTTTTATGCGGGGCGCCAGATTTGGTCTTGCCTCGATCAGAAAGACCCTGTTTCCCAGAAGAAGGCCGTCTTTTTTCATGCGAATTCAGCCTTCCCCGAACTGGGGAAATATGATTCTCTTGCTTGTTTGGGGCACTCTTTGGTTTGGGTCTGGTCTGTGTTGGGAATACTGTATTTTTTGCAGATGAATGTTTTGAGGTTGGATGAAGAAATCGTCACTTTGTGACATGACACTAAAACTTAATTGCTATTGTTTGATTTAAAATAAGGCAGTGGCCTGTGGAGCAAGATAGGAATCGGTGGGGAGAGAAGCATTTCACGAATCTGCTTCAATCTGCGCAACGGTTTGATTGCTGGCTGTTTGAAGTTGTCGCAGATTATTTTATGACATGTTATATTTCTATCTGGAAAATACAGTCAGAATTTCAGAAGGGCTATATGCCCCAAGTATATCGTTGATATGAACTGTGGCAAAATGTTTGGAATTTTGTTTGACTTTTGTGATTTTGCCACATGTGTGAAAATATATAATGTTATGGAAGAAAGAGAAGTGGTCGCTAGAAATTTAAGACGTTTACGCCTGGCAAAGGGTTTTACACAGGAACGTCTTGTGAGGTATTTGGGCGTTGGTAGGTCTGCTTATGCAAATTATGAGTCTGGGGATCGTGAGGCGCCTTTGGAGGTGTTGGAGCATTTGGCGGATTTGTATGGCTGTGAGTTGTTTTCGTTGTATGATGAGGATGAGCATGCTTTGGATTCTGTTCTTGCCACAGCTTTTCGTGTGGATGATTTGTCTGATGAGGATATGAGGCAGATTGCCTCTTTCAAGGGTATTGTCAAGAATTATCTAAAGATGAAGGAGATGTTGGAGCGCTGAAGAGGTTGTCTATTGGTGATGCTGAGTTGTTGGCTCAGAAATTTAGGATTGATGCCGGTTTGGGTATGTCTGAGCCTGTGAATGTGAAATCGTTGTTCAGGCGTTTCAATATTTTGGCGATTTACCGTCCGTTGTCTCAGAACAGTTATGGAATCAGTATTAAGGCGGACGGCTCAATGTTCATGTTGATTAATAGTAATTCTACTAGAGGTCGGCAGCATTTTACGGTTGCTCATGAGCTGGTTCATTTGTTTTATGATGAAAATCCGGAGCCGCATGTTTGTAATGGAAAAGTTTTTGGTGTTGAAAGGGATGCCAATCGTTTCGCTTCTGCTTTGTTGATGCCCCGTGAGGGTGTGCTATCTTATATCAGTGAGAATGAGATGACCAATCATTGTGTGGATCTGGCTACTATTTTAAGATTGGAACAGTTGTATGGCGTTTCTAGGATGTCCTTGTTGTTGAGGTTGAAGGATCTTGGGGTGATTGGAGAGTCGTTCATTCAGGAGGTTGCCAAGAAGTCTGTTAAAGGTTCTGCTCTTGCTTATGGTTATGATTTATCTCTATATGAGCGTGGAAATGAGAATCTTGTTGTTGGGGATTTTGGTGTGAAGGCTCGTCTGTTGTTTGAGCAGGACAAGATCTCGGAGGGACATTATGTTGAATTGTCAAATATGGTCTGTGATGGAAAACGAGAGGACGGTGAAGATCATATTGGATGCTGACGTCATTATTCATTTTGCCAAAGGGGAGATGTTGTCATTGCTTCCTGAAATTTTTCCTGAATGTGAGTTTATATTGTTGAATATTGTCAAGACGGAGATATTGCAGCCGATTTTGGGACAATTGATGAATCAAGTCATGTTGCTTCGCAATATTAGGGAGGTCGTTTTCGGTGAAACAAATGAGGAGAAATTAGAGTATGCAAGATTGCAGAAGGCGTGCTTGGGACGTGGTGAGAGTGCTTGTATGGTTTATTGTCGATACCATCATGATGTAATTGGTAGCAGTAATCTTCGTGATATAACAAAGTATTGCAATGAACATGGTATCACATATTTGACGACGAATGACTTTTTGTTTTATGGAATTCGTCGTGGTGCAATTACTGAAGCGCAAGCACTGGAGTTCATTGAAAAGGTTAATTCGAAAGGAAGTCGTCTGCCTAAAGTGGATTTCTCGATGTATGTCGATGATAAATTAATGAAGAAACATCACTCCCGGAATAGAAATATCAAGGAGCCCGCTTCTGGAAGTAAATATTTTTCTTTTCCTTTTCCCGTGAGCACGGCTTCAAATGTACCTTCTCCTTTTGCTTTCAATAGCGCTTCATTCGCAGGCGTGAATTCATGGAATATATCAAACTTGTCTCTTTCTTCGTGAATCAGTTGAATGAGTTCTTGGAGGGTGATCATGTTTTGTGGTGATTTAATTGTCTCTGATCTGTGTATCCTAAAGATAGGAACTTTATTTTATGTTCTGAAGAATTCGCTGGCATCCGAGGAATTCCAGGGTAGAAAAATGAAGAAGGATTGAGCAGGTGTTGGCAACTCAATCCTTTTATTTGCGCATGTATAGGTTGTGTTTATGCGCAGGGCTAACATATGTGGCACTAATGTAGTGAATCAATGTGGATTATGCATCATTTTATGTCATATCGTTACGTAAATCAGTCAAATGTCTTGTCTTTTTCTGTCTTTTGCGGTATATTCCTTCCCGACTTCGGACGATTTTTTGCCTGTTGATGAACGGTCCGGACTGTCTTCAGGGCAGATGAAATCGGGATTTTCCAACAGACATGGACATTTCCCGGAGGGGCGGTCGGGCAGGACGTGGTTGGCGGAGAGGGATTTTATTTCTAACTTCGGGGTCGGACATTTAAAGCAGAAAACGATGAAAAAGTGTTGTTGGCTGTATGCTTCGGGCAAGGTGGCGACGTATGCGGCGTGTTTTATCGGCAAAACGGCCCAGGAACTGGTGGACGAATTCAACACCGAGGTGGGGCGCGACGGGCTGACGCAGGACCGTGTGTACTACCGCGAGGCGCTGGTTCGGGCGCTGGAGGAACGCGGCGTGGACGTGAGCGCGGTGCGAGATGGGGACCTGTTGCGGTTCGACCGTCCGGTCCGGCTGGATGACGAGACGCGCACGCTGTGCCGATTGTGACGCAAGACGCCGGACCGGATCGGGAGTGGGCGCCTCCTGTTTCCCAATAAACTGCGTAAAATGTTCATGTACAGTGTCTTGCGAGGATGGCGGATTTTTATGCTATGCTCTCTCCCGATTTCCGTTGCTGTTTCGTCCGGGCGTTTCGCCTGAGCGGACACGAAAATCGCCCGGCAGGGGATTGACCCGACCGAGCGATGTTGGATAAAGTGCCTGTTGGCGTATTTTTCTTGTTGGGTTTGCCTGAAGGCCGTCTGTCGTTGTTTGGCTGGATTGGGTAGGGAAGCCCCCATCTATTCCAGGCATTTGAAGCGGATGGCACAGCCACCACTGGTTGCAAGTTTCAGCTGAAGACGAGCTCCTTTGGAAACCTTCAATTCAGAGTAGGAATAGGAAGTAGGATTGGACTCGTTGCTGGCAACCGGCCCATCAGCGTAGATTTGTGCCAGATATGTCTTGCCGGCATCCAAGAAATCAAGAGAAGCATTGAGAGTCCGCTTGTTCTCATCTGTAATGGCGCCGAGATACCAGTCTTCGGAATTCCGGTCCTTTCTGACAGTCATCACATAGTCGCCGATGACGGCATCCAGCACTTTGGTGCAGTACCAGTCCGTCGGCACGTCGCGGATGAAGTCGAAAGCCTTGACATTCCGGTAGGCGGAAGGATCGTCAGAGGCCATCTGCAATGGACTGTAGATTACCACGTATTGAGCGAGCTGCTTGGCAAGAGTGGTTCTGACACGACATTGTGGATTGGCAGGGTTGCTGTAGTCGAACGTACCGAACGTGTAGTCCGTCGGACCGGCGAGACCTCTCAGGAACGGAACGACCGTCTGGTGCTCCGGCTTGTTGCCTCCGTCGGTCTCCCAGGCATCGTGCTCCTGACCTCTGATCGCTTCGTGGGTCATGAGGTTGGGCCAAGTTCGGTTGACACCGGTCGGGATGACAGGCTCGTGTTCGTCGAGACAAATCTGATAGTGGGCGGCTTTTTCTACAATTTCACGGAAGCGGTTGACTGCATATTGACCGTCGTGCTCTTCCTTTCCGTCCATCAGCATATTGACATTGCCGGTCTTGACATAATGCATGCCATACTTCTGATAGAGTCCATATGCCTCGTCAATGTGTTTGAGATAGTGATTTGTGTTCGCACCAGTTTCGTTGTGGATAATCATTTGCACTCCTTTCGATTGGGCATATTTCATGACTTCATCGAAATCATAGTCTGGATAGGCTTCGGTGAAACTGAAACCTTCAGAGTTACGCATCCAGTCACCTGCCCAGCCTTTGTTCCAGCCTTCCACAAGAACAGCTTGAATGTTATTGGCTGCGGCAAAGTCTATGTACTCTTTGGTTCTCTTGGTGGTGGCGCCATGTCGGGGGCCGTCATGCCAGGTGTACTGGAACTTGTGCAGAATCCACCAGATGCCGATATATTTGCCCGGTTTGATCCAGGAAGTGTTTTTAATCTTGCTGGGCTCGTTGAGGTTGAGCATGATACGGGAAGCCGCGATGCCGGCGAGATCCGGACTCACCGTAACGGTTCTCCAGGACGAAGAGCAAGGCGCCTCTGCATAGACTTTCATGCCGTCGCTCCACGGGGTCAGTTCCGCTTTCATGCCATGTTCTCCGGAAGGCACCAGATTCATCTTCGCCCAATTGGTCAGGGCGGCCTCGTGGATGGAGTAGAAACGTCCGTCCTGTCCTTCCAGCGTTACTGGCGTGTAGGCCGTATCCAACTGAGACATTTTCGTCTTTTGTCCGTAAGCCTCATAATAAGGAGTGCTCCGGCTCATCCACCAGATATCGTGGTCGCCGCTGAAATTGAACTCGGTCAGCTCGTCCGCTACCGCAAATTTCTCAAGAGCCGGCTGCTCAGGGAAACAGTACCGGAAACCGAAACCGTCGTCAAAGACCCGAACTTCGAGATCCATCTTCCGTCGGCTGCCCCCTTTCTCCTGAAGGGAAATGACCATGCCGTTGTGGTGATCGCGGATGAATTTCTCCTCGCCCCATACGGTTTCCCAAGTCTCGTCTTTGCTGTAGGATCGGGTACCGATGATTTCAAGATGAGAAGCGAGCGTGTCCTGGTCTTTCAGGACAAAACCAAGTCGGGAGGCGTCGATCACAGGCTCCTTGTCTTTGGTGACCTGATAGGAGAGGGCACCGTTCCCGTCTGCATGGACGGTGAAGGCAAGAGAGTGGTCAGGAGACAGGACGGAGACTTCCGTAGGATGTCCGCATGCACAAAGAACGCAGGCTGTCACAAGGAGAGTGGACAGGGGAAGGTTGAAGATGTTTTTCATTGTGTATTCTTTTTTTATCGAAGGGCAAATATATTAAAAATCGACAATCAAATATTCAATATTTTTAAAAAAGGTTTATTAGTTTTGCTGAAAATATTGTTATATGAAGAAAATAACACTGAATCTGTTTCTACCACTGCTTGTTGCGGTGGCATCTTGCTCAGCGCCGATGACTCCGGATGAATCGGAAGCAACTTCTCTGGCAGAGCGTATTTTGCCTGAACAAAGTCACCATTTTGAGTTTGAACAGCTCGCCGACACGGTCGATGTGTTTGAACTGGAATCCGTAGGAGATAAAGTGGTGATCCGTGGCAACAACGCCAATTCAATGGCGGTCGGTCTGAACCACTATCTGAAGAATTACTGCAATACGACCGTTTCCTGGTATGACTACAATCCGTTGGATATGCCAGAGGAACTGCCGGCAGTCGGGGAGAAAGTGCGTGTACCCGCCTTGGTGGACGACCGTTTCTTCCTCAATTACTGTACTTTCGGCTACACCATGCCATGGTGGGGCTGGAAAGAATGGGAACATTTCATTGACTGGATGGCACTCAACGGCATCAATCTGCCGCTCGCCATCACCGGACAGGAAGCCGTCTGGCAGAAAGTCTGGAGAAAATATGGCTTGACCGACGAGCAGATCAGAAGCTTCTTCGTCGGACCGGCTCACCTTCCATGGCAGAGAATGTGCAACCTGGACCGTTGGGACGGACCGCTTCCTCAGGAATGGATCGACTCTCAGGCCGAACTCCAGAAGAAGATTGTCGCAAGGGAACGTGCCCTGAACATGAAACCGGTACTCCCAGCCTTCGCAGGCCACATCCCGGCAGAACTCGCCGAGGTCAAACCGGGCATCGACACTTCCAGAGTCAGCTATTGGGGCGGTTTCGCCAATGAATACAGATGTACCTTCCTCTCACCGATGGACCCGCTGTTCAGCGAAATCCAGAAGGAATTCATGGAGACCGAGATTGAAATGTTCGGCACCGACCACATCTACGGCGTGGATCCGTTCAACGAAATCGACTCTCCAAGCTGGGATCCGGAAACCTTGGCACGCATGTCCAAAGACATCTACGGCTCCCTGGTAGCTGCCGATGAAAACGCCACCTGGCTGATGATGGGCTGGCTCTTCTATGCCGACCCGACCCACTGGAACCAGGAAAACATCGAAGCGTTCCTCCGCGCCGTACCGCAGGACAAACTGGTGCTGCTGGACTACTATTGTGAATTTACCCAGATCTGGGAACAGACCGAGAAATTCTACGGCCAGCCATACATCTGGTGCTATCTCGGCAACTTCGGTGGCAACACCCAGCTGTCCGGACCGTTCGGACTGGTTTCCGACCGCATCACACAGACCCTGAAAGACGGTGGCGACAACTTGGTCGGCATCGGCTCTACTCTGGAAGGCTTCGGCGTGAATCAGTTCATGTATGAATACATCCTCGACCGCGCCTGGGACAGCAAGATGACTGACGGTCAGTGGCTCGAGCACCTCGCAGACCGCCACTTCGGCTCCGCTTCCGAATCATTCAGACAGGCCTGGAAACTGATGGCAGACCGCATCTACACCATCCATTCCCGTACCGGCAACTCTGCCCTCATCAACGCTCACCCTTGTCTGGAAGGACATTGGCACTGGACCACCACCTACAATACCAACTATACCGTCCAGGATCTGTGGAACGCATGGGAACTCCTGCTCGCAGAAGAGTCCGACACCGACAACTACAAATACGACATCGTCAACATGGGCCGTCAGGTGCTTTCTGACTGGTTCATGGTAGAAAGAGACGCCTTCACCCAGGCCTACCGCAAAGGCGACCGCAAGGCAATGGCGCTCCACGAAGAAAGGATGATCGGTGTGCTCGACGATATGGAGGAACTGCTCGCAAGCAGAAAGGAATTCTCTCTCGAAGACTGGATCACCACCGCACGCAAGCTGGGTGCTGATGACGCCGCCAAAGACTATTACGAAGGAAACGCCCGTACGCTCATCTCTGTATGGGGCGACAGCTACCATCTGACCGACTACGCCAACCGCTCCCTGTCCGGCATGACTTCCTCTTATTACAAGGCCCGCTGGGAAATGTTCTTCCAGGACATCCACGAGGCAATGGAAGCCGGCCGTCCATTTGACCAGAAAGCGTTTGACAAGAAGATCTGGGACTTCGAATGTGCCTGGGCGGAAGTGGACTACAAAATCACCTGTCCGGAGAAGACTGACGAACTGGAAGTGTGCAGAAAACTTCACGAGAAGTACAGCAAGCTGATTCCTGAGGGGAAATAAAATGTTTTCATTAAATTTGTAGAATTGAAAATCAATAACTGCATGAATAATATGAAAAAGATTTTTTTGACCGCCTCTGCAGCGCTCCTGACACTGGGACTCTCTGCACAGGAACTGACCAAGGAAGACGTGCGTGCCATCCAGGCTTCATTCGTCAAGGATGCGCCGACCATCGCTCTCCAGAATGTATTGACCAACCAGGCCAATCTGAGGGAACTCGCCCTCAATCATGACCTCCAGGGCAAGATCGACCACTATTTCAAATATAGAGTCGATGTGAAAGGAATCACCGACCAGCACAACTCCGGCCGCTGCTGGATGTTCACCTCCATGAACGTGCTCCGTCCTTCCGTCATGAAACAGTTTGGCATCAATGAATTCGATTTCTCCCACTGCTACAGCTATTTCTGGGATATCTTCGAGAAGAGCAACCTCTTCCTCGAGAACGCCATCCGTACAGCAGACAAGGACATGCTTGACAGGGAAGTCTCCTTCTACTTCAAGAGCCCGATCAGCGACGGCGGTGTATGGAACCTGTTCTACAACGTCGCAGAGAAATACGGTGTCGTCCCTCAGTCCGTCATGCCGGAGACCGCCCATTCCAACAGCACCGGTGCGATGAGCTCCATCATTGAAGAGCGTCTCCGTGCCGGAGGAATGCAGCTCCGTGACCTGGCCGACTCCAAAGCGAAAGCCAAAGAGATCAAGGCAGCCAAGATGGACATCCTCAAAGATGTCTACAGAGTCCTCGCCCTCTGCCTCGGCAACCCACCTTCAGAATTCACATGGAGATACAAGACCAACGACGGCGAAATCAAGGAAATCAACTCGACACCGCTCGAGTTCTACCATTCCATCCGTCCGGAGAACTACGACCCTCAGACCTACATCATGATCATGAACGACCCAGTCCGTGAATACTACAAGGTCTACGAGATCCAGAACTACCGCAACTCCCAGGAGGGCGTGAACTGGGTATATCTGAACCTCCCGAACGACGTCATCAAGGCAGCCGCACTGAAGTCCATCCAGGACAACGTGCCAATGTACGCCTCTTGTGACGTGCGCAAATACAATGACATGAAATCAGGTATTTCTGATCCTGAAATGTATGATTACGAGTCCTTGTTCGGCATCAAGCTCGATATGGACAAGAAAGAGCGCGTACTCACCCGCCAGTCCGGTTCCTCCCACGCCATGACCCTCATCGGAGTGGACGTAGACAAAAACGGCAAGACCGTCAAATGGGAATTCGAGAACAGCTGGGGCCCGACAGCCGGCCACAACGGTTACATCACCTTCACCGACAAATGGTTCGACGACTATATGTTCCGTATCGTGATCGACAAGAAATTCCTCGATGACGCTTCTGTAAAGGCCGCCGCCACCAAACCGGTCCAGCTCCCAGCTTGGGACTTCATGTTTTAGTCTTTCCCCCCCCCATACGGGAAATGCTCATGTGCAAAATGAAAAACGGGCCATCCGATCGGATGGCCCGTTTTTCTGTTTCAGGATGCTTCTTTCTGTTTCAATATCCTATTTTCTAATTATTGATAAGTGCGGATCCGCTTATTTCTCGGCAGGAAGCCAGGAAATGCAGAGGCAGGAAACCACCCTTCTTTCAATAGGGGAGCTGCCGTTGCCGGAATCGCTTGGCCAGTTGAGGAGCTTTCCTCCCTTGCCGATCATGGCAGAAGAACCGCCACCATCCAAATTCATGGCCTTGACAGCACCGTGCTTGATGAAGATTCCTGCCAATTCCGTCAAAGTGAGACCGTAGGAACCTTTCATGCCTCGGCCGTCGCAGACGATGATGAGCAGATTGCCGTCCTTGTCCAGACCCACAGCAGTTCTCGGTACATGAGAAGAACCGGCTGTACCTCCGCTGTTGAGGCATTCTTTCCAATAGCTGTCCATGGCAACGTCCTTGCCGTCTTTGACCAGCATCGGACCGCCGCCGACACCCCATACCGGTTTCCAGACTTTTGCGCCAGGAGTGTCCTTTGTAGGAGGCTCTTTCATGAACTGCTTGGTTTTCTCGTTGTTGTCCAGAGGAGAAGGGAAACTGTAGTGAGTACGGGAAGCGGCATCACAGCAATAGACCCAGGCAATGTCCATGCTGCCGTCCTTCATCTGGCCGACAGCGGCTCTGACAGGATAGACGGTCGCCTCCGGTTTCTCGTAGTTCGGCCACTCGATACTCCTTGGAGCGATGACGGAACAGAAATCATTGATGAAAAGAGGGCTGACGGAAGTGGCACCTGCAAAGTAGCCGGCATTGGTCACGATATAAGGAATGCCGTAATCTTTGTCAAAGTCAGCATATGTCTTGGATGGTTTGGCTTTCGGGGTGTTCTGGATGACGGTGAACTTCAAGTCAGGATTCTTCTTGAAATCAACGGTGGCAAGATAGTACTTGGTCGTCTTGCCATTGGAATGGTTGTAGAGCAGTTCGGAAACCTCGATGCCTTCCGGATAGACATTCGGATCGGGTTTCTCCGGTTTTTCGGGTTCAGCTGGAACCGTTTCTTCGGTATCCGGATTTTCTTTGTCAGGAGAGTTGGTCTCCTCTTTGCCGCAGGCTGCCAGGAAGGTTGTGCAGCACAGAATGGCGAGCAGTTTGAGTGCCTTTTTCATTTTTGTAGAAATTTTTAAAGTGTTATGAGGCTATAATGGTATTATTTAAGTTACAATTTAACAAATGCAGGGAATAATCGTAAATATAGATAATAGAATTGATTTGTTGTGAAAAATATTTTCTTATGTTTGCATGGTTTTTAAAGAATTAGTAACACTTAGTGCAGTTATATGATAATTATTAGAAAGAATGGTCTGGGAAAAGCGTTATGCCTTATGGTTATGGCTCTTTTGACTTCAATCTCATTGAATGCTCAGACGTTTCGGGTATCCGGTACAGTTACTGGGCCCGCGGGAAAAGGAGAAGTTGGTGCGATGGTCTATCTCAAGGGTAGTACTCAAGTTGGAGCACTGACAGATTTGGACGGTCATTATTCTTTGGAAATTCCTTCTGCAGATGCCATGATTGTCGTATCCATGATGGGATTCAAAGAACAGGAAGTTCATGTCGCCGGTCGCTCAGTGGTTGATTTCGTCTTGGAAGAGGACTCCACTCAACTGGAGGAGGTGGTTGTCGTCGGTTATGGAACTCAGAAGAAACAGTTTGTGGTGGGCTCCGTCAGTTCCGCTTCTTCAAGAGAACTGATGAAAGCACCGGTTACCGATGTAAAAAGCATGTTGACAGGTCGTCTGGCTGGTATGACCAATATCCAGAAGACAGGTACACCAGGTGAACAGAATACCACTACCTTGATTCGTGGTTATACTTCTTTCAACAATTCATCTCCTTTGGTAATTGTAGATGGTGTTCCGCGCAGTATGGATTTCGTGAACCCGTCTGATATAGAATCAGTATCTGTCTTGAAGGATGCGGCGACAGCCGCCATTTATGGTGTGCGTGGTGCGAACGGTGTCATTCTCATCACGACCAAATCCGGAGCTTTGGGCAAAGCGAATATTTCCTATGATGGTTCTGTGACCTTCACGACCAATACCGCCGAGCCGGACTTGTTGACAGCCGATGAATACATCTATTGGCACAACAAAGGTAGGGAACTGGATGGCCAGCCACTTTACTACACCCCGGAGAATCTGGCCAAAATGGAAGAAATGGGCATTTTGGGTGAAACCAACTGGCTGCGCGAAATCTTCAAGCCTTTCGGCCTGACACATCAGCACAATATCTCTGCTTCCGGTGGAAATGACAAAGTGAGGTACTATGCCAGCCTCGGTTATATGAATGAAGACGGTATTCTTAGAAACACAGGTTTTGAGCGCTACAATGTCAGAACCTCTGTCGATGCCAATCTGGCAAAGAACCTCAAATTCAACATCAACATGTCTGCCACTCATTCCAACAGAAACTGGCCTGGCCTTCCTGTCAAGTCCCAGTCTGAGTATTCTCCTATCACACAGGCCATATTTGGTGTGCCTTGTCTGAAGAAGGAATACGATGGCCTCCCATTGGGATTCACCAACGGTACCTATACTTATAGTGGCTTGGCGGCTCTCAATTCCGGCTTCCAGAAACAAGCCAGATGGGGCGGCGAAATCTCCAGCAAACTTGAATACGATTTCGGTTCCATCGAAGTTCTCAAAGGCCTGAAAGCATCCATGTTCTTTGGTTTTGACTATTGGCATACGACTGACCGTAATCTGTTGGAGACTTACGATCTTTACAAATTTGATCCGGAAGTGATGCAGGTAACCAAGATGACAGCCCAGGGAATCAGCGAGACGAACTTCAACCGTTCTTCTTCCATGAGCTGGAACATGTTGCTTCGTCCGACTGTCACTTACGAAAGGGAATTTGCAGGAAAACACAATGTTTCCGCTCTTTTCTTGTTCGAACGTGCTTCCAGTTACGGCGAGACCATGACTGGTTACAAAAAAGGGTTCTTTGCCACTGATCCTCTTGACATCACATTGGGTACGGAACATCAGGTGCCTTATGTGACAGGCAACCACAAGCATTCAGGAATGGCCAGCTTCGCCGGTCGTATCGGTTATGCTTTTGACAAGAAATATTTGTTTGAGGCGACTCTTCGTGCGGATGGTTCCTGCAAGTTCGCTCCAGAAAACAGATGGGGGTATTTCCCGTCAGTCGCACTCGGTTGGGTGATGTCTGAAGAAGATTGGCTCAAGAATGTGGAGCAAATCAACTTCTTGAAACTTCGTGCATCTTTCGGTATTCTCGGCAATGATGATTTGGATCCATACACTTATCTCCAGTCCTACAAGTCAACGGGCAACGGTTTGGTATATGCATGGGATTCCACTGCCCGTCCAGCCTTCTATGCGGCCGGTTATGTTCACGAAGGATTGACGTGGTCACGTACTAACACATTCAACGTCGGTTTGGATTTCAATGCATTCCAGAATCGTTTCTCTTTTGAATTTGACTGGTTCTACAAATTCACTTCCCGAATTCTGGAGAATGAATCTGGTGGTTCCACCTATGCTCCTTCATTGGGAGGAAACAACCCGATATGGATGAACTCCGGTAAGATGGACAACCGTGGTTTTGATATGACACTGGGCTGGACCGACGCTTTTGCAAGTGGTTGGGCCTATTCTTTCAAAGGAACTCTCGGTTGGGCAAGAAACCGTATCCTTTCCAAGAAGATTTCTGATAACCATCCGTCCTACAGAGCTGTCTTGGGGCAGCCGATAGGATCCAAATACGGTTTCCATGCATTGGGGCTTTTCCAGACTCAGGAGCAGCTCGACAGCTATCCGATTGCGCCTTCCGGACACATCGAATTGGGCGCACTCATGTATGAGGATATTGATGGAGACGGCAAGATTGATTCTGATCATGACTACGTGAAGATCGGTCGTTCTTCCGTTCCTGAAATGACCTTTTCCCTCAATGCTGAAGTTTCCTGGAAAGACATCAGCTTGTCAGCTCTGTTCCAGGGAGCGGCCCTCTGCAACTATACATTGAACGGTGTCTATAATAATGGAAATACTGACGGCTCCATGTTCACCAGACAGTTCTATGGTGGCGGTAATGCCTTGAGACATTTGGTCGAAGGATCATGGAGACCGGACCAGACCGATGCGAAATATCCAAGACTCAGGGCCAGCGGCAATGCCAACAATGCCTGGTCTTCAGATTGGTGGGTAAAAGACGGTTCTTATCTGAGATTGAAGAACTTGCAGCTCAGCTACACGCTTCCTCGGAATTTGTTCAGAAGCGGTAAGGGAATCGATCGTCTGAGAATCTATCTTGCAGGTACCAATCTCTTTACAATCAGTGCATTCAAGTATCTGGACCCTGAAAATCCAGGCATCAACAACGGATACTATCCTCAGCAAAGGACATTCAGTGTAGGACTCAATCTTACCTTCTAATTATCAGTACAAGATGAAAAAATTTTTAAGATATATTGCGCTTTCTATCAGTGTCGCAGTTGGATTCGTTTCTTGCAACAATCTCGATTTGGATCCGACTGACAGATATTCCCCTGCTGTAATTTGGGCTTCAGAGGCTTCCGTGGACACCTATGTGTTGGGCTTCTATGGCTTCATGAAGGAATCGGCAGAAATCAATGACATGAAGCAGTTCATGGATGCGTATTCTGACATCATCAAGAGCAGCTCATGGAATCAGTACAATCATTTCTATAATGTGGCGCTTCTTCAGGAGTCTGCGTTTACCGATGTCAATGCTGGTCCGATAGATTGCTGGAGTTCATGTTACAATGAAATCAAGCAAGACAATGAGTTTTTGAGAGATGCTCCCAATTATATAGAGAAGTTCGGTGAGGAATTCATCAATACCAGAATGGCGGAAATACGTCTAGTCAGAGGCTATGCCTATTTCAAATTGATGAGAGTTTACGGCTATGATGATACTGCTGCAGATGCCAGCATCAAAAATGGTGGGGTCGTTCTGAGAACCAAGTTGGATGGTCCGGAAGAGAATGACAAGGCCCGTTCCACTTGGAATGATTCATGGGACGTGGTGATTAAAGATTTGACTTTCGCCGCCGAACATCTCCCGATAAGTTGGGCTGGTCAGAGAAGGTTTACCAAAGCGGCTGCCTATGGTCTGCTTTCCAGAGCCGCCCTTTATGCAAAAAGATGGGACGTGGTGATTAAGGCGGCAAAAGAATGTGAGAAGGCCGGTGGTTCATTGGCTGAGAACTATGCTGACCTTTTTTCGGAGGAAAAAGGCCTCGGTCAGGCAGAGAATCTGTTGATTGTGAATTATGTCAATGCTCAGATGACTCACTTGGGAGACAAGTTCTTCCGCCCGATCGGAGATGGCCCTTCACATAATAAAAGCACTCTGTATGGAGCATTCGGACCCACAAGTGAGCTAGTTGACAGCTATGAGATGTCGGATGGTACGGAGTTTTCATGGGAGGCTCATGGGAACACTCCGTATGAGGGCAGGGAACCGAGATTCTATGCGACCATCATCTATAATGGTATGCCTTGGGAAGGTCGGACGATAGAGACATTTAAAGGAGGAAAGGATGGAATTCGTCCATTCAATGATGTTGGTGCTGCCGGATCAACCGTTACCGGATATTATTTGAAGAAGTATCTTATTGAGAATGACAATAAATGGGAAAAGAATGGCAGTTGGCATTTCGCTACGATTATCAGATATGCTGAAGTGCTTCTCAACAAGGCAGAGGCCTTGGCCGAGAAAGACTGGAATGCGAATCGTACAGAGGCTCTTGCCGATTTGAATGCTATCCGTGCCCGAGTCGGTCTTCCTTCCAAGGAGGTTTCCACATTGGAAGAGTTCCGAAAACTTCTTCACCATGAGCGTATGGTAGAGTTTGCCGGAGAGGGGCTCAGATATTGGGATATCCGCAGATGGAAGATTGCAGAGGAGGTCATTCATGGCAAGCAGGCTCACGGCTGTGAGATTACCCGTACTTCTGAAGAAGGGGTGACACCTGCCACTTATACATATAAGCAGATAGAGGTGGATGCTGGAAGAAAGCGTATTTTCCATGACAGCTTCTACTCCTTCTCTATCCCTATCGTAGAACGTTCAAACAACAAGCTTTTGGGACCGAACAACCCAAAATGGTAGCAGATTATGAAAAAGATTTTTGAATATTTGACCGTGGCAGTTGTCGCACTGATGACTTTGGGCTGCCAGAAACCAGACAAGGAACCTCTCCACGATGACAATACCATTCGGGAGATACAGATGTATTCCACCTCCACACCGGAAGAACTGGATGGCCTTCCATTGCCTCAGCCTGTAAGTGGAATCATCAATCAGGAAACAGGAGAAATCAGGTTCCCGATACCGTCACAATACAGACCAAGGACCAATTCTGAAGGAAAGAGGATTATCCAGTTTGACCCGACCCGGGTGAAGTTGAGAGCGAATGTCGGATACGATGTCGAGATTACGCCGTCTTTATTTGGAATCCATGATCTCTCCGGCAATTTTGAAGTGGAGGTCCTGGCAAAGCAGACAGGAGAGAAGAAGCATTATACCCTGCATGCTTATTTCCAGAGAGATTAGAAATAAATTAAACAATTAGAAAACCATATTGAACTATTATGAAAACCAAACTTTTTTTAGCCATTTTGGCTTCCGCTGCATTGGTATCTTTTGCAGTTTCGTGTGAGAAAGAGAACGGCTCCGGAGGGGGCGATTCTGACAAAAAAGAAGAGATGAAGAGCAAGGAGTGCAAACTGCTTTCCATTTCTCTCAAATCTGGTGATATGACCATTGAAGGCTTCGTCTATGAAGAGGATAAAGTTGCTGAGGTGACTTGCATGCCTGCTCAGAAAGAAGCATTGAAGAAAGCATCCGCAGAAGTGGCTGTTTCAGAGAAAGCAACCATCACTCCTGATCCAAAAGAGGTAAGAGACTACACTGTAGCTGATGGGGTCAAATTCAAAGTGACAGCAGAAGACGGCAAGACTTCTCAAGAGTACACCGTAATCCTGAAGGATGCGAAAATCAAGACCGTCTGCAAAAAAGTGTGGGAAAAGACTTTCGGTGATCTTGGTATCAAACCGAATATTTCCGAGATCGGCAATGTCGGCTTCTCTGGTGACAAGTTCGTGACCAACAATTTGGAAGTCCTTGATCTTGAGGGAAAGACTGTCGGGAAATTGTGTACAGATGGCATTGTCGATAGTAAGGCTGCCGATTTCTGCCTGACCTGTGTGTCAAACGACCATGCCAATCATCTGGTCGCTTCCGTAGGCTATGCTGCCGGTGGTGAGACTTTCTCAAAGGAAATCAAGTATACACGTTATTATATTTGGGCCGATGGTTGGGACAAAGCTCCAAAGCTTCTCTATGAGAACAAAGAGGCAGAGGTGGCAAAATATTTCAGCGCATCCGGTGACCTTCTCAAACAGGGTATCCTTACTTTCATCGCAGGCCGCAGCGCTACTCAGATGCATCACTGCAATGTATTCGTAGACGGAAAGATTAATTGGAATGCATTCAACACTCCTTATCCGGGAAATGATGGTAACTGGGGTGCAAACGTCAGTGCCGCTTCCGGTGATCCGGAAGGCTACTTCTTCATTTGTGACAGCCGTGGCAATAACTCCGGTGTAGATGTTTATTCCCGTAAAGGTATCAAAGGCAACGATGTACAGCTCAATGGCTCCCTCGTTGATGACGGTACAGTTGCAGGTGAGCACGGTGGAAAGAATCAGTATGGCAACTATTCTACTGGTTATGTACGTGCTTTTACATTGAACGGAAAAGCTTATGCGGCGGTGGTCTCTTCAGGTTGGCCAAGTACTTATTTGACTATTCAGAGTGCTGATCCGGCAGAAGAAGAGCATTATCTTCTCCGCTCCCAGGTCTGGGCCGCTGGTTCACCAAAACCATGTGCCGCCGTTTACACCGTTTCTGGTAACGAGGTATATGTTCTCATGAGTTCACCATCCAGCGCTTCTATGATGGCACTCTTCAAGATTTCAACCGAAGTGATCTAATCATCTGAAAATAGAATGAATGATAGCCTCTTAGTGGTCCGAACTCTACTTGGAGGCTATTTGATTTTTTGAAATGCAATGAAAAAGAATTTGAAATTTACAGCTGCAGCAGTTCTGCTTTTCTCTATATTCTCATTGAATTCCTGCACTGGACAGAAGGTAAAGATTGAGAAACCGAAATATTTGTGGATGTGTACAGAAGCTAACTTTGAACGTTTCTCATCAAAAGATTCCATTATGTTCTATCTTGACAAGGCAAAGGAAACTGGTTTCAATCATATAGTCGTGGATGTAAAGGGGGTGGAAGGAAAAGTCATGTATGAGAGTGAAGTTTTCCCGAAACTGAAAGAAATAAACGGATTCAAATGTGATCGGGACTGGGACTATCTCCAATTCTTCATTGATGAAGCGAAAAAACGAGATATGGGGGTGACTGTATCTGCCTCTGTTTTTCCGGCAGGCAGCCAGTACCGTCATCTTGGTCCTGTATATGAGGACGAGACTGTCAGGCAAAAGACCTGTCTGGAATATACTCCGAACGGTATGATGAAGATAGAAGATGACAACACGAAGGTGGCCGCCTTCTTGAATCCGGCTCTTCCAGAGTGTCGGGAATATGCATTGGCTACAATCAGAGAGATTCTTGAGAAATATGATTTTGACGGTTTCTGTCTGGATTATTGCCGATATCCGGGATTTGAAAGTGATTTCTCTGAAGAGACACGTGCTCTTTTCGAAGAATATATCGGAGAAAAGGTGGAACATTTTCCAGAAGATATTTTTACGTATGCTCCTGACGGTACACGTTGTCCCGGCAAGTATTATAAGCAGTGGTGGGAGTTCCGTTCTCTGGTTATCCACGATTTCGTGAAGGACGTGAAGAAACTGATCGCCGAGGTGAAACCGTCTGTCCAGCTCGAATATTGGGCGGCCTCCTGGTTGCATGCAATCTATACCCAGGGACAGAACTGGTCTTCCAAGAATTCCACCTGGAGCAAGGAGTATGAGAATGATTGGGCGACATCAACCTATTCCAAGACAGCCTTTGCAGAACATTTGGATGTTTTCATCACGGGAACTTATCTTGAAAAAGTATGGGGATTGGATGACAATGAGTCCATTGAGTATGGTCTGATGCGAACCAATCGTGATGTGGCAGGTGCTTGCAAGGTTTATGGCTCCATCTATGCTCAGAATCGCAATCAGTTCGATGATGCGGTCTATGTCTGTCTGAGGGACACGGAAGGTTTGATGGTCTTTGACATTGTCCAGGTAATCCGTTACGGCCTTTGGGATGAGATCAAATCCGGCATCGATCGGGCAGAAACAGAAATGAACCAATAAATTATAGAATTCCATGAAGAAGACTTTATATTTTTTAACAGTTGCTTTGGCTTTGATTGTTTCGGCCGTTTCTTGTGAAAAATCGGGAAAATCTAAAGTGGATGGTACGGAGGACGTGACACCGGATTCAGAAGAACCGAACCCTGAGAAAACAGAACCGGAGCTGAAGGAAAAACCGGCTCTGCTGTGGATAGACGCTTCTGCCAATTTCACGAGGTTCAAATACAAGAGAGAGGTCAAGAGAACCCTGGATATGGCAAAGGAAGCCGGATTCAATGGCATCTGCCTGGATGTCAAGCCGATACAGGGACATGCTTTGTACAAGAGTGAATTTCTCAAGCCTTGCACCAGTATGCACGGAGATGAGGTCAAGAGAGATTGGGATTATCTGCAATGTTTTCTGGATGAAGCGAAAGCCCGCAATATGACGGTGACAGTTTCTGCCACTATGATGACTTGGGGGGCCATCGACACCAAGTTAGGGCCTGCTTATGAGGATCCGGCTCTCAAGGATGCCGCTACGATAGAATATCTGCCAGAAGTCGGTCTGCGACCTGTTACACAGAGTACGGACAACGATGTGTTCTGTTTCATGAATCCGCTCCATCCGGAGGTGAAGAAATATATCCGCAGGATGGTGACAGAATTGGTGAAAAATTATGAATTTGACAGTTTTATCCTCGATTACTGCCGTTTCCAGAATCTGAACAGTGATTTTTCCAATCTCTCCAGAGAAGAGTTTGAGAAATATACGGGTAAGAAGGTGGTGAATTGGCCGGAAGACATCTATCATTTCAAGCCAGGTGTCAAGAAGCAGGATTTTACACCGGGACCTCGTTTCAATGAGTGGGTGGAGTTCCGTTCCCATGTCATCCAGCAGACCGTTACCGAAATCAGTGACCTGGTCCATGAACTCAAGCCGAAAATGAAGGTAGAAGTGTGGGCGGGTCCATGGTGGCCTCTCTATGCTACGGGACAGAATTGGGCGAGTGCAAAGACAAATCGTACCGGCAGTTACTGGTGGGCAACTCCCGATTATTATAAGACTGGTTTCGCTCACAAATTGGATGTGTTCCAAGTGGGGGCGTATGGCAGCACTTTGGAAAGCATCAACAATGATGTCTATAAGGCGCAGACCATCGTAGAAGGGGAATGTCAGGTTTATGGTACCATTTCTGCTGCTAATGGTCGTGGTTTTGACATGGATGGCGCTTGTGAATATTGTCTGGCCAACAGTGACGGCCTGATGGTTTTCGAACTGAGCCATATTGTCAGAAATGATTTCTGGGACCAGATAAAGGTCGGCATCGCCAAAGGACAAGCCGCAGCCGCAAAAAACAAAAAATAAAGAAGATTTGAAAAAGATCTGGGAATGATCAGAAAACAACGAAGAATGAAAAGAACATTGACTTTGATGATGCTGTTCATGACCCTGGTCATGTCAGCGAAAGAATATGACCTGACTTCTCCATCCGGGGAGGTCTGTGTCGTAGTGGATGTGGAGAAAGCAGTGACCTATTCCGTCAGGAAGGGGAAGGAAATGCTGCTTGCTCCAAGTGTGGTGGCCATGCAGTTCCAGGACAAGAAACTGCCGCTCTCTCTCCGCAAGGTGGAGCGCAGAGCCGTGGATGAAATGCAGACGGCCGTCGTTCCGGTCAAATTCCGTCAGGTGCGCGACCACTGCAACGAATTGAGGCTGGCTTTCCGTGGCGGTTGGAGCCTGGTCTTCAGGGCCTACGACAACGGCGTGACCTACCGCTTCGAGACCGCTTTCCGTGAGGACAAGGTGCAAGTGGCCAGTGAAACGGCGGAATTCAATTTCGCAGAGGATTTCCAGGTCTATTGGACCAACGAGAACAGGGAGAACTTCATCACGCACTGTGAGGCCTTTTTCAAGGAAATGCCATTGTCCGAGGTAGACAGGCAGACTTATTCCTACCTGCCATTGAGTCTGAAGACTTCCGAAGGCACCCGTCTGGTCGTGACCGAATCCGATTTGTCCGATTATCCCAATATGTTCGTCTACGGAGCGGAAGGACATGAACTGTGTTCTGTATGGCCGAATGTCATCCTGTCCTACGACATGAAGAACGACCGGGATGTCCTGGTGCGTGAAAAGGCAGACTACATTGCCGAAACCGATGGCAAGAGGACCTATCCTTGGCGAATTCTGACCATTGACGACGACCGCAGCCTCCTGGAGAACACGTTGCCTTGGCAGCTGGCTTCCCGTGAAGTGGGCGAGGACACTGACTGGATCCGTCCCGGAAAGATTTCTTGGGAATGGTGGGCGATGCTCAATGTCTATGGTGTGGATTTCAAGGCGGGGGTCAATACCGAAACCTACAAGTACTATGTGGATTTTGCCGCCGCCTATGGATTGGAATATATCTTGATGGACGAAGGCTGGTCAGCCAGTACGACCAATGTCATTGAGCCGAAACCGGGGCTGGACCTCACAGAAATTATCCGTTATGCGGAATCCAAGGGTGTGGGCGTAGTGCTTTGGACCTTGTGGACTCCGGTCAAGGAGGACATGGGGCACATCCTGGATGTCTATCGTGACTGGGGGGTCAAGGGCATCAAGATTGATTTCATGCAGATGACCGATCAGAATATGGTCAATTTCTATGAGGATGTCGCTCGTGAGTGCTTCAAGCGTCATCTGCTGGTCGATTACCACGGATCCTACAAGCCGGCCGGCCTGCAGCGGAAATATCCGAATGCGATGACCTTTGAAGGAGTCTATGGAATGGAACATGACAAATGCTCCTATGACATTTCTCCGGAACACGACCTGGTCCTGCCTTTCACCAGAATGGTGGCTGGCCCGATGGACTATACGCCGGGTGCGACCATCAATGCGACCAAGAGCGATTTCTCCATCCGTTGGGACCATCCGATGAGCCAGGGTACCCGGGCGCATCAGGCGGCGATCTTCACGGCTTTTGAAAGTCCGCTCACGATGCTGTGCGATTCTCCTTCCAACTACTACAGGAATCCGGAATTCACTTCCTTCATTGCCGCCATTCCGACCGTCTGGGATGAAACCAGGGCGCTGGAAGCGAAGGCAGGGGACTATTTGCTGGTGGCAAGAAGAAATGGGGACCGCTGGTACGTGGCCGGACTCAATGACTGGACGGAACGGAGCCTGTCTTTCAAGGCTGATTTCTTGGGAGAAGGCGAGTACGAGGTGACGATTTTCCGCGATGGGGTCAATGCGGACCGCTGGGCGGAAGATTACAGCTTGGAGCATGGCAAGGCCGATGCTGCCACCGAATTTGAGGTGGACATGGCTCCGGGCGGCGGCTGGTCCGCTGTCTTCACTCCGGTAGCTGCCGCAAAATGACGATGAGGCCTCTCCTCATTCCGTTCGGGGGGGCAGAATCATTTCCCGGAGGGGAAACGGAAATTTCCGTCTGGATAGGATAGAAGGGGTCTGGTTTTTCAGATCCCTTGTTGTTTTAGGTGCATCCACATTTTGTCAGCGGACATGAACATTTCCCGTATGGGGAAAGGGCTTCGCAGTGGACATAGGCATTTCCCGAAGGGAGGAGGTCTTTCGGACTAGAACCGGAACTGGAGCCGGGCCTGGAACAGATGGATATCCCGCTCTGAAAGCGGTGAGTGCTCGTCCAAATGGACATAGGAGTAGGACAGACGGGTGGAAATATAGTTGTCCAGAAAGTAGTCAAGTCCGAGAGTGAGGTCTTTCTGGAAGCCTCCAGAAAGCTGGATGCCGTGGTCGTTGAGGTCGCTGGCACCTACTCTCGCGACGAGCAGCAGGGAGTGGGGATCGGTCGGCATGGTCGGCACCGCATCGAGTGGATCGTAGCCGTAGTGTTCGCCTTTTAGGAGGTAGCCGACGACGAGATAGCCTCCGTGGGCGATGTAGCGTTGGATTCCATCTGGGGTGCGGGTGCCTATGGAGGTCATCAGATATTCTGCTTGAGCCATCCATTTGTGCCGGAATCCGTAGAATTCGGCGCTGAGCGAGTACTGGTCCTTTGCGTTGAGTGTGATGGACTGGAAGGCCGGTACCTTGAGGTAGGTGACCCCTCTGTTGGAAAGGGTGATGCGCTGATGTCCGGTCCGGCGGTCTTTGTCTGGTACCCGGCAGTAACTGGAAATTCCTATGTGCAGCAGTCGCTCTGGCTCGTTGATGGGGCGCCAGATGCCACGGAGGGTAGCGTTGTAGCCAGGCTGCTCATTTTCATGGACGGTCAGTTTGTCTCCGAGAAATGCCCCTGCGGCGAGGTAGAAGTGGGGGACGGAGTAGTTATAGCTGATGCCGTTCCGTCTGCCCGGGTAGATTGCTCCGGCAATGGCGGATTCGGTATTGAAGAGGTAGTCACAGGTGCTGAAGTTCTGGTCCAGACCGAAGTAGCCGAGCATGTAGCCGGCTCTGAAATAGTGGTCCCGATATCGGTATTGGAGGAAGGCGTCTTTGATGGACAACTTGTTGTGGGCGAAGCCGATGTCGAGTTTGGCGTACCAGGCGCCGAAGGTGACTTTGCCGGCCAGCCGCAAGTCGACCAGATTGAGACGGTCCGAAAGAGTATCTCTTTCAGAGAGAAAGCTGATTCCGTCCAGGAAGAGCCGTCCGCTCAATTTGGCACGAAATGGCTGTCCTGTTTCTGTCCGGAGGTTCGGCTGGGGTTGTCGTGCATGGAGAGTGGGGACGAAAAGATGGATGAGGATGCTGACAGACAGGCACAAGAGTGGTTGGATTGAAAGCTGGCTTCGATACATGCTGTGTTCCCTGTTTTAAGGATAAATAGTAGTTGGATTGAAGAGGAAGAGGATTACTCTGACTGTCTGGTGTGCAGATAACGGATGGTCTGGTTCAGTTTGTGGATACCTTGGTCGTAGGTTTCTTTGGTGGTTTGGTAGACGACCTCTTTGAGGTTGGCACTCAGGATGAACACGTGGGAAGTGACCGTGGTGTCGCCTTCAGCACTGATGGCCTGGTAACTATGGGTGGCACGGTATCCGTTGAATTGTTTGGGTTGATGCAGAGTGGTCATCGCTTGTTGGCAGTTGGTGTCGAGGGTATGTTGCTTGTCTTGTAGCTTGGCATTGATTTCTGCCAGTTGCAGGCTATGTCGTTCGGCTTCTTCCTGTTTCTGGGCAATGCGGTGCTGCATATTGGGATTATCAGCATAGTTGTCTATCAGCCATTGGCAACTGTGGAGGAGGTCGGTGACGGTCTGTTGTTGATCTTCCAGGTTGGAAATCTGAAGGCGGAGCTGACGGATGGTATCCAATTGATGGACAAATGCTTGAGTCTCCATTGGAGAGAAAGTGCTGTCCAGTTGGGTGGCGAGGGCTTTATAGTTGGTGGAGAATCCCAAAAGGTCAGCCATTTCTTTCTTGATGAGTTTTTCTGCTTTTTTTTCTGGAGAGCAGGAGGCAAATAGCAGGATGGACAGGACGATGAGGGAACAAGTTTGTATGATTTTTTTTGAACTCATGGTAGTAAATATTGTCATGATAAATTGTAACATATTCCTGTAAGAAGGAGTATCAAATATACAAATAAATTGGTCTCGCTATTTGGACGAGGACGAAGAATTGTAAAATAATTTGTTTTACTTATGAAGTATAAGTAATTTCGCAATTCGAAAACCTAAAATTGGATACGATGATAAAAAATTGGTTCCAGAAATTATCAAACTGGTACTTTTCCAAAAATGCACTGCCTTATTGGTATATCTTGCTATTGGATTGTCTGTGCATTGTCTGCATGGCATTTCTGGTTTATTTGTTCGACAATGGAAGAGAGTCGCTGATTGTGAATTTCTGGTCTCTTTGTCTGGTGATTGTAGTGTATCTGATTCCGACGGTGATTGCTTTCCGCATCCTGCACACGTACTCTGGAATTATCCGCTATTCATCTTTCATTGATCTCCAGCGGTTGTCTTTTTCCATGTCCGTGTCTTTTCTGGTCATCACCATTTTTTATTTTCTGGTTCCATGGCCGTTGCAGCACGAATTGTTCAAATGGAACCGTCTGCTGATCATCTGTCTGCTGAGTACCGGCATGATGTGGATGATTCGGATTTCCGTGAAGTATCTCTATGATATGGGCAATCACGATGTGAAGACGACACGTGTGTTCATCTATGGAGTGGCGCATGCTGGCAGCAGCGTGGCGAAGAGCCTGAATAACTTTCCTCATTCCCGTTTCGTGATCAAGGGTTTCATCTCCAAGAATGAGAAGATGCAGAATTATTGGATGATGGGAGCGAAGGTTTATTATGGGAATGAAAGGATTGTAGAAACCATGGTGAAGGAGGACGTGAGCGGTCTGGTCGTTTCTCCGTTGTACAACGAGAAGTTCCGTCGTGATACGGAACTCATCGACAAGTTGCTTGCCGCCAATATCCGGATCTATATGGTGGCGACCGTGGAGGAATGGGACGGAAAATCAGAACTGCCTTATGAATCGCTCCATGAGGTGAATGTGGAAGATTTGCTCCCGCGTGCCCAGATCCAGGTGGATATGGACCGTATTCAGGGGCAGTTGGCAGGCAAACGAATTCTGATTACCGGTGCGGCAGGTTCTATCGGCAGTGAGATTGTATGTCAGGTGGCTGAATTCAATCCGGCAGAGATGGTGCTTGTGGACCAGGCGGAGACCCCGATGCACGATATCCGCATGATGATGGCGAACAAGTTCCCGAACCTGAAGGCGCTGACGGTGGTCTCCAGTATCACCAACCAGACCCATATGGAACGTCTGTTCTCTGAGCACAGACCTGAATATGTATTCCATGCGGCAGCCTACAAGCACGTCCCTATGATGGAGGACAATCCTGCCCAGGCTGTCCAGAACAATATCTGCGGCACCCGTGTCATTGCGGACCTGGCGGTGAAATACGGCACGAAGAAGTTCGTGATGATTTCCACCGACAAGGCCGTGAACCCGACCAATGTGATGGGCTGCTCCAAACGTATCTGTGAGATCTATGTCCAGAGTCTGGACAAGGCCATCAAGGAAGGAAAAGTCCAGGGTGTCACTCAGTTTGTCACGACCCGTTTCGGCAATGTGCTGGGATCCAACGGCTCAGTGATTCCAATCTTCCGTGAGCAGATCAAGAATGGCGGTCCTGTGAAAGTGACCCATCCGGATATCATCCGTTTCTTCATGCTGATTCCAGAGGCTTGCCGTCTGGTGATCGAGGCTGGAACCATGGGCCATGGCGGAGAGATTTTCGTGTTCGATATGGGCTCACCGGTCAAGATCAACGATCTGGCACAGCGGATGATCAAGTTGAGCGGTGCCACCAACGTGAAGATTGAGTATACCGGTCTGCGTGATGGCGAGAAGCTGTACGAGGAAGTGCTCAATGATGCGGAACAGACCAAACCGACCGACAATCCGAAGATCATGGTCGCTTCTGCACGGGAGTATGACTACGATGTGGCGCTGGCACAGGAAAAGAGACTTTACGAGGCCAGTTTCTCTTACGATGACATGGCCATCGTGAAGATCATGAAGGAAATTGTGCCGGAGTACAAGAGCCGTCATTCCAAATATGAAAAGTTGGACACTGAATAGCGAGAGAATTCAACATTGTGTATTTGAAACAGATATTATGGAATCGGACCCTTTTTGGGAGGATCCGGTTCTTTTTGTAATTAGGTCTTTTATTGTCTTTTTGTGTCTTGATTTGTTCGTTTAGTTGGCTTTTCATATATTTACAATCGTGTTTGTTGTAATGAACTAAAATTTAACCGGTTGACAATCAAATAATAAGAGATTTATGATACGCCAAGTTATATCGAAATTGCATCTCGAAAGATACTTCAGCTACAAGCTGATACTGGTCATTGATCTGGTACTGTCTTGTCTGGCATCTGTGGCTGCAGTGGGACTTCTTGAGTTCCTCAAGGTGGATACGGGACTTGCCGTGACCGGTTTCTGTTTCGTATTGTTCGTTTCTCTGTTGGCATCAATGGTCATGTTCTATTTCTTCAAAACCTATCATTCGATTATCCGCCATTCGACCTTGAGGGATTTGGCACGTTTGTCCGTGGCCATTGTCGGCAAGGAATTGCTTATGGTTTGTTTCTTGCTTGTTCCGACCTTTCAGATTCATCATTTCTTCTATATTGTTCTTTTGGATTTCGGCTTCACGATTGTTTTTCTGTTTGCAATTCGTTTTTTGATGATAACTGTCTATGATGTAATCCGAAATTATGTGAGAGTTGATTGTCAAACTATAAATGTGCTGGTCTATGGGGTCGGTGACAAGTCGGTTTCTTTGGTGAAGAGGCTGATGAATTCTCCTCATTATCGTGTGGAGGGATTTGTCAATCAAGGCAAGAATTTAGTTGCACAGTTTATCAATGGCAAACGGATTTATTATTTCACAGACAGGAAGAGTGTGGAGTATTTCATGAATGTGCTTCATGTGGAAGCGATTTTGTTTTCTTCTGAGAATGATGCGCGAGTACAACAGGATTCTCTGATCCAGGCATGTACTGATACGGGAATGAAAATGCTGATTGCTCCTAAAATCAATGAAGTGGTGGGGGGAAAGGTAATAAACAATTCAATTCGTGAGATTAAAATCGAGGATTTGCTGGGACGCCCTGAAATTGAAATTTCCATGACGGAAATTGTGGCAAATTTTAGTGGCAAGGTGGTTATGGTGACCGGAGCTGCCGGTTCTATCGGTTCTGAACTTTGTCGTCAGTTGGCCAAAATTGGGGTGAAGCAATTGGTCTTGTATGACAATGCAGAAACGCCAATGCACAATCTTCGTCTGGAACTGGAAGAGAATTATCCGGAATTGCATTTTCTGCCGGTTATTGGGGATGTCCGTCTTTTGAACAGATTGGATTTTGCCTTCAGAACCTGTCGTCCTCAAATTGTATTCCATGCGGCCGCTTACAAGCACGTCCCCCTGATGGAAGAAAATCCATGTGAATCTGTGTTGGTAAACGTGGCCGGCTCCCGTAACGTGGCGGACAAGTGCATCGAATACGACGTTGAGAAGATGGTGATGATTTCCACTGACAAGGCCGTGAACCCTACAAACATCATGGGATGTACCAAGCGTCTGGCAGAAATCTATGTACAGTCGCTAGGATTGGCCATAGAAGAAGGAAAGGTCCATGGGCGGACCAAGTTCGTGACAACTCGTTTCGGCAATGTGCTGGGATCCAATGGATCTGTCATCCCTCGTTTCCGCGAGCAGATCTTGAAAGGTGGTCCTGTGACCGTGACGCATCCTGATATTGTCCGTTTCTTCATGACTATCCCAGAAGCCTGTCGTTTGGTGATGGAAGCAGCTGCATTGTCTAAAGGCAATCAGATTTTTGTTTTTGATATGGGCAAATCTGTGAAGATCGATACTTTGGCGCGTCGGATGATTACTTTGGCTGGTTATGTTCCTGATGTGGATATCAAGATTGAATATACGGGTCTTCGTCCAGGTGAGAAACTCTATGAGGAAGTACTTGCTTCTGCGGAGAATACGATGCCGACTTCCCATGAGCGGATTCGTATTGCCGAAGTGAGGGAATACGATTATGAAGAGGCTCGTGTCGTTGTGGATGAATTGGAAAAATTGTCCCGTCTCGTGGATATTCCAAATATGGTCCGTCTGATGAAGAAGACAGTTCCTGAATATAAGAGTAAAAATTCCCGTTTTGAGGAATTTGACCACTGATTCTGTTTGGGATGGCGGATTTATGATAGACTTTCAGCCCTAAAGGCCAGAAGTCTATATTTGTGTTATAGGGGGCGGTAGGCCTGTTCCGATTTGAAATGATGTGTTGATTTTGTTGTTCAGATTTAATTTTAGTGTTAAATTTGTCTTTCCAGCTTCCCGATATCGCAGGAAAGCCCTTTAATTGGAATAGGATATGTTTGCAGATTTGTTTTCGAAAAAAATGTCGTTGAAGGAAAGCGGCTTTTTTGAAGGACGTACAGAATGGCATTGCCATCTGCTGCCCGGTGTGGATGACGGAGTTCAGGTGCTTGAGGACGACGTGAAGATTCTGTCGTATTACGAAGAATTGGGATTCGCGGAGATTTGGATTACTTCCCATATTATGGAAGACGTGCCGAATGTGCCGGCAGATTTGCTCAAACGCTTCGCGGAGCTGGAGTCTCAATATAAAGGAGGTATGTTGCCTGGTTTGAAGGGGAACATCAAGTTGCATATGTCTGCTGAAAATATGCTGGACAATCTTTTTGAAGAACGTCTGGAAGCGGGAGACTTGCTGCCTTTGGGAGAAGAAGGGAACCAGTTGCTGGTAGAGACTTCTTTTTTCAATCCTCCGTTCAATTTTTATGATTTGTTGGAAAAAATCAAATCCAAAGGCTATTTTCCTATGCTGGCTCATCCGGAGCGGTACCGCTACATGGAAGAGTCCGACTATGACAAACTGAAGAAGATGGGAGTCCGCTTCCAGCTGAACCTGCCTTCCCTTTCTGGGATGTATGGTCAGACTGCTCAGAAAAAGGCGGAAATGCTCTTGAAGAAGGGATATTACGATATTTGCGGGTGTGATACACATCGTTTACATCAGATTCAGAGTTGTGCGTCCGACAAGATCAGTCCCAAATTGATCAAGATGGCGGAAAAATTATAAGGAAATCTGAATGAATACGGCAGTGATTTTGGCTGCAAGGAAGGAGGCTGACAATGAGGCTCCTTATCCTTTGTTGCCTTTTAATGAAAAGGAGTGCCTGTTGGATAGGATATTGCAGGTCCTTCATGAACTTTTATTCGAGAAAATCATTCTCGTCTGCGGCTACAGGCGGGAACTGTTTGAAAAGTATGCTTCCGGTCGGGTGAAGGTACTCTACAATGAAGATTATGCTTTTACGGCTTCCATGGCTTCTCTGGCTGTGGCCAGAAACGAAGTGGAAGAGGATTTTCTGTTGCTGGAAGGGGATACTTTCTATGAAAAATCTGTAATTGAAAAGATGGCCGCATGTAGTCAAGAGGATTGTTTGGCTCTTACTGAAGAGTCCGGAAGCGGCGATGAGGCTTTTGTGGAGACTCGCAACGGCTTTGTCACAAAAGTGTCCAAAGACCGGCACCAGATGACCCGCTATGACGGGGAAATGTTGGGTCTAATGCGAATTTCATTGCCCACCTACCGGAAAATGCTGGCCATTTGGGATGCTTCGTCCAATTTCTACCTGAACTATGAATATGCGTTTTTCGATGCCACGTCTCCGTTGGACCGTCCTTATCTTTTCTTCAAGAATTTGGTATGGGGAGATGTGGACTCTGCAGGCGATTTCCAGAAACTGAAGAATTATATCTATCCCAAATTGCGTCGGAAGGAAAATCCTTTTGATTATGAGAATCTGCTGTCTCATGTGCAGACGATTTTCCCGGGCCGGAATCTGGACAATATCCAGATCCGGCAGATAGGTGGCCTTAGCAACAAGAATTTCAAGGTGCAAATCGGTCAGGATGCCTATGTCCTGCGCGTGCCGGGGAATGGTGCGGAAGATATGGTGGATCGCAAATTTGAGGAGGCAAACTCCAGCAAGGCTTCAAAACTTGGGATCAATCCTGCTGTCCGCTTCTTTGACAGTAGGACTGGTATAAAACTGGTGGATTTCATCTCGGGAGCAGAGACCTTGAACGGCGCCACCATCCAACATCTTCAAAATCTGGTGCAGGTAGTCCATATCCTGAAGACCTTACATACTTCTAACGTTCGATTTAACAACGACTTCAATGTTTTCCGGGAAATCCTGAACTACGAACAGCTGATGAAACGTTCCGGCGCCGTCATGTACGAGGGCTACGATGAAATCCGCGACAAGGTGTTCCGGCTGGAAGATAAGTTGAACGTCTATGGCGTGACTTTGACGGCCTGCCACAATGATATGGTGGCAGAAAACTTTGTGAAGTCGGATAGTGGGAAGATTTATCTGATCGACTGGGAGTATTCGGGAATGAATGATCCTCATTGGGAATTTGCAGCCTTGTTCTTGGAGAACAGTTTTACCAAGGACAATGAAGATTTCTTCCTGCATCAATACTATGGTGGAGAGATTCCTCCGTACACATACGAGAAAATATTTATCTATGGTATTCTGGAAGATGTCCTCTGGTCCATGTGGACTTGTATCAAGGAGAAGGCCGGGGATGATTTCGGATCTTATGGAAGGGATCGCTTCAATCGGGCAGTGACCCATCTGAAGCAGATTGGAAATGGAGAGGAAAGATAGGGAGAAGATATGAAGGCAGATACAATACAGATGCTGCATAGAGGATATGTATGCGGAATCGGTTCAGGAATGACTTGGGGATTGGATACGGTGTTGATAGGAGTCGCCATGCTGGCCGCTCCGTTTGTGGAGAATTCGGTACTGCTTGTGGGGGGATCTTTCATTTGCAGTATGCTCCATGATGTGTTTGCCGCCATCTGGATGCTCATCATCATGGGCATCCAAGGAGAATTGAAGAATCTGAAAGGGGCCTTGTTTACCCGGGACGGACTGTTCTGCGTGCTGGGTGCCTTGTTTGGTGGCCCGTTGGCCATGACATTCTACATGCTGGCTATTGCAAAAGGAGGACCGGCATTGACGGCTGCCGTTACTGCCTGCTATCCTTTGCTGGGATCTGTTCTGGCAGTACTTGTCCTGAAAGAAAAGATGGATTTCCGGTCTTGGATGGGACTGCTGGTCTGTATCATCGGCATTCTTTTCATTGGTTACACTCCACCGGGAACGCAGAACATCAACATTGTCACTGGTATTCTGCTGGCGGCTGTCGCCGCAATCGGATGGGCTACAGAGGGTGTGGTCTGTGGATATGGAATGAAATCAGGAAGAGTCAAGCCTCAGATTGCCCTGCTGATACGGGAATTGACTTCCGGTATGGTCTATCTGTTGCCAGTTGCACCTGTCATGGTCGGTGGTTTTGATCATCTGGTAGAGGGAACTCAGGCGGTATTTCAGGATTGGCATGCCTGGGCAGTGCTGCTTGTGACGGCTCTTATTGGGATGAGTTCCTTTTTCATGTGGTACTCTTCCATTGATCTCATAGGTGCTTCCAAAGCGCTTTGTCTCAATGTCACTTATTCGTTTTGGGCAGTCGTGTTCACTTTCCTGTTCATGCGGAGTGCCTTGACTGTCAATATCATGGTAGGGTCTCTGATGGTGGTCGCGGGCGTGGCTCTGGCTACTGTCATCATCAAGAAAAAGAAATGAATGCAATTATTTTAGCCGCTGGAATGGGGACGAGACTTCGTCCTTTGACCAATGATATTCCCAAATGTCTGGTTCCTGTCAATGGGGAGCCGATGGTGGAACGCCAGATTCGGTTTCTGAAGGAGGCCGGCATCGATGACATCACGCTGGTGTCCGGTTACAGGCGTGAAAAACTGGATTATCTGAAAGAAAAGTATGGGGTCAGTATCGTGTTCAATACTCAATATGAGGTTTGCAACAACATTTGGTCTCTGTATTCGGTTATGGATCGGTTTTCTGACAGTTACGTTGTGGAAGGAGACGTCTATATGACGGAAAATTGCTTTACCGATCAGTTGGAACATTCCACTTATTTCTCTGTCTGGCATGAGGAGCCGGTCAATGAATGGGGACTGGAGGTGGCTGGAGGCAACCGTCTGGAAACCATCAACATCGGTCATGTCCGCGGTTTTGTCATGTCCGGCATTTCTTATTGGACAGCGGCAGACTGCTCCCGGATTGTAGAGCGGATTCAGGAAATCGTGGCGACCCGTGATTATACCAATCTGTTTTGGGATCAGGCCATTTTGGAACTTTATCCAGAAATGGACATTCAAGTGAGACGTTTCGACGAACTCCATGAAATTGATACAGAGTTGGAACTTCGTGCTCTGGAATATTCTCTGTCGGAACAGAAAACCCAGAAGAGTCATGTGCTTTGATTCATATTAGGCGGACGGCACTGGACTTGTCCAGTTTGCGGAATCATCACGACAAGGACCTCAATGTCGCTTGCAATATCAAGGAATAATGGTCTGAAGACCCTGCGAACATGGGAATGTAAAGCCTGTGGACCGTCCAACAGGGGGAGGGACGACCTGGTGTCCTGGATATCAGTGACGGGAAGAAGCAGGAAAAAAGAAGAGATGTTTGTGTCTCAGAAGCCACTGATTCTTTAGCTTAGTGGTAGCTTACATACAATAATGTGATTATATTTGCAGCGAAAAAATTTAATAACCAGGAACTGACCGTCCGAGATTATCTTGAAAAAGGACGGTAGATTCGTATAATTGATTGGATATGTTGGACTTACATATTGATGGAGAAGTCTGCCAGGACAAGCTCCACCAAATCATCTATGCTACTGACGCTTCCGTGTACAGAGAAATTCCGGAGGCGGTCGTCTATCCTAAAGACAAGGAAGATATTCGTAAAATTGTGAATTTCGCCCGGGAAAAGGGACATTATCTCATTCCGCGTGCTGGCGGCACTTCATTGGCAGGTCAAGTTGTCGGAAGCGGAATGGTGGTCGACGTTTCCCGTCATATGAACAAGATACTGGAAATCAATGAGAAGGAAAGATGGGTGAGGGTGCAGCCGGGCGTTGTGCTCGATGAACTGAACCTGTTCTGCAAGCCTTATGGACTGTTCTTCGGTCCGGAGACCTCCACTTCCAACCGCTGTTGTCTGGGAGGTATGGTGGGCAACAACTCCTGCGGTTCCCATTCACTGGTGTATGGAAGTACCAGAAATCATCTCCTGGAGGCGAAGGTCATCTTGAGCGATGGCAGCGAGGCCGTATTCAAGCATCTGACCGATGAAGAATTCGAGGAGAAGCTGAATCTCCAGAATTTCGAAGGGGAAATCTACCGAAAACTGAATATCTTGCTCACCAACGAAGAGAACCGTCAGGAGATCCTGAACGGTTTCCCGGACAGGAAACTGACCCGTCGCAACACCGGTTATGCCCTGGATGAACTGCTGGGGGAGAAGAACCTCTGCAAATTGCTGGCAGGTTCTGAAGGTACGCTTTCCTTTGTCTATGAAATCAAATTGAACCTCTTGCCGCTTCCTCCAAAGGAGAAGGCGGTGATTGTGGTGCATCACGATAGTCTGAACGAGTCTTTCTACGCCAACTTGGTGTGCCTGGAACACAATCCGGTGGCAGTGGAACTGATGGACGGTACTATCCTGGAACTGAGCAAGCAGAATATCGGCCAGAGCAAAAACCGTTTCTTCGTCAAGGGAGATCCGGCTGCCATTCTGGTAGTGGAACTGGCAGAGGAGACCCGTGAGGCGCTGGATACCAAGGCCAATGCCATCATTGAAGACTTGAAAGCGCACGGCTATGGCTATGCCTATCCGATTCTCTATGGTGACGATATTCCGAAAGTATGGAATTTACGCAAGGCAGGTCTGGGGCTGTTGTCAGGTATTCCGGGAAGTGCCAAGCCGGTGGCGCTCATGGAAGATACCGCAGTACTGCCGGAGAGATTGCCTGACTATGTGGCTGAAATCCAGCAGATGCTCAAAGGATACGGCCTGAAATGCGTCTATTTCGCCCACATTGCAACCGGAGAGCTGCACATGAGGCCGATCCTGAATCTGAAGGAGGCTCGCGACATTGAACTTTTCCGCAAGGTGGGACACGATGTGGCCTGCATTGTCAAGAAGCATCACGGTTCGTTGAGCGGTGAGCACGGAGACGGCCGTCTGCGTGGCGAGTTCATCCCGATCATCATCGGTGAGCGCAACTATGAACTGCTCAAGGAAGTGAAGGACATCTTTGACCCGCAGTGCATCTTCAACAAGGGCAAGATTGTGAACACTCCGCCAATGGACAAGTTCTTCCGCAATGCGCCGGACCATCTGGCAGGGGTGAAGACCTATTTCGACTACAGCAAGCAGAAGGGCTGGATGTGTGCCATCGAGCAGTGCAACGGTTCGGCAGACTGCCGCAAGTCCAATGCGTTCGGCAATACGATGTGTCCGTCCTTCCGTGTCTACCGTGATGAGAAGAATTCGACCCGTGCCCGTTCCAATGTGCTGCGTGAGCTGTTCCAGCATCCTCAGTCCAAGGAAATCTTTGACCAGCCGGAGATCATGGAGGCGCTCGACACTTGTTTGAGCTGCAAGGCTTGCAAGGCAGAGTGCCCGTCCAATGTGGACATGGCCCGTTACAAGTCAGAGTATCTCCAGCATCATTACGATGTGTCCCGTTTCTCCCTGAGGTCCTTCCTGTTCGCCAACTACACCCGGATCCAGAAGCTGGGCGCTCTGGTGCCGCACCTCTACAATGCGGTCGCCAGCAATGTGCTGACTTCTTCCCTGATGAAGAAAATGCTCAATTTCGCGCCGGAGAGAAGCATTCCGCGTATCTACAAGACCACGCTGCGGAAATGGGCGAAGGGCAACCAGAAGCCGGATGGACATTTCCCGAATGGGGAAATCTACCTGTTTGCGGACGAGTTCACCAATTATCTGGATGTGGAGATCGGCATCGACTTCATCCGTCTGCTCAACGCTCTGGGCTACAAGGTCATCATTCCGGAGCACGTGGAAAGCGGCCGTACCGAGATTTCAAAGGGTTTCTTGAAGAAGGCCCGTGTGGATGCACGCAAGAATGTGGAGCTGCTCTATGACCTGATTTCCGAAGACAAGCCGCTGGTGGGCATCGAACCTTCCTGTATCCTGTCTTTCCGGGACGAGTATCCTGATCTGGTCGGAGACGACCTCAAGGAAAAGGCCACCGCCCTGTCCAAGAATGTGTTCCTCTACGATGAGTTCATCGTCCGTGAAATGAACAAAGGCAAGATCTCTGCGGACCAGTTCACCGATGCGCCGCTCAACATCAAACTTCACGGCCACTGCCATCAGAAGTCACTGGCTTCCGTCAAACCATCCGAAATCATGTTGTCTCTTCCGAGAAATTATCATGTGGATGTCATTCCGTCCGGTTGCTGTGGCATGGCAGGTTCCTTCGGATATGAGAAGGAACATTATCAGATGTCCATGGACATCGGTAACATGGTCTTGTTCCCGACCATCCGCCAGGCTCCTGCGGAGACCGTCATTTCGGCTCCGGGTACCAGCTGTCGCCAGCAGATTAAGGATGGTACTGGAAGGACCGCTTACCATCCGGTCCACCTCTTGTACAAGGCATTGAAGAAATAATTTTGATTTGGTTCTGGAAGTGTATAATTTTGTGACTGGATGATTGTGGTAAGTCATTAAATTATAGCAAATTGAGATTTTTTCTGAAATATTTTCCGCTCATTGTTTTGTCTGTCGCGTGTGCATGGACTGGAACTGCCAGAACTTGTGCCGGAGCAGGAGACAATGGAGTTTCCGACAAACTATGCTGGCAGGTCTCGATGAATGGTGTCGGGGCAAGCCGGCATTCTTTGCCTTTTTGGGCGGTTGCGAACAAGCGGGGAATCGTGCCCAATGCCAGTGGTGGTTTCATGACGGCCGGGATCTGGTATGATCGGGGATTTCAGAGTTCCAATTGGCATTTGCATCTGGGCTTGAAAATGAGTGCTTCTGCAATCGGAGAGAGTTGTGCGAAGGTTTATGCCGCTCCGATGATTCATGGCCGGCCTGGTTTCGGGGCGGTGGAGAAGAGCATTCTGCCGGCAAGGCTTCCTGTTACACGTTCTGTCGGTTCTCTGGTTACGCATATGATTCCACAGCTGGCCAATGTTTCATGGGACGGGATGGTGACTCGGCATCAGAGAGGTTTGATTTGGAATGGGGTACTGAATGAGTTCTATTTCGGTCTGGGTTGGAAAGCGCTTCGATGGGACGTGGGGATGATTGATCGGAAAGGCGATTATGAAGGACTTTCCTTGTCTGATGGAAATGTTGTATGGTCGGGCAATGCGCGTTCTCTGCCAGGCTGTTGCTTGTCTTTGGACTGGGTGGAAGTGCCTGGTACGCGGGGAATTTGGTCGCTTCGAGCACATTGGGGCGATTATCAGACTATGGACAGCCGCTATGTCCGTCGTGCTCTGCTGCACAACAAGAGTTTTGATTTTCGTTTTCGTCTGCATCCGAGGGTCTATTTCACGATTGGTCTGGAACATTTTTCATTATGGGCAGGCACTTCTCCACTTTATGGTCCTCAGCCGGACAAATTCAGTGATTATGTCAAGGTGGTGTTGGGAAAGAGTGGAGACAAAGAGGCCACGGCAAGTGATCAGATCAATGTTCTGGGGGATCATCGAGGACGAGAGATTGTACGGGTGGACTGGTATGCCGATCGCTTTCGCCTGACTTTCGCTCATGATATCCCTTTTGATGACGGCTCCGGTATGGGGCTTCAGAATTTCCCGGATGGAGTGAACACCATTCATCTTTCGTTCAACGATCGCAAGAGATGGGTGAGCGATATATTGTATGAATTGGTCTATACCAAATGTCAGTCGGGGCCGGCACACGACCGGCCTGCCACTCCCGAAGAACTGGAGCAGCATCCGGACCGGCCTTTTATTGTCCAGGGGGGAGCTGATAATTATTTCAACAATGGAGAATATCGGAGCGGTTGGACCTATTTTGGCAAGACGATCGGCCTTCCTTTGTTTACACCTGCTCCGATTGATTCAGACGGAATGATTCTGGGGGTTGTGAACAATCGGGTAATTGCCCATCATGTCGGCTTGGAAGGTTGTTTCTTACGTTCTTGTCCGTACCGTTTCAAAGCAACTTACAGTCGAAATTACGGTAAATATTATCAGTCTGTGGATCTGTTCGATTCGATACCTTGGCAGCTTTCTTTGGGGCTGGAAGTGACGACACCAACCTTGTTCCGCCGTTTCCCGATAAGGATATCACTGGGATTCTATGGGGATGTCGGCGAACTCTATGTGAATAATTTCGGGATGACTCTCTGTCTGTCTTATGGCGGAAGTTTCCGAAAATGATCGGTTGGTTATAGCCAGAAGGCGATTCTGGCTTGGAGCATATGGAGGTCTCCAGCACCGAGTGGTGAGTGCTGGTCTAGATTGACCCAAGAATAGATCAGACGGGAACTCACATGCTTGTTGAATTGGTAGGTGAGGCCGACGGATACGTCTTGCATATTTCCTCCAAACAGGTTGGCTTTGGAGTCGTTCAGGTCACTGATGTTGTATCTTGCGATCAGCTGGAGCGCTTTGGGCTGGAGAGGGGCAGAAGGGACTGCTTCAGAGAAGTCGTAGCCATAGCCTGTCCCCAAAATCATGTAGCCGCCTTGGAGATAGCCGCCATGCGTGCGTAAATTCTTTCCTTCGGCACGTCGGGTCATGCTGAACAAATATTCACCTTGGAACATCCATTTTCCCATGACCATGAGGAATTCGGCATTGGCCTGAATCTGGTTCCGGGCATTGTCAATGGAGAGATACTGGTAGTCTGGAGAGGCGAGGCCGGTGACACCGGTGCTGGAAAAGGTGATGTTGCTGATGCCGGTTTCGGTGTCCTGGTCCGGTTTGCGGTAGAGGACGGAAGTGCCGATCTGGAGCAGCTTGGTGTCTTCGGTGAAGGGACGGTACACTGCACGGCCGGAGAAATTGTAGCCCTGGCGCAGTGAACGGTTGATGTTGCCGATGTTGTCCCCGGCAAAGGCGTTGAGGGAGACGTAATATTTGGAAGCGCTCTTGAGATAGACCATTCCGATATGCCTTCCGAAATAGAGGAGGCTGGTGCTGTTGGCGCAGTTGATGAATTGGTAGTCGTAGGTACTCACTGCCGGGTCAATGCCGAAGGCGTTGAGCATATGTCCGAAACGGAGATAATGGCCGTTTTTGCTATATTGGAGGAAGGTGTCTTTCATTCCCAGCCGGTTGCCATCATAGCCGACATCGATTCTCATGAACCAGTCTCCGTATGTGGCTGTTCCGGTCAGCCGCAGGTCTGTTATGTTGGCTTGGTGATGAAGGGTGTCTGTGTCGTTGAAATAACCGATTCCATCCAGAATGAAGCGTCCGCCAATCTTGGTGGCAAGCTTTTCTTGAGGTGCGGCAGTTGGTTGCTGGGCATCAGCCAGGTGGCAATTGATCAGACTGAGAAGGGCCAGTATTGCAAAGCGTTTCATAGATATTTCTGTAAATGTTGTTGTATCTGGTTGTTCTGGAAAAGAATCGGGGAGTGGTTCCTCCATTTCACGCACAAAGTTAATTCATATTTTGAAATAAGACGAAGAACAGAGGATGCCTTTCTACTTAATTCCTATCTTTGTGTCTTATTAAGATGATTTTCAAATAGAGAGATATGAAATTGATAGATGATGCGCTGCTGGATGAATTGCAGCAGGAGGCGCAGACTTCGCCACGTCTGAGGATGAACCGTGATATGAGAACGTCTTCCGAGGATTCTTCCCAGAGAATGTTGAATGCGTTGGAGGTGGGAACTGTTTTGCCCATCCATCGCCACAAGAATACCTCGGAGGCACAAATTCTGCTGAGAGGCAAGATTGATGTGATGTTCTACGATGAGGAAGGAAAGGAAACGGAACGCTTCCATCTCGATCCTCGTCAGGGTCGCTATGGTGTCAATGTGCCAAAAGGTATATGGCATAGCCTGAAGGTGCTTGAACCGGGTTCATGCATCTTCGAGGCAAAAGATGGACATTATCAGCCTCTTGCAGAGGACGATGTCTTGGAAAAGTGACGGGTTAGAGTTTCCTGTTTTTGTAGGATTCTATGCAGGCAGGGATGATTGGCTGATAACTCTCATCGGTAAATAGAGGAGAGGAAATCAGGAAATCTGCTGTGCTTCGGTTAGTCGCAAACGGAATGTTGTAGAGGGAGGCCAGACGGGTGAGTCCCATTACATCGTTCTGATGTCCCTGCATAATCAGGTTGTCGCAGAAGAAGACGAGCATGTCAATCTTGCGTTCTGCAATCATGGAACTGATCTGGGCATCTCCACCAAGGGGGCCGCTCAGAAGTTTGATGATTTCCGGGCACTCCGGGCCAAGTTCTTCTTTTAGGGCGGTCTCAATCAGTCTGCCGGTGGTTCCAGTACAGAATAATTTGCAGTTTTTGCAGGATTGTGCATTGAAGCGTACCCAACTGACCAGTTCTGATTTTCTGGCATCATGTGCCACGAGTGCTATGTTCTTGATCATATTTTGCATTTAGGTTTGACAAACTCATAGATGAGCAAAAAATGAGCCATTCCCTTATCTTGGAGAGAATGGCTCTTATAAAAAGGGGGGGGCCACCTTTAAAATATACCAGATGTAAATTATTGGATTTCGATCTGTCTGCAGGATTTCTCCTTCTCCTGCTCAGTCATCTTCGGCAGTTCAACTGTCAGGACACCGTCAGCGACTTTTGCGGAAATCTGTTCTTTTTCTACATCCTCAGGAAGGATGAGGCTCTGTTCATATTTTGAATAGGAAAATTCTCTGCGGAGATATTTCTTGTCCTTCTCTTCCTCCTGATTTTTCTTTTCCATGGTGATGACGAGTAAGTTGTCATCGGTCAGGTGGATATTGATATCCTCTTTGGTCATGCCTGGTACGGCTGCTTCAACGGTGTACTTGTCATCTGCTTCCATTACATTGATGGCTGGCGACGTGACGTGAGTTCTAGGTATCCAATCTGTTTCAAAAAAATCATTGAACAAACTTGGTAACCAATTTTGTGAATTTTTTGCTGGCAACATAATTAAATCCTCCATTTTAAATTAAACATATTTTAATTTTCAAGCCTGCGATTGATTGGAACCGCACTTTGATTGCGGATTTTGTTCCGCAGTCTGACTCTATATAGGACAACTTGTGTACCAATGGCCCGAGTTGGACATTTTGTCGCCGACGCCCTTTCCAGAAATGACAATTTGTCATGTAACTTTCTGTAAATCAATAAATTGAACTGTTTTTTTGTGACGAATTGTCATCTTTCGTGAGATTATTGTTAAATTTGAATGTCAGTAAACTGAAATCACATGTCAGACAAACTTACAGCCGAACAGCGACATCGCTGCATGTCGAGGATCCACAGTCGTGACACGAAGCCGGAGATGATAGTACGCCACTTTCTCTTCGGCAAGGGATATCGTTACCGAGTCAATGACAAGCGGCTGCCCGGTTCTCCGGACATCGTGCTTCGCAAATATATGACCGTCATTTTTGTGAATGGCTGTTTCTGGCATGCGCACGAGGGGTGCCGCTATTATGTGATGCCCAGGACGAATACGGATTTCTGGAAGAAAAAATTCGAGCGGAATCGGGAGCGGGACCGGCAGGATTATGAGCAGCTTCACCGTCAGGGGTGGAATGTGGTGGTCTTGTGGGAATGTCAGCTGAAGAAGGCCCAACGAGAATTCACCTTGGGCTGCCTGGACTATATTCTGAACAAGGTCTTCTTGGAAAACCATTCTGGCAAGGCGCGACAGACCTATCAGATTACCATCCACAATCCGGTCCGCTGATTCATTTTTCTGCGTCTTCCTTCTCGGAACGTCATGGAAATTCTATATCTTTGTCTTGGTATATTTGATATCCTCCACGTGAATCGCAGCAACAAGATGAATGGCTTGAAATGTGATGGTGTTCATTGCAATATGTTCTTCCTGATAATGGAAGGATCAGCGTTTAGGCCATGTGAGCCTTGAGTGGATTTTTTGAATAGAGTAGACATTGCCGGAGCATTTCTTCGGTGCGGTAGAAGATAGATGATGAAGACGAAAGGATTTTTTCCGATAGATCGGTTCGCTCAGATCAGGACACCGTTCTATTATTATGATACTGAATTGCTTGAAGAGACATTGAAAACAGTGAAGGCGGAAATTGCCGACCATCCTGATTTTCACGTTCATTATGCAGTCAAGGCAAATTTCAATCCAGAAATATTGAAAATCATTGCACGCGCCGGTCTGGGAGCCGATTGCGTGAGCGGTGGGGAAGTGGAAGCCGCTTTGCAGGCTGGATTCCCGGCAAACAGCATTGTTTTTGCCGGGGTCGGAAAGAGCGACGAGGAAATTCAGTTGGGATTAGATGCCGATATTTTTCGCTTTAATGTAGAGTCTCTGCCAGAATTGGAGGTAATCAATGAGCTGGCCGGCGCTTCTGGAAAAATTGCCAGAATCAGTCTTCGTGTCAATCCTGATATTGAGGCGCATACCCATGCCAATATTATGACTGGTCTGGCAGAAAACAAGTTCGGAATAAATCATGAGCAGTTGCCGGATATGATTCGCAAAGCCCTGTCCATGAGTCATATCCGATTCAATGGCCTGCATTTCCATATAGGTTCCCAAATTCTGGATATGGAAGATTTCATCGCTTTGTGCAACCGTATCGATTGGATTCTGGATAAACTGGAAGCAATGGGATTGCCCATCGGTGATTTGAATGTCGGTGGTGGACTGGGAATTGACTATGAACATCCTAACCGTTTTCCGATGGCTGATTTCGGGAAATACTTCAATATCTTCAAGACTCATCTTTGTTTGCGTCCCGGACAGCAACTTCATTTTGAACTGGGACGCAGTCTTGTCGCACAATGCGGTTCCCTGATTGCCAAAGTCCTCTATGTCAAACAAGGCATGTACAAAGATTTCGTCATCATTGACGGCAGCATGACTGAGCTGGTCCGTCCCGCCATGTACGGTTCTTTCCATAAGATCGAGAACATTTCTGCCCAGGCCCGTGAAGCGCATGGCATTCCCTACGTGGAACACGAGTACGATGTGGTGGGGCCGGTTTGCGAGAGTTCTGATGTCTTCGTGAAAGGTTTCAAGATGCAGGAATCGCATCGTGGCGATCTCCTGGCCTTGCGCAGCGCCGGTGCCTACGGAGAATCCATGGCCTCCGGCTACAACTGCCGCCACCTTCCCCGAGCCATTTTCTCCTGTGATAACGCCGGTTCCGGCAAATGATCATGTGCCCGGACACCTCGTCCTGAGAACAAAAAAAATTCCCAGAAAGCTTGACTTTCTGGGAATTTTTGTTTGCAGTACAGGCTCGGAAGCCTCTGATTATTTTTCAATTTTTTTGTTCGCGGTTTTTTTGTTGGCCATGGCTTCATCTGCAATCTTGTTGGCGGCATCAAGGGCCGGCACGATGTAGTCGTAGATGTTTTCCAACCCAAGTTCCTTGTCTACGTCAAATTTCTCAAGAGTCTGCATGACACGAGGCTGGACACCGGAAAGAATGACCTTGACACTACGTTCGCGAGCCATGTCAATCAGGTTGCGGAGATTCTTGACTCCTGTGGAATCAATGAAGGGGACTTTTCTCATTCGGATAATCCTGACGTAGGTCTTGTTTTTCTTCAGGTTTTCGAATTCTTCTCCTCTGGAGGCCAAGCCGAAGAAATATGGACCGTTGATTTCATAGACTTCCACTCCTTTGTGGATATCCAGTGCTTCTGTATCGTCTGGCCGGACAATGTCATCATCGGCCTGAGAGTTGATGGAATCTTGGTCGAGCACTTCGATGCTGGAAGTTTGCATCATTCGTCTTACAAAGAGGACGATGGCCAAAATGACTCCGACTTCGATAGCGACGGTCAAATCTACGATTACGGTCAATAGGAAGGTGATGATGAGGACAGCAATGTCTGATTTCTCTCCTTTCAGGAGATATTTGAAAGTATGCCATTCACTCATATTGTAGGCTACGACAACCAAAATGGCTGCAAGACAGGAAAGGGGAATATAGACAGCGTAAGGCATGAGGAACAGGTAGATGAGCAGCAGTACGACGGCGTGAATAATTCCGGCGACGGAAGTTCTGGCCCCGTTGTTGATGCTGGCCATCGTTCTGGCAAGTGCTCCAGTAGCTGGAATACCCCCGAAAAGCGGTGTGATTACGTTGGCGATACCTTGACCGATGAGCTCAGTGTTGGAATCATGCTGCTTGCCGGTCACACCATCTGCAACCATGGCGGCCATGAGAGATTCAATGGCGCAGAGGATGGCTATGGTGAAGGCTGGTGAAACCAAGTTCTTTATGTCGTTGAAACCGATGTTTGGAATGACGGGCTTGGGCAATGGAAGACCTTGAGCCAGTTCTGGAAATTTGGAACCGATGGTGGCGAACTCCAGACCTGCCAAGTTGTCAAGCAGCAGAGAGAGGCCGGTGCCGAGCAGCAACGCAATGAGGGAGCCAGGAACTTTCTTGGAACCAAAGCGGTTCCAGAGTATAATGGTGAGAAGGCAGATGGTGCTCAAAGCGGTTTCCAGCCAGTTGATGCTGCCAAGATTCTGGAAATAGCAAAGCCATTCCGGGATGAAGCCGGCAGGGACTGCCAGATCAGTCATGCCGAAGAAATCCTTCATCTGGGTGGAGAAGATGGTCAGGGCGATACCGCTGGTAAAACCTACTACGATAGGGTAGGGGATGAAGCGGAAGATGGCTCCCATCTTGCAGACTCCCATGACAATCAGAATGATGCCTGCCAAAATAGTGGCAATGGTCAATCCCATCATGCCATATTGGGCAATGATGCCGGCGATGATGACAATAAAGGCTCCGGTCGGGCCACCGATCAGGAAACGAGAACCTCCGAAAATGGAGACGAGAAAACCTGCAACGATAGCAGTGATAAGACCTTGCTGAGGACTTACTCCACTGGCAATGCCAAAGGCGATGGCCAATGGAAGCGCGATGATGCCGACGATGATACCTGCAATGAGGTCGGAAATGAATCTGTCTTTACTGTAGCGTCCTTTCTGGAAAAGATGAAAGAACTTTGGATTGAAAACTTTTTGTTCTGCCATAGGGTTGAAATACCAGTTAAACGAAAACTGTACCGGACTGAAAGGTGGGTGTCAGAAATGGGTGATACCTGTCAATCGGAGGGGTACAGAAGATTAAAGTTGCAAAGATACTTTCATTCTTTCATAATTGCAATGAAATGTATTCTGGGAGGTTCGGCCACTCCTAAAATGTTAAAATCAATAGGAAACGAAGAGGGAAAATACTATTTTTACAAATTGTGGAGAAGGAATTCTATGCAATCCGGCGGAAAAACAGGTTCGTTCAATTGAGAAAAGACAAAAAGATGAAAAGAGGTATAATATTGATGATGGTTTTGGCATGCTTGAGCTCCGGGAACAGCCGGGCCGACAATAAAAATGGAGAAAAAGTCAAAGTGGCTTGTATCGGTGACAGCATTACTTATGGTTTCGGTATAGAAGACAGAGAACATTGCTCTTATCCTGCCCAGTTGCAGAAAAGGCTGGGAGACGGCTATCAGGTGGCCAATTTTGGCAAATCCAATATGGGGTTGCTCTTCAATGGCCCGCTTCCTTATGTCAAGGAGCCGGAATATCAGGCGGCATTGGATTTCAAACCTGATATTGCTGTTATCCATTTGGGAGTCAATGATGTGGATTTCCGCAGCTGGCCTTGTCATCGGGACGAATTCATTCCGAATTATCTGGAACTGATCGGAAACCTCCGGCGGGCCAATCCGGCATGTCGTATCTTGGTGGCTAGACTTACTCCGATTGGAGCACAGAACCGTCGGTTCGAGACTGGTTCACGGGACTGGCTTGCCGAAATTCAGCATGCCGTAGAAATTGTTGCAAAAGTGGCTGATGTCCAGTTGGTTGATTTCCGGGAACCAATCTATCAATATCCTGCCTTGATGCCTGACCAGCTTCATCCCAGCGCCGAAGGATATGGTATTCTGGCCAAGACTGTCTATGAAGGTATTACTGGCGACTTCGGCGGTTTGCAGATGGCCCCTGTCTATTCGTCCGATATGGTGCTTCAGCATGGACAGAAGTGGTCCGTTCGTGGAATTGCAGATGCCGGGGAGAAGATCCGCCTGAGTTTGAAGGTGACTGGAAAGGTCGGAGGTGCAAAGATTCGTCAGGATCGGATTGTGCTGTCCTCGGGAGCCCTGCTGGCTACCGGAAAGGGGGGCGATCAGGAGGGACAGGCCGTTGCCGGGCAGGATGGCCGCTGGGCTGTTGAACTGGAGCCGCTTCGCGCCGGTGAGGTCTATCGGATGACGGTAGTGTCCAAGGACCGTTCCTATGTTTATGAAAATGTCGCTGCTGGTGAGGTGTGGTTGTGCTCTGGTCAGAGCAATATGCAGTTTCGGCTGAATGAGGCTTGCACTGCAGCCGAAGATATTCCTTTGGCGGAAAATGCTCTTCTTCGTCTGTATGACATGAAGCCTTGTTCTGGCGTCTTGGAAGCGGAGTGGTCGGAAGAGACGTTGGATCGGGTCAATCATAACCTCTATTTCGCTCCTGCCCGCTGGAAGGCGTGTCATAGCGGAAATGCGGCCTGGTTCTCAGCCGTAGGCTATTATTTCGGGAAGATGCTCCAGGAGAATCTGGAGATTCCGGTGGGTCTCATCTGCAATGCTATTGGAGGTACTACGACCGAATCTTGGGTAGATCGAGGTTCACTGGAGTTCCATTTCCCAGGTATTTTGATGGATTGGTGGGAAAATGAGTATGTTTATGACTTTATCCGTAATCAGGCTAGAAAAAATTGCCAGAAGGCAGGAACACTGTGCCAGCGCCATCCTTATCAGCCGTACTATTCGTATGATGCAGGTATCCGTCCTATTCGTGATTTCGCTATCCGGGGTGTTATCTGGTATCAAGGGGAATCCAATGTGAAGAATTATCTGACACATGAGAAATTATTCCATCTTTTGGTGGAAGGCTGGAGAAGAGATTTTTCCAATCCAAAAATGCCTTTTTATTTTGTCCAGCTTTCGGGTATGGATCGTCCGGCCTGGCCTTGGTTCCGGGACAGTCAGCGTCGTCTGGCGGAGGAGATGGAATACGTGGGGATGGCCGTTTCTTCCGATTATGGGGATTCCCTAGATGTCCATCCGAAAAACAAGCGTCCGATCGGACAACGTCTGGCCCGTCTTGCTTTGAACAAGACGTATGGTCTGGAAAAGGTAGTTCCTTGCGGCCCGATGTTCTCGGGAGTATGTTTTGAGAAGGGACAGGCCTATGTGTCCTTTCAATACGGAGAAGGGATGAAGTCTTCTGACGGCAAGGCAATTTCTGGTTTTGAAGTGGCAGGTGAAGATGAGATCTTCTATCCGGCGCATGCAGAGGTGGTTGCGCAGAAAGAACGATCGGGCGTTGCCACAGACATGAACATTTCCCGTCAGATGAGAGTGTGGAGCGAAAAGGTGGAGCGGCCGGTTTTGGTCCGTTATGCGTGGCAACCGTTTACCCGGGCCAATCTGGTCAATGGGGAAGGTTTGCCTGCATCGACTTTCAGCAGTTGTCGGCAAGGGGAAAATGAATTGTAATGACTTTGTGTTGATTTTGGATTCTGGCTAGACAGAAGTCGCTTTGTTGTATGGTGGACTTCAGTTTGATTTAATATATGATGACTATGCGAAGATATTTTATGCTCATTGCATTGCTGGTTATGGGAGGACTGGCGCTCCCTTCTTCTTGGGCACAGACCGCTGGAACGATCCAGGAGTTTGTCCCGATTTCTCCGAAACAGCCGGACCGGAATCCGGAATTGACTTATTCCGTCACTTTCCTGTCTGCGGATGCCGAATTGTCTGCTGCGGTGGGAGAAGGTGTCCGGAAAAGGGTAAAGGAGAGGGGATGGTCTATTGTGGTGGAACCGGATGTGGCTTTTTATCCTGATGTGGTGTTTGTCATGGATAGTGACGATTCTTTTTTATTGGCTCCGCAATGTCGGGATGCCTATGTCGTGCAGCTTCGTTTTCCCGGACAGGTTCGCATAGATTGCAATGAAGTGATTCGTGTGAAGAATGCGGAGGAGGCGGTGACCAAGGTGCTGGAGTTTGTGGAACGCTTTTATTATTCGGGACAGCGTCCGGTCTATTCGACGGTGTTCACTGCCGGAGAAGATGGGTACAGCCATTTCCGTATTCCCTCTGTGCTGGCTTTGGACAATGGCCGTATTCTGGCGTTTGCAGAAGCACGTGGCGTCAGCAAGACCGATTGCGCTGAAAATGATCTGGTCTTGAAGTATAGTGATGATGAGGGCCGCACTTGGAGTCCGCTGGTCATGGTCGCTGACGGTGGGGAGTCCAGTTACAACAACCCGACTTCCGTCTATGTGAAGGAAAAAGGCCGTATTCTGGTCTTGTTCCAGGAATATCCTCCGAAATTGTACGAGGGGTCTGTCCAGGCCGGAATGGAAGGTGAGGGAATAACCCGCTGTCATATAGTCTATAGCGATGATGCCGGATTGACCTGGTCCCGTCCGAGAGAAATCACCCGGCAGGTGAAATTGCCGGAGGCCGCTGCCTATGCGAGTGGGCCGGGCGCAGCGGTTCGGGTGGTGTCCGGACCGGATAAGGGCCGTATTCTCGTTCCGGCCAATGTGGCAGGAGGAGACAGGGGATGGTTCAACTATCTGTTCGCTTCTGACGATGCCGGAGAATCTTGGTTTATTCTTCCGGGCAATTCTGCCTATGGCACCAATGAGAGTCAAATTGTGCAGACAGGGGAGACTGAGTTTGTTGTAAATGCCCGCAGCCATCGTTTCCAGGGGGAAGATCGGGAGGAGCCAGAGGGTTGGAATCCTTGGCGTTTCGGCGCTTTGACCCGTTGCCGGACAATGATTCCTGTCACCATTGTTGGAAAATCCTCTACTTGGCACGGTACCCAAATGCGATATGACCTTCCAGACCCGATTTGTCAGGGGGCGATTTTCCGTTATAGCGGTCTGGTCAAGAAAGAGAAATCGCGTCTTCTGTTTGTCAATTCAGCCAACGACTTGTCTGTCTGCGTTCCGGAGAACTTCACTTGGACTTCTCCAATGCGTGCCAATGGCATGGTTCGCCTCAGCTACGACGAAGGCCAGAGCTGGTCGCATTCTCGCCGAATCTACGGCAACCGTTTCACCGAGTTCCAGTATTCTGTACTGACCCGCACCCGCTCCGGCAAGGTGGCCTGTCTTTTCGAGGCCTATCCTCAAATCAAGCTGGCGGTGTTCGACCTGGAATGGCTGACCGGTGGTCAGGACAAAGGCAAGAGATAATTCCTGCCGTTTGTCCGCAGATAAATAAAAGGCCTTCAGAATTCTCTGAGGCCCTTTTTAGATTTGACTCAATTTGACGAGGTGTCAATAATTTATTAACATTGCAGTTTGAAAGGATAGAAACTCGTGTATGACAAATAATCATTCAATGAATATGAGAATTAAAGCGGCTTTGTTTGATATGGATGGTGTGCTGGTGGACAATGCCCACATGCATGTGAAATCGTTTGAGGTGATGTATGACCGTTTTCAGGTGCCGGATGCGGAAAGGAAAAATGTCATGGATTTCATGGGATGCGGTCTGGCGGAGGTGTTGAACAGCATGTTTTCTCCGGAGGTCATTGAGGAAAAAGGATTCGATTTCCTTTGCTATGAGAAGGAAAGGATCTATCGTGAGATTTATGCTCCGACGATCCATCCGATAGAGGGATTGGTCGAACTGCTCCAGAAATTGAAGAAGGAGGGGGTAAAATGTGCGGTCGGTTCTTCCGGTTGCATTGAAAATGTCCGTTTCGTTCTCGAAAAATGTCAAATTGCCGAGTGCTTCGATGCTGTCGTTTCGGGAGATCAGGTGAGCCGTTGCAAACCCGATCCTGAAATCTATCAGGTGGCGGCCCAGAAACTGGGCGTCGCACCGGCGGACTGTCTGGTCTTTGAAGATGCGATGGTCGGAATCGAATCGGCTCATCGTGCCGGAGTGGAGCACGTCATTGCGCTCACCACTTCTTTCTCCATTCCGGAGCTGGAAGCGGTGCATCCGGAACATATCGTCCGTGATTTCACTGAAATATGTGATGATATGCTGTAAGGACAGAAAAGGACAGACTCATTTTCATGAATCTGTCCTTTTCTGTATCTGAATGAGTTGCTAGAATCTCTCCTCGATGGTGGCCCAATCCAGGATTTTCCACCAGGAAGCCATTGCATCCGGACGACGGTTGCGGAAGTCGATGTAGTAGGCGTGCTCCCAGACATCAAAGCAGAGGATAGGCTCCAGACCTTTGGTCATCGGGTTGCCGGCATTGGACTCGGTGTCAATGACCAGCTGGCCGTCCTTGTTTTTGCAGAGCCATGCCCAACCGGAACCGAACTGGCCCACAGCGGCGGCGGCAAATTTCTTCTGGAATTCTTCTACTGAACCGAAAGCATGGAGGAGAGCTTCAGCGAGCGCACCTTCCGGAGCTGCTTTTGGAGTAGCGGAGAACTGGTCAAAGAAGAATTCATGATTCCATGCCTGCGCTGCATTGTTGAAGATGCCTCCTTGGGCATGGAGGATAATTTCTTTGAGTGGACGGTTCTCGAACTCGGTTCCCTCGACTAGTTCATTTAATTTGTTGACATATCCTGCATAGTGTTTGTCATGATGGAACTCGAGTGTCTCCGCAGACATGGCAGGAGCGAGAGCATTGTTGGTATAAGGAAGTTCCTTGACTGTGAATTTTGACATGGCATTCTATTCTACGGGTTCAAACACTTCCTTGCCTTCCATGCAAAGCGGACATTTCCAATCTTCTGGAAGTTCTTCAAATGGAGTTCCTGGTGCGATGCCGTTGTCAGGATCGCCTAAAGCCGGGTCATATTCATAACCGCAGACTGAGCATACGTATTTTTTCATGATCCTAAATTTTTAATTTGCCATTATTTTTATAGTTGCTCCGGGGAGCAGTTTTTTTCAATTCGGTCAATCTGTAATCGACCTTTTCCAAAGATAGTGTAAATTTTGAATAATTCTAAATTGAAATGTAAAATTTTGTTTCATTTTACCGAAAAAAGTGCCATATTTGGTATGCAAAATAATGTTATACTATGTTAAGTCAAAAATTACACGATGCTATTAATGAGCAGATCAATGCAGAATTCTGGTCTGCTTACTTGTATCTTTCGATGTCTCTTGATGCTGAGGCCAAAGGCTATAAAGGAATTGCCAACTGGTTCTATATTCAGTTCAAGGAAGAGCAGGATCATGCCCGCATTTTCATGAACCTTCTTTCTTCAAGAGATGCTGCAGTTACTCTCAAGCCGGTTGCAGAAGTCAAGACTTCATGGGAGAATCCACTCGAAATGTTCAATGATACTCTTTCTCATGAGAAAAAGGTGACTGCCATGATCAATAATCTGGCGTCCATTGCACATGAAGACAATGATTTTGCATCCAAGAATGCACTTATCTGGTTCATTGATGAGCAGGTGGAGGAAGAACAGAATGCAAGGGACATGATTCAGGCATTTGAGGCTGTGGAAGGCAATAAATTCGGCATGTACATGCTCGACAAGGAATTGGCCGCACGTGTTTATGTGACTCCGTCTCCATTGGCTGCAAAATAATTATTTTGGCAGGAACTCTGAAAGCCCGACATTTTTTATGCCGGGCTTTTTTGACTCATAATAATTGAAGTAATTTTTATTTTGTGTGTATTTCTGATGAAATAGTCTTATCTTTAAGGCTGTTGTGATTGAGAAAATCTATTTATATTAACTCTTAAAATAATACTTATGTTCAAAGGACATCCAAAAGGATTGATAGCGGCGGCTCTCAGCAACATGGGCGAGCGCTTCGGCTACTACATCATGAATGCTGTGCTTTTGCTATTCCTGTGCTCAAAATTCGGTATCAGTGATAGCGTTGCAGCTGTCATCTATGCAGTATTCTATTTCTGCATCTATGTCTTGAGTCTTCCAGGCGGTATCATTGCAGACAAGACTCAGAATTACAAGGGGACCATCATGGCCGGCCTCATCACCATGGCAACCGGTTATCTCATGTTGTCATTCCCGATTATGGCCACTCCTGCCAACAAGACCATCATGCTGGTCTTCACTTGTGTGGCTCTTCTGGTCGTTGCTTTCGGTAACGGTCTCTTCAAGGGAAATCTTCAGGCCATTGTCGGCCAAATGTATGACAACCTTGAGGAAGAGGCTGCCAAGACAGGAGATCCTAAGAAAATTGAGTTCGCAAAGAGCAGACGTGATCCAGGTTTCCAGATTTTCTACGTATTTATCAACATCGGTGGTGTGCTGGCTCCATTCGTGGCTCCATTCCTCCGTAGCTGGTGGTTGAAAATCCACGGATTCATCTACAATGCAAGTCTTCCTGCATATTGCCATCAGTACATCAATGAAGGAGCGAACATGTCTCCTGAAGCCCTTCAGAACATGAAGGAGCTGATCCAGAGCTCAGTGATCGGTGGTACCGTTCCTGCTGACCTCGCTGCTTTCAGTTCCCAGTATCTGGAGATCTTCAACCAGGGTATCCACTATTCCTTCATCGCCTCTATCGTGGCTATGCTCATCTCTCTGGTCATTTTCATGATCTTCAAGAACAAATTCCCTAATCCTTCTGCCAAGAAGGTGGTCGCTGAAAAAGAGGTCCAGGTATCTGCAGAAGAGAAAGCCTCTATGGCAAAGGAAATCAAACAGCGTATGGCCGGTCTTTATGCCGTGCTCGGTATCTGCGTGTTCTTCTGGATGTCATTCCACCAGAACGGCCAGTCACTCTCCCTGTTCGCACGTGACTTCGTCAATACCCAGTCTGTCGCTCCGGAAGTATGGCAGTTCCTGAATCCGTTCCTCGTGATTGTGCTGACTCCAGTCATCATGTGGGTGTTCGGAACCAAATGGGGCCGCAAGGTGTCCACTCCTCGCAAGATTGTGATGGGCATGTTCTTCGCAGGTATGGCTTATCTGTTCCTGACCGTATTCTGCGCTCAGGCAGATTATCCTTCAGGCGAAGCTTTCCGTGCTTATACTGTTGAAACTGCAGAAAGCATGAAGGCAGGCGCATGGGTTCTGATTGTCACTTATTTCTTCTTGACCGTCGCCGAGCTGTTCATCAGCCCGCTTGGTCTGTCATTTGTTTCCAAGATTGCTCCCAAACATATCCAGGGTATCTGCCAGGGTTTGTGGCTCAGCGCTACCGCCTTCGGTAACCTGCTCATCATGCTCGGACCTGTCTTCTACAACAAACTTCCTAACCTTTGGATTTGCTGGGGTATCTTCATGATTATTTGTTTTGTCGCAATGGGTATCATGTACGCCATGCTCAAATGGTTGGAGAAGATTACCAATGCATAGTTGCAAGAGAAGAACTGTCCGCAATTGCGGTCAAACTCTCTTTCAAACAGAAAAAAGCCCGATATCGGGCTTTTTTCTGTTTTTTCCATATCCAACAGGGAAGTTGTCTATAGGTTGACTTCAAGCAACTTGCTGGTGCTGGACACAAAGGAATTCGGATCCAGTATGCAGCCGTTGACATACTTTAGGGTGGATAAGCCAGTACACCTCGCACTTAATCTGTCAATTGGCTGGACTGTGCCATGGCTCATGCCTGAGGTTTGGGCGTGAATCTGTTCAGCTGGAAAGTACAAGGCATCGATTTTAGATTTTCCAGATACATTCAGTCGGAAATTTCTGGCCAGATGTCCTTCAGGTGCTTCTATATTCATCTTGGACATACCGGAAGCTTCCAGTTCTAAAGAATTGGTCTGGATGAAGCATTTTCCTTTGCTCTTTCCTTCTGCTTCCATTTCGGCATGATCGCAGAAAACAAGCAGGTCATATTCTGTCATGCCGGAAAAATCGCCCTCAAAGGAAGTGGCTTCAATTCGGGCATTGTACAGACTGGATGTCCCAGACAGGTTGACAGATACTTCGTGTGCCGTGGCATCCAAGCCATACAGTTTGGATGAACCTTCCAAGTCTATGGACATTTCATGACCGGTGAATTGCCCCGTCATATCTACAGTGACGATGTTGTCCAATTCTAGTTCTTCGAAGGACGGAGCTGTGATATAGGCAGTGGGACGTTCTCCTGAGTAGTTGAAGAGCCTGTTGAAACCGATTTTCAAGGTTCCGTTCTCAACTTTGGCAACGACATTCCGATCGTATTTGGCCGGATAGGATATCCGGAGAGAATAATAGTCTGCCTGTTCCAAGGTGACAGTAAAATTTTCAGAAATCTCAATGTCTTTGAAATACCTGATGTCGATGTTTCTTGTCATGTTGTCTTGGGCGGATGTTATACATCCCCATAATAAAAGTGGTATTGCCAGAGCAATGGTTTTCAGTTGTTTCATACTATGATTATATATAATTGCCGGAATACGTTTTTTTGTATTCCACTTGATATAATGCAATCCGTATGCCTGAAATGAGAAAGTTCTTGGAATGAGAAATTCTGTGCCGTTATGGAAGATTAGAATATAGTCAGTCCATCATAAGCTGGAGCCACGGCAGAATGGATATGGCGCTCCCTGCAAAGTTCTTGAATTTCTTTCTTGAATTCATTGTAGCTTGGGAAGGTATGGGACAGATGGGTCAGCCAAGTGTGTTTGGCCCCGATTACGTCGGCCAGTTCCAGCGCTTCGTCCAGACTGAAGTGAGAGTGATGCTTCTTGTAGCCGACCGTATTCAGCGTTACATGGTCGAGCCCTTGTAGTTTGACCAATTCTTCCTCCGGCAGCCGGCTCATGTCAGTGATATAGGCAATGTTGCCGAAACGGAAGCCCAGAACAGGCATTTGGTCATGATAACCGCGGATCGGGATAATCTCAATCCCGTAAGGATTGTCCACCTCCACCTCTCCGGTAAATGTCGGATCGTCGGCTCGGACCGCATCATCTGTCAGCTGGGAACTGGTAGGCAGCAAAATGCCGTCCGGACGCTCGAAGAAATAACCCTTGTCATGTATCCAGATCAGTTCCCCTTCGGGACGGTTGGCATAGACGATGAAAGGGTTCTTATCAATCTTGTGGACATGCCATTCCGGCGCTCCCGGATATTTGACTTCCTGGAAACCATAGGCATATTCTCTTTTGAGGGACTGGAGGACCCGGTCTTCACAATATATCTCGATGGATTTCTTGTCAATATAGTTGAGGGCTCGTACATCATCCAATCCTCCTGTATGATCTTTATGGTTGTGGGTCAGCAGGATGGCATCCAGATGGGAAATTCCTTCCCGAATCATTTGCGTGCGGAAATCCGGCCCCGCATCCACCAGAATGGTCAGTCCTCCATATCGGATCAGTGCGGAGGCCCTGAGCCGTTTGTCCTTATTGTCATTTGAACTGCAGACAGGACATTTGCAACCGATGATTGGAACACCTTGGGAAGTACCTGTCCCCATAAATGTCAGTTCTGCTTTTTTCATGCGTCACTCCTTTTCAGCGCTGTTTAAAGTGTCATTTCTTCAATTTCTCCGATCTTGCCTTCCTGGTAAGGTCTCTCCACTCGGATGTAGTTGCCCGTGTAGCCACTCATGTTTCCGTCTTTGTCAACAGATTCCCACAGGACTTTTTCTCTGACGCCCTTATTTTCTTCAATGAACTGGCGGTTCAAGCGGTCGCTGAGCTCTTCGAGTTTTTTGACGCGATCAGTCTTGATACTGTCCTGCACCTGATCCGGCATTTCTGCCGCACGGGTCCCCGGTCTTTTCGAATAAGGGAAAATATGGATGAAGGCCGGTTTGATTCGGTTCTCCAAGAAGTGGTAAGTGTCCAGGAACAATTTGTCTGTTTCTCCGGGCAGACCGACAATGACATCAATGCCGAAAAAGACTTTCGGCTGACCTTCCTTGTCCATGACGGAACGGATATAGTCAATCCGGTCAGCGAAAAGGGCGGTGTCGTATTTGCGTCCTGCTTTTTTCAGCAGTTCGTCATTTCCCACCTGTAGGGGAATGTGGAAATGAGGGAGAAACTTGGTGCCGGAGGCAATCCAGTCCACAATCTCTTGGGTGATGAGATTGGGCTCTATGGAAGAGATGCGGTATCTTTCGATGCCTTCCACCTGGTCCAATGCTTTGAGCAGATCCAGGAACGTCTCGCCGGTGCTCCGGCCGAAATCACCGGTGTTGATGCCTGTAATGACAATCTCCTTGATGCCTTCAGAGGCAATTGCCTCGGCTTGTTTCACCAGTTCGCAGATAGGGAGGTTGCGACTTCTGCCTCGTGCATAAGGGATGGTGCAGTATGCACAGAAGTTGTTGCAACCATCCTGTACTTTGAGGAAGGAGCGAGTTCTTTCTCCAGAAGAATAGGCAGGAAGCATATTTTTGGAGATTTCGTTGTATTCTTCCGCCATCTGGCTCTTCAACGCTTGGATGGCAAGGGCCTCTTCCTTCTTGTCCAGATGCTTGGTATCTGGCTTCTCTTCCTGCTGTTCTGCCAGAGGGAGGACCGTCGTATGAGACGCTTCTTCACTGGAGAGCAGTTTCATGGTCTTTTCCACCAGGGCTGGTTTCTCCTTGGCTCCCACAACCATGGCGACGCCTTCGATCTTCTCGATCTCTTCCCGGCGCAGCTCGGCATAGCAGCCGGTTACGATGATTTTGGCATCGGGGGAGACACGGTGCATTTTCCGGATGATGTTGCGGGCTTTCTTTTCAGAATGTTCTGTAACAGTGCAGGTGTTGATCAGGTAGACATCCGCCTGGTCTGTCCATGGAACGACCTCCAGGCCTTCTCGGATGAATCCTCTTTCGTATGTGGAAGTCTCGGCGTAGTTCAGTTTGCAGCCGAGCGTCTGAAATGCTATCTTTTTTGTCATATTATCCTAAAATGAGGAAGACGCATGGACGTTTCCCTATGATTGGTGGATTCTGTTTCCATTCGGCAATGGTCTTGGTCCGGATCATGGCGTCAGGCATGGTAATGTTCACTGCGACGCACAGGCGAGTATGTCCGTTGCAGACGGACAGGATGTCAGCGAGCATGGCATCGTTCCGGTAAGGGGTTTCGATGAAGAGTTGGGTCTGTTTCAAGGAGGAGGAGCGCTTTTCTATGGTTTTAAGTGCATTTTTGCGCTCTTCCACTTTGGCAGGCAGATAGCCGTTGAAGGCGAATGACTGGCCATTCAGTCCTGAAGACATGAGGGCCAGCATCAAGGAAGAAGGTCCGACAAAAGGAACTACTTCGATGTTCTTGCGATGGCAGAGTGCCACGAGCAATGCGCCTGGATCGGCCACGGCCGGCAGACCGGCTTCACTGATCAGTCCCACATTGTTTCCGTTCTTGAAGAATTCGTCCATTTTTTCCACTTCCTGTGGATGGGTATGCTCGTTCAGTTCGAAGAAATTCAATTCTTCAATGTGTCCCTTCAATCCTGCGGCGGAAAGGAATCTTCTTGCTGATCGGGTGTTTTCCACCACGTAGGTTTTGATTTGCCGGATGGCATCAAATACCGGTGCCGGCAGAACTTCTTGCGGGTCATTTTCACCTAAGGTGGAAGGGATGAGGTATAATTTTCCGTTTGCCATAATCATCTTTTCTTTTTTCTTTTTTTGGACGGGTCTTCTGCTTGGATTTCGATGACCGTCTTTTCTTCATCACGGTTCATGTTCTGCAATGTTCTTTTTTCTGCTTCTTTCTTTTTTTTGCTCTTGAACATATCTCTGAAGAATTCTTTGAAGGTGTTGAATTCGTGCTGGTAAGTGATGCCGACACCGCTTCGCTGGGAGTTGTCCAGATAGTTGGAATACTGATCGGCAGAATGGGAGAACAGATTGAGCCGGACCGCTCCTGTTTTGTCCAATTTTATTTCTATGTCCAAATCACCCACAAATTCGTTGTTCTGGTTGTTGGTATTGTTGTATTGACGGCTGCCGAAAGTACCGTTCACCAGAACCCTGTTGTTGAACAGTTCCGTTGAGACGGCGACGTCAAATGCATTCTTTCCATTATTTCCTTGCTGGTAGTCCAGTCCCAAGTCAACCGGAATGTTCAGTTTCTGCAGGATGTTGTTGAGCTGGCTGGACATGATTTCCGTAACGTTGCTGTAGAGCAGGGCATTGTTGCTGACGATACCGGACTGTTCATCTGGCAGGAAACTGTTGCTCAAGAGAAGTGACAAGAATTGTTTCTGCATCTTGTCTTCTGTGCTGAGTGCACTTTCAACTCGAGCTTGGGTTGTCGGGTCCAAATCCGGCACTTCAATGCCGAACTTGATTCTCGGGTTCTTGATTTTTCCACTGATGCCGATACTGCAGTTGACCTGCCTTCTGGACATGGAAGTGGTGTCAGCTATCAGGACGCCGATATTGGACTTGGTCTTGTAGAGGGCTGTCAGGTTCAGATCGCTTTCCATGATGTCTCCGTTAAACTTGATGGTACCTCCATTTTGCAGGGTGAAATCCCGGTAGGCGACTCCCAATGCTCCAAAATGATAGTTTCCTCCGACAATGTTGAAGTCTCCGTTGATATTGAAGATGTCTTTGCTTGGCATGATTTCCAAGTCCATATATCCTTTTCCCCATCCGTTCAAAACATTGCCGGTCTCTTTATCAACTTCAATGACTGCCTGAGTGTTCGGGTTGACATTGATTTTCAGTCTGACACCCAGATTGTTGGTGGAGGATTCCTCTTTCTTCAGTTTTTTGATCATCAGTTCGTAGGGGTCCACATATTCCTCTATTTCCAGTTTTTTGAATGTCAGAAGGTTGGAGGTGCTTGAGGTGGCGGAGTTGCTCAGCGGAACATGTATTTTTCCATTTTTGGTAGTGTTGGCATTGACCTCGATAAGCAGGGCATTGAACGGACCGGTGATGTCGACCGTTCCGGTACCGAAAACATGACCGTAGAAGCTCGGATTGTCTGACAGGCCGGTCTTGAGCGCCTCCAGTTCGGCGAATTTCAGATGGGTGTCCATCTTGAAATCTTTCAGATGGTTCCAGAGGATTCCTCCGCTGGCCAATCCCTTTGCTCCATAATTGTCTTTGATGTCGACATTCTCGAAGAAGAGTCCGTGATTGTTGATGGTCAGAGGACCGTCCAGATAGTAAGGGACTTTCGTGAAGCCCACCACCAGATAGCCGTTTCCGATCCGTAGGTTTTCACCGGAAATGTCCAGTTTCTTGAACGGACCTTTCATGGCGACGTTGCCGGACAGATAACCTTGTATGTCGTCAAACACCGTATTCAGGAAAGGTTTGGCGTAGGCGAAATTCAGACCGTTCAGCCAGATGGAAGCGTCGATGCTCTTGTCGGAAGGGAAGAATTTTCCTCGGATGTCCAGCGTACGGGCTCCTTGGATGCTGTTGTCACAGTGATATTTGAAACAGCGGTCAATGTCGTCCCAGGCACTCTTCAGATTGAGAGTGCCGATTTCTTCGTTGGCAAGATAGGTGGAATCGCATCTCATGTTGACGAGGACTCCAAAATGATTGCTGCTTGGAGAAATGATTTTGATGAAGCCGGTAGCCTTGCTCTGGAGCTGGAGGTCTGGTTTGATGAAATGGTTCAGCAGGCTCAAGTCGAATTTCTCTAAATTGAGGTCGAGTGTGTCATGCTGGGTTTTGGAGTAGCCTCCATCAATTTGAATCAGCTGCTCCTGGTTGGTCAGCTGGAACTGGTTCACCTGGATATGCTGTCCTGCCAGTGTGATCTCAGAGGGATGGAATTTCCATGGCTTGGAGTGGAAATAAATCTGGGAAGGGAGTATCGAAGCCAAAATGGTCAATGAGTCCTTTTCATCTTTTTGGAACTGGGCTGTCAGGTGGAGATTCCCTTTGTTGATGTCACTGGCCTCATTTTCAAACTGGATGTCCAGCCCCACTTGATTGTGTTCTGCAGAGATGTCAATCTGGTTGTTCTGGATAAGAAGAGGCGAGACAGACAATTCTTGAGCGTTGAGCCGGCCTGTCATCTTATGATCTTTATTGTTGAGTTTCAGCTCGATGCCTTTGATATATTTGTCTCGGTAGGCTAGTCTTCTGGATTTTAAGCGAGTGTTGAGTTCTCCTTCTGAATTGATGTCCAGACTCAGATGGGTGCTGTCCGCAATGTAGAATCCCGGAACCAAATAGGAGAGGATGTCGGTACAGTCATGGAACTTGATGTCCGCTTTGTATCGGTTGCCAGTCCAAGGCTCCATCGGGGATTTGTGGAGGGCCGGCAGATTCCGGTAGGTGGAAATCCTCTGCAAGTCTTTGATGAAGGCACCTAGAAATTCGGAACCGATGAAGTAGCCTTCTGCAAACGGCGCTTTCAGGCGGATACGGTTCACGTCGTCATTGACCTGTGAATCGATGACGATGTCTCCAATCTTGTGGAGGCCGTTGCTGTCTTCCAGATATAGGTTGTTGACGGCAATCTGTCCCAGAATGTTTCCGTCCTTCACATGGTTGAAATTGGTGTTGGTCTGGAAACGGATACGGGATACATTTCTCTTGTCAATGTTGAGGGCCTGCAAGTCAGCGTGGATCAGATTGGCGTAGAAACGGTAGATCAGGTTCTTCACCTTTTTCGAAGGGGTCGTGAAGATTCCTTGAAAAAGGAATTTCAAGTTTGGGTCTTTGCACAGAACTTTGCCGTCAAATGTGTTGTTGGAATAGGTGCCGTTGGCGACAATGCCTGAATAGTTGTAGTCCAGTGCTTTCAATCGGCTTATGGTCAGAGAATCTATCTGTAGTTTCGGCTCTTCTCCCAACTCGGAAGAGAAACGGGATTTCAGGCTGCATTCTCCCAGTGCGGCGACATTTGTGATCTGGCCGAGATGGAGGTCTTTTGACTGCAGTTTTCCTCCAATGTGGATGGGCTCGGATGCAAGTGCCACATTTTGGATATTGATTTGGGTCATGAGCTTTCCTTGACCATGTTGGATGGTGCCGTCCACGTTGAAATTGTTGAGCGGCCCTTTGACTTCTGCATCCAGAATCAGTTGCTGTCCCGGGGCGAACCGGCTGAGGTCCAGATGTGTGGCGGGAGCCCAAGAATGGATGAATTTGCCCAATCCTTCCGTTGTGAAGGAGAGTTGTCTTGCTTGTACATCCATGTGCATCTGGTCGGTTAGGGTGACTTGGGCCAACTTGCCGTCTAAAATACCGCTGACCTGGCTGTCCAATGTGTTGATGTGAAGCTGGTGGACATGCAGGTCATTGACCAGTCCGTCCACTTTTCCGTGGAGCTCACTGGTGAAGGACATTTTCTTGAGGGCACCGGCAAAATAGCTGATGCTGTGCAGGTTCAGGACGGTCGGTCTGGCGACGGTTCCGTCGATGTGCACCTCCTCTTCGAAATTGGACCAGGACTTGGTGTTCTTGTATTGGAAGGCCAGATGCGGAATGTGCAGGTCTGACCAGTCATCTTGCAAAGTAAGGTCTTCTATGAGGGTCTTGCCGTTTCCGACTTGGGTTGAACCCTCGATGTGGTGGACGACATAGCCGCTCTTCTCCCGGAAGGAAAGAGACTCCACCACGCCGGCGACCACGCCTTTCTTCATGCTCAGGTCATGTCCTTTCAGCTGGATGTTCTTCACGTCCAGGTCGGACCAGTCGATCGTTTCCGGAACATAAGGCTTCAGGGCTTTGTGCCGGAGAGTGACCGGATTGAAGTTCTTCATCCGGAAACGGAAATTGTCAATCTTGACTTTTCCGATCTCGAAGATGTCTTTCGGTTCCTGCTTTGGCTTGTTGGAAGGTTTGATCTGGAAAATGCGGTTGAGGTTCATTTTGGTGGAATCTTTTCCGTAAGGTTCCACCACCAGAGTCATGCTGCCGTCGGTGACACGGGCATAGCCGAAATGGAGGAGTTTTCCTTTCAGCAGCCCTTTGAGGTCGCAGCTGGCCGCAATGTAACGGGCGTGGAAAAGGGTATCCGTCTTCTCTCCTTCTTCCGGGACATAGGGATGCTTGTCCAGAATGGCCACATTCTTGAGCAGGATGGTATTGAATGGCCTGAAATGAATCTTTTCAATTTGGATGTCGCCGTCCAGATACGGGCTGAGATATTTCGTGACGCTCTGGACAAGAAAAGTCTGGACCGCTGGAGATTGCAGTGCAATCGCGGTCGTGAAAGTCAAGATCAGCAAGGTGACCAGTACTGTTTTCAATATTTTCCAGAACTTTCTGATAGGCTTCTCGAATTTAATTTGCTTGAAAAACAAGCATGATGTGACAAATATCAAATGTAACTTACAAAAATAGCAAATTAATTCGGTTATTTTATTACATTTGCAGGTAAAATAGAATCCGCCGTTTTCCAGGAGTCAGTACGGTTTGAAGGCGGAATCCCGTACTTTAATTTTTATTGGAATGTCAGAAATTATTCTTGGTATAGAATCTTCTTGCGATGACACCTCTGCAGCAGTCATCAAGGATGGTTATCTGTTGTCAAATGTCATTGCCAGCCAGCAGGTCCACAAGGATTATGGTGGAGTTGTCCCTGAATTGGCATCTCGTGCTCATGAATTGAATATTGTCCCTGTTGTCAGCCAGGCTTTGTCCAAGGCTGGAGTGACCGCAGATGAAATTGATGCAATTGCATTCACCCGAGGGCCGGGACTTTTGGGGTCCCTGATTGTCGGCACTTCGTTTGCAAAGGCGATGGGGCTCGCATTGGACATTCCAATCATCATGGTGAATCATCTTCAGGGACATTTCCTGGCTGATTTCATCAAGCAGCCGGACAAGGAAAACGAAGCCCCAGAATTTCCATATCTCTGTCTGCTCGTTTCCGGCGGCAATTCCCAGATTGTCCGCGTGGACGATCCTATTCATTATGAAATCTTGGGACAGACCATTGACGATGCGGTCGGTGAGGCCTTTGACAAATGCTCCAAGATGTTGGGCCTGGGGTATCCGGGAGGTCCGGTCATTGACCGTCTGGCCAAGGAGGGCAATCCGGACCGCTTCAAGTTTGCCAAGCCGAGAATCCCGGGCTATGACTACAGCTTCAGCGGTGTGAAGACATCTTTGCTCTATTATGTGAGGGACGAGATGTTGAGGGATCCGCAATTCATGGAAAAGAACAAGGAAGACATTTGTGCTTCTTTCCAGAAGACCTTGATTGACATTCTTCTGGACAAGCTCATCAAGGCTTCCAAGGATACCGGTATCAATCAGATTACCATTGGTGGCGGAGTTTCTGCCAACAGCGGGCTGAGAAGCCGGATTGTGGAAGAAGGCAAGAAACGGGGCTGGAAGACTTATCTGCCAGAATTCAAATTCACCACAGACAACGCGGCGATGATTGCCATTGCCGGTTATTTCAGATATAAGAATGGAGAGCGCACCAGTTTGGACGTTGCCCCTGTTTCCCGTATGTCTGACTTTTAGGAAATTTATTGACTTCCAATCAAGGAAGATTGAACGTATATTAAGAACTTATGAGACAATTTGAAATTACCTGCCCTCTGGGAAAAGAGTTGAGGGATGACGATGTAAGAATAGTTGCGGCAAGAGTGCTGAGACTGAGAAACAATACGGTCATCAATGTGATTGACCCGACCAAATCCTTCCAGCCCAAGATGTCCGGTGCAGAGGTGGATTGCTATATCGCCCATCGTTCAATCGATGCCCGTGGTGATGTCAAAGTGAGGTATCAGGTGGAAGTGTATGACCGCATGGACCCATACAAGGAATATCAGCTCCCTGAATACAAAGATGTCAAGGACGCTCCGGCTGTAATTGTAGTCGGTTCCGGTCCTGCCGGCATGTTCGCCGCCCTCCGTCTGCTGATGGAAGGCTATCGCCCGATTGTCCTGGAAAGGGGTAAAGATGTCCATAAGAGGAAATATGACATTTCCAGCCTTTCCCGTAGGGGAGAGCTCAATGGAGATTCCAACTACTGCTACGGTGAAGGTGGTGCCGGTACCTTCTCCGACGGCAAACTTTTCACCCGTTCTTCCAAAAGGGGAGATATCCGTGAGGTGCTCCATCAGTTCGTGAATTTCGGTGCAGACCGCAGCATCCTCATTGACGCTCACCCTCATATCGGTACCGACAAGCTGCCGAGAGTGGTCGAGAACATCCGCAACTGCATCCTTGAGCACGGTGGAGAATACCACTTCAACTCCAAGGTGGTGGATATCGAGAAGCTCGAAAATGGCGAGCTGAAGCTGATTGTGGAAGATCTCGCCAGCGGAACCCACAAGAAGGTGGAATACCAGGCCGCTTCCGTCATTCTGGCAACCGGCCATTCGTCCAGAGAAATCTATGAACTGTTCCAGTCCAAGGGCTGGGATCTGGAAGCGAAAGGCTTCGCCATGGGTGTGCGTGTAGAGCATCCTCAGTCGCTGATCAACAAGATGAGATATCATGGTCAGTGGGAACCGGGCATGCCGGCCGCTGAATACAATTTCGTAGAGCAGGTCTGTCGTCTCAACGATGAAGGGGAGGACGACGATTTCGATTTCGAAGAGGAGGAGAACGCACCGGAACTGCATGCTGAAGCTGCTGCGGAAGGGGAGAAGAAAGACAACGGTCTGAGAGGCGTCTTCTCATTCTGCATGTGCCCAGGTGGTATTCTGGTTCCATCTTCTACCGAGGACGGAACGACCGTCATGAACGGTATGTCCAATTCTGCCCGTAATTCCAAGTGGGCCAATTCTGGCGTTGTGGTCCAGATCAATCCGGAAGACGTTCCTGAGCAGTACAAGGGAGACGGTGCTTTCGGTCTGATGAATTTCCAGAGAGATGTCGAGAGAGCCATGTTCAATTATGTGGCAGACTACCGTGCAGCTCATCCGGAAGAGGAGATCAATCAGTTTGCCGCTCCGGCTCAGCGTATGGTCGATTTCTGTGAGGGCCGTCTGTCCAAGAATCTGCCTGCCACTTCCTATCATCCTGGAGCCGTTTCCGCTCCGTTGCATGAACTCCTGCCAGATTTCGTGGCCGAGAGATTGCAGCAGGTGTTCCCATTGGTGAACATGAAGGTGATGAGAGGCTATTGCACCAACGACGCACTGCTTCTGGGTGTGGAATCCAGGACTTCCTCTCCAATCCGTATTCTCCGTGACAAGGAGACTTGCCAGTGTCCGGCTGTTCCGGGACTGTTCCCTTGTGGTGAAGGCGCCGGTTATTCTGGCGGTATCGTTTCTTCTGCCATTGATGGTATCAATGCCGCTCTGGCCGCTGTGAAGTTCCTTCGTCCTGCACCGGTTGAGGTAGAGAATCCGACCGTGGAAGAATAATCTTCCCGGATCATAATACAAGAACGGTGGCCTGTCAATCGTGACAGACCACCGTTCTTGCATTTCCTGCTTCCGCTTCAGAAACGGGGGAAGATCTGTTGTTCTTTTAAATGGTAATCTGGAAATGAAAAGGTTGGAATGGGGGAATGAAAAAAGGGAAAGCTTAGTACATCGCACCGCTACGACCTCATACCTTTGCTGCCTTCCGGTCCTGGAGGATTCTGAGGGAGCTGGTCGTGTACGACTTTCCCGATGACAAATGTACAAAAGTTTTGATGAATTGCAAAATCCTCCTGCACTAAATGTAGATAATTTTTGAAAATCAGCCTAAAAAGTGAGCGCTCTATTTGTCCAGACTGTCGAAAATCAGAGGGAGAACATCGTCCACCTTTTCAAACTTATAGATTTTTTCCTTTCCGATCATGAGGATGGAAAGGTCTTTTCCTCCTTTTGCCTGATATTCTGCCATGACCTGACGGCAGGAGCCGCAAGGACTTGCAGGCACTTCGCAGATGGTCCCATTGGGGCCTCCGACCAGCGCCAGACTGATGATGGCATGATCCGGATAGGCTGCACCGGCGGCGAACATGGCGGTACGTTCAGCGCAAAGTCCGGACGGATAAGCTGCATTTTCTTGATTGGAGCCTTTTACTATGATGTCATTATCCAACAAGACAGCAGCTCCTACATTGAAATGGGAATAGGGAGCATAGGAACTTTTCTGCGCCTCGATGGCGGCTTGGGCAAGTCGCTGGTCCTGTACTGAAAGTTCTCCTAAGGAGTGGTATTCCGTATAGTCTATGTTGATTCTTTTTGCTTGCATATGACAACGTAAATTGGTTATTGTCTTTCAAATATAAGAAAGATTTTGATTTTTTCCGTAACTTTGTCGTCCTCAATTTTGGCGTAATGCCGAGTGGTACCGTCAAAATGTTCAAAAAAGAATAGGAATATGAAAATTTGTATCGGACTTTCAGGTGGTGTTGATTCCAGTGTGGCCGCTTTGCTTCTGAAGCGGCAGGGCTATGATGTTTTCGCGATGTTCATGCAGAACTGGCATGATGCGGATGCGACGCTCCATGGGGATTGCGAATGGGAGGAGGATCGTTTCGTGGCCGAAATGGTGGCCCGCAAGATCGGCATTCCTTTCTATTTCGTGGATTTGAGCAAGACCTACCGGAAGAGGGTCGTCGATTACATGTTTGAAGAATATTCCAAAGGCCGTACGCCAAATCCGGATGTGCTCTGCAACCGTGAGATCAAGTTTGACGCCTTCTGGCAGGAAGCCAAGAAACTGGGGGCGGACATGGTCGCCACCGGTCATTACTGCAAGAAGGAAGCGGCGAAAGACGAGAACGGCCAGCCTCTTCTGGATGAGAAGGGCGAACCGATCTGCCGTATTCTGGCAGGAGACGACAAGAACAAGGACCAGAGTTATTTCCTGTGTCAGCTGACTCAGGAACAGCTCTCCAAATCCCTGTTCCCGATCGGCGACATTGAAAAGCCGGAAGTACGCCGTCTGGCCAAGGAAGCCGACCTGCCATCTGCAGACAAGAAGGATTCCCAGGGCATCTGTTTCGTCGGCAAAGTGGATCTGCCTACTTTCCTCCAGCAGAAACTGGCTCCGAAAGAAGGGGAGATCATCGAGGTCTATCCAGCTTATTATGAGACCAATGAACAGTACCAGTATGAGCGGAAGACTCTTGACAGCCTGACTCCGGAGGGACATGCCCAGATGATTACCGGCTACATTTCAGAAGACAAGGCCCAGGATCCGAAAGCCCACAACGTATTCGACCTTTCCAAGATCGAGGCGTTGGGAGATGACGAACTGGAGCGTCTCAGCCGTCCGGTCGACTATTCCCTTCATTTTGAAACGGAGACCTACCGCAGCGGCAAACATCATGTGAAGAAGACCCGTTACAAGGAGAATCCATACGGCAAGATCGTAGGCAAGCACAATGGTGCCCAATTCTATACGATCGGCCAGCGCAAAGGTCTGAATGTCGGAGGACATCAGGATTCGCTCTTCATCATATCCATTGATATCGATAAGAACATCGTGTATGTGGGCGAAGGCCACAAGCATCCGGGACTGTCACGCAGCTGTCTGAGAATCCTGCCGGAAGAACTGCATTGGATCCGTAGGGATCTGGAGATGAAGGTAGGGGAGATCCGTCGCTACAAGGTACGTATCCGCTATCGTCAGCCGCTCCAGTCCGCAACGCTCATCATGCGTGAGAACGGTCTCTTCATCCTCTTTGACGAGCCGCAGCGAGGCATTACCGCCGGACAGTTCGCTGTCTGGTACGACGGTCAGGAAATGCTCGGTTCCGGAGTAATCTAGGAAAAATCCATCTTTAAATTGTCCGGAGACATCATTCTCCGGCTTTTGCTGCACTGAGACCGGCCAGGTAACCGGTGCAGAAGGCAATCTGCATGTTGTAACCGCCCGTGTCGGCATCCATGTCCACCAGCTCACCGCTGAAATAGAGGCCGGGAACCAGTCTGGATTCCATGGTCTTGGGGAAGATTTCATCGGTGCTGACACCGCCGGCCGTGATGACGCAGCGTTCGTAACCGACATAGCCTTCAATTTCAAAGGTCCATTCCTTGAGGCGATGCGCCAACGTTTCCAAGTTGATGCGCTCGTTGCCTTTTCGCCCGGTCAGAATGTCCGGGTTCAGCTTCTGGAAACCGGGAATCAGTTCCCACGGCATGAGCTTGCTCAGCAGAATGCGGTACATCTCCTTGATATGCAGCTTCTTGCTGCGTGGATCCTTGCTGATTTCATTCCACAGTCCTTTGAGACGGACGTGGACATCGTTTTCATCAATGCCGGACTTCATGTCCAGAACCAGTTTCACCTTGTTGCCATTGAGAATCGCCTTGACTCCGTTGCGGCTGAGGGTGAAACCCAGCGGACCTTCAATACCGCCATCAGTAAAGTCCAGGTCTCCGAATTCTGTCTGGACCAGTGAATCATTTGCGTAGAGGGACAGCCCGATATTCTTGAGATGGACCCCACAGAGAGCCTGTCCGTTCTCGCTCAATTCCGTAGAACGGTGGATATGTCCGTGCAGGGTAGGGGCCAGTGCCGCCTTATCCTTATCAATGGTCTTGTAACCTTTCGGAACCAGTGCGGTCAGGGAAGGGAAGCAGGACACCACCTTGTGCCCCAGCTGCTCCGCAAATCCATAACCGTCACCCGTCGAGCCGGTGCCCGGATAGGAAAGACCACCTGTCGCCACGATGAGGGAATGACATTCCATGCACGCCCCACTGCTTGTCTTCACCTGGAAACGGGAAGCGTTGTCCGCAGCCTCGTCACTCAGGCGGACAATCTCTTTGATTTCACAGTTGGTGACGATTTCCGCCCCTTTCCGTCTGACCGCATTGACCAGCGTGTCCACGACGTCCATTGACTTCATGGACTGAGGATAGGCGCGGTCGCCTCTCTCCACGACAGTCGGAAGTCCTTCTTCTTCCAGCAGCTCAATGACTTTCTTGGGCGGCAGATTGTAGAAGGAAGGACGGATGAAATTGACCTTGCTTCTGATATGGGCAGAAAAATCGTTCCATTCCTTCAGATTGGTGAAATTGCATCGGCCCTTTCCCGTAATCATGATTTTCCGGCCCGGCCGGGGCATCTTTTCCAGAATGGTGACTTGGGCTCCGTTCGATGCGGCGGCATATCCGGCCATCAGGCCTGCCGCTCCTGCTCCTATGATGATGATATCAGAATACATGGTCTATACGATTAATGTCGAATTTACTTGTCGATTTAATTTTCAATTACCAGATTTTACATTATATTTGCATTCCTCCTTTGAGGAAATTTTGCCGCTTTGGCTCAGTTGGTAGAGCAACTCATTCGTAATGAGTAGGTCGTGGGTTCGAGTCCCACATGCGGCTCCTGGTGAGGTCGGTCCGGAAAGGTCCGACCTTTTTTCTTGTCCCGGCGATCAGAACCTTTCCCATTATTGGGAAACTTTGTCGATCAGAAGACGGACGGTCTGCTGTGCCTTCTTGCTGGGAACCAGCAGCTGGTAGAAGGTGAACAGCCCCAACACCACTGCCAGGAGGGTGAGGTGCCATTGTCCGGACAGGATGACTCCTGCCAGAAAAGCGGCCATGATGATGAGGTGGACCAGAATGCGCAGCCAGGTGGAACGGTTGCCCTCCTTGAAGGTGATGGCATAGCGCCGGATGGGTTCTCCGTCGTCCGTGGTCCTGCCGGTATCGCCGGCATCTTCCACCCTGCAGGAAATGTAACGGTACCGCCAAGGGGTGGAATAGTCCAGAAACAGGTCGAATTCAGCGGTGGAAGGGGGAACCGCTCCCTCCGGAAGATCATCCGGGGTGCCGATGCTGCCGAATTCCTTGAGTTCCGCTTTGACCTGTCCGAGGACAGAACCGTATCCGTCTTTGGATTCGAAGAGGGCTGTGCCTGCATCCATCATCTGTGCTTTTCTGTTCAATTTTTTCATCGCTGGATATGCTTTCTTGATCGTTCAATTACTTGAAAATGTAAATTTAGCGATTTCTCATGATATATGGTTCTGTTCTCCGGCAGAAATCTTCATCTCTCCGATTTTGCAGGAAGGATGAAATTAGTTATTTTTACGAAGTTGGTGGAAAGAATCTCCCCACATAGAAATAATTAATAACATAATAATGAAAAGATTGTCACTTGTTTCCTTGCTGCTCTGCTGCATCCTGTCTTTCGCTTCGGCAGCCGGCAAGTCTGTTATCCTTTCTTCTCCTTCGGAGAGAATTACCGCTGAAGTGTCTCTCCAGAATGGGAAACTGTTCTATTCTGTCGCATTTGACGGCAAAACTGTCCTGGCCCCTATGCCCATTTCCATGACATTTGACAATGGTGTGTCGGTCGGAGAAGGATTGCGCAAGCTCTCTCCTCGGACCGAGCTCAGAAAAGAGACCTTCGAACCGGTGGTCCGTGTCCGCAACGCCCGTGCTGATATGGTCTGGAAAGAGACCGAATTCCGTTTCGGCCGCTATTCTGTGATTTTCCGACTCTATGATGATGCGTTGGCCTATCGGGTAGTCACCCGTTTCAGGGAAAAGGAAGTCAAGGTGATGGGAGAAGAGGTGGAATATAATTTTGTCCACGACAACGACCTCCAGTTCCCGGAGGAAATCTCCATGTACACCCATCAGGAAAGGATTTTCCAGGCGTTGAAGGTCAGTGAGGTGAAGGAGAATGCATTCTGCAGCCATCCGCTCCTCGCCAATGACGAAGGATTGAACCTGCTTATTTCCGAGGTGGATCTGGAATCCTATCCAGGCGTCTATTACCAGAAAGGCGAAGGCCTGTCTTTCAAAGGCCTCTTCCCATATTATCCGGCAGAATTGAAGAAGACTTCCGACCGGGACCTGAGAGTGGCCAAGACAGAAGATTTCATGGCGAAGACAAGCGGCAGCCGCTCCTATCCTTGGAGAACCGTCCTGATCGCCGAGAAAGACGTGGACCTCATCAACAGCAATACCCTGTATTCTCTGGCAGCCCCTTCCCGTGTGGAAGACACCTCCTGGATCAGACCGGGCAAGGTCGCTTGGGACTGGTGGAATGGCCTGACCCTCACCGGTGTGGATTTCCACAGTGATGTCAATACACGCACATATAAATATTTCATCGATTTCGCGTCAGAACACGGTTTGGAATACGTCGTCCTGGATGAAGGATGGTACGATATCCACAAAACCATCCTGGATGTGGTGCCAGCCATCGACCTTCAGGAAATCATCGGTTATGGCAAGGAGAAGAACGTAGGAATCATTCTCTGGACCACTTGGCTGGCTCTGGATGAACATTTCGAAGAGGCTTTCGACAAGTATGGCCCGATGGGCATCAAAGGCTTCAAGATTGATTTCATGCAGCGTGACGACCAGGTGATGGTGGACTGGTATTATTCCACCGCCAAATATGCCGCCGACCGCAAACTGCTGGTCGATTACCACGGCTCCTACAAGCCGACCGGCTTGACTCGCACTTTCCCGAATGTGCTCAACTCAGAGGGCGTTTCCGGTGGTGAACAGAACAAATGGGACACCAACCAGACTCCGGACCATACCCTGACTCTGCCGTTCACCAGAATGGCGCTCGGCCCGATGGACTACACTCCAGGTGCCATGAGAAATTCCATCCAGGGACAGTTCATCAGCCGTTTCATGACTCCGATGTCACAGGGGACCCGTTGCCATCAGCTGGGCATGTACGTCCTGTATGAATCCCCGTTGCAGATGCTGTCCGACAGCCCGACCAATTACGAAAAGGAAGAAGACATGATGAAATTCCTGTCTCCTGTTCCGACCACCTGGGATGAATCGCATGCCCTGGAAGGAAAAGTCGGAGACTATCTGGTGATGGCCCGTAGAAACGGCGAAGGCTGGTGGCTTGGCGCCATGACCGACTGGACTCCTCGTCAGGTGGAAGTCGGGCTCGATTTCCTCGAAGAGGGGACCGACTATGTGATGACCTACTGGCAGGACGGCTACAATGTGGACCGCAATGCTGAAGATTATACCATGGGTGAGCGCAAGGTCCGCAAAGGGGACAAGGTGCTCCTGAAGATGGCTGCCGGCGGTGGTTATGTCGCCACTTTCGTCAAGGCAGAATAGACAGAAAACGCTGAATTATTCAGTTTTTGTTGATTCCGGATATCAATTTGAGTATATTGGTATCCGGAATTGTCATTTCCCGGTCCGGGGAGAGACAGCAGAATGGTAACAGAAGATGGAAAGACATTGGACGGCAGGACGCATGATATCCTGTTTTATTTTTTTCATGGCACTGGCTTCCTGCCGGTCGGTCTCCGAAGAGGGACGACGGGCAGAGGAGACACCCTTGTATTTTACGGCGGATTCTTCCTGCGTCGTCAGCATTTCTCCGTACGACGGACACCGTGACTCGTTGCGGCTCGACGGGCCCTGTTCGCAGATCGTCTGTCTTTCCTCCACCCATGTCGCCTATCTGGATGCGGTGGATGCCGACAGCACGGTAGTGGGCGTTTCCGGTCTTCCGTACATCTCCAATCCCGAGATCCAGAAGAGGGCCGCCGCCGGTCAGGTCTGGGACGTCGGCTACGATGCCGCCCTGGATTATGAACGCCTGCTCGCTCTGCACCCGGATGTGATTCTGGCCTATACCGTTTCCGCCATGAAGCCGCTGTGGCTGGACAAGTTGCAGGACCTGGGCTTCAAAGTGCTGGTCCTGTACGATAACATGGAGGAACATCCCCTGGCAAGAGCCGCCTACATCCGGGTGGCAGGAGCCCTGACCGGCCGTCTGGCGGCCGCGGATTCCGTCTACCAGGCAATCGCCGGATGCTATCATCAGCTCGCTTCTTCCGTCCGGAAGGAAGATCGCCCGACCCCAAAAGTGCTGCTCAACATCCCCTACAATGACCAGTGGTATATTCCCGGCAAGGACAACTACATGACCCGTCTGATCGAGGATGCCGGAGGCGAGGTGCTCGGCGCCCAACCCGGCCAGAGCGAGTCCTCCATCATTTCTCTCGAAGAAGCGGCCCTGCTCTCGCAAGAGGCGGACCTCTGGCTCAATACCGGCTGGTGCCGTACAAGAGAGCAGCTGTATTCTATTCACCCCCTATTCGGGAAATTTGGAAACGGCCCGGTCTTCAACAATGTGAAGCGGACCAGCGCCGGTGGAGGAAATGATTTCTGGGAGCAGGGCGCAGCCCGTCCCGACCTCATTCTTTCAGACCTGACGGCCATTCTCCAATCTGTTCAAAAAAAACATCCTGATCCGACGGGCCAGGATGCATGGAAGTCAGAACTTCATTTCTATATTGCTCTGTAACGTCTAATCCTCCTTGAGCTTCGCTTTTCTCAGGCGGAGACTGTTGGTGACGACGCTCACGCTGCTGAATGCCATGGCGGCACCGCCAATCATCGGGTTCAGCAGGATGTGCCAGATCGGATAGAGGACACCAGCGGCAACCGGAACGGCGATGGCATTGTAGATGAATGCCCAGAACAGGTTCTGGTGCAGAATCTTCATCGTGGCACGGGACAGCCGGATCATCTCAGAAATCTTCTCCAGATTGGAGGAGAGGATGGTCACCTGGGCGGTGTCCATAGCGATGTCACTGCCTTTTCCCATCGCAATGCTCAGATTGGCGGTTGCCAGAGCGGCGCTGTCATTGATGCCGTCTCCGACCATCGCCACACAATGTCCTTCATTCTGGAGCTGTCGGATGAATTCAGCTTTCTGTTGAGGCAGCACTCCAGCCTTGACCCGGTCAATGCCGGCTTCTTTGGCGGCCGCTTCTCCAGCCTGCTGGTTGTCTCCCGTCAGCAGACAGACCTCAATGCCCATTTTCTGCAAGGAAGCGATGGCTTCTTTGGAACTGGCTTTCAGACTGTCGTTCAAAGCGGTGACGGACAGGACCTGACGGTCGTCAGAGAACCATACCAGTGTGTAGGCCTTGCCCAGCCACTCGTCCACTTTCTTCTGGATGGCTTCTGGTACCTCAATTCCCATCTCAGTGAGCCGTTTGCCGTTGCCGGCATAATAGGTGCGGCCCTCGGACTTGCCCTGGATGCCCTCTCCGGAAATGTTCTGGAAATCTTCAATCTGGGCTTCGTATGGGTTGGCGACAGTCGGTGTGGCCCCCTCCATATATTCCACGACCGCCTGGGCCAGCGGATGCTGGGACAGCTTCTCCAATTTCTTCAATATGCCCTTATAGGCTTTGGCTCCGTCGTTCCAGATCTGGTCGATGACAGCCGGATGGCCTTCGGTCAGCGTACCGGTCTTGTCCACCACGACGGTGTCAATCTTCTGGGCCGTCTGCAAACTCTCCGCATCCTTGATGAGGATACCGGCCTCTGCGCCTCTGCCGATGCCGACCATGATGGCAGTTGGCGTAGCCAGACCCAAAGCACATGGACAAGCGATGATGAGGACGGTCATCATGGTCTGCAGACCGTTGATGAAACCTTCAGAAGGCGCCAGGAAATACCAGCAGCAGAAGGTCAGGATGGCAATGGCGAAGATGACCGGAACAAAAATGCCGGCCACTTTGTCCACGATATTCTGGATCGGGGCACGGCTGCCCTGCGCCTCTTCCACCATGGCGATAATCTGGGACAGCACAGTCTTGTCTCCCACCTTTTCGGCACGGAAACGGAAAGAACCGTCCCGGTTGCTCGTTCCGGAGAAGACCTTGGCACCTGCCTCCTTGTAGACAGGGACCGGCTCACCGCTCAGCATGCTTTCATCCAGATAGGAATTGCCGTCAAGGACCGTTCCGTCCACAGCGACATGCTCTCCCGGATGAACCAGAATGACATCACCGATCTTGACCTGGGCGATAGGAACCAGCTTCTCGGTCGTGCCGGTCACGACGGTCACCTCCTTCGGCTTCAGCCCCATCAGGTTCTCGATAGCTGCGGAAGTCTTCTTCTTGGCCCTTTCCTCCATGGTACGTCCAATCAGAATGAAAGCGATCAGACCGGCGGAAGTGTCAAAATAGAGATGGGGAGTCATGCCGTGTTCTGTCCAGAAAGCCGGGAAGAACAGGTTGAAGACACTGAACAGGTAGGCGATACCGGTACTGGTCGCCACCAGAGTGTCCATATTGCAATTGAAATGTTTGGCCTGGTTCCAGGCGTTGACGAAAAATTCTCTACCGAAAATGAAGACGGAAATGGTCGTGGCAATGAAGATGCCATATCTCACCGCTTCAATCTCACCGAAGCACATGCTCGCGAACATGATCGGAATGAGCAGCGCCCAGGCACCGATGCAGGAACGCTTCAGCTGGGTGTAATGGTCTTTCCTGATTTCCTCCGCTTTGGCGGCGGCTTCCTCTTTCTCTTCAATGAGCATATCATAACCGGCATCGCGGACAGCCTGCCTGATCTTTTCCACGTCACAGACCGAACTGTCATAGGTCACCTGTGCAACAGAAGCGGCCAGGTTCACGGAAGACTCTTTCATGCCTTCCACTCCTTTCAATGCCTTGTCCACTTTAGCGGCACAGGCGGCGCATCCCATGCCGACGACAGGGAGCGTGCAGGATTTCAACTTGTTTTCAGTGTTCTCCATATACGTTAAGGAATTGATGATTTATACAAACCAGACAGCCGAAGAGATCAATCTACGATAATCTGGAAATTGAGGATTTCATTCTCGCAATAGGTCCCCCGTATCTGTAGGTTCCCCTCCTCCCTTCGGAAAATGTTCATGCGCGGGGCCAATTCGATGGCGACCATATCTCCCGTCCGCACGCTGACGCGGCCGGTCACTTCTTCGATCAGCGCATCCACGTCTGCGGTGGAACGGATGGCAGATTCCTGGCTTGCATCGCAGGAAAAGAGGGGCTGACCTGCTTTTTCCAGCTGGAACACATTCCCCTCATTGCCCAGGACCACCATATTGTAAAGAGGGAAGGGGAGCAGGGAAGTCTTGTCCAGACAACTGGCGGCAGCGAAGCCTTCCGGAGTGCCGTCATCCAGGTCGTCTGGATAGAAAAGCATGCCATAGCCGAATGAATCATAATAACGGGAAGCGAATTCTTTCTGGATGGAACGTCCCGGACGGGACATCCGAACGAAAAGGATAGGCGTATAGGACAAGGATTGGACGAAGTCTGGAAGATAGAGGTCGTCGTTGTCCTTTTCCCAAGTCGTGTCCGGCCGTACGATGACGTGTCCTCCGGAGGTTTTCAGTATGATGTTCATGTTTTGTACAGGGTTAAAAAAAATGACCATCTTGTGGAATGATCATTTTTCAGGTTTTATCTGTTGTTGAATTTGTTCTGGAGGTCTTTCAGTTGGGAATCGCTGGCTGGCTGCAGGGAGGCCTTCTCTGATTCCTTCTTGTATTGTTCTTCCAGTTTCTTGAACTGGCGCTTGGTGTCCAAGGTGAATTCTCCGTTATAAATCCAGCTGAAATAGCTTCTTTCCGTTTCGAATATTTCTTTGACGGGACGTCCGTTGTGTTTTCCGAAACCGATGACCGGTACGCCATCTTTGAGCTTGATCCTGCCGGCATAATCCATGGTTTTGGGACGATTGCCGACTTCAGAGAGGAAGGTCACGTCATTCTTCAGTACGATGTCGTGCACCTTGTCCGGTTTGCTGTACATTTCCAGCTGCCCTTTCAGCACCTCGTAAGTGGCCAGCGTATCCGCTTCTGCCGTATGGGCATTCTCGAAATCCTCGCCACCGCAGTAGAAGCGGTAGGCGGCTCTCAGATTTCTCGGTTCCATATAATGATAGATGGTCTGCACATCCACCATCTTGGCATCGTGCAGGTCAATGTCTATCTTGCCGAGCATTTCCTTGGCCTTCTCTTTCCTGTCAGCGGAGATCTTCGGATCTCTGATACGGGACTCGCAATATTCTCTGACCCTTTCGAACTCTTCAGAGAGCATCGGCAGGTCAAACTTGACGGAATTGAAGCCGGAGAGGTCACTTCCTTTGAGCCATTCAGCCACTTCGGGAGCCACATCGATGAATTTGGGACAATCCAACAAGTCTTCATCCTTTACACCATTGACCGCAGACGCGCTGGGATTGATAGGAATCTGTCTGTGATTATGATAATCCCAAGGCTTGATTTTCCAAGTCTTTATCTTTTCTTCTCCGTCCGGCATGATCTTGACGAAACTGAGCTCGATGATGCCGTCTGTCGGAATATTCAGTCCTGTGCTTTCAATGTCAAAGAACAGGAGGGGTCTTTCAAGATTGAGTTGCATGGCTGGTTTGGATTATCAAGATTTATCTGACCATGATCGGCATGACGATACCGAAGACATTTTCAGTGCTGTCTTCTTCGGTAGCAGGGAGGATCAGGGCAGAACGTCTCTTGTCTGCAAATTTCATGATGACTTCCTCACAGCCCAGGTTGCTGAGGATTTCAATGATATGGGTGGATTTGAAACCGATCGTCAGATCGTCTCCTTCATACTGGCAGGCCATCTTCTCGTGAGCGGCAATCTCAAATCCGGCATCCTGTGCGGACACTTCCAGAGAACCCTGGGTCAAATCGAACTTGATATGGTTGGACGCTTTCGGTGAGCAGACAGCGATACGGCGTACCATATTCAGAAGGGCTGTCCTGCTGATCCGGAGAATGTTGGAGTTGTTCTGTGGAATGATGGTCCTGTAGTCAGGATAGTTTCCAAGAACCCTGCAGCAGACTGCGGTGGTCGCACCTAGTTTGAAAATAATGGTGGAATTGTCAAAGGTTACGGTGATGTCTTCTTCATCCTTGCTGATGATGGACTTGATGACAGCCGCATGGCGTTTGTTCAGAATGAAGGACGCTTCCTTTTCTGTCTTCACGTCATCGGCAGTGTAGCAGACCAGTTTCTGGAGGTCAGAGGCGACGAGGGTCGTGCTGTCCGGCTTGATGTCAAAGAAGATGCTGTTCATGATGGGACGGTTGTCTTCATCAGAAGTGGCATAGATGGTGCTGGTAATTCCATCCAGCAGGGATTCAGCACTGATTTCAATGGTCTGGGCATCTGCTCCAGTGGTCTTGATTTCAGGATAATCTGCCGGGTTGAAATAAGGAAGGGTGGAATCTCCGTTGGCCCATTCACATACGAATGAGTTTTCGCCGGTCGTGCTGATGGTGATGGGCTGGTCTGGAAGCTGCTTGAGCAATTCGGTGATTTGTCTTGCAGGGATGGCCATCTTTCCTTCTTCGATTGTGTTCTCCACCTCGATTTCGGTCATCAAAGTAATTTCATTGTCAGAGGCGGTAATTTTGAGTGTCTTGCCATCAAGTTCCAGAAGATAGTCTTCCAAGATAGCTTCAGTAGCTTTTGAAGGAATGGCTTTTGAAACAGTAAGCGCACCTTTTAGTAATTCTGAGCTAGATACAACCAGTTTCATATTCTATAGTTTTTATTATCAATGTTCCATATTTTAGACCTTGCCCGAAAGGGAAAAGGCCGTCAAACAAAGATAATAATTATTTGACATAGTATTGGCATATTATTTGATTTTTTAGAGCAGTGGTCCTTTTGCAACCACGAGGGGACTATTTGCTTGAATATTACAATAAATAAAAATCGTATAGATTATGAACAAAATTTTGGTGACAGTGTTGACATCTGCACTGGTTGCAGGTGCGACGGCTTTTGGAGTGGACCGAGTTTTCGCCAAGACGGATGAGAAGGCAGAAACAGTCCAGAGTATCAATGGAATGTATAGAACCGTCAATTTGACAGAAACAGATTATCCGGATCTGACTTATGCTGCAGAATCGGCAGTGGATGCGGTTGTCTATGTGAAGGTTACGGAGACTGTCCAAAATCCTTATGGACAGGTGGATCCGCTGCTCCGATACTTCTTCGGTTTTGGGGACGGCGCTCCAAAGGAGAGAAGCGGCTCCGGTTCCGGTGTGATTATCCGTCCTGACGGATATATTGTTACCAACAACCATGTGGTCGCCAATGCTTCCAAAATTGAGGTGACTTTGAATGGAAATCAAACTTACGAGGCAAAAGTGATCGGTACTGACCCAGTGACCGATGTGGCCATCATCAAGATTGATGCAGACAATCTTCCGGTCATTCCGATGGGCGATTCTGAGAAGCTGCGTCTGGGAGAGTGGGTGCTCGCAATCGGCAGCCCGCTGGGTTTTGAATTGAGAGGCACCATTACTGCCGGTATCGTCAGTGCGAAGGGCAGATCCATGCCTCCTCAGAACAACGAGTTCAAAATTGAATCTTTCATCCAGACCGATGCGGCTGTCAATCCTGGCAACTCAGGTGGTGCCCTCGTCAACAAGAAAGGTGAACTGGTCGGCATCAATACAGCCATTGTTTCTCCAACTGGTTCATATTCAGGATATTCTTTTGCTGTTCCAGTCAATATCGTCAAGAGGATTGCTGCAGACTTGATTGATTTCGGGCAGGTGAAGAGAGCGAAGCTGGGTGTCACCATGACAACAAATACGAAAAAAATTGCTGACGAAATGAAACATTCAGCAATAAATGGCGTATATATAGTAGAGGTCATGGCAGGCAGTGCCGCTGACAAGGCAGGAATTCGGGAAGGTGATGTCATTTATGAGATAGATGGCTCTTCTATCCTGACTTCACAGGCATTGCAGGAGAAAGTAAATAGTTTCCATCCTGGAGACAAGGCCATGATCAAGTTTGACAGAGATGGGAAGAAAAAGGAAGTGGTCGTTGAATTCCAGGGCGACGAAGAACAGGTCGGAACAGTCGCAGAGGACGGTTCTGTCGTTTACTATGGCGCCACCATCAAGACAGCTTCCAAGGCAACTTTGAAGGCGTTGGGCATCAGAAGAGGTGTAGAAGTCGTTTCCGTAGGAAAAGGAAAGATGAAGGATGCAGGCGCTTCCAAGGGATTTGTAATATTGTATGTCAACGATCATCCTGTAGCGAAAGCGGAAGATGTGATCGCACTTACGAAGAGAAGTGACAGGGCTGTTTTCATTGAAGGTGTCGATGCGGACGGCAGACCTGCTTATTTCGGCTTTGGAAAGGCAGATTAAGAAAATAACAATTATATAGATGAGACAATTAAAGATTACAAAATCGATTACTAACCGAGAGAGTGCTTCGTTGGACAAGTACCTTCAGGAAATCGGAAGGGAAGAACTGGTGACGCCGGAAGAAGAAGTGGAATTGGCGCAGAGGATCAGGAAAGGTGACCATAGGGCACTTGAAAAGCTTACTAGGGCGAATTTGCGATTTGTCGTATCTGTAGCGAAACAGTATCAGAATCAAGGACTGAGCCTTCCAGACCTTATCAATGAAGGCAATCTCGGTCTGATCAAGGCCGCAGAGAAATTTGATGAGACCAGAGGATTCAAATTCATTTCATACGCAGTATGGTGGATCCGTCAGTCCATCCTCCAGGCTCTGGCAGAGCAGTCCCGTATCGTGAGATTGCCATTGAACCAGGTAGGTTCTTTGAACAAGATCAACAAGGCGCTTTCAAAATTTGAACAGGAAAACGAAAGGCAGCCTTCCAGCGATGAGCTTTCTGATATGATCAATGTGCCGAAGGAGAAGATTTCAGATACCTTGAGAGTTTCCGGAAGACATGTTTCTGTGGATGCGCCATTCGTTGAGGGAGAAGACAACAGTCTGCTGGATGTACTTCCAAATGATGATTCTCCATCTGCCGACAGGGGCTTGGTCAATGAGTCATTGGCAACGGAAATCGAACGTGCATTGTCGACTCTATCAACTCGAGAGAGAGAAATCATCAAATCCTTCTTCGGTATCGGCTGTCAGGAAATGACCCTTGAGGAGATTGGCGAGCGTTTCGGACTGACCCGTGAACGTGTCCGCCAGATCAAGGAAAAGGCAATCAGAAGATTGAAGAGCACAAGCCGCAGCCGCCTGCTGAAGAGTTATTTAGGATAGAACAAGAGTAATGAGATCCGACCCGGAAGGGACGAGTCTCATTTTTCTGCTGCAAAAAATGAACAGATGAAACCAGAAAATTTTATACAGAACAAGGCCGTCCTGGCCATCAAAGCATTATACGACGCTGACGTCAAACCAGAAGACTTGCAGGTATCCGTCACCAGAAAAGAATTTGAAGGAGACTATACTCTGGTCACTTTCCCTCTCCTCCGCATTTCCCATAGCGCACCTGAAAACACAGGCAACGCCATTGGTGCGTGGTTGAAGGACAATGTACCGGAAATCGCCGCTTTCAATTCAGTGAAGGGTTTCCTGAACATTTCTTTCTCTTCTGTCTATTGGGACAATCTCTTCGCAGAGATCGCTGCCGATGAAGACTATGGCCAGCTGCCACCGACTGGAAAGAACATCATGGTGGAGTTCTCTTCTCCAAATACCAACAAGCCGCTGCATCTGGGCCATATCCGCAACAATCTCCTGGGAGATTCCGTTTCCAGATTGCTCAAGGCGAACGGTAACAACGTCATCAAGGTGACTTTGGTGAACGACAGGGGCGTGCACATCTGCAAGTCCATGCTCGCATGGCAGCGTGTCGGCAATGGAGAGACTCCAGAATCTACTGGCAAGAAGGGTGACCATCTGGTAGGAGACTGCTATGTCGCCTTCAACAACATCTATCAGGATGAGGTGAAGGAACTGGTTGCCGGCGGAATGGATGAGGAGCAGGCCAAGAAGAACGCTCCATGTCTCAAGGAAGCTCAGGACATGCTGCTCAAATGGGAGCAGGGTGACAAGGAAGTCAGAGACCTGTGGGCCAAGATGAACAGCTGGGTATTCAAGGGTTTTGATGAGACCTACAAGGCACTTGGCATTTCATTTGACAAGGTGTATTATGAGTCACAGACTTATATCCTCGGTAAGGAACTGGTGCAGGAAGGCCTGAAGAAGGGCGTTTTTGTGACCGATCCGGATGGTTCCGTATGGTGCGACCTCACCGCTGACGGACTGGACAGGAAGCTGCTGCTCCGCTCAGACGGCACTTCCGTCTATATGACACAGGATTTGGGTACCGCAGAGAGAAGATTTACCGAGAACAAGTTGGATGAGCACGTCTATGTGGTCGGCAACGAGCAGGATTATCATTTCCAGGTGCTCAAACTGATTCTCAAGAAATTGGGTTTTGACTGGTCAGACAACATCTATCACCTGTCTTACGGCATGGTGGAACTGCCGAATGGCAAGATGAAATCCAGAGAGGGAACGGTTGTGGATGCAGACGACCTGATCGAGAGCATGTACCAGGAGGCGAAGAACAAGACCATCGATGCCGGAAAGCTGGCTGACATGGATCCGGAGGAGCAGGACAAGCTGTTCCATATGATCGGTCTGGGGGCCTTGAAATATTTCATCATCAAGGTGGATCCGAAGAAGACCATGCTCTTCAATCCGGAAGAGTCCATCGACTTCAACGGCAATACCGGTCCGTTCATCCAGTACACTCATGCCCGTATCAAGTCCATCCTCAGAAAAGCGTCAGAACAGGGAATCAGCTTCGATGCTTCTGATGTCAACACTTCCATTGAGCCTTCTGCCAAGGAAGTCCGTCTCATCAAGGTATTGAACCTCTATCCTGCCAAGGTGGAGGAGGCAGGCGCCGCACTTTCACCGGCTGTCATCGCCAACTATGCGTATGATCTTTCCAAAGAGTTCAACCAGTACTATCATGACACGCCAATCCTCAAGGAGGCAGATGAAAAGGTATTGAAGTTCAGACTGGTTCTGATTTCCACACTCGCATCCGTCCTCAGAAAGGCAATGGATATTCTCGGTATCGAGCTTCCGGAAAGAATGTAATTGAACTGATATGGATAGGATACGTTTCCAGAGGGAAATGTATCCTATCTTTGTATATATATGACAGAGAACAACTATATGATCCCGACCTCCCGAAAGGAGGTTGAAGCATTGGGATGGGATTACATTGATGTCATCCTCTTTACAGGAGATGCCTTCATTGACCATCCGTCTTTCGGTACGGCGGTCATTTCCAGATGGCTCCAGCATTGGGGCTACCGGGTCGCTGTCGTTCCTCAGCCGAACTGGCGGGACGATCTCAGGGATTTCAAGAAACTGGGGACGCCTCGTCTGTATTTCGCAGTCAATTCTGGTGCCATGGATTCCATGGTCAATCATTATACTGCCAGCAAACGTCTCAGACATGACGATGCCTATACTCCAGATGGACGTTTCGGTCAGCGACCGGATTATGCCGTGACGGTCTATACCAAGATCCTGAAGGAAATCTATCCGGACGTCCCGGTCGTCATTGGCGGTATTGAGGCTTCTTTGAGGCGTGTCACCCACTATGATTATTGGCAGGATCGCCTGTTCCCATCTATTTTGGTAAGCAGCGGTGCGGATTATTTGATCTATGGCATGGGGGAGCGTCCTATCTTGGAATTGACCAAGGCCATTGAACATAGTCCCAATCCTTATTATGTCCGAAAAATTCCTCAGGTTGGTTTTTTTGCAAAAGGGCAGCCGAAAATCAATGACAAAATGTTGCTCCTGCATTCTTATGAGGAGTGTCTTGCGGACAAGAGAGCGTTTGCCGAGAATTTCCATCATATCGAGATCCAGGCAAATATGATGCATCAGAAGACGTTGATTGAACCAGTGGGAGACGGGTATGTGCAGCTCAATCCAAGTTTTCCGCCGGCAACGGAGAGCGAGATGGACAGTTTCTGGGATCTGCCGTTCACCAAACGGCCTCATCCGAGATATGATGGAAAGCGTATTCCTGCCTATGATATGGTGAAACATTCCATCAATATCCACAGGGGATGTTTCGGTGGCTGTAATTTCTGTACCATCGCCGCTCATCAGGGCAAGTTCATCCAGTCCCGTTCAGAAGAGTCCATCCTCAAGGAGATTGAAGGCCTGAAGAATGTGCCGGATTTCGCCGGAAATATTTCTGATGTGGGAGCTCCTTCGGCCAACATGTACGGTATGGGCGGAAAGAACAAGAAATATTGCGACACTTGCCGTCGTCAGTCTTGTCTGTTCCCAGCTCCTTGCAAAAATCTGGACATGGATCATTCCAGATTGCTGAAACTTTATCATCGTATCAATGACGTGAAGGGGATCCGTCATGCCTATATCGGCAGTGGTGTGCGTTATGACCTGTTCCTGAACAAGGACGGCTACAATGACAGCAGCTCCAAGCCTTATTTGAAGGAATTGATTTTGGATCATACGTCCGGTCGGTTGAAGGTGGCTCCTGAACATACGGAAGACAAGGTTTTGAAATATATGGGAAAGCCTTCCTTCAATCTGTTCGAGCGATTGAGAATTGAATTTGACAAGATTAATCGAGAGGCTGGAAGACATTCCGAACTGGTTCCTTATTTCATATCTTCTCATCCAGGCTGTGAGATGGAGGATATGGAGAAACTGGCGCATAATCCGGCATTGACTGGTCTGTACATGGATCAGGTACAGGATTTTATGCCTACTCCGATGACAACATCTTCTGTCATGTTCTATTCAGGGATTGATCCGCGCGACATGACTGAGGTCTTCTGTGAACATGATCCGGAGAAGAAGAAACGTCAGAAATCACTCTTTTGGGTCGGTGACCATAAAGGAACGGCCACTCGTCGCTATCATCAGCAGAAAGGTGGAGACAATTGGGTGGAGGATGTGGAAGAGAAGAACGAGGAGTCGAGGATGGAATCTCGCTCCAAGACCAGTTGTCGTCGCAATGGCGGTGAAGGCCGGGGAAGAGGAAAGTCGAATGAACATTTCCGGAAGTCTTTTGACTCCGGTCGGAAAAATAGTAAAAAATGGTCCAGGCATTAAAAATTTTCGTTTTTTCGAAAAAAAAGATGGAAATTCGTATGCTATTCAGAAAAATGAATTAATATTGTGTAGATTTTAAATCTAACGAATATAAAACGGAAATAATACAGAAAAGTAGTATGACATCGATGAAGAAAAGGGCTGTCGTCAGCTATGAGAATATGTCTAAAGAGTTAGCTGCCGCTTTTGCAGAGAAATATCCTAAAGGATTCAGCGATTATTTTTCAGATCTTATCAAATATGATAAACCGGATGGATCTTGTTTCTACGCAGTGACCGTAGAAATTCCGGATGCCATTTATCTTGTCAAGATCAAGGTCAAGACGGATGATGCGGATGATATCGAGCGCTGGCTCGAAGGTGATGACGGAGCTGATGATATTGCAGGTGGAGCAGAAGGAGAAGATACTGGAGCTGAATTGCCAGATGACAACATTGCCCAGTATTCCAACGGTGACGATGATGCTGCCGATTCATAGCGAGTTCTCTTCATATGAAAGATACTGAGGATGCCTCCTTATGGGAAGCATCCTTTCGTTTTCTTTTGGGTACGGCTGCAATTGCCGATTTATCACTATATTTGTAAAATGTGTGTCACCAACTGGTGAGTGGATACTGTAACTGATCATTAACTAGGAATTGAAATGAGTAACTTGAAGGTATTGTTGAGGAAATGTTTCAGCACTTTGTCCGAGAAGAACAAACTGATGATTTTGTCTTTGGCAGTGGGCATCGCATGTGGTCTGGCTGCCGTCATACTCGAATCATTGGTGCATGTAATCCGGTCCGGCCTGACTTCTTGGTTTGAGAATGGAGCAGATTATTTGCTGCTGCTTATTTATCCGGGGATCGGTATGTTGCTGTCGTTGCTTCTCTTGAAATTCGTCATTAAGGACAATATCGGTCATGGTGTCACGAAAGTACTCGTTTCTCTCTCGAAGAATGAATCCCGCATCAAGCCGCACAACACGTGGTCTTCTATTCTGACCAGTTCGCTGACTATCGGGTTTGGAGGTTCGGTCGGTGCCGAGGCCCCTATTGTATATGCCGGTGCGGCCATTGGTTCCAATATGGCCCGTCTGGCAGGTATGTCTTATCGTAACATCACCATTTTACTGGGGTGTGGTGCGGCAGGTGCACTTGCCGGTGTATTCAAAGCTCCGCTTGCCGGCGTCTTGTTTACCTTGGAAATCCTGTTCTTCAACATTTCCATGACTTCTATCATGCCATTGTTGCTTTCTACTGTGTCTGCGACAGTGGTGTCCTACATATTTTTGGGAGACGACCTTCCGTTCCATTGCACTTTGTCTCCATTTGCCTTGCGCAATCTTCCGTTTTATGTTCTGTTGGGGATTCTCTGTGGCTTTGTGTCCTTGTATTTTATCCGTGCGACACTTTGGCTGGAGGACAAGTTGGCTCGGAGTTTCAAGAATGCCTATGCCAAATGGACGTTCTGTGCAGTAGGATTGGGTCTTCTGATTTTTCTGTTTCCTCCATTGTATGGCGAAGGATATGATGCGCTTGCGCCGCTGTTGAATGGAGAAGCAATCAATTTTGATGGACAGACGCCGTTGGCCTGTATGCTCCACATTCCATGGCTGGTTCCTGCTTTCTTCTTGTTGATCATGTTCTTGAAAGTCCTTTCCATGACTTTTACCAACGCTGGTGGTGGAGTGGGAGGTACTTTCGGTCCGACTCTGTTTGTCGGAGCTATCTGCGGATTCGTGTTGGCAAGATCCTTGAATATGTTGATGGAAGGGACCGATATGACAGTACCGGAGCAGAATTTCGTCTTGGTCGGAATGGCAGGATTGATGGCAGGTGTCATGCAGGCACCGATGACTGCCATCTTCCTCATTGCAGAGATTACTGGCGGATATGATTTGCTGTTGCCTTTGATCCTGACTTCTGTCATTGCTTTCGGAACGACGAGAATATGGGAGAAATATTCTATTTATACCAAGCGTATTGCCAAGAGAGGAGAACTCCTGACGCATGATAGCGACAAGGCCGTCCTCACCTTGCTCAAGACATCCGAACTGGTGGAGACCAATTTCAAGACCATCCAGATTGAAGATTCTCTTGGTGCACTGGTGGAGGTCATTTCCCAGTCGGAGAGAAATATTTTCCCGGTAGTGGACATGAAGAATCATTTCCAAGGTTACATTTCTTTGGAAGATGTCAGGAAGGATATGTTCCGGACCGACATCTATGACAAGATGTGTGTCTACAATTATATGCGTTCCGCACCGGAATATGTGTATGAAAATGAGAGTATGGACAGTGTCATGCACAAGTTTGAAAAGACGGGTGCATGGAATCTGCCGGTGGTCAAGGAAGACAGGACCTATATCGGTTTCGTCTCCAAGTCCAAGATTTTCAATGCTTACCGTGAGGAACTGAAGGAGATATCACACGAATAGAAGAACATTGATTCTAATTAGATATAATATGAAATCATTATACGTCCATTTCATCGCAGACAGGTTGGAACTGAAGACCTGGCAGGTAGAAAACTGTGCCGCCCTTTTTGAAGAGGGTTGTACCATTCCTTTCATCAGCCGATACCGTAAGGAAAGAACAGGAGGGCTGGAAGATGTGGAAGTTGCTGAAATCCAACATTGGGCAGATATCTTTGGGGAGATGGAGAAAAGGAAAGCGTCCATTCTCAAGACTATTGACGAACAGGGGAAGTTGACGGATGAATTGAGACAGGCCATAGAAGGTTGTGTACAGTCCAATGAATTGGAGGACCTGTATTTGCCTTATCGTCCCAAAAGGAGGACTCGGGCAACGATGGCCAAGGAGGCCGGATTGGAACCGCTTGCGGACAAGATGTATGCCGTGGTTGTCAAAGATCTTTATGGCGAGGCTGGCAAGTTTGTCAATGAACAGGCTCCTGATGTGGAGGCCGTTCTGGCAGGAGCAAGGGATATCATTGCGGAACGCTTGAGCGAGACCGCTTCTGTGCGTGAAACCTTGCGTGTTATTTTCAGGACAAGAAGAATTGTCACCAAAGTGACCAAGGCAGGGGAGTCTGATCAGGCAGCTCTTAAGTACAAAGGCTATTTTGACTACAATGAACCTCTTTCACGGATGGCTCCCCATCGCCTGCTGGCTATCTTGAGAGCTCAGAATGAAGGTTATCTCAATGTCAAGATTGATGCCGACCCAGAGCGTTGCGGCAATAAATTGTATTATGATTTTTGTCAGGAGCGACGTTATCCGTCCGGTCCATTGGCAGATCAGATCAGAATGGCCATTGACGATGCATACAGTCGCTTGCTCGCTCCTTCTGTTACCAATGAGATATTGAAGGAGTTCAAAGAGAAGGCCGATATCGAATCTATTCGTGTGTTCGGAGAGAATCTTCGTCAGCTGCTTCTCGCCGCACCGGTGGGACAAAAGAGGACGATGGCCATTGATCCGGGTTTCCGTAACGGATGCAAGATTGCCTGTCTGGATGAACAGGGCAATTTGCTTCATCATGAAATCATCTATCCTCATCCTCCACAAAATGAGAAGATCAAAGCGATTGTGGCCGTGACGGAAATGATTGAGAAATATGGAATCCAGGCCATTGCTATCGGTAACGGTACTGCCAGCCGTGAAACGGAGGAATTTGTCAAGAGAGTCCAGAAGCCGGATGACTGCAAGGTCTTTGTAGTCAGTGAGGATGGCGCTTCCATCTATTCTGCTTCAGAAGTGGCCCGTGAGGAATTTCCAGATGAAGATGTCACCGTCAGGGGAGCCGTTTCCATTGGCAGGCGTCTGATGGATCCTCTTGCCGAACTTGTCAAGATCGATCCTAAATCTCTTGGAGTCGGCCAGTATCAGTATGATGTGGACCAGAATCTGTTGAAAGAACAGCTGGACAACACGGTCATTATCTGTGTGAATACAGTGGGAGTCAATTTGAACACGGCCAGTCCGTATTTGTTGAGCTATGTTTCTGGCATCGGACCTTCCTTGGCTCGGAACATTGTTGATTATAGGGCAGAGATTGGAGGTTTTTCTTCTCGGGAGCAATTGAAGAAGGTTCCGCGTCTGGGAGCCAAGTCTTTTGAGCAGTGTGCTGGTTTCTTACGTATTCATGACGGCAAGAACCCATTGGACAATTCTGCAGTGCATCCAGAGTGTTATCATATTGTTGATCGGATGGCCGCTGATTTGGGAGTGCCGGTAGAGGATCTGGTGCGAAATGATGCTTTGATCGCTGAAATTGTTCCTGAGCAATACGTGGAAGGAGAATTCGGCTTGCCGACTATTGATGATATTATCAAGGAACTGGCCAAGCCTGGAAGGGATCCTCGTGAATCCGCCAAGGAATTTTCTTTTGCAGAAGACATTCATGAGATCGAGGATTTGGTTCTGGGAATGGAGATTCCTGGAATTGTTACCAATATCACCGCATTTGGTGCTTTTGTAGATGTAGGAGTTCATGAAAATGGTTTGATACATGTTTCCCATATGGGGGTCAAAGGTCGGAATGTGAACCCTTCCCAAATTTTGAAATTGCATCAGCAGATAACGGTCAGAGTCATCGATATCGATATGGACAGACGTCGCATTTCGCTTGCATTGGTAAAATAGTAGGGATTGGTATCGAAAAATTACTTTTTTTTAGTGATTTCTATAGCTTTTTTAGCAAGTTTGTCCTAAATTCATTATTTTTGAACGATTTGTTTGAATCTGTTTTAGAATTGTAAGTTTATAGAAGGGTATTGATATATGACAAAAGTAGCAAAGAAACGTCCTGGTATCAAAGTTTATCTGATTTCATTGTTTGCCATCATCCTTTGGAGCATGTCTTATCTTTGGAGTGATCGTCTGATACATCTTCAAATACCAGTTGAATTTTTCATTTTTGTAAGAATCTTGCTGGCTGGTCTTATTCTGCTTGTCTATAATCTGATTCGTGGATACCATATCAAGATTAAGAAGAAGCATTTGGGCTTTTTTCTGCTGTTGTCGTTTTTTGAACCTTTCATCTATTTTGTCTGCGAGACTCACGGCATTGAACTTACCGAATCCCCTACTTTCAGCGCATTGATCATTGCCACCGCTCCGATCTTTTCTGTCGCTTCCGGCCGTATTTTCTTCAAGGAAAAGATCAGTTTCATCAATGTCATCGGCATTATGATTTGTTTGAGTGGCATTGCGATGGTAACTATGACACATGAATCCTTGGCAGATACCTTTATGTTAGGGCTGATTCTCTTGTTGATAGCCATCTTGGCAGAGGTGGGACATGCTACTGTTACCAAGTACATAGCAGATGATTATAAACCGGAGGTGATTGTCATGTACCAGTTCCTGTTCGGAAGTGTCATGCTCTCTCCATTGTTCTTTACCAAGGGAATTCAGAATTTTGATGCGGCGACATATCTTTCTTGGGACTCCATTTCAGCTATTCTCTGTCTGGCAGTCTTTTGCTCCAGTCTCGCTTTTTCTTTGTGGGTCAATACCATCAAGGAATTGGGAGTTGCCAAATCCAGTATCTTCATGGCTGTCATTCCTGTATTTACAGCTATTGACGGTTGGATTTTAGGACAGGAAATCTTGACTTTGGGACAGTGGTGCGGAATCGCCATCGCCTGCCTAGGAGTCATTCTCTCCCAATGTGTATTTAAAAAGCCCAAATTCAATCAGGTCATCAATATCTGATTGGATTCGGGCTTTTCTCAGTCTTCAGCTTCAAAATTCTTGTTCTCAGTTGAAATCCAGCGGCATGCCGTGCGGATTACCGAGAACTTGCCCGTCCCGGACCACCAGGTCACCATTGAGCCAGACCATTTTGACCCTGCCTGTAAATTCTTTTCCCTCATAAGGAGACCAGCCACATTTATAGGCGATGTCCTCGTGAGTCAGCGTATACGTTTCTTTCGGATCCAGAACCACAAGGTCGGCATAATTTCCTTTGGCCAGTTTCCCTCTGTGGGAAATTCCCAAGATCGAGGCAATGTTTTCAGAGATCAGTGCTGCCACACGAGTCAGTTCAATACTATTCTGTGCTGCTGTTGTCAATAGGGCAGGAAGTGACTGGCCTATTGAAGGCAAACCGGATGGACAGGTCAGATAGGGTTTCTCCTTTTCTTCTTTCAGGTGCGGAGCATGGTCTGAACCTAGGGTGTCAATGATTCCGTCCTGGATACCTTTGATGAGGGCGTCTCTATCTTTTGCCGATTTGATGGCCGGATTGCATTTGACAGCCGGTCCCATGGTCTTGTAATCTTCGTCACAGAACCAGAGATAATTGCTGGAGGTTTCTGCTGTGATGGCCGGATTATACATTTTGGCGGCCCGAATCATTTGGACTTCTTCAGCAGTGCTGACATGACAGATATGGAGATGGGTCCCATATTTCATGGCAGTCTCCAAAGCTTTGATGGTGGAATGGATACAAGCCTGGCGTGAGCGGATCAGGGGATGCATCTCGAACGGAATCTGATCTCCATATTTCTCTTTGGCCGAGGCCAGATTGGTACGGATAGTGGTTTCGTCTTCACTGTGTATGAAGATGCATTTTTCCTTGATGGCAAAAAGTTGGCTAAGAGCAGACTGGTCGTCCACCAACATATTTCCAGTAGAGGAGCCCATGAACACCTTGACGGCTCCGAAATTTCTGCCTTTCCCTTCCGCAATCAGTCTCATGATTTCATCTGCATTCTGGTTGGTGGCACCTATATGGAAGCCATAGTTGCTTTCTGCATTCTTGGAGGCATTTTCCAATTTCTTCTCCAACTGTTCCCATGAGGTAGTTGCCGGATTGGTGTTGGGCATATCTATGAAGGAAGTGATTCCTCCCAATAGGGCGGCTTTTGACTCAGAGGAAATATCTGCTTTATGAGTCATGCCCGGATCCCTGAAGTGGACATGGGCATCTATGCCACCTGCCAGCAGGCAGAGTCCTTTCAAGTCAGTCACTTCTGTATCAGAAGCAAGGTCAGTGCCCTCCTGTTCTGCGACTGGCCGGCTCTGACCCTCTTCATTGTAATATCTGATATCCGCAATGGTTTTTCCTTCAATGAGAAGTTCGCCCATTTGAATTTTCTCTGAAGTGACAATCATTGCATTTTTCAATAAATGTCTTCTCATTGTTTCGGAAGAATCTTTCTGAATTTTAATTTGAATACACCCAGAAGGGCTTCCTGGAAAATACCCCCACTCATCTTGGAAGTGCCTTCTTTGCGGTTCACGAAAATGATAGGTACTTCCTGGATTTTGAATCCCAGTTTGAAGGCAGTGTATTTCATTTCAATCTGGAAACCATATCCTTTCATTCTCACATTGTCCAGGTCAATGCGCTGGAGCAGTTTTTTGCTGTAGCATTTGAAACCTGCCGTGCAGTCGGTAATCTTCATTCCCAATACGGTTCTTACATAGACGGAGCCATAGTAGGACATGATGATACGGCCAATTGGCCAGTTGACGACACTGCATCCGTCGCAATATCTGGAACCGATAGCAAGATCCGCCCCATTCAGGCACGCCTGGTAGAGTCTGGGCAAGTCGTCCGGATTGTGGGAGAAGTCTGCATCCATTTCAAAGGTATAGTCATATTCATGTGCCAAAGACCATTCGAAACCGGTCAGATAGGCAGTTCCCAATCCCAATTTGCCAGCTCGTTCGATGAGGAAAAGTCGGTTTGAGAATTCTGTCTGTAATTTTTTTACAATGGCGGCGGTTCCGTCTGGGGAACCGTCGTCAATGATCAGGATATGATATCCTCCTTCAAGAGAGAAAACTTTCCGGATGATTTTTTCGATGTTTTCTTTCTCGTTGTAGGTTGGGATAATCACTAATTTCGTATGCATATGTGAATGTATTGTTTTGCAACAGTTATTTGCTGTCAATAGTTTTCAACATTTCTTTGACAGCAGCTTCCAGCTGGACATCCTTGCCATTCAAATCTGATGCCGGATCGCTGTACACGAGAATGTCCGGTTCAACCTGAAGGTTTTCAAGATATCTCTGCTCTTTCAGGCCCCATGCGCCCACCTGAGGAATACCGAAGACAAGGGATGGGTCAATCAGATTTTCCCACCATACGGCTGTCATGGTTCCGGCAACTGGTGCACCGATCAGTTTGCCGATGCCCAAAGTCTGGTAGACATAAGGGAAGCCGGAAGCATCTGAGTAGTCCTCTTCGCACATGAGGACACAAGAAGGTTTGGTCCATTTGGAATAAGGTTCAGTGCTGATGTATTGACCTCTAGGTTGGAACTTGAGATAGGCTTCTCCGCTGAGCAAGGTTGCCAGGTCGTCATGCAGGAAACCGCCTCCGTTATGTCTGATGTCAACGATCAGAGCTTCTGCATCTCTATATTTTCCCAGTGCTTTGGAGTAGACCCTTCTGAAGCTTGGGGAATCCATTCCCTGGACATGGACATAACCGATTCTTCCACCGGAAAGCCGGCATACCATTTCTTCACGTTGTTTGACCCAACGTTTGTAGAGGAGTGGATTGAGGCTTGCAAGCGGTTCAAGGTACAGTTCGGTACTCTTGTGTCCTTTTTTGACAGTTACAAAAATCTTCTTTCCTGCCTTGTCGATGAGGTATTTTCTCCAGTTTTCACCTGCGGCAATCTTATGGCCGTCGATAGATTCGATGATGTCTCCAGCCTTGATTTCAGAATCAGCGAGGTTGAGCGGACTGTTGACAATTACTTCCTTGATCTTGACACCTTTTCCCTGGTAGCCTTTGTCTTCAAAGAAACCGAGGTAGCTGTTTCTCTGGCTGATTCCAGAATAGTGCCTGGCACCTGTATGGGAACCATTCAGCTCACCCAGCATTTCTGACAGCATTTCTGCAAAATCAGTGTTGTTGTTGATGTATGGGAGGAACTGTCTGTAGTTGTCTCTGTAGTAAGCCCAGTCCACACCGTGGATAGCAGGGTCGTAGAATTTCTCTTCCACTTGTTTCCAGACATGCTCAAACATATAGGTTCTCTCGTCGGCCGGTCTGTAGTCAAATTCGCCGGAGAAGCTGATTGGTTTCGGCTGACCGGACATCAGGTTGATGGCAGTGATGCCGCGGCCGTTGATCACGTAGATGGTGTTGCCGTCCTTGGTAGGGTAGATGGCACCGAATACGCCTTTCTGTACCAGAGTGACATTGCCTTTCTTCAGATCTCTCTTGTAGAGGGCGAAGCCCTGCTCGCAAGGTGACATGTAATAGAGTTGGGTGGCATTGTTGTTGACGAAATAGTCGCCCAGTCTGGAAGAAGATGGTGTCAGTCTGAAGATACGGTCGAAACGGTTCTCCAGATCCAGCTTGATTTCCGGTACCTTGTTCTTGATGCTGTCTTTCTTGGCTTTCTCTTCTTCTTTCTTCAGCTGTTTCTCGGATTTTCCGGAAATCATCTGGGCTACTTCAGCATCTTCTTTGTCTTGATTGAATTCAGTGACTGCCTTGCCGTCCAGGAACATCATATAGATGTCGGTGTCTGCCCCCCAGCTTCCGTGGCTTCTGTAACCGTTGCGGTCACTTTCATAGGTGACGGCCTTTCCGCCCAGGGCCCATTTGAAATTCTGGTTGGAGTAGCCGCTCTGGGTCAGGTTGATGTGTTTGCCTGTTTCAATTTCAATCAATGCAACATCTGCATTGTTCCAGCCACCTTCTCCGTGATAGGTGAAGAGGACGTGGCGGCTGTCCGGACTGATCTTGAAACTCAGGTCGCCATCAGTATAGGAGTAGGCACCATTCTTGAGCAAAGAAGTGACCTTGTTGGATTTCACTTCCTTCATCACCAATTCGTTCCTGTCTCTGAGATAGACGACGAATTTGCCGTTCGGAGCAACCTGTGGCTGGAAAGAAGTTTCTCCTGGAACAGAGAAAAGTTCTTCCTTGAAGTCATGGGCGTAGATGAATGTCTGATCGTCCTTGTTTGTCAGAGAGGCTTTGTAGATGCCCCAGTTTCCATTTCTTTCAGCGGAATAGTAGAGAGTGCGTCCGTCTTCAGAGAAGCAAATGTCTCTTTCTTGAGTAGCGGTATTGGTGATTCTTTTGGTGGTTCCGTAAGTAGGGGAAGCGACATAGACGTCTCCTCTGATAATCAAAGCAATCTGTTTCCCGTCAGGAGAAAGAGCCATGTCGTTGGCGCCCTTGGAAACAGACATCTTGATGAGATCCTTTTCTTCCTTGTCTTTGATGATGCTGATTTCCACTTTCTTTTCTTTTTGTCCTGGAGTCAGGGTATAAAGCTCTCCGTTCAGTGAGAAGGAAAGAACGTCATTGTCAGAGATGGACAGATACCTGACAGGGTTCTTTTCTGCGAAAGTCAGTTGTTCTACCTTCTTCGGGTCAGAAATGGAACTTTTCCAGATATTGGAGGTCTTGCCGTCCCTTTCGCTCAAATAGTAGAAGGTATCTCCGTCTGAACCGAATACTGGATTGGTGTCTTCTCCTTTGTAGCCGCTCATGCGGGTGAATTTACCATTGCCGGTAATGACTGCTCCGTTGTCTTTTTCAGAAGGCTGGTAGAGCATGATGTCACGAGTGACGGAAGAAGTGTGGTGTTTTCTGAACACATCTTCAAAACCTTTGACATCTTCATAGAGGGCAAGTCCTTCTTTGTTGAAGGAGATGGCACGCAATTTCATGGAGGTCATCAGTTCTGGTTTCTGGCCTTCGAGTCCGACTGTATAAATCTGGGCGCCATTGGGGAATCCGCCATAGTTGACGTCCTGGAGAACGGTTCCGATGAAGACAATTCTTCCGTCTGGCAGCAGGGCCAAAGGCTTTTTGTTCCCACCGAATGTTTCGATTTTCTTAGGTACGCCTCCTTCGTTGGAGGTGATGTAGAGATCTGCCGCACCATCTCGGTCTGAAGAGAAGATGATATTTTTTCCATCTTTTGTCCAAAGTGGATTGGAATCGTATGCAGAGTTGGAAGTGATCTGAATGGCCTTTCCACCTTCTCTTGCCACAACGAAGATATCCCCTTTGTAGCAGAATGCAATTTTGTCGCCATCAGGAGAAATGGCATTTTTCCTGATCCACCCGGGAGTCTCTTGGGCAAATACAGAACCGGTTGCCATGATACCGGCAATCAACAATGATAGTGTTTTTTTCATTTCAAATGTTTTACTGTTATCTATTCAAAATTAATCATTTTCTGTTATAAAGATGGCATTTGCGGGTCTTTCTGTGCCGATTTGACCCAAACTTGTTGGATATTTTTTGAGATTGGGCGTAGGATGAAGCCGAAGGTGGTCTCCGTACCATAGGTTTTGTCCTGTTCCATCGGACCGCCTTGTCCGCAACTGTTGCCTCCCAATCCGGTTACCATCTGGTCTAAGTGTAGATAAATTTTCCCAGTTTGCGGCAATTCATGGACGTGTGACGCCAAGGTCAATTCCAGGTCGGAGTTACGGTAGACAGAAGTGCTGAATTGGGTATGGGCAATGAAGGAAGCACCGGAACCGTTGTTGTCGAAGAGTTGGATCCAGCGACATTCTTCATGGTTGGCCATTTCTTGTGGCTTTGGAAAATGAACATATTCCTGATCGACTGTACTTTCATAGAGACCGATGTTCTGGCTGGTTCGCCGGTCATTGTAGTTGGCAATCGGTCCTCTTCCGTAATAACGTATCTTTTGATATTTGTCTGGCAGTTCCATAATGTATCCCAAGCGTGGTAGGACAGTATTGGGTCGGTTGGAAACCAGACTGGTTCTCAGCTCGACAGAACCGTCCCCATAGACGGTCCATGCCTGGTTGGCGACTATTCTGAAATCTTCTTTTGAAAAAGGCCGGCTGATATGTTCTTCAATGGTGTTGTGACCAGAGGAGGTCCCTCCATGGATGGTTGCGCCGTTAGGGGCCTGGACTTCGACTCGGTAGTTGATTGTGACCGAATGGTCAAGGTTCTCTTGAACGGATGCTTTGCCTTCTGCTTTTTGCTGCAGATTGTGGAGACCATTTTGGAACCAGCTTTCATACATCCAGTTGTCATTGTTTGTGAATGCTCTGAAAGCATGGAGCCGGGGGCCTTTTCCTTCGGAGAACAGTTCTTTGCCGTCATAGACGAGACTTTCGATATTGCCGGTCCGGTTGCTGAAACGGACTGACCATTTCTCTCCCTTCACTAAAATCTGATCCTCATTTTCCTCTACAAATGGTCTTGGAAATGATTTGTCTTGAATTAAAGGAAGATTCTGTGCTTTTTGCAGAAGAATTTGTTCATCGTATTGGGCATATCCTTTGTCAGCCCAAGGCAGGGATTTCTTCAGTGCAAACTGGAAGTTGATGAAGGTTTCTCCCTGTTTCGGCACATCTGGATAGTTGATCCGGACAGTTTTCTTCTCTCTCGGTCCGATTGGGGCGAGGGAAGTGCCACCGGAACTGATGGTCTTTCCATTGTTGACCAGCTGCCAGTTGAGCTGATAGTTGCTCATGTCTGTGAAATAGCTCTTGTTGAAGATCTGGAATTCTTTCTTTGCCAGGTCATGTACAGAAATGGCAACGTTCTGATATACCTTCTTGACCTCGTGATATTGAGGTTTCAGAGTTCTGTCGGCAAAGATGATGCCGTTCATGACAAACTGTCCGTCATTCGGGAAATCTCCAAAGTCACCGCCATAGGCGAGATATCTGCGGCCATCTGGTGTATAATTGTACAGAGCCTGGTCCACCCAGTCCCAGATGGCACCGCCACAAATGTAATTGGAAGACTCGATAGCTTTCCAGTAATCTGCCAAGTTGCCTACGGCATTTCCCATAGAATGGGCATATTCGGAAATATGGAAAGGATATTTGATGTTCAGTTTTCCGGTAGCGGCGGCATTGGTCCAGCGGATAGAAGGATACTGGTTGGAACCCATGTCGACGATATCGTTGTTCCTTTCATATTGTACTGGACGGGAAGCGTCGAATTCCTTCAGATGGTTGTAGGCTTCGACAAAGTTGTGTCCAGGTCCTGCCTCGTTGCCCAGAGACCAGATGGCGATGGATGGATGGTTGACATGGGCATGCACCATTTCCATGACTCTGGCGACATGGGCGTTCTCCCATTCTTTCGGATGGGAAAGGCTGGCGTCACCATAATAATATTCGTGTGATTCGATGTTGGCCTCGTCTTCCAGATAGATGCCGTAGCGGTTGCAGAGATAGTACCAGTATGGATCGTCCGGATAGTGGCAGTTGCGGACATGGTTGATGTTCGCCTTTTTCATCAGGATGACATCCTGCATCATGTCTTCTCTGGAAAGATGGTGTCCGGTGACAGGATTGTGTTCATGCCGGTTGACACCCTTGAACTTGATGGTCTTTCCATTGAAATAGTAGTAACGTCCGGCCAGACCGAATTCGTCCTGTTCTGCCGGAGTGTCTCTGATTTCGATCTCTCTGAATCCGACAAGGGTGGAGACGATTTCCTTCACATTTCCCTGCTTGTTCTTCAATTCAGCGACCAGCGTGTAGCAGTTCGGCTCTTCAGCAGACCACAGATTCGGATGCTCCAGAGTCAATTTGGTCTCGCAGAGGGTTTCCTGCTGGGACGGAATGAAGCAAGGCATGGAATAAGCCTTGGCAACCGGAGAATTGGAAGTTTTGTCTGAATAGAGCTTGTTGGCATAGAGGGAGTAGGTGAGGGTATAGTTGTTCTTGTCCTCTGGCAGATAATTCTTGAGGGTGCTCTTGATGTGCAGCACGCCCTTCTGGTTGCCTGAATTCAGCTCCGGAATGACGACAAGATCCTTGACGGAAGTCTTGGCTCTGGCAGTCAGATAGACGGAACGATAGATTCCTGGCAGACGGAACATGTCCTGCGCTTCCAGGAAGGAGCCGTCTGAACTGCGGTACACTTCCACCGCTACCGTATTCTTCCCCTCTTTCAGATAGGAAGTGATGTCGAAGCTGGCGGTGTTGCGGGAGTTCTTGGAGAAACCAACATATTGTCCGTTGACCCAAAGATAGAAGAAGGAGTCCACTCCGTCAAAATGCAGGAAGATCTCCTTGTTCTGCCACTTGCGGGGAAGACTGAACTCTTTCATATAGGAACCGACCTCATTTCTGTGCTTGTAGGTGGTCCAGTTGGCAGGAGGAGTCCTCATGACGCCTTCTTTCCAGTCGTCCACTTTGACCTCGTGATAGAAGATGACCGGTTGGTTGACATAGATGGGGGTACCGTATTTCTGAGAACCATCTTTTTTCAGTCCGACCAGATTCCAATTGGATGGTACTGTGATTTTATCCCATTGGCTATAGTCAAAGTTGGACTGGTGGAAGTCAGCAGGTCTTTCGGAGGGATTCGCTGACCAATGGAAAGACCATTCTCCATCTAGGCTTTTCCACCATTTGCTATTTTCTGGAAGTATAGTGCGGGCGGATTTGATGTCATGGAAATTGAAAAACCAGGCGACCGGTTGCTCTTTGTTCAAGGCGATGAGTTCAGGGTTTTCCCATTCGTTTCCTTGTGGAGCGGTTTCTTTCGCATAACGGAATCCTTTTAGCGGTTCTTGTGCAGGAGAGGAGATGCAAGCTAGCAGTAGACTGGCGGCAATTCCTTTTTGGGTCAAGTTGTGGATGAATTTTCTCATATTGTCATGTCAAGTGTTGAGTGTTCTTGGTGTATTATATGTGTTTGTGACATGCAAATATATATATTATAATGTAATGAAGGATATGCAATGGCAAGACAAGGTCTATTTTCAACGAGATTTGTCGAAGAACTTGGCATTTTTCGGGCAACTTTCGAAGTTGTCTTATTTTTCGTCAAAAAAATCTGAAAATTTTTTCAAATCCATAACGGTCGGAAATGACATGCACTTA
>JAHHQQ010000006.1 GCA_020026275.1 Bacteroidales bacterium
AAGAAAACGACCTGTCCAGCAACCAGGTAGCGAAACTCTGCGGATATTGCGACCGCCAGTACTTCCAACGCATCTTCCAGCAAAAAGAGGGCATGACTCCGGCACAATGGGTCGCCACTACCAGACAAAATCAGGCACCGCTTCCGGAAGAATAATTTTTTTTGTAAAATCTTTGCTACATTTGGTACCTCAAATGAAGATATGACAGGAACACTCCACATAAAGCATATTTTCAGGGCAGCTGCAGCTGTCCTGATTGCTGTCTGTCTGCAGGGATGCAACCAGGACCGCTTCATCGATGAGTTCCTGAAGGAGGCCCCAAAAATTGAACTCTCTCATGGAGAATCCGCTTCCGTCCATTTTGAAAACGGACAATGGAAAATCCTACAGGTCACCACTGCTGACACCTATCTGGAATTTTCTGGGGACATCTACGATCTGGAAGGGAACCTTCTCAGAGAAGACACCCGTTATGTAAGCGACATGGACGGTCTGTTCAAGTTCGTCCACCACCAGTCCAACATGATCTTCAGCATCACCCGATCTGCGAAAGACCGCCTCATCATAGCATTGGAGGAATCCGTGCGTGACGAACCGGTCTGCATCGAGGTGCTCGTCGGCAATGAATGGGCGCAGAAACGTATTCAGGCGATTCTGAATCCGTGCAGGAAATATGTCATAGAAAAGGTGGAATATGATTTCACCAAGTTGGATTACTATGACAACGCCATGGAACTGAAATCGAAGGACACTTACCGGAACACCGGTGACACTCCCCTTACCGTCATCCTGATGCCGTACCAGGACATCTACCGGGAAATCAAGTTACTTGAACTGGAAGACCTGAACCGACCGAACACAGCCGTTTTCGATAGTGACCTCCTGCCGATTTTCGGGAAAGGCCGTCCGACATTCGAGATACCCGACATCATTGATGGAAAGCCGGTGATGAAAGGAACGATAGTCCCTTTCTCCGCAAATGTCTGCCACCTCCCGACCGGACTTCCTGAAGACAAACAGGTCAAGGTTGAAATCCCCGCCTTCAGCCACATGGAGGTCAGCTGCTTTCTGGAGATGCAGCAGTACGACATTCCGGTCAAAATAAAAGCAGTAAACCCCGACACCGGGAACCGCATCAATTATTCGGCAAGGCTGAGTGTCGAACAGCCGTTCAACCACTGGATCTGGACCAGACCCATAAAAGAAGAGGTACCCCATGAATAAGTTTTTCCGCATACTGCTTTTGCTGCCGCTGCTGTCCGTTCCGATAAAGACGTATGCGCAACATGACTCCGTGACCATCCACAAGGTCAGTGCGGAGGTATTCCCCAGCTATGTATTCAACACGGCACCGTTCTTCGCCGGTGAGAATGCTGCCGGAAAACCGATTGATGCCACCCTTTCCACCCATCTGAAATACTCATTCAAACTGGGCAGGAACACCGATCTGGGACGACTCTATCCAGACACCTTCCAGGGCATCGGTCTGGCATGGAACACTTTCTTCAACAAGAAAGAGGTCGGTCTTCCGACCGCTTTCTACCTTTTCCAGAATGCGAGAATCGCAACCTTGGCACCGAAACTTTCCCTCAATTACGAATGGAACTTCGGCATCACCTACGGTTGGAACAAGTTCGATGAGAAAGACAACCCCATGAACAGGGTGGTCGGCTCCAAGGCCAATGCCTACATTAATCTGGGCATTGTTCTGGACTGGGAGTTTGCCCCGATGTGGAACCTGACAACAGGAGTGGGACTGACCCATTTTTCCAACGGAAATACAAGATACCCAAACGCAGGAGTCAATACGGTCGGAGGTAGAATCGGCATCTCCAGATCATTTGAAGGACCGGATAAATCCAGAAGGACGACAGAACCGCTACTGACCAGTCCCGACTTCCCTACGGAACCCAAATCTGCTTTCAGAAGGCACATGACCTACGATCTTGTAGTCTACGGTGCCACCCGAAAGAGGGCCATCAACATTGATACGGATCCCATCATCATTTCGGGCAATTTCGGCATCATCGGCATGAACTTCAACCCGATGTACAACATCAGCCGCCATTTCCGTACTGGACTGTCTGCCGATTTCCAATATGATGAGAGCGCGAACATCGAGGCACACATCCCGGAGGGTACCATCCTGGAAGAAGACATGAAATTCTACCGTCCTCCATTCATCGAGCAGGGTTCCTTCGGACTGTCCGTCCGCACAGAATTCGTCATGCCTTTCTTCTCCATCAACATCGGCCTGGGAAGGAATCTCATCTGCCGAGGAAAGGACACCAACGGCTGGTACAACACCTTTGCCCTGAAGACAGACATTTGGCACGACTGCTTCATCCAGATCGGCTACCAGCTCTACAACTTCAAGAATCCGAACAACCTCATGATCGGAATCGGCTACCGCTTCAACAACGGACGGAGCAGATCCAGGAAAATTTAATTCCTCTTTCAGTGCCCCAGAGTGAAATATTTTCCTACAATCTCCAGAAATGATTGTTTCAAACTATCAGTCAGTGCAGGATTTTCAGCAGCGATGTCGTGCTGTTCACCACGATCCTGCGACAAATCATATACTGTCCAGGTGTCGGTACTGCCACCTAACTCGTTTTGCGTAGTGTTTCTTTCAGGACGCCGATAAGGAGGAATCAGCGCATAACGTCCAGAACGATAAGATAGGGTCTGCTGGGCTTCATGAACCAGATCCTCCCGAGCATCAGCGGACTTGCCGATGAAAGCCTCCAGATAGTCACGGCTGTCTATGCCATCTGGCACATCTCCTTGAATCAGTGTTCCCAGACTGGCAAAGAAGTCAAGCTGGCAGACCAAAGCATCAGAAACGGCTGGTCGGATCTGTCCTTTCCAATAAATGATCAAAGGAATATGGGTTCCTCCATCATATAAACTATATTTACCTCCTCTGGTACCGGCTCTGGGATCATGATCCCCCAATTTCACATCCGCATCATCATAGTACCCATCATTGATGACAGGGCCATTGTCACTGGTAAAGATGACAAGAGTATTGTCCAGCAAGCCTTTCTTCTCCAGATATCTGATCACTTCGCCGACACACCAGTCTGCCTCCACGACAGCATCACCACGTGGACCCAGGCTGGTAATACCAACGAAACGGGCATTCGGCACTCTTGGCACATGTGGCTGATGTAAGCCATAATACAGGAAAAAAGGCTGACAGGAGGACTGGTGGTCCAGAAAATCCTTCACCTCACCGACAAAATAATCAGCCATTTCTTCATCCACCCATTTGGCATTTTCACCCCCTTTCATGAATCCGATTCTTGGAATGCCATTCACGACGGTTGAATGATGACCATGATGCCATTTCATTTTCGTCATCAGTTCAGGATGGGTCAAAGCAGTCGGTTCACCCGGAAAAGGTTTGTCATATCTCACCTCTATCGGGTCATCCGGTTCCAAACCTACCACTTTACCATTTTTCACATAGACTGTTGGAACACGGTCGTTGGTCGCGGCAATCAGGTTGGTGTAATCAAAACCAACGGAATTGGCGCTTGGCACGATTTCTTCATTCCAGTCCACCTGCCCATCGCCCATACCCAAATGCCACTTACCAATGGCTGCAGTATGATAGCCTTCCTTCTGGAACATCTTCGGCATAGTAGGAATATCTGCAGGAATCAGCAACGGCGCGTCACCCGGCAAAATCTTGGCATCAGCATTTCTCCATGGATACAATCCAGTGAACATAGCATAACGACTCGGTGTGGAAGTCGAAGAAGTCGAATATGCATTCTGAAAACAGATTCCTTCATTTGCCAGCCGGTCAATATTCGGCGTATGAATAGCCTTAGCGCCATAGACACCCAAATCACCCATGCCCAAATCATCTGCCACAATCAGCAGCACATTCGGTTTCTTGTCAGTCTGACTGCAAGACAATGTGGCAAGTGCCAAAGGAGACAATGCGAATAGAATAGATTTCCTCATCGTAAAAAATAGTTAGTGTTAACGGTTATTCTACAAATATAGTCATTCACATAATTTACTCCCAATTAATCTACCGGACAAGACCGCTCACAGAACTTTCTTCTTGCGCTTCTTCTTCAGACGAACCTTGTAACCAGTCCAGAGACACCAGATGGCTGCCAGTCCGGCAAAGAAGATGAAGATGAGGTTGACCGGTCCGAGGAACGTGTAGATTCTTCCCGTATGCACCTCAAGGCTGAGGTTCCACAGCGACATAGGAAGCTTGGCGAAACGCTCAGGCATGGTCGGGAAATCCGTTCCCTCGTTGTACTCTACCGGATGGAAGCCTCCCTCCGCATCCGTGCAGCTGCCGGAAATGGCAATCTTGCCGAACGGAGCACCTGCAGATTCAGGAGCGGGCTCACCCGTGTACCAGTCGGTTGCCTTGGCGTTCATCCTGTCCCACTTGAAGAGGCCGCAGAAGAACCGCAGAGCCAGTCGCCCTCACTGTCCTTCTCCCAGCAGTTGAGTCCCATGACGCTTACAGGAGGCTGGACCTTGATCTTCTCAGGCACGGACTCCAGTGTCTTGAGGCTGCAGAATCCTTCGGACGTGGAAATCACCCAGTCGTCCTTCCTTTCATCATATCTCACCATACGGAGCTTGTCGTTCCAGGCGTTCGGGCTGTCGAGGACAGAACCCGGAACCGGAGGGACATTGCCCTTCACCAATGCGATGAGCACCGGAGGACGGAGACACCAGCCAGAAGAATGGCACGGTCAAGCAAAGAATTTCCACTGGAAAGTGTTCTTCTCGGACCACTGTTCGGATCGAACCATGGATTCTCATCGAGACTCATACCGTTTTTACTCAAATACCATAACCAATCTTTCATGGAAACTGTTACATAAACATCCTTATCAGTATCACTGTCCCATTCTATATCTGAGGGAATCTGAGAAGCAGATTTCCGATCATCGTAGTTCCCGAAACCGAGGTCTGCCGCTGCTCCCATTCCATTGCCACTGGGATCTCCTTTGGTTCTGAAATGATATCCGCAGACTGCCAGATCCCAATCAGCTCTTTCTTCCACACCGTCTCACGCGGTTCATAATCATTTCTTCTCACATTTATAACATTCATCACCCACCTGTAGGTATTGCCGGACACCGACAAAATAAAAGTCCCGACACTAGCGGCACCGGGACTTTTGATCAACGTCTTGATCTTCTGATCACAATACATCCCCCCAATGTCGCCAGCAGAAATGGAAGAAACCAACGCAAAATGATACTTGAACGTCCTGCCTCTTCAACTGACAGCCTGATATCATTGTCCATAGGACCTGGACGACGGACATCTACCGGATTCTTTCCTTCCGACAACCAATGGAACACTCCAGAAAAAAAGCGACTGTTCATTGCTGGACATTTTTTCCTATGAACAGACATTTCCAGATTGGAAAAACAATCACTGTCTCCCAAAACGATGACTCTCTGTTGTCTCTCTTCATGATTTCGCATCAGTGCCAAAGCCGTATAATGACATTTCTGACGTTCCCCGACTTTCGGATTGCACTCCAAAGGATTACCTTCATCTATGGAATCAAAATCAACCACTTCCCTTTCGTTCCAGCAATCCGGATCCGGGCTGGTCAAGATTGGTACGGCTTCCCATTCCGAAGCCATATCATAGTCCAACGATACCGCTGTCGGCATAGTTACCAACATTCCCCGGGAAAAATAATGGGAAAGTTCCGGTGCGAATTTGGTCACCTTTGATTTGAGCAATGTCGGTGAATCTTTTCCGGAAGCATCCACAAGTGTTCCTGCGATGACTTGAAGGCCGAGTTCGGGAAACAGCGGACAATAATTGCTGATGCGGTCCGGTTCCATGGCGACAAGCAGATTCTTGCCGGAGTCTATATATCGACGCAGTATATCCGCTTCTTCCTTTTTGAAGGATTTCTTCAATTCTGAAATGACCAGGATATCATTGGACATCAGAGAACTGGTATCTTCCAGACTTGCCTCGCGGACTTCAAATCCTGTATTGATCAAAGAAGACCTCTCCTTGATGGCGGTAGTGAAGTTTCCATAATTGCCGTCTCCGACATTATAGACACTTCGCTCTCCATGTCCTGTCAGAAAACCAACTTTCAGAACAGGTTCCACCAGACATTTCAGTGCAGAGGAGACTTCCTGTTCTGACGGAAAAGTCTCCATGTCATCAAATATCCTCAAGAACGTCCTGCGGCCATCTTCCGTTTCCAACACTTTTACAACACTGTTCTTTTCCTTGGACAAATCGATCCGTTCATGGATCTGGTCAGGGGAAAGTACTTCTCGGGCTGGTATTCCAAATGATTTACCGAAATTGCGGGCCATTGTCTCGGTATCCATCGCCTCATCAGAACCGTAATCAGGATTACAGAAAGGCTCGTCCCAATAATAAATATTGTCCATCACAATATCCGGTTTGAAACGGAAATATTTTCGATACCGTTTGAAATCATCGTATATTCCCGCCGGAGCGGCTGTCCACGAAGAATATTCGGCCAGATTGGCATAGGTAGTTATTTTCAATGTACCCTCTATCTGTTCCAGAAGATGACGGCTGTTTTCAGTGAGGGTATTGGCCTGGGTATTGGTCGTATCATGATAGAAGACCAGAGAAGGACGGGAAGACACATACCCCAAAATGAAGACACAGACGATGGTCACAAGATATTTGATGGTACAGCTGAACGAATGATTGTTTTTTCTATATTGCAACAGATAAATCGTAAACAGGACAAATGAAACAATGATCAGCAGGAAATAAATGACTTCTTCCGACGAAATAAGACCTTCCAGGAATTGTTCTGTTCTTCCCGACATGGAGGTCCATTGAGTAAATTCCCGCAATCCGGAAATTCCCTGTCCGATTTGAGAAATTCTCTCAAGTAATGTGAATGTTCCAAATGTAAGCAAGGCCGCTACAATCTGATAACCAGTCAGAGAAGACATGAAAAGGCCAACGGCCGCATATGCCCAGAACAGAAGCATAATTCCGATAAATCCAGCGAAAACAAGTCCGAAATCAGTCTGATCGACTTTCAATCCAGTAAAAATGATGGAAGGAACAGTGATTGCCATCATGATGAAAGAAAAAAGAATGATCGAAAGATATTTTCCCAGCACAATTTGGGAGGATGTCAGAGGAGAAGAATAGAGCAATTTTACGGAACCGCTGCTCAGATCCTTGCTCATCAGTCCCATCGTCAGCAAAGGAATATATAGATAGAGCTTGGAACAAATTTTCTTGAAAATTCCTCGGTAATCAGAATACAATGTATACGTCACATTCTCAACCGCCCCGTACATATCCAAGTCATTTGCCAATGAGGTGAAAGTACTTGAAAAAAGGTCATATACCTGAAATGTGAACAAAACAATGATGAGCCATGCAATTGGAGAATAGAACAACTGGCTCAGTTCTACTTTTATAATAGACCAGATCTGTTTCATTTTGCTTGTGTTTGAGTACTTGACTGGATTGAATGTGGAGAATTGCAGATATACTTGAAAATGTCATCTGCGACAGGTGTCTGTTTCCTGATTTCCTGAAGATGCCATCCCTTCTCCACGGACAGATCTATGATACGCTCACTCACCTCTCCGGAATTTCCAGAAAAATTGAGTTCGTAGCACTCGGCGCCCTTCGCTGGCATAAGATGATGGGAATTCTGCTGAAGTTCCGTCAGATGCTGCACCTGTATCACCCCATCCACCAAGGACAATGCCTCCAAGTCAGGTGCCTGTGCGAAGGTCAGCAGGATGGAGGTCGGAGCAAGACTGTTGTTGAAATCATCAATGGATCCGTCAAAGATCAGATGTCCTGCATTCATCATGAGAATCCGTTCACAAGTCAGCTGCACCTCCTGAAGAATATGAGTGGACAAGATGACAAGACAATCTTTGGAGATCATCTCGATCAGTTTCCGGACTTCTGCAATCTGGATAGGATCCAATCCATTGGTCGGTTCGTCCAGTACTATGAATGCCGGTTTGTGTATGATGGCCTGGGCCAATCCCACCCTCTGCTGGTAACCGCCTGAAAGATGTTTGATGAGACGTTTTCTGAAATGAGTGATGCCACAACGTTCCATCGCTTCTTCCACAGCTTTCTTGGAACAGGACACTCGTCTGAGTTCAGCTGCGTATTTCAGAAATTCCTCTACCGTGAGATCTTGGATGAGAGGAGGTTTCTGTGGCAGGAAACCAATCAATTTCTTGGCTTCCACCGGATTGTTCCGGATACTGTTCCCATTGATCAGCACATCGCCTTCTGTCGGTGTCAATGCGCCACAGATGATGTTCATCAAGGTGGACTTTCCAGCACCATTTGCACCGAGAAGGCCGGTTATTCTTCTGTCTGACAGCTCGAAATTGACATTGTTGACAGCCAGTTGGGAATTGTATCTATGTGAAATTCCCTGAATTTTGATTTCTATATCCATATCTATTGTTCCAAATATGTTTTTGTCATGTCTTCCGGCACAACAATGTAGAAGTCTGCTCTGTCATTGCCCGGTTCAAAAGACTGCGGGTCGTTGTATTCCATCATGGAAACAGTAACGACTTTCTGGTCCGGACAGTATTCATGAAGATAATACATGATGCCAGAATGAAGGGCGGAATGAAGTTCTCCATGGAAATGGAAGAAGATTCCATCTGGAAAGAGATTTCTGCTGATGGAATAAGCCATCGTGGCATCTTTCAGCATCTGTGCCTCTACCAGAGAGGAAACGTCCTTTTTCCGCAACGGCATACGGGTCATCATCTTGAAGCTTTCTGCGATGTAGAGATAGAGCCTGTCCTTGAAATCTACCTTGACGGGCAAGGGTGCCAGATAGGACTTGGCCGAGGACGGAAGAGAGTCCAAAGCAGCCATACCTTTATCTGCCACAATTGCAGCATACCTTCTGGGCACATTGGTTGCCACAAACTGGATATCATTGTCCAGAGCATATTCCAGTATTGGAAGATAGTCCGTACTGCTGTTCGGCCAGAGCCTTGAGTTTTCGATGTAAGTTGGAAAATCTATGATTTTGCTTGCCATCAGTTCATTGAGAAGCAGTTGATTGTCCGTTTCCCACATCTCCGCTCCGATGACCAGTTTCCCATCCTTCCTTTCATTCAAATCCCGGACAAGCTGTAGCTCCATCCAGTGTGCAATCGGATTGTCGTGCAATTCTCCAAAAAGACAAATATCACTGCGACTGACTTTCCTTACCAGTTCATCGTAGCCGATGACTTTTCCATCCGCATTGTAGATGACATAGGCAGGACGATCTTTGCCATATGAACGCGCCGCACAACTGCTCGATCCCATGATGGCGAAGACACAGAAAAGCATTGCCTTGAAAAATACATTTCTAGAAATAGACATTGAAAAATAAGTTTGACTGTAAATAATATTGTCCGCTGAAGGCCGATGGGCCCCCGGCATAATAATCGGAATCGGCGCATATCCCAATTTCCAGAGAATTCCCGTCAATGGAGATTTCCATCTGGACAAGAAGACCTGCAGAAGCTTGCCTCACTTGTTTCCAGAAAGAATCTGGCCTGCCGACATATTCGGTAAAGATATTCTTGCCGGTATCTGCCGCACCCGGACGATGATCCACCATGACCGGAACATTGCAACCTCCTTTCAGCATCGCATAAAACGGAAGTTTTCCTATCTGCCAGTCCAGTCCGACAGAAAGACTCGCAAGCACAGAGGAATAGAGATATCTGTAATTGTAATTTTTGTCTATACGATTGTCTGACTGCCAAGCCATTACCAATCGGACATTCCGAAAAATGGGAATGTTGCCCGTCCAGTCTACAGACAGGTCGGCTGAAGAACCGACATAACGATAGTTGTCCACATATCTGGCATTGCTTCTCTCCCATGAACTGCCCTTACCGGAGGTATAGGAAAAACAGCCACCCACTTCCCAGACAGAACCTTCCGCAACTATCTTTTCCAAGATTCTGCCCCGTTGCCGGAGAAAATGGTAATGAGTCCTCCGAGCTTGTGCAGAACTGGCCTGGGAAGCGGAATTTTTCCAGCCATTACTTCCATAGCCGGCATCATAGGACAACAAGGATTTCAATTTTCCTCGTTTATGATTCCATTGCAGCACTCCTCCTGGCAACAGTTCATTCCAATAGATATTTTCCATCATATCCTTGATATAGGTGCCCATGCCATTGCACAGGAAGACCTGATAGTCCGGTCCGGATGAATAGATGGTGCTGAACGATGGCTTTTCCTTGTTCCGGCTGAAGAAAGGGCCGAAACTCAACCAAGACTCCCCTGCCAGCCGCAAAGAAGCGGTCAGTGCGAGATGCATATTCAATTCTGTCTGACTGTTACGGACATCATTCATCCTGAAATGCTGATAACCGACATAATCTGCCAACAGTCCCAGTTTCCAGCTGGTTCCCAAATCCTTCACGGCTGTAGCTGAAACTCCATATTTTCTATAATTCCATCGGACAGCCGGCTTTATGCACAGATAGAAGGAGGGTGTTCCATTTTTCTTGAAATGATGGGACAACAGAGAAGAGCCCCCCTTTTCATATCCGTTTTCATATTCGAAACTTCCATGAAGCGTCCATCCGCTATCATCAAAACGAAGAAAAGACTCAGTCTCCACTCTACCTCCCAGCATTTCATCACTGTTCTGCATATCATGCAGATGTCCTTTTTTCAAAAGTGCGCTGAAACCGATCCAGGAAGAAGGACGGTCATAGAGAAATGACAAAGAAGAAGGAGTTATCTTATAGTAATTCTGGAACTCATACCACTGTATCTGCCGTTCATGATACCGGCCATGCGACTTCAAGGGCTCCCCTGCACTCATGTTGTGAGTGCAGGTAGCCATCGTCAACAAAATGGATATAAATCTTTTGAGGGACATTTTCCGCAAATCATATATTCATCCCGGCTTTTGGAAGAGGTGGATTCGTCGGCTCGAAATCATTGGTCGTATTGTCTGTATCTGCCAATACACATCTGCCGAGTTCCGTACTTTTGTCCGAATCCACTTTTCTTTTCTGGGAGAAATTGGTAAGAGTACCATTGTCATTGGGAATAAATCCGAAACCGGCATCAATGGAGAAAGGAAGTCTTTTCCATCGTGAAGATTCAGCATTGTTCACAAAATCAGCACCATCAATCACCCACTCTACAGGAATTTTCATCAACATCATTTCTGATTTGACAGGATTGTCTTTCTGCTGGTAGGTATATTTTACAATATCTGCTTTGGACAAAAGTCTTTCTTCCTTGAAGACAATTGGAGCTGCACCACTCATGTCCATGAAAAAGAAATCTTTATGTTCTCCGAAATAGACATTCTCCATGTTAGGCACTGATGGATTGTCCAGATCGAAAAAAGCATTTCCCTCACGTCCCTGTTCTGCCAGAAAATCAACCGCATAGGTTTCCATATCCGCAACAGAGAGGTCTATGATATGGGCCAGCAGGTCTGGAGTGAGCATATCCTGCATCCCCATCTCTATGCCAGCCCTTTTCAGTTCTTCCTTGAAATTGATGGCATTGGTTGCGATAAGGAAGCTCTCTCCCGGTTGGAGTGCATGTTCTTGTCCCGAACCGGGAATACGGATGACAACATCGGCATAAACAAAATTATGGTCCATGGATTCATCCTGAAGGAAAGGAATGGTTGGGGCAGATTCCATATCAGCTGTCGCACCTGTCCAGATGTCAGCAATGCAGAGACCGTCCAGATAGAGGATCTTGTCAGAATTGTTGAACAATTCAATGAACTGATCCTTCATCAAAGTGGCTGAAGCGAAATCGAACTCATAGTTGTGTCCGGAATAAAAGACTTCCTTGACCACAAGACCTTCGTTGAATTTGATTATGCTGAGTGGCAGGTCCACTTCTGTCGTTTCGTTTGAAGAAACAGGGACATCGTTCTTGCTGCCGGAATATTTTTCACTGACAACCGTGAGATTGTAGGAACCGGCCGTCAGTTCAGAGAAAGACACGATGCCGTTCTCATCAGAGCCGGCTGTCCGTTCTGAAGCATCCACCACATTGAGCAGTTTCACCTTCATCTCCTTGTAATTGATGTCCTTCGCCCCTTCTGGTGCGACCAGACGGACCTTGATATTTCCCAAATAGTTCTGCTCATCAATCTTGGAGCAGGAGAATACAGACAGCGACACAACCGTTAGCAGCATCGCTGAAATCATTCTTGCAATCTTGTTCATATAATCTCTGTTTTATTTTTATTGGTCATTTCTTCTTTCCAATGGTAAATGACATGCTGAAACCGAAATCTACGATTCCATTCAGCGTCCGCCGTACATCCTTGTAAACGTAGGTCGGATTGAGCCACAGAAAATTGTTCATATAGAGGCTGAAGGAATGACCGTTTCTGGTCTCCTTCCGGATCTGCAGATGGAAATTGGTATAGAATGGCTTCTTGTCCTTGATTTCATAAGAGGACTCCGGACGGACCAGATCGGCAAACGCCTCGCTCTGCCTCTCTTCCAAGCTAAGGTCATGGCAGACCCCCGTATAGTCATAATACGCATAAGGATAGATGCTGCCCCCGACAGGCCGGGTGTAGTCCATGAAGTTGAGTTCGGTATTCAAGGTGAATATCAGCCCGATTCTCGGGAAATGCTGGATCAGCGAAACTCTTCCCGAGCCCAGATAAGTGTCATGACGGGGCCGTTCATAGATACCGTATCTGCTCTTGTCATCCCCCACCACATACTTGGAAAGTTCCATGGAATATCCATGATTGATCTGTCTGGTTCTCATGCAGGAGGCCTGAAGATGGAATTCTGTATAGGTGCTTCTGATCTTGGCTGGAATGAGCGTCACTTCCAGTCCGTCTGTAATCTCTGTGATGCAGTTCTTCATGACTTCCTTCTTACGGGGAAGGAGATCATACTTTCCTTCTATCGGAACGACCACCGGCGGTTTTCCGACGGGAGCTTCTTTGACTTCGTATTTCTGGCAACGGAGCAGCAGCAATTCTGGAGAGAGACCAATGGCATTTTCCAGTTTCTTGCGAAATGCCGTCACACGTATGGTGAGCCAATCCCACTCCAAATCCATTCCGACCTCCACCGTATTGGAGTGGCTGGGTTTCAGGTTCTCATTTTTGGGTTCATAGACATAGGTACTGACGACAGCCAGCCGTTCAGCCGGATTGGTGGCGTAGTAACTGAAATTGGTATAGTCAAAATAAGATGGACCTGGATATATCTCAAGCATTGAAGGTGCCTTGTAGGCAAGTCCCCATGCAGCTCTCAAGCTCCAGACACCGAACAACTTGACTTTTCCGGACAATCGTGGAGAGACCAGATGATGTTTCAGGTTCATGTAGTCATAGCGAAGTCCCAGGCGGAGGTCGGTTTCAGCAATCTTTCCCTGATGGGAGAAAGTCGATTCTTGAAAGACAGAGAAGGTCATGGAAGCAGGCACGTCATAGAAGTTGGCAGCTCTGGCTCCTATTCCTCCTACTGACTGGACAACATTTCCGACGATGGAACGTCCTTTTCCAAAATTCTTGTCATAATCGTATTGAAGTCCGGTCAGAAAATTGAAATTCCAACCTCCTGCTTTCACATTGCCGGTAAAATCAAAATTGGCAGAAAGATTGACAGGAAGACCTTTCATGATCTGTTCCTGCTTGAATACCATACTGGAATAGGTGGTGATGAAAGTGCCTGTCTCGAGAGATTCCACAAGCGGCAGCGGCCCGGTGCCGAAATCTCTATGATGCGAATATTGATTGTCGACACTTCCATTGACAGAATAGCTGAACAGTCCCACCTTATCGACTGTGAAGTCACCATAGACGTTGAGCATGAAATTCTGACTGTTCACCTTGCTCACCGTACGAAGTTTCTCGTCCGGCTCATAACGCTGTCCGTTGAACCCCATCAGTGCCTGGAAAGCGACGGTATTGCTCCAATTCAACTTGCGGTCCAGCATTTTGGTCCATCTCAGTCCCACATTCGCATTCTGATAATAGTCCTTCTTCTGAATCGGACTGGAAGCAGAATGACAATAGGAGGCATCTGCATTGACAATTCCGCCGCGGGGCAGTTCATAGCCTTGTGAGAAAGCTACCTGATAGGCTGTCGCCGTGGCACTGGCTGAAATGTTCAGTGGCGTGACTCCAGATTTGTTCTTGATGATGATGGCACCTGTAGAGACATTGCCATATTTGGCGGAAGGAACGCCTGTAATCACCTCCACACTTTCTATGGAGGCAGCGGAGATATTTCGCAGGTCAATTCCACGACCGGCACTGGATCCGCTCTCAGTAAGGCTCTGCCCCGGGTTGGACACCTGCATGTTGGCGTCATTGTTCATGGACATACCGTTCACAATGACAGAAGTGCCGAAGTTGTTGCTGGCAGAGGTCACTGCCGATCTCAGGTCGGCCTGCTGGACAAGATTGTAATTGACCGAACCGATTTTCTTGCCAGGAAGCAAGGTCAGCACATCGCTCAAGGTCATGGCCTGGATCTGACGGATCGCCTGGTCGTCAATCCGAAAAGAACCGGTTCCATTCCGGCTGTCCACCTGACGGGCGGTGACCACCACCTCTTCCATCATCAGGGAACTTTCTTCCAGTACGATGACGAGGTCTGTGACATCTTTCTTGAGTTCAAGCGGAATTTCAACCTCCTTATAACCAAGATATCCTATTTTCAGAGTATTCTTTCCCTCGGGGAGCTCCAGCTGGAACTCTCCCTCTTCATCAGTATAAGTCCCCTTGCGGCTCTGCACTTCAGAAACCATGGCATAGGCGACCGGCCCAGCCTGTTTGTCGGTAACTCTTCCCTTGACCTTGAAATCTCTTGCCAGGACATCCGTTGAAGAGATGAGTATCATCAGCCCGGTGATGATAACGCTGTATATGTAGCTCAACCGTACCACTTGAATAACCTCTGTTTACTAATAAAACCGAGGCACAAAGGTAGAGCTAAATTCACTACTGAAACATACTGTAAAATTGCTATTTTCTTGAGTATGACGTTTCTGGGAAATACTCATTTTGCAGTATCCCTTTCCATGATGAAAAAAACAGACCGGAAAATCTCCTGCAGAAAGTCTCTGTCTCTCTATTTTTCATACGCTTTGAGACCAGTAAGCCGGATAATACTGGTAGGATCGTTCGTTTTGCCTGGATATTTGTCCAAATGGACCCTGCCACCAGAAATTCTGATGTCATATCCAGTCAGTGTAGTCACGTTGTCGTCTGAATTTGCGATATAAACTCTTGTAACGAGACGGTCCTTCAGTTCACAACCCCACAAGGTCGTCTCATGACTGTCCACGCTCAAAGCAACAGCTCCCTCATCCAACAGACGGGTGACCAGTGCGGAAAAATTCTTCCACATTGTAGCGTCATCATTGTGAATTCCCTTCTTGACATCGTATTCCCAATTGGAATAAGCGCCATAAGAAATGACATATTCACTGGCAAAGAAAGCTTCTTCTTCTGCCTGCGGCAAGACTCCTTTGAAATAACCACCATCTTCCACATAGCCTTTTTTGGTCGGGGAACAAATACCGTTGCCATTGTTCCACTTGGTTCCGCCACCTTGCAGAAACCACGATATGCCAAAATCTGACGAGTTCATATAATCCGTCCAGCAAGCGACAAATTCCTGAAAAATCCGAAGGCTATAACCGCTTCCTTTACCGAACGGGACACGTTCCGGAATCTCATAGCCCTTCCTTTCAAAATCTTCGAGCCACCATTGGAGCATATTGGAAGCGGCGGCGGCCCAGCAAAGCAACTTGTCCTGATTCCAAACCTTGTTCACGTCATGCCAACCAGATTGCAATGTGACATTCTTGCAGAACTTGGAGCCGCTGATCAGGTTGCCGTTCTCATCGGTTTCTTCTCCCTGATAGGCTGTAATCTGGATGGTAGAGCTCTGCTTTCCGTCTTTCATCGCATAGAACTGGAAAGTTCCGGGAGTATTGCTTGTGAAGACATGTCCCTTGATCGGCGTGTCAAAGATTCCGTTGTACTTCTTGTTGATGACACACTTCTCTGTCACATCCACACCATTCTGTCTGACTACAAATTCAATCTGGTCCTTTCCGTCTGCGACCACCTTGGTCTTGTTGCCGACCGTACTCAGTTCAATCGGACCATCCAAAGGTGCTGGCGGTTCAATTTGAAGGGTCGATCCAATTTCAACAACCTGCCCTTCTGTTATCGTTTGCTCTGCAGCATATACAGAAAGGTCTTCAAATGACTGTTTGACTTCATTCCGGACCCGACCGGAGGCATGGACAGAAAATGCTGTCCGCTCTCCTACCGGAAGACAGTTCCACAAATAAAGGAAATCTTCTCCTTCCAGTTCATTGCCCTTCTGGACAAGAACCGGCTTATCATAACGGAAAATCCTGACAGTATCAAGCTGATCCACCTTCCAGGCGAAATCCAAGCTATCCTCCATTTCTTGCAAGAACTGATCATCTGACAAATCATAATATCCTCCGAACGAACTGGAACGAGTGCTGATGCGAAGTGATTCCAACTCCACTGTAGCTTCTGCTTCACAAACTGCAATGTGGTGAACAAGCACTGTACCCCGAGGAGACACTTTCAAAGAAATGGATGTGTTGCCATTTTTCTGCGCGACGAACTGTCCCTTCTCATCTGTTGCGATTTCCTGCCAGGAAGACACATATGGCTGATTCATGACCAATGTCTGACGTCGACCAGAAAGCTCACCCTGCAAGGGTGCAGAGAAAGATAGACGTCTGGCAGTGGCATCCCATTGTCCACCCGCCAAGAGACGGATCTGCCATTTGAGATCAGGCTGGGCCTTCACACCATCCAAAGGGACCGGAACCGGCTGCGACACTGCACTCTTGGCATTTCCAGAAAGACGATTCAATGTCAAAGGCAAGCATATCACCTCCTTCAAGACCTGGCTCCGGATGAGAGCCACGGCCGGCAGTTTCTCCGCAAATTCATATTGCAGCGCCCCATCCTGATCCGTCATCTCGGCAGTAAGGTCCAATGTAAGTTCCAACATTATATCTGAAGGAGGTAAAGTTTCCCCTCCTCCATCCTCTTCATTGCCCTCTATTGAAGGATTTTTCTCCTCACGCTCACACGAAGAGAAAACAATCACCAAAACAGTGAACAATAAAAAAAAGAATCTATACTTTTTCATCGTACTTCATATCATTTCGAGTTGCAAAAATAATTTTCTTGAACAAAAAAATAAAATTTTCATCATAAATCGAAGTTGAATTCTTTTGAAAACAACAAAGTTCCAACTCGATATAAAGAAAAATATATGTACATTTGTAAAAAAACATGAAAGTTGTGATACAGCGCGTACGCCACGCCTCAGTAACCATTGGCGACACTTTAAAATCGTCCATCGGACCTGGTCTGCTCATACTGTTGGGAATCAGCACGACGGACACTCATGAAGATGTAGATTGGCTCGTTCGCAAAGTAGCCAACTTGCGGATTTTTGACGACAAAGAAGGCATCATGAACCAAAGCCTTGTCGAAATTGGTGGGGACACATTAGTTGTCAGCCAGTTCACATTGATGGCCTCCACGAAAAAAGGAAACCGCCCGTCATATATCCATGCTGCCGGACATGACATTGCGATTCCACTCTATGACCTTTTCTGCCAGCAGCTTTCTGCGGAAACAGACCGCCCCGTCAAGACAGGACAGTTCGGCGCAGATATGCAGGTAGAACTCATCAACGATGGTCCTGTCACCATCTGCATCGACACCCAAAATAAGGAATAACTTACGTTCAGAATATATACTTTGTATGAAAACCATTGCAGAAAGACACAAATTCATACTTGAAAAACTCAACAGGAAAGGATTTGTTTCAGTATTGGAACTTTCAAAAGAACTTGATGTCTCCCTCCCCACCATCCGCAAGGACCTGGAAATCCTCGAAAACAAGAATCTATTGGTCAGATCCCATGGTAGCGCATCACAGGTCAAGCCAAATGTACTTGATCTGAGCATCAATATCAAAGCGGAAAAAAACAAGGAAGAAAAAGACATCATCGCACATGCAGCTCAGAAACTCATCGGCCCGGAAGATGCCATCATCTTGGCATCCGGCTCCACAGTCACCGCTTTCGCCAAGTTGCTGCAACCAATCGACAACATCAATGTCGTCACCCCGTCCCTGGGAATTGCTCTCATTGTCAATGAAAAAGAGAACGTGGCTGTAACAGTTCTAGGTGGAAAGATGTACAAGAATTCCCTATCTGTACGTGGAGAATATGCCGCGGCCGGACTGAAAAACATCAGCTGTTCCAAATTGTTCATCGGCTGCGACGGTATCGACTGTGTCAAAGGAATCACTTGCGCCACCACCGAAGAGGCCAGCCTGACCAATGCAATGATGGCAGCTGCAGACAAGACCATCGTTCTGGCTGACTCCTCCAAATTTGGCAGGAGAGGATTTGGAAAAATATGCGAACTGGATGAAATTGACGTCATCATCACAGACAACGGCATCACAGAGGAAATGAAAGAACAGCTGGAAGCGACCGGAGTTCAGATCATCATTGCCTAATCCGCCACAAAAACAATCAAATTTCAATTTTTTCAAGTTTGGCTTGCATTCTGGCTTTTTGTTTGCATTGTCTTCCAGATGTTGCTTTTTATGTCTATCTTTGTCTTCTGTCACCTGTGTCAGACACAAGTGGCAGAAGACAAGAAGAAGCACGAAGCAAATATTGTTGCGAAAACACAAACAGCAGAAGACTATGACAATGCAAGATAAACCCATCTTTGAGCAGAAATACTCTGTTCTGGATTCCGATATGGACATCAACTATCTGGTGACCCCACTCGCAGTCCTGAAATACTACCAGGACTGCGTTTCCAAATTTATGGCTTCCAGACATCTCGCCGCCTTTGACCTGGTGCAGAAGAAGCTGTTCTGGAACATTTCGGAGCAGAACGTCAGATTTACCGACACCCGGGCAGTCTGGGGAGACAAGATTGTCGTTGAGATCTGGATCAACGGCATCGTCCCTTCCAAGATTTTCATCAACTACCGTGTCCGCATCGAGAATGGCAGAGAATTCGCGGAAGGCTGTGCCTCCTGGTCCATTCTGCATCTGGATACCAGAGAACCTGCTGAAATGGAGAAGATTCTGAAGGATGCTGGAATCAAGACAGAAGAAGAAAAAGAAAGGGTTCATGTGGACTACAATGTGGAGCCGGGAAAACCGGTGTCCCAATTGAACCATGTGGTCAATCTGACCGACTTGGACATTAGCGGGCATACAGGCAATGCAAGTTACCTCAGACTGGCAGTAAACGCATTGTCTGCCAATGAAGTGAAGGATCTCGAACCTGATTTCCTTTCCATCCGTTTCTTGAAAGAATCTTTCCTGAAAGATTCACTGACCTGCAATCTCTACCAAACAGAAGATGCACACGAACAAACAATTGCACGTGCAGAAATCGTGAATGCCTCTGGTTGCAAAATCAGCCAGATATACTGCACATGGAGACCGAACATCGGTCACGAATACTCTGCCCAGGTGCAACAGTTGCGCCGTAGCGTCCGCCATTAAGCAATCCGCCCCCTTTATCCCAACCCAATAGATTTACCTGAAAATGAAAAGATTCTTATCTGTCCTCATCCTGTCCGTCACATTGAGCATGATGACGACTTTTGCCCAAGACAAAGCAACCTCCTCCTTCCGGACGACCTCCCTCCTGTCCTCAGAAGATTCCCTCCAGCTTTCAGTACTCTACAGCCTTCCCCCAACAGGAAAAGAACCTGAAGGAGTCCTACAAATTGTACACGGAATGTGCGAACATAAAGAAAGGTACATCCCTTTCATGGAATTCATGTCGAAAAATGGGTGGATTTGTGTAATCCATGACCACCGCGGACACGGTGCTTCAGTCCGATATCCCAATGAACTAGGCTATTTTTATGAAGGTGGATACAACGCCATGATTCACGATGTGAAAGTAATTGCTGACTGGATCAAATCGGAATTTGAAGGCCTTGACATCAATATGCTAGGGCATAGCATGGGATCCATGGTGGTCCGTTCCTATCTCAAGAAGAATGACGAACAAATTGAAAAACTGATTGTCTGCGGAAGTCCAAGCTACGACCCGGCATCCAGGATCGGCATCAAACAGACCAAAAGAATCATTGAAAAATATGGTGGAATGGCACGTCCGACCCTAATCCAGAAAATGTCCTTCAGTTCTTTCAACAAGAAATTCAAGATGGAAGGCTCCCCCAATGCATGGATCTGCTCAGACATGAATATTGTCAAAGCATATGACAAAGATCCGCTTTGCTCCTACCAGTTTACAGCCAATGGTTTCTACAACCTTTTCTCTTTGATGCAATATACCTACGATGAAGCCGGTTGGAACATTTCCAAGCCGGACCTCCCCATTCATTTCATATCCGGAGAAGAAGACCCTTGCATCGGAACCAAAGCAAAATTTGAAAAAGCAGTCTATTTCCTAAAGAAAATAGGCTATAAAAATGTCAGCAGCAAACTCTATCCTCACATGAGACACGAAATTCTCAATGAAAAAGACAAGCAGACCGTATGGGACGACGTCCTCCGGTTCCTCTCTGAATAACTGTCCCTCCCCCCTCCGGGAAATGACCCTGTCGCACTTGTCACCCCATTTAGCTTTCCCCCGTTCGAGAAATGCTCATGCCCCATTCGGGAAATACCTCCTCCCCTTCGGGAAATGATTTTTTCCCTTCAGGAAATTACTCTATGCTTCCGGAGTGGCAAAATGGTCTATATTTTGTACGTCGTTCCCCTGTACATTCGTTATTTGAACAAACAATGATAAGAGCTGACATCTTGCTGGGATCTCTGAGATTCCTTGGAAAATTTCCGCTAAAACACCATTATAAATTCTCTAAAATATTCAGCTGGCTGCTGTCTTCTGTCATGCATTATCGGAAAGATGTGGTCTATATCAACCTTTCCAGAGCCTTCCCAGAACTCAGCTGCCAGGAAATTGACCAGCTGGCCAGAGACTTCTATCTCCACTTCGGGGAAATCATTTCTGAAGCCATCTGGTTTGCCGGTTCCACACCTGCAAAAATAAGAAAAGAAGATATCTGCACCATCATCAACCCTGAAGTGTTGGCAAAAGCCTATGACAAAGCTTCCAATGTGATGATTTTGACCTCACATACAGGCAACTGGGAACTGACCGGCGGACTGCGCTACTACAATCCCAAGCCGGAACTGGACTATGTCTTCAATGAAAACCACATCAGCATCGTCTACAAGCAGCAATCCAGCAAAGTTTGGGACGAAGTCTTGAAGAAAACCCGTTCAACCCCAGTAGAAAACTATCAGGGGCTGGTGGAATCCAAACAGATCTTGCGCTATGCGCTGGAGCACAGCCAGTCCAAGAAGATCTACATCTTCATCAATGACCAGCGGCCCTACGGAACCGGCACGGAAATCGGTGAATTCATGCACCAGAAGACAAGCGGAATGGCAGCCAGCATCAAATTGGCATCCAAGCTGCACATGTCCGTCCTCTTCTCAAAGATGGTCCGGACCCGACAGGGACATTATGAAATCACCTATGTACCTCTTGCCGATGATGCACATGAATACCAGACAGAAACTCTTCTGAAAAAGTATTTCGACGAATTGGAAAAAGAACTTCACCAGACTCCTGCCAATTATCTATGGAGCCACAAGAGATGGAAATGATCAACGCTCTCCTATTCCCAGCATGAAGGCCATCTGTTCGACAATCTGTGCCTTCCAGCTGTCCAGATACTCTTCTTGGGAAACGGATTTCCGGAAAGGGGCCAGGTCCATCAGTTTCCGTCCAAGGAACGGTGTGATGAGCAACATATAAAAAGACGGCAAGAAAATGTAGAAAGGGACATTCCGGATCTTCTTTTCTTCTATATACCGGTCGTAAATCTCCATGACGTCGTGAAGAAGTCCATGCACTTGTCCACGGTCCACTTCCTCCACAAACTTGGCAGGGTCTCTCTGGATTTCACGCAAGAAAAACATAGGTAAATCTGGATATTGGATGAAATGCCGATAATAAGAATCAACGATATGCCTCAATCGCTCCCGAAGTGGCAATTCCTCCTGCAGAATGCAACGGATCTGCTCCACCGACTCCCGGATGATGCCTCCGAAGATTTCATTGAACAGCTTTTCCTTGGTTCTGAAATAGTAATGCAGAGTGGGACGGTTGATGCCGACCGCCTCTGCAATTTCACTCATGCTTGCCTGTGAATAGCCTGAATGGACAAATACAGTTCTGGCAACATCGATGATCTTCTTCTCCAATTCCTTGTTTTCCATAAAAACATCTCCAATCTGTTGTAAATCGAATCCAAATGTATACATTTATATCAGACACCAATATCAGACTTCGTGTCCAACCACTTTCTAAAGGTATACAATTTTTTTATATTAGACTTTCCTCATAACAATGAAAAAGGTTTATTTGTATATTGGAATTACAATATATCATTAAACATTATCATCATGTCACGGAGCTTATCAAACATCCTTTTCCTGACGACTGCATTTTGTCTGTCATTGACAGGACAGCCGATACATGCGCAACTGATTGGCATCCGACATGAACAATCTGTTCTCACGCAGGAGCAGATTCCTTCCAGACTCAATCCTTTCCATGACATCCGCGGGCAGCGGCGCTTCCTCATTTCTTTTCCGTTCCACTATGAAAGAGACCGACGACTCCACGAACAAGAAGAACAGTTGAAAAGATTTGCGGACGAAATCATCATTCCAAAAGGGGAAAAAGCCACCCCAAAACATACAGATGAACTTCCTGTTCTGAAGGACAGGTCAGGTAGCCATCCTGCGCTCTTCCCTTTTCCGCAACACCCCACAATCGAACAGAAATTCAAAATACTGGACATTCATATCAACGGAGTCAACAAAAAGGAGGAGCGGCTTCTATTGAACAAACTTCCCAAGCATTCTTCTCATGAATTGTCAAGAAAAGACGTGGAGGACATGGAGGCCCAAATGATTGGGACGGGCAGTTTCGAAAACATCTCCTATAGGCTTCTGAAGAATGAGGACGGCTACAATTTGGAAATGGATTGCAAAAAAGCCCCCATCCATCAATTTGGTTTCGGTATCCGTTTTGATACGGAGGAAGCCGTAACGGCCATGGCAGAAGCCGGGTTCAATGCCAACAAAATCAGTGGATCCAGACACAGTATCGGAATCAAGCTATCTGCTCATCCCCAGCTGAGATATCTTTATTCCTTCGATTCTCCAGATATGCCCACTTTCAATGCAGGAGCCAATATCAGATGGATGGACATGAATCTGCTTGACTACACTCATGGGAAACGAAACAATTTGAACTATCTCCACTCAGAACAAAAGATGTTCCTGTCCAACATGAAATGGAAGTATCTGGATACACGTGCAGGATGGAGCAATGACTTCTGGTATTTTCCTGACGGGAGAGATGTCAACCAGCAAGTTCTGGACAATGTCTACTGTTCCGGACATAAATGGACAGATTATCTCAACCTGTTCTGCGAGATGAGGGCCTATTCATTCGACGACAGCTATTTCCCGACCAAAGGGATTGATGGTGGACTATCCTACCGCTGGACTTTTTCGAGATGGCCATCGCATGACCGGACGTCTCTGGAAAACTTTCATGCCATAAGAGCGGACATCAAGGGTGCCTTTTCTCTTGGAGAATCTTTCACCATACTGCCAGCGGCAGAAATCTGTCTTCTCATGGGCAGGAACATGCCTCTGGTCTATGGAAATTTTCTGGGAGGGGCCATTAGAGGCCGATATATTGAACAACAGATCCCATTCCCGGCCATCAATGCCATGATACCGGCCAATCCTTATTTGGGAGTCTTTACAGCTGATTTCCGTTTGAAAGTTTACAAGGAGCATTACCTGACCGGACATATTGGATACATGAGGGATTCCATCTGTCTAAAAGACTGGTTTTCGGAAGCCAGGCAACATTGGGGAATTGTGCTGGACTATTCCTACAATTCGCTGATCGGTCCTCTCTCTTTCAATGTCCATTGGTCTGATATCAGTCCAACCCCCAAAAAACTTGGAATTTACATCAATATGGGATTTTATTTCTGACATTCATCAAGGCTTCGGTCTTGTCCACAATAATTAAACCAACAGACAAAACCAAAATTCACGCTCATGGAGAAGTATATTTTATCTCTTGACCAAGGGACCAGCAGTTCCCGAGCCATCGTGTTCAACCACCAAGGAGAAATCTGTTCTGTCGCTCAAAAAGAATTTACACAGATCTTTCCAAAACCGGGTTGGGTCGAACACAATCCGCACGAAATCTGGTCATCACAAGCCTCTGTTATCGCAGAAGCCATCACCAAGATAGACATCAACGGTCTGAATATCGCAGGAATTGGCATCACCAACCAAAGGGAAACAACCATTGTCTGGGACAAAGATACCGAAGAACCTATCTACAATGCCATCGTATGGCAAGATCGCCGTACTTCAGAATATTGCGACCAGCTCAAAAAAGAAGGAAAAAGCGGAATGATCCGGAAAAAGACCGGACTGATTATCGATGCCTACTTCAGCGCAACCAAAATCAGATGGATTCTGGACAATGTGGAAGGAGCCAGAGAAAGGGCAGAAGCTGGAAAATTGATGTTCGGGACAGTGGATTCCTGGCTGGTATGGCGTCTTACTCGTGGCGAAATCCATGTGACGGATGTTTCCAACGCTTCTCGCACTATGTTGTTCAATATCCATACGTTGGACTGGGATGAGGAATTGCTGGAATTGTTCGACATTCCAAGATCCATGATGCCACAAGTGAAATCCTCCAGTGAAATCTATGGTTATACCCGCACGACTATATTTGCCCACAAGGTGCCGATTGCCGGTATCGCTGGAGACCAGCATGCCGCCCTCTTCGGACAAATGTGCACTGAACCCGGCATGGTGAAAAACACTTATGGGACGGGCTGTTTCATGCTGATGAACAGTGGAGAAAAACCAATTGACTCCAAAAACAGTCTGCTTACGACTATCGCATGGAAAATCGGAGACAAGGTGAATTATGCACTCGAAGGTAGCATTTTCGTAGCCGGTTCTGTCATACAATGGCTACGGGACGGATTAGGCATCATCAGATCGTCTTCAGAAGTGGAGGCTCTCGCCTCCGAGGTGGAAGATACTGGCGGTGTCTATTTCGTTCCGGCGCTCACCGGTTTGGGCGCACCTTGGTGGGACCCTTATTCCAGAGGTCTCATCTGCGGTATCAGCCGAGGCACAAAATCGGCTCATATTGCGCGGGCAGCTTTGGAAGGAATCGCATTTCAAACCATGGACATCGTGAATGCAATGGCAAAAGATGCCAACCTGGACCTGAAAGAACTCAGGGTCGATGGAGGTGCTTCAAGGAACAATCTGATGATGCAGTTCCAATCCGATATTCTGGGCATTCCGGTTTCAAGGCCAAACACGACTGAAACGACAGCTCTTGGAGCCGCTTTCCTGGCAGGTCTGGCAGTCGGATATTGGAACAGTATCGAAGAACTCCAACATATGACAGGCATCGAACACCAATTTTTACCTTCCGCTCCCAAAGAGATCGTTGAAGACAAGATCAAAGGCTGGAAAGATGCCATTTCAAGAACATTGACTCAAAATTAGACACACTATGGAAGAATTGACACTGATTCAGAAATGTTTCTTTGAATTTCTGGGCACAGCCATCATGATTCTGCTCGGTGACGGTGTTGTCGCCTGCACCAATCTGGAACAATCCAAGGGTAAAGGAAGCGGATGGACAGTTATTACCATTGCATGGGGACTGGCCGTCATGTGTGGCATATTCGTTGCTGGCCCTTATTCTGGAGCCCATCTCAATCCGGCAGTAAGTGTCGGACTTGCCATTACAGGACAATTCAGCTGGTCTATGGTTCCCGGTTATATCATCGCCCAATTTCTCGGAGCGTTTTCCGGTGCCTTGCTGGTGTATCTGTTTTATCAAAAGCACTTTGATGCGACAGACGACGCAACTGCCAAATTGGGAGTATTCTGTACACTCCCTGCCATCCGCAACTACACGTCCAACCTGCTCAGCGAAATCATCGGCACTCTCGTACTGGTTTTCCTCATCCTTTCCCTAGGACGAAACTGTAATTGTCCGACAGTCGGACTGGGCTCCAGCGGAGCATTTCCTGTCACCATGCTGATCATGGCCATCGGCATGTCCTTGGGCGGAACGACAGGCTATGCCATCAATCCAGCCAGAGATTTGGGGCCGAGATTGGCCCATGCCATTCTGCCCATTCCAGGTAAAAGAGACAGCGATTGGGCCTACAGCTGGGTTCCTGTCATCGGCCCGATAATCGGCTGTATTCTTGCCGGTATGCTATTCCGGGGCATCTTCTGCTAAACCTCACCGCCACATCGGATGCCCCAACTCGCACCGATCAAAAAAGAAGCGTCAGAACGGTTTTCCTTGAGAGAAAAATTGCTTTGACGCTTATATTTCAATGACAGATGGATTTACCCAGATTTCATCCAGACAAACCTGGTTGACTGAACTGAAGGCCAACTTCAAGTATCTTGCTTCAATTCCCAGATTGTCCATAACAACCGCATCACACCATACGTCATGACAATCATTTCTTCCTGAAGGGGCATTCTATATAGCTGCCAGATTCCATACTTCCGCATCATCTGATATATAGAGATACAATTTCTCCGGCAATCCGATTCCCTGAAGATGATAATTCAAGAAACGTACCATGATATGGTCAACCTCATCCTTCTCAGAAAGGTCCAAGACAATCTCATGATACCCGTTCTCAAATTTCACCCAATGCGGATTATCAGGGTCCTCTTCACCTAGCAAGCCATCTGCCAGAGCCTTCAGCGAAGGATCAGCGACACTTGCCGCTACGCCAGCGAGTATGTCCGCATACGCCACCTCTGACAATTTCCAATAACGACTGCCAGATTTCCAGGACATATAGGCCTCATAGGCCTGATCTGATCCGACAGGCTGTCCCGGTCTGAACGGCGAATCCGGATTCTCGACAATTCCATAGAACATAAAAGAAATTATCCGGTCCACACCGGCCACAGAAGCCGCCACCTGTTGGGAGAGGAATCACTGATAAGCAGCCGGAATCAGGGGTCATTCGTTCCTTTCTCCCAGGTGAAATTCTCACAATTGGCCCACATCTCAATGCCAATCTTATCATGTACCTTACGCAGACGCTTCCAGTTTCTCTTCAACTCTGGAAGAGGGGTCGGTTCACGGACACAATCCACCTCATCCTGATAAGCGATGATATCCACCTTCAGCTGAGAAAGAGTCTTCTCATATTCAGGATCATCAAAACCGGACAAGCCCAACCCATAGGGAGAAATCAGTGTCTTCTTGCCCGGAGTCAGTTCATGAGCTTTTTCAACCAGGACATTGACGACATCAACCGCATGTTTCGGAAAGATCGGATTGATGCAATCCTCAACCGGAAGATACCAGCCATAAAAAGCCTCCTTCTCATTGTACAGAGTACCGATCTCATCCATAATCTGCAGCTGACGTTCCTTGATGGCCGGAATCCGCAGATCATCGTCCTGATTCTGCGCCCATCCAGTGCTCAGGAAAACCTTCATGCCCAATTTGCCGGCTTCATCCAGGATAGTTTCTACGGGGCTCTTTTTATTCTCATCATATTGAGGTTCCATCAACTGGGAGGGATAGTATGACTTGCCATCATTGGCCACCTCCATCAGAATCAGGTATTCCATTCCCATCCCATGCAGTTCTCTGACCTTCGTCTCCCACAAGACCGGATCATCAGTGTCGGAATCCACTGGATTGATATACTTGTTGCGGACATCCTTATAGGCCAGATTCATGAAAGATCCTGTTACTGGCAATATCGGACGGGCCTCGACCTGCTTTTCATCACGGACCATAGAGGAAGCCTCCGCATTCTTGCAGGTGATCACATCACGGACCTTCTGGTCCAGAGCCACACCTTCAAAACTCTCCTCATAACGGACTGGCTGGAGTTTCTGCAAACGGATGCGAAGCTGGTCATCGGTCACAGTACCTCCATTCGTCTCAATGCAGTCCAACGCCAGCTGATAGCTCATACGGCAACCTTCCTGGAAACTCATGCTTTGATTGAATGGGCGGTTCTCCACCTTCACCAGTTCATCCGTATACACAGCCGGTATGCGATCATATCCGATCAATGTTCCAAGGATGCCTGCGGCAGAAGAAGGGTTGCAGCCAGAATCCTGACCTGCTCTCGTGGCGATATCCATGGTCTTTTCAAAATCACCTTCTCCTTAGAGCAGTCCCAACACGATCGCAGAGATCCGCAGCGGAACCCGTCATGCCCGGAGACACGATACCGGCGAAATCTGCCTCTATCTGGAAATCCAGACAATTGGCATGAGGATTATTCCTCCATCGCCCGCTTCGCGAAATGATAGGACGCATTCGGAGTCAGATACCAGTCATACATCTGCCAACATACGTCTGGCCAGCAGGAATTGATCTTCCAGATCATCACGCCTGTAGTGATGTCCCACATCCGATGATTGGCGGCCTCGAACATTGCCCGATAACCATCCGCATTGAGGAACTGGGTACAATCGGCATATTCCTTCGCCGATTTCGGATCTCCGAACATCGTCCGGATCGCATTGTCATAGGACATGATAACAATAATTGCTGACATCCCATGCCCCATGCTCTGCCCAGACAGAATCCAAAGGATAGATCGGGCTACCTGCATCCGTACGGTCCTCTATATCCGGGATGAATCTGCACAGACTGGCATATACCGGCATGGAAGGAGTTCCCGATTCGTTTCTGAACATCTGGAGATGCACCTCATCTACCTTATCAAAATAATATTCCACCGGCATCCAGTTGTAGTCCGGTGCGCCATCGTCGGTGGTCCCCGTAGGCAGATCCGGCAGCAGCCAAGGGGTCAGTGCTTCCACCTCCCAGCTATGGCTGGTTGTCGGAAGATAAGGGCGGGTCTGGTCGATTTCCCGGACCTTCTTCTTCGTCATGCCATAGAGATGCTCGTCCATCAGCACTTCATTAGCACCAATCCAAGTGATCAGGCACGGATGATTGCGATAACGCAGCATCATATCTTCCACACACGCTACGGCCAGATCATGATCCGCCGGATTATGCTCCGTCTCCGTTCCGGCATCATCTGAAAACACTGATAGAACACATGCCACCACATCAGTCCATATTTGTCAAAACTTTCCATCCAGATTTCTGACGGAGACTGCATGTCTTCACTGCCGATAAGATTGATATTCGCCTCTGCCATGAGACGCGCTTCATCATAAATTCTCTTTTCTGACTCTTCCAGAAGAATATCAGGCTGGATCCAGCCACCTTTGCAGAATATCCGGCGACCATTGATGAAATAACGTCTTCCTGCCTCCGTTCCAATCCGCACCAGATCCGAATGGACCTCCCGGATACCGAAATCAAGATCCTTGACATCAGAAACTTTCCAGCCTTCTTCAAAAGTCAGATGAAGATGGTGCAGATACTGCTCTCCGTAACCGTTCGGAAACCACAGACAAGTATGCTCCACCAACAGGAATCTGAACTTATCCGAATCCAGGACGATGGTCTTTCTCTCTCCCGGTGCAAGCGCAATCCAAACCCCCGCTCATCTTCAGCGTCTCATCCTTGAAAAGATCATAAGAATGACCACGGACCGAACACCTTGAGCTGGGTACCCGGATGATCCGTCTGACAGATCTTGACCGCCAGACAATTCTTCTTTCCAGCCCGGACCAGATCCGTCACATCAAATTTGAACCGACGGAACATGCCGACCACCTCAGAATGATCGGCAACCTTCTTTCCATTGATCCAGGCATCCGCTCTGTAATTGATGCCATCCAGATGCAGCCACACCCTCCTGTTCCGGAAAGAAGAAGGCACTTCAATCTCTGTCCGGTACCAATACGGATCCTGCCACGGATTACGGCCATCGGGAAGATAGCTGCAATGGGCCAGATCCATCTTATCATTGAATTCATCCGACACATCCGGTATCTGATAGTTGTTCAGTCCGATTCGAGGATCCGGATAGACTCCCTGATGCACCCAATGCATTCAAGACTGTCGCCGGAACCGTGACATCATACCAGTCTCCATGATCGAACCCCACAGAAGACACCGACCGATCCGGTGCCTGAACCTGCGAAGAATGGATGAGCCGCCAATGTGGAATATCCATCGACTGTGCAGCGGCGTCCGCCATTCCCAACCAGATGGCAGCACAAGTAAGAACAAGTAATTCACCCAACTTCCTCATCATTCAAAATCCAACTCAATTGAAATAAGTCTGGGGGAAGTATTGCACTTTGAATCGAGTCAGCTGTCCCTGAAAATCTCCTGTACGGGAAAGAGGAAATACTACTGCAGACTGATAAAGTACCGTTTCGTCTCCTGCTGTCTTGAATACTTTCCTGTCGAGACTCTGATACAATTCTCCATCAATGAATAAATCGGTACGATTATGTGTACCTCTGATACTGACCGATACTTTCTTATCTATTGGAAGAACATAATCAAATTCATTTAGATATCCGTCTGCATAGAAACCGAGACATCCATTTTCAGGAGTACGTTGATAGAATATCGCATTATTTGATTGGAATAGAATGGTTCCGTTATGCTCAGAAGAAGCCTTGAATTCAAAACTGATTTCATAGTCGAACCCGACTTCCTCCAACGGCAGGTCCATGCCAGGAAACAAAATAGGTGCTTCGTATGCCACATTGTCATTTCCCGTCGGGACTCTTCCTGAAATGTTGACACCTGGAGCCTCGATCATTCCAGAACAGTTCTGTTTGAACTGCTCATAAGGCAGACTGTTCTGTCCTGTCCACATTTTCGCAGACAATGTCTGAATGGCAGGAAAAGCTCTATTGTGCAGGTCCTTGCAGGTGATGCCATTCCCGATGTAGTCATTCCATATTGCAAACATGGCCCCTTTGATTCGCCGGTCGTCTCTAGAAAACTCTTTTTCATCAAACTTGTAAGGTTCCCAATGTTCATACAACCATCTGGTGTCCAGATAATCGTGATAATAGAGAGTGGTCAAGGGAAGAATATACAGTTGGCTGCACAAAACATTCAAGATGTCAAAGCCCTTGTCAAGCATGACTGCCGGGTCAGCATAGCCATTGAACCAGATATCAAGCAAGACTTCATCAGATTTGACAGAAGAAGTTCCGTCTGCATGAGTCAATGCGCCCCAAGCGACAGCCTTCTTCCCATAACTTTCCACCAGCCTGATGTAATGGTCCGTAAATTGACGGAATCGTTCCACGACAACCGGATCTTCATTGGAATACTCGTCCGTTCCGATATGCACTTCTTCACCTCTGAATATCGGCTGGTCCCCTGAGAGATATTCACACAGAAGAGAATCCAAGAATTCATAGGTTTCCTTTTTGAATAGGTTGAGATGATCCGGTCCATACTTTTCACTGGCCAAGCTGGGACGATAACGTGTAAATGCCAAAGAATGTGCTGGCATGTCAATTTCAGGCACAATCGTCACATTGTATTGTTCTGCCAGCTTCTGCAGCTCAACAAATTCCTTTTTTGTATAATGTTCTTCAAGATCGGCCAATCCAGGAAATGTTTCCGACTCCAACCTGAAAGATGCAGGAGTACGGTCCCAAGAATCTTCAAAATGTCTTTTGAAACCATTGTCATTCAGATGAAGTTGAAAATAATTCATCTTATAGCATGACATCAGTTTCACATAATCGCATAAGAAGGAAATCGGTACAAATTTCCGACCTACATCCAACATGAATCCTCTCTTGGGATAATTTGGCCAGTCCGTCATCTGTCCTCTAGGCAAAGAGTCCGGGTCCTTTGACAACATTTGGAGCAATGTCCTGGTTCCCCAGAAGAGACCTTCTGGAGCAATACTTGTCAATTGGACGGCATTGCCGATTGTCATTTCATATTTTTCCGGATTCTCTTCCTCTGTCTTTTTTTCAGACAAGGTCATAAAGATGTCTCCATCACGAAAATGTCTGGAAAAAGACACCTTATACTTATATCCCGTCAAATCATGCAGATCAGAGGCAAAAATTCTGGCCATACCGGACAACTCATGATGAAATCTTCGATCTACCACAATACGTCTGGCCAATACACAGCAGCCTTCATCCCCTTTCCACTCCTGTATCTCAGGTATCACAACAGGTCTGGCATTCTCGGCAAGAAGCGTCTGGTGGAAAGACAGAGACGAGAACAGCAGCAAAAGCAATATAAGGCCACATCTTCTGGGGCATGGTACGCAATCAATTCTAAAGTTCATTTCTATGCTGTTCCAGATATTTGTCATGCCAGGCGGTATAATCCCGGTAAAGTTTGAAAGTTGATTCAGGACCGGCGACAATATCCGTTTCCGGCTTATTTATCAAACCCAAATACTGATAGCAGAGTATCTTGTCCACATAAGGGGAAATGGCTTCCATCTGCTTTAGAATACGGGTATCAAAATCGGCAGAGAGCAGATTCCCCCCATTGCCGTCTGCAAAATAGAACAGTTCCAGATCGGCCCACAATCTAGCTCTGGAAGCTTTTGCATGAGCCTTGTATAGAATTTCATAGTAACCGGAAATATCTTCCAATTTGGAATGAGTGGCACCGACTCCATCTTGATATGCAATGATATCAATGTTCATCTTCTCCAGTTGACGTACAAAATGTGCATCATTTCTGGCCACCTTAATATAATAAGGAGCTATCATATTGACACAATTGGGAACAAGACGTTGAGCCATATCGGCACAAGCATTGACATAATCAAGACAAGCATCCACAAAATAAGGCTGCAACATTGCCTCATTAGGAAAATACCAACCGTAGAAACTCTCATGATGAGAGTATTTCTCAGCGATCTCTTCCATAGCGGCAAACCGCAACTTCTGGACATCCTTATCCACCATCATGGTGAAAGCATCCAAATCTCCCCAGAAGTCATTGCTTACAAAAAATTTGATACCACATTCATCTGCCGCAGACAATATTTCCTCCAACGGATCTTCACAGCCCATTTGAATTTTGGGAGCAAGCCGGGATGGATAGAACGGTCTGCCTTTCATGGCGACTCCCATGAGAACAAGATATTCCAACCCGAAATCATGCATCTCAAAGATTTTTCTTCTCCACTGATCTGCCGTAAATTGAGTCAAGGCCTCATTCCACAAGTTGCCTTCCGAAGCGGAATGTCTGAATTCTATCCATGAACCGCTTATTGGCTTGATATTGCACACCTTCTCATTCTTCTTCCTCGGTGTTGCCACTACATTGCCGGAAGCCAAAGCGATACCGCCGGCTCCCAGCATCCTTAAAAAATTTCTTCTGTTGATTACATTCATATGATCATCTCATCTTTATTGATGTGAACAAATCAATTTCTTTTCCGAGTCAACTGCTCCAGATATCTTCTGTAGCCATTGAACAAATCTATAGTTCTCTCCTCGCCCACTCGGACCGACATTTCCGGATCATTGAACACGCCAGGGAACTGATAGCAAAGTATTTTCTCAAAATTGTCAAACAGATTCAAATCATGAATAATCTGTTCTACAGGACGAGGATAGAGTGAATTGTCCGGATTGAACAAAAAGGTTTCCAAATCAAACCAGAGATGGGCTTTTTTCTCATCACATACCTTCTGCAGATATTCAGCAGCTTCCTTGCCGGTCAAGTCATTTTCCGGCATACGAGCAAAACCAAAAGGACAAAGAATATCAAGATGCTCCATCAAAGCCGGATAGGTGTCCATTCCTTGAGGCACCAAGAAACTATTGGTCGCCAGCATTATCGGCTTACCTGGTGCAAAACTATTGCAATAGGATTTGAATTCACGGAAAAAATCGACAATCTCTTTCTTGCGTCGGATCTGCCCTTCTTTCGTCGCTTCCCAATTGTCCAGACTGCCTCCGCTCTCCTCTGAAACATAGAATGCATAGAACGATTCGTGGTGACCATACATGTCCCACAACTCCTTGGCCACTCTCTTGTGCCACTCCAGTGATTCTGGTGTAAAGTCGAACCATGCAAACATACCGACTCCTACCAACACCTGCATACCCAATTTGTCCGCTTCGGAAAGAACTGCCTCAATCGGATCTTCTGCGGCAATCGGCATTCTTCCTTTATAGAGTTTGGATGGATAGAACGCCTTTCCATCATAATTGTTTACATCCAAGTTGTGTGCTCCAATATAGTACTGGTTGCGGAAAACTTCTTGAATGACAATCATGTTCATATCAATCTTGTGCATTGACCTGACCATTTCCTGCCATTGGCCATCCGTCAATTTCTTGACATCCTGGTTCCAATGCTTCCCTTCTTCTTCACTCCAATGATAAAATCCCATCCAGGCACCTGAAATCTGCTGGATGGAACGGATTTCAGAAGAGATGATTTCAACCGTCTGTCTTTTTCTAACTGTTTTTCTTCCTTGGGAGACTTTCAAGATAACTTCATGTCTTCCAACCTTTCCGGCAGTCGGCACGACCACTTTGACGACCTCTGATTTACCGGGAGCCAACACGACTTGCTGTTTTGCAAGAAGATGGCTTTTCTTCTCCTTGTCCAAATACAAAGACACATTGAATGTCTGCTGTTGATTGCTTTCATTCAATATTCCTCCACGGATATCCAAATTTACCTTGTCAGTAATTTTTCCTGGAGGAATAAGTGTAAGATGTACTCCATCCCCTGCAAAAGAAAATGGCAGGGCGAGATAAAATAATATCAATGTCAACAATAATCTTTTCATTTCTGTCCAATTCAATTTTACATAAAACTATCAGGATACGTGATTCGAGTATCTCTCTCGCCACCTGCCAAACAGATGTACGTATCGAACTTTCTCTCCCCTTCATGGAGAATTATGGAACGGGCACCGTTCGGTATGTCGTTATATACGGTATTGCCTCCGGAATAACGACCATATGCCAACAATATTTCCATATACCTGACGGCATAGTCATTATCATGATCGTGGCCACAGAACATCGCCATCATGTCCCCACATTCCTTTGCCGCAGTAAAGAATCCAGAATTGACAATCGGGCAGCACACCCCTTCTCCCTTGACTCCGAATATCCTATATTTTTCCTGCATCACGGCATCACGATATTCCGGTAGAGGAATATGAAAGAAGGCCATTGACGGAAGAGGTTTTCCATCATTCATTTCTGTAAAGATGGCACTTTGTTTCCTGTACCAATCAATCTGGTCATGCCTGATCCAATCATATCCCGGTACAGAGGAGAGTTTGGAATAAGAATGGGAATCAAGACAATAAAGTGCCGCCGCCAATTTGTTGTCCAATCCAGAAGACATGACAGGAATCACAAAGTCAGGAGCTTCATCAGTGACTCTCTTCGGCATAATTGCCCCTTTCTTTTTTACAATATAGTCATACAGTTCCGGACGGCTGTGATCATATTCGTCATCGTGGTTACCAAAGACCAAAGCAAACGGAATGTTACGATCCGTCACCAATCCCAAAACGGTATCCAAGCCAGTGAAGGTTCCATTCGAAAAAACCACATCACCGGTAAACATGACGAAATCCGGCTTCTCAATATCAAGCAACTCATTCATCCGATCTATTGAAATCTGGGAATTCATCGGATCATCCACTTTGTAATGACAATCTGTAATTTGAAGAATCTTGAGACGTCCGTCTGGATTGAACTTCAAATATTTTCCATCATTTATCAATTTCTTTGAACTTGGCTTTACTAATGATTTGGTCATTTCCTGAGCGCCTGCCTGTTCTGCCATCAGCGCAAAGCTACCTGCGCCGACATACTTTACAAAATCACGTCTGTTCATGTCTTACGAAATTTTTTATCAAACTTCCGGTGTGCCGGCTCCGGCACACCGGAAAATCAAATTAAAAGATGGTGAATTGCACCATTCATTCTGTTTACTGACGATAATAAGTCATCTTGTACATTCTGGCCACTGATTCTTCGGTCTTGAAACCAACTGTTGATGCCAGGATATAGATATCATAGCCATTGGCATTTTCCTCCATACTGATAGAGACATCGCCCCATTTGTTGTAGTTGCATGGAGAAACGGAATCGCTCTTGAACAATCTGAACTTGTCATAACCGTCGTCCTCTGGCTTCAACTCCATCAGACCGGTATTGGTTATTTCAAATACCTGAACCACATTTTCTGACCATGCATCATATCCCTGTTCATTGGTTACAAGGAAACGGTCCCCTTCAACGTCAAATACCTTGAAATCGAGAATCTTGTACATTGTATTCGCTTTATTCAGCATGGTAATATCCATATCAGGAGTGAAAATATGGAACTCACTGCCACCTTCTTCCGGAGAACTGCCTTCATGCAAGAATGAGAAATAATGATTTGAATTATCTTCAATTGAGGCACGCTGAACCTGGGCCAGCTTCCAGTTTTTCTTTGCAGGGCCATAACGTAGCACATTCGGTTTATTTGCCGGAGTCACCAGCACACCGTCATTCAATTCCCAAGAATAGATGTTCATATTGTCCGGTGCGATTCCGTAAATAAAAGATTTGCCTTTAGTCACATCTCCACAAACACTCATCTCGTATCCCATATTTTCTGGGCATCCATCTCCGGCAGCGTAATTCAGCAACAGCTTATGTGATTCAGTTTCGTCATCATAAACATATACCATAAAGCCGGCGCCATAAATATTCCATCGGGAAGTGACAAAATGTCCGGCAGCATCTGTATCTGCCTTCATCATCCAAGAAGAAGCGGCATCCACTGTCTTCACTAAATTTCCTGTCTTCTTGTCAAACAAAAAGAACTTTCCATTCAATTCTTGAACCGCAACATACTTGTCATTGACGGCACAACCAGTATTTTCACGAGAAGGTATGCCAAGCTCCAGATTGGTCTTGGACCACAACTTGGAGAATCTGGTTTTCGGAGGAGTCGGAACAACTCGGATAGTGTTGGTATGACGAGTTCCTTGTACATCCACTACAGTAATCGAACGTGGCTCTGTAAAGTCCAGCACTCCTCCAATTGGCGGATCCACATAACAATTATGTTCAAGACTGACAGAACAAAACAGCCGGGTCACATCCAAAGGTGCATCATCGGATGTAGGAACCTTGACCTGAATTTCTTCACCTTCTTGATAAGGACCTTTCTTTACAGCATAAAACTCAGCCGGATTGCCTGGAATGCTTATCGTCACATTCAACAAGCCATTTACCTGATCGACACGCCCTTCTGACAGGTCCGGTTGCTCACAAGAAAATAGAGCGACGGACATCAGACTGAAAAGAGTCAAATATTTATTAATTGTTTTCATAGAATTCTTTTTATGATTTATTTCCATTCATCAAACTGAGCTACTTCAACATTCTGCTGTATTTCAGCAAGAGGAATAGGAAAACGTTTGTTGTATTTTTCTAGATATACTCTTGTCTTTGCCCCATCACAGCTTACTACCTGATAGGTGAAATGATCTCCCTCCTTTATTGGTTTTACACCTTTCATACTGACACCATTGAGAAGAGTGGTACCCAGTCCCCAACGACGGATGTCCCAAAAACGATGTCCTTCAAATGCCAATTCGATCATACGTTCATGACGGAGCAACTTCATGAATTCAGTCTTGTTGGAAGCCTCTACAGCAGGGAGTTTCGCTCTGTCCCGAACCTCATTCAATGCAGACAATGCTTCTTTGAGATTATCCTGTTCTGCCATAGCCTCAGCGTAAATCAAAAGCACTTCAGCATATCTCATGAAATAAAATGTAAGATCAGTCGGAGTCATCTTGTTCTTTGGAATTTCTTCGTCGAACAACTTACGCATATAATAACCAGTACAAGTGGTACCACCACCGACAGCATAACCGTCACGACTTCCTTCGTAAGTGTAGAGCTTTTCACCTTTCCATGTACAGCCATTATACAGGATAGACGCATAGAAACGAGGCTCTCTTCCGGTATATGGATCAGCGGCCATCTTAGGATTGTTCCAATCAAAAGGAGTACCGTCGGCCATTTCATAAGCAGATACCAAATTCTCAGTCGGACTCACCTCTGCATATCCACCGTCACTTGGCGGGCAATAAAAATAATCGAAAGAATAGAACATTTTGTCATCATAAGAATGTCCCCATTCGATGATGCTTTCATTGTTTACAAGAGGGGAACTTCTTCTGTTTGAAAACAATTCACCATAGCCATTGTCTGGTCTTGAAGGGTTCTTGTATAAAGAATATCCCAGTTCTTTTACTTTCAAGCAGGCATCAGACGCATCTTTCCAACGTTTCGCATACAGCATACAGCGTGCCTTGAAAGCATAGGCAGCTCCTTTTGTCAAACGACCAGCCGGAACCTGATCCTTTTCTGGAAGATATTTACTTGCAAAATCCAAATCTTCAGCAATGAAATCCCAACTCTCTTCCGGTTCACACAGAGGATGTGATTTTTCTCCAAGAGGAGGAAGTTCCTTATATAGAATATACTGGCCACCATAACGACTTGCCAGATTAAAATTGGCTACAGCTCTGAAAAAACGGACTTCCGCCTCGGCTTCCAATGCGACCTCTTCTTTGAAATTGGCCTTATGAGCCTCAAGATCTCTCAGAAATCGACAGCAGGAAATTTGCCAAGTGTGACCATTTGACCAATTGTTCCAACGATTGGATTGAGGGGTAATTGGAGTAGTACCGAATGCGAAGAGATTGGCATCATCATTTACATTGTTCATTTTCAGAAGATCTGTGCAGGCATCATCACCCACTTTTCCTGAATAATATCCGCCAATCAAAGAATAGAAACCATTCAGATTCAATCTGAGATTGGTCTCATTGGACCAAGCGACATCCTCAGGATAACTGCTGGTCAATTCTGGATCTGTATTGCAAGACGTTACAGTGAAACCGGCAGACACCAACAACATTATTATAGACTTTTTGTATATTTTCATTGCATTATATTTTAGAAACTAATATTCAGACCAAATTCATAAGTACGCTGCTGAGGATAATATCCTTGATTGACACTTGGCATTTCCGGATCAAGAGTTTTCAAACCGGAAATGGTAAACAAATTACCGCCAGCGAAATAGGCACGGATCTTCTGAAGACCTATAGACTGAGACCATTTCTCTGGAATGGTATAACCCAACTGGAAAGATTTCAGACGCAGATAAGTGCCATCCTTTACCCACCATGATGACATCTTGCCACCATTTTGACGTGTAGCGACGCCCAGACGAGGATATTCAGCATCAGTATGATCCGGTCTCCATGCATTCTCAACCAGATAGTAAGGACTGTTTCCATCACAATAGAATGGTTGCGTATAGAATGTATTGTCATAGAATCCCAAGTTCGGATAAATTCCGCACAAATCGACATCAAATAAAGACGCTCCTTGGAAAAGCATGGAGAAATCAATGCCTCTCCAATCACCTGCGATAGTCAGACCGAACATCATTTCTGGGAAACTGCTTCGTCCGATAGGAACCCTATCCTGTTCGTACGTAATCTTGCCGTCGCCATTGATATCCTTCAACTTGATATCTCCAGGAAGTGTCGGGCCATATACGGCACTATGTTCAATCTCTTCTTCAGACTGGAACAATCCCTCCGCTTCAAATCCCCAGTAAGTTCCCATTGGACGGCCGGTCCGTCTGAGATAATCTGGAACATTCGGATCTTCCGTTGTTTTCAGCACTTTATTTCTTGCCCATGAAACGTTGCCACTGATGGAATAATTGAAATCTCCGATATGATTCACATGGGAAAGAGACAACTCAAAACCACGGTTATCATGTGAACCATAGTTGATGACTCCAGGGAACCAGCCACCCAATGAAGGGCGGAATGTTCCGGATTGGCCAGCCAAAGTACGTGTCGTCTTCATATAGAAAACGTCCAATTCAATTCCCAACTTGCCTCTCCACATACTGGATTCAATACCGAAATTGTAAGAATCAGTCAGTTGCCATTTCAAATCCATATTGACAGGTCCGCTCACTCCAAGATTTTTCTCCGGCTTGTTTCCAAAAAGGACGAAGGGATCTTGGGACAGGGAAGCAACTGAGAAATAAGCCATGGTATTGCTAATGGCACTATCACTACCGAGACGACCAGCTGAAGCACGAAGTTTCAGATTATCCCAGAATGGAAGGGCATCTTTGAAAAATCCCTCTTCGGAAATTCTCCATCCCAGAGAAACTCCCGGGAACACACCCCATCTGTTTGCTTTTGGAAGTGCAGTAGAAGCATCAATTCTACTGGTCAGTTCAAACAAATACTTGTCCGCATAGGCATAATTCAAACGCAGCACATAACCAGCCCTCTTATCGACACCATGACTACCTTGAATCATGGAATCAGTAATGGTTTCGCCATAAGATATATCAATGATATCTTTGATAGGAAAATCCTCCTTGCCCGTTGAAATACCATAATATTTGTCTATGTTATATTCATATAAGAACAAACCTGAAATATCATGTTTGCCAAATTTGTGATGATATTCAATAGATGGACGGATCTGATAGTCATCACTGTTCCTATACCACTGGGCCAATGTCACTTTGCTGGCAATTCTACCATTCATCATTGTCCACGTTCTCGTGGTCTGATTCCAACAAGCCAGTTCGTAATCATTCAACCAAGATTTCTTCATGAATGCATTCTTGAGATAGGAGGCATCCAGTTTCAATTTGAGTCCCTGTATGAAAGGCACTTTGTATGACAAGGAGATATTTCCTTGGAAAGAGGAAGTATTGACCTTTGTCTGACCGGAAAGATCTCGTGCGGCAATAGGGTTATTGTTGCCATTTCCTGCCATATTCAAGCTACCTACAGGAATCCCATCTTCAGTATAAGGCCTCAAATAAGGATAGGACATCATTGCTTGCGGAAATATGGCCGCATAAGATGATGAACCGGCTGAAGCTCCCGGTTCCTTATCCAAAGAGAGGAAACCTGACAAGTTCATAGACATATCGAAATGATCTGTAATCTTGGTGTCAAAATTTGCCCTGAAACTGTATTTGTCAAAAGAAGTTCTTGAAATGACTCCTCTCTGGTTATAAGCTCCTAAAGAACCGAAGAATCGTATTTTCTCTGTACCGCCAGATACTGACACATTGTTGGTATAGGAAGGTGCGACATCGTTAAAAAGCAAATCAAACCAGTCAGTATTCCCATATACTGTTTCATCTTCACTTGGGTTGGTAATTCGTTTTATCTCATCTGCCGTAAATCGGAGATTCTCCTCCGGAATGCCATCGAGACGCTGGGCTTCATTATACCAATATGCATAGTCTGGACCATTCAAGAACTCTGGAAAATTTGCATTCTGACTCAAAGTGACGGCTGAATTGACGGTCACTGTCGGTTTCTGCAATTTACCTCTTTTAGTGGTTACCAGTACGACACCACCAGAAGCACGTACACCATAGACCGCAGCGGCTGTCGCATCTTTCAAAATAGTGATGGACTCCACCTCATCAGGAGAAAGTGTCGGGAAATACTCCACCACTACACCATCCACGACAATCAAGGCACTTCCATCACCAGCACCAGCACCACGAATTACCAGACTGGAATTGTCCTTACCTGGCTGACCACTGGATTGTTTGGTAATCAAACCCGGAAGACGACCGCCCAGCATAGAAGACAAGCTGCCACTTGGAGCCATCTTCAACTGTTTGTTGTCAACTTGTGAAATGGCGCCGGTCACACTCAACTTTTTTTGTGTACCGTAACCTACTACCACGACTTCTTCAAGCATCTGTTTATCTTCCTTGACAATGAAATTGATTGTACTTCTTCCAGAAATGGGAACCACTTGGGCAACATATCCCAAAGAAGAGAAAGAAATGTCTGATGCCTCAGAAGAAACATTGGAAATTTCATAGTTTCCCTCTACATCTGTAATGACGCCATTCTGAGTTCCTGGAATCATAACTGTAGCACCTATTACAGGAACACCCTTTTCGTCTGTAACCCGACCCTTGATCTTCACGAATTTCGGTTTACCTGACATTGCCGACTTTTTGCTTAGGATAATCTTGTTATTCAAGACTTTGTAGGAAATTCCTGTTCCTGCAAATATCTTATTTAAAACATTACTGATATCCGCACTCCTTACAGAGACGGTCACTTTCTTTTTTACATCGACTACATGAGAATCATAGACAAACGTAAAATCTGACTGTTTTTCAACTGCTCTGATCGCAAGTTCCAACGGTTTATTCTTCAATGAAACGGAAATTCCCGCGTTTTGTGCCTGAATATTCTCCGAATGGAAAAGCCCAAACGTCAACAACACTAAGATGATCCCTAGACAAAATGATCTGGGGAAACTTTGGAAAAAAAAGTTTTTATACATAAATTGGTTAATTAATTTAATTTTCAAGTCGCCTGACTTGGTATTAATTATTTTAAGTGGAGTGAGATGCTGCAACATCTCACTCTTATTATTATTTGATCACAATCACATTCCGGTGTCCGGAGCAATCATTCCCTTCAGTTTTTGACAATTGATATTGCATATCTCCAGCCATACAGATATAATCTAAAATCTGATACAACTGTTCATTCTCAAATGTACCTGTTATGGAAACCTCACGTATGTCTTCATCCGCAATACAGAATTCTACATTATAAAATCTCTCCAATTCCATCAGTACTTCTTCAATCGGCGTTTCTCTGAAAACGAATCGGTTCTTTCTCCAAGCTGTCTTGTTGTCTGCATTCACCTGATCGACGACCATTTCTCCGGTTCTCGCATTGAAGCGCAATCTTTCATCAGGATGAATAATCTGCGAAAATTTCCGTTTGCTGTCATTGAAATCTATACAGACCAGACCTTCCACCAACGTGGTTTCGATACATTCATCATTTTCGCTGGCGAACAAATCGAACTCGGTTCCCAATGCAGTCACAGAATAATGATATTTTGTATCAACTACAAATGGTCTTTTCTTATCCTTTGCCACATCGAAATAAGCCTGTCCAGACAATTCGACTTTTCTCTGCTTTCCCTCAAACTTGATAGGATATTTCAAAGTACTGGATGAATTGAGCCAAGCCAAAGTACCGTCTGGCAATTCTACTTTAGTCACCATACCGGATTTGGAACTTATCTGTATCGTCTGGTTTCCATAATCGTCTCCTGAGAAGAACAAATACCCCAATGCAATACAAACTGGAAGAATCAGAACAGCCGCCGTTTTTTCAAAAGTCCGGACAATCTTCATAAAGAAAGTCTTCGTTCTCTTCCTGCCGACTTCCTTCTGGAATCTTTCAAAAGCTTTCCGGGTGTCAGTGTGTTCCAATACATGCAAGGATTTGGCAGAATGGAGAACATAGTACATATTTTCTGCCATCTCTCTATTTTCCTTACTCTTCCTTATCCAAGCCTCCACTTCCGCTATCCGGACTGGATCCGTCATCTCTCCATCAAGATATTCCAGCAAATCCTGTTCACTCATAACTCAATTGCAATTTATTCTATTTTCTGACTGCACTCTTGGACGGCTTGCTGTCTTGAAGCAACTTGGAGTTTGTTCAAACAGAACGTTCAGTGTCATCAATCAGGTTTTCTACTTCTAATACAACTCAGAACCAAAAAGTACTAAACCAAAATTGAAATATTTTTCTATTTGTTCTATATTTACATAATGAATTCCATCAGTCTGTAATTTTGACTGCATTCATCAATACTTTGCAAAATAGAAATGAACTAAAACAATAACACATTATCTCTACATGGAACCATCTCTGTCAAATACCCATCTCGTTCTTCGGCTGAAATCCGGAGATGAGACTGCCTTCAAACGAATATTTGAATTGTACTTTGACAGACTCTGTGCATTTTCAGCCCAATTTGTCAACAGTTGGGAGGCTGAAGAAATCGTACATGAGACCATCATGTGGCTTTGGGAAAACAGGGAATCACTCATTCCAGACCTGCAGGTCAAATCATTGCTCTTTGCAATCGTCAAAAACAAATGCCTTAATTTGAACAAGCATAATCATATCAAATGTCAGATTCTGGAAGAAATCAAATACAAATTTTCAAATGAATTCGAAAACCCAGACTTCTATGTATACGATGACCTCAAGACGGCATTTGAAAAGGCACTGATAAAATTGCCTGAAGATTATCGGGAAGCATTTGTTTTGAACAGATTCCATAATATGAAATATCAAGAGATTGCCCAGATGAAGAACATTTCCCCAAAGACGGTAGCCTACCGAATCTGCAAGGCATTGGAAATCCTCAGAAAAGAACTGAAGAACTACCATGCACTACTCTTTCTTCTGTCTCTATAAAATCATATCGGAATCCTCCTCCAACATATTGTTTCGGAGGAAACCGACTTCTGCAAACACACCACTATTTCAAAAGATTATTCTCTCCAAGATAGTTGCGATACCCTTCGTAACCATCTGTCCCTTTCTTGAAGGTATTCCAGCTGAAATTGGTGATATATTCTGTAAACATGCCAGCCACCCACAGCTGTTTGCTAAGATCCTCCCATTTCTTAGGACCATAATCTGCCATGAAACTTTCCACATCCACACCGAACTTGACACCAGTCTTGTCACAAGCCTTCTTCACTTCTGCAAACCAATTGGGCAGGTCTACATCCGCATCCGTCAGATAATAGCTTCCAGAATTACGTCCGCCACAATCTTGAAGATAGAGGAAATCAATGGCTGGAGTCTGTTTGAAAAGCCGTTCAAACCACTGTCCACATAAATCGGCAGGCATCCCTCTCCATAATGCAGGAGCAATCTGAACACTCTGATCCGGAGATTTGGATTTGATATATGTAGCCAAAGACTGCAGATAGTTGCCAAGCATTGACAAAGCTGGTTCAAACAACCATGCTCCTGACGGCCAAGAGCCATCATGGAACTCTTCTGTTATATACCATCCGGCCAGACAAGGATTCTTTCCAAATTTGCTGTTTATTTCATCAAACAGCATCTTGTTCCTTTCCAAATTCAAGGTATATCTGTCAGGATCAGCTTTATTGCTTGAATATTCTCCCGGATACAAACCAAGGATGAGTTTCATCCCTTGACGTTGAGCCGCATCAAACATCTTGTCAATATAGTCACACTCTTTTTTTACCCATGGCAAATGGGAATCTTTATAAAAAGAGATTTCAGGACAGCTTGACGCTTCCACCCACTGCTCTGCATACTGGATAATCCACGTGTCAATACCAATAGCCTTGCTGTCTTTAAACTCTTTGTCCCAGTCTGTATCATTGTAATACGGATCATTCAACTGGATGAACACACTGGAGAAACGGGCCTTGCCAGGTTGAAGTTCAAAAGAAGTCAATTGTTTCAACTCATCCACACAGACCTCTCCTTCGCAAGTTTCTCCGTCTGGATTAGATATTTCTATACGATAACCCGCATAACGATTGAGAGCCGGTTTTTCTGACATCACGCCAGCTCCTCTTTTACATACTTTAAATCGGCTATATGGCATTATCAGTCGATTCCAACCCTCCTTTGACATAATTTTGGAATCTTCAAACGCATAATACTGCCAACGCTCACGACTAGAATCATATGGTTCTTCTTTACTGAACATTTTCTCATCTTCCATTATGATGAAACGGAATACTCCTTTATTATTCTTATTGCCCTTGACCCAAAGAGAAAGCCCGAGAGGTTCAAAAGACAAATCTGACCTCCAGTCCCCTTCCGTCCTCTCGAGAAAAACAGTTTCCTGTGAACCTCCAGCAAAAGAATATTTCAGAGAGAAAGCCCCTGTTCCTTCGTGATGGCTTTGCGCCAATTCATATTTCAAAGACGCAATGCCTTTATCATCCTTTGAAGTCCGATAAGAAAAGGCGCGCATTTCATCAAAAGGGTCCAATGTCTTGGTTGCTTTGGCAGCATTGACAATACTCTGTATCTCTAATTTTTCCTCACGGTCTGGTGCTTTTGCCGCTTCATGATCTGTTTTTTCGCAAGATGAGAACATGACTCCCAATGCGATCAGTGATAATGAAATATAGTTCATCTTCATTTTTTTAATTATTTTCGAATGTCAAGACACTCCTTTGAATATAACCTGGTATCGACCTTGCGGAACGATTTCTGTCTGAATCTTGGATTTCCTCATCTACATTTGCAGCTGCAGTGATGAATCCAATCAACAGAATACTCTCTATCCACCAATCTGGTCATTTTGGATTTAATGATTAAATTCTTAATTACGCACAAAATTATAAAAATATATTAATTATCAACAAGTCATTTATTAATATTTTTATAAATATACTGAAATCATTCCTTTAGAACAGCTTGTAATTTGCCGGTATCCTTGCATTTTTTTTAATCGCCTCTAAGCTAAAAGGCTTAAGAGCTTGAAAAAGCCCAAGTTGTCGAGTCTGAGCACTTCGTGAGCGACGTCGTGAAGAAATATATGATTGAAATAATGCGGCAAATCTTGTTTTTGGAGATTCAGGAAACGCATCGCCCATTCAAAAAACAAAGCGCTGGAAAAAAATTCCCAACGCTTTGTCAAAAATATGTATTATTGCACTTAATTCTGTTCCCAGTCCAGCAAGAGTCTTTCCGATTCTGGTATCGGAAAGGTATACAATTTTACATCATCAGATGAGAACTTCCTGTCAATGACCGTACTGTTGAAATCGTTCGGGTTGGACAAGGCTTTCTTACTATAGGTAATGCCAGCTGCATCCAGACCGAAATTGAGACGTTTGAGATCATAGAATCTCAGGATTCCGGCAAATTCGCGACGGCGTTCATCCAGAACATCTTGCAACGTACCATCAATCTTGGCCGCGGCCGCATCCTCCGTAAACCGACTCTTTCTCAGTACAGTCAAATACTCCTTGGCTTTTGCCGTATTCCCTTTGCGAGCAGAACACTCCGCAAGAATCAGATACATCTCCGCTGTAGTCGGTCCCAGAATCATGACACGATTACCGAACAGATTGAAACGTCGGTACACATGACGTTCCCATTCTTTCATGTTTTCCTGTTCTTCCTTGTCAAATCCGCCTGCTTCAAAACTACCAAAGCTGACCATGTAATTGTTGTCATAAAAACATTTCCATCTGGCGTCATGTTCTCTATCGTACAAGTTATAGAGAGATTCAGACATCGGATGAACAGATCCGCCGAACTTGTCCACCATGAATTGAGGGAGATAGAGTTCCTCATATTCCAAGAAGAAGGCGTCTCCTCCAAACTGTGCATTGAGATCCGTCTTGAAATCCTTGAATTCAATCTTCTCTCCGCTTGGTTTCCCATCTGCAGCCAAGATATCAATTGACTTGATTACTGATTTCACATACATTGGATCATCACTTATCTTGTGAAGAGCAGAATGCCCTTTGAGAGCAGCATCGGCCGCTTTCATGGCATCATCATAATTGCCAAGATAAAGTTCGATACGGGCCCTTGCGGCATTTAGAGAAGGAAGAGTCACACGAAAATTCTTATCCAAAGAGAAAGTGGTTCTGCCCGCCGCCACCAATGCTTTCTCTGCCGCATCCAGATCGGCAAGAATACGGGAAACCGTATACTCCACTGTCTTTCTGGCCGGAATGCCATCCGGTGCGGCCAAAGTATTGTCCCTGTAGCCGATCCCTGGAGCCTTCATGTCATACTGGCAATAATTGACCAGACCGAAGAAATGGAACCATGCCCTGTTGAAAAGCGCTTCGCCACGAACTTGCTCCCTCATTTCAGGAGTCGTCTGCACCACCTTGTCCAAATAGTCCAACACTACGTTGAATGTAAACATATTGTTGTAGACTTCTGTCCATGTTGCACCAGTCATGACAGGATTGTTCTGAAGGAAATCCCGGTCTGCTACACTGGCTTGATAGACCTTGGCGTTTCCTGTTTTCTTGTAGACATAAGGGCTGACTTGGACATCATCTGAGAATAACAGATTCTCAGTCCACATATAATTGATATTATTGTAGAATCCGGAATTCCCCATCAAATGATAGAGCTGTTCCATTGTGTTGATTGTTGCATTTCCACTTTTGTCTGGAGTTTCTTCCAGAAAAGAACAGGAAGTGACCATGAACAGACCGATAACGGATAAGATAGTATATTTTTTCATTTTCATCAGAATGCGAGTTTAAGTCCAAAATTACAATTGATGAGTGGTTTCAATGTGCCAGGCAATGCAAGCGGATCTACCTTGCGGGAATTGGCGACCCACAGTGGAGGCAAATTGTTCACCTCACCGTAGATGCTGCATGATCCGATTGCAGTCTTCCTCAACCATCTGGCAGGAAGAGACCAACCTACATAGACAGAGCTGACACGAATGGTGGCGGCACTCATGACATTCTTTTCTGCACGGTTGTAGAGGTTGAACATATAGTTGTACAGGCCTCCTGCATTCAACATTTCATGGTTCTTTTCATTGAAAAGAGGCATCGTGAAAGAACCATTCGTATAGCCGGAAGCATCGTTGGCCAATGCCCCTTCAAGGTAGTGTCCAAAACCTTTGGTTGTGGCAGAAATCAAAGAAGATTCATTGTCTGCCCATACGAACTTATGACCGAAACTGCTGGTCAACTGGAATGAAAGGGTCACTCCGTAAATATTGAAGGAATTCCTGAAGCTGAGGTTGTATGGGGCGACCGCTGTGCCGCAATAGCGGAGCCAGTTGCCGTCAGCTGGTCCTTCACCTGGAGCCAAGACATCGTCAATATGTGAACTTTCCTTACTGTTCACAATCACTTCCGCTCCGTCCTTTCCTTGAATCTTCATCAGGCCTTCCTCTGTATAACCTGTCACTTTGAAAGCCCAGATTGGTGAAAGTGGCAGTCCCTCCACATAATTTCCTCCTGGCTTGACAATCTTCGCATTGTAGTCCTTCACTGTATTCCGATTCCATGAAAAATTAAAATCCCCATTCCAGGTAATACGGCTCGTAATATAGAATCGGGAGCCAAGAGTCATCTCAATACCTTCGTTCAAGATGGCAGCATTGTTATACACCATGGATTCTGAGGAATTCACGATAATCGGTACCGCCGCTGGAGCAATCACGTCGTAAGAATAACGGTTGTAATATTCCAAGCTTCCATACAGTTTGGCATGGAAAAAAGAAAAGTCGATACCGGCATTTCCCGTACGGGCTTTTTCCCAGGTCAAGGACGGATTACCCTTGAGGTTCACGACAGCATACGGATCATTGTCTGTATAATCTGGATTGCCTGGCTTGGTGGTAATGGTCGTAAGAGTGGAAATGCTCTTCTTGCCGGCGGCGATTCCCGAAAGTCCATAAGAAGTCCTCAACTTGAGATGGTCAATCCACGAAACCTGCCGGACAAATTTTTCCTTGTCCACATTCCACACGAGTCCCACCGACCAGAATGGAGAGAAACGCGAAGCCATTTTATCGGAAATGAAGTTGGAGGCATCAGTCCTGACACTCGCTGTGATACCATAACGTTTGTCATACATATAAGACATATTGAAAGCCATGGACATGCCACGATCAGAAAAAATGGAGAGCTTTCCTAATCCACTGTACGGATATTTCTTCTTGGTACCGAAAATAGTATCGTATTTCCCTTGAAAATCAGGGACAGTCTCAGTCAAATTGGTAAATTTATCATATCCGTACGCCGTATAACCAGGATCTCGTTCCAATACAGAAGAGGACATCTCTGCTATTGCCATCAATGTCAGTTCATGTTTTTCGGCAAAAGAGTCGTTGTAGTCTATCTGGGCTCTGGCATTCCACGCAGTACAAGAAGAACCGTACATCCGGATCATGCCTCCTTCCGGGAAGCTGCTGACATATTTTCCGGTCGCGGCATCGAGGGTGGAGAAAGTGTTGACCAAATCCCTGATTTCAAAAGCCTCCTTGAACGTTTCTTCCTTGAAATCCTTCCGGGTATGTTCGAACTGTCCACGGAGAGAGATGTTGAGTGATTTCAAAGGATGAAAATCCATGGTCGCCTGTACACGTGCACCAAAATTTTTGTTTGTATTATTATGCTCTGACCTATCCTGAAGTGGGTTATATTCCCAGCTGGCTGGAGTTTTCCCTTTAAATTTCTGTTCATAAATAGGTTGATAGAGAGTCCCGGAAGACACAATGTTCGCATAGGAGCCGTCTTCATTGAAAAGAGAAGTGAACGGAGTCGTGAAAGAAGCTGCCGAATTGAGAGAAAGACCATTCCCGGCAGATCTTCGGTAGTTCAAACTCAGATTCAGCCCGATACTGAACATTTTGTGGAGCTTGTAGGTATCAGCCATATTCAAAAGGAAACGATTCTCGTTGTCTCCTATAGATGAACCATCCAAATGGTTATAGAGAAGAGACATCTTGAAATTGTTGCTATTGGAATTGCCTGACATAGAGAAATTATACTGCTGGCTGATGGCGTTGCGAAAGAAATGCTTGTTGTATTCATCCACCCATCTGCCCTCGCGTGAAAGCAAGTCAGCCTTTCCAGCCTCATATTGCTGTTCTGTAATGTTCTTGGTACGTTTGTACTCATAAACCAGAGAAGCCAGTTCAGACAAACTGTAATATGGGTTAGATGTATTTCCATACGGATCCACAGAGTTGAATATAGTGGAATATTTTTCCAGTCTCTCCATATAGGCAATCTGGCTCTGTCCATCGGCAAAATTGAAATAATGCTGGAGATCGTACCGGCTGGACACGCCCACACGGGCATCCACCGATACCGCCACATGTCCATCGCCCTGGGCCTTCTTCGTCGTAACGACGATAACACCATTGGCGGCACGGGCTCCATAGATGGAGGTAGCAGCCGCATCCTTCAAAACAGTGATATTTTCCACATCATCTGGATTCACCATATCAAACGGATTTACTCCAGACTCATAGCTCTGTACCGGGAAACCGTCGATGACTACCAGCGGATTGCTGTCTCCATACGATCCGATATTTGCCTTGCCCCGAATAGTGAACTTGCCCTCCTTATCCATGGTCATACCCGGGACCACTCCCTGCAGAGCTTCACCAACATTTGCAACAGGCTTGAGTTCAAGCTGTTCAGAGCTGATAGTCGCATAAGAACCTGCCGCCCGTTCACGGCTGATTTTCTGATAACCAGTGACGACTACGCCCTCCAAAGCCATGACATCATCCACAAGAACAATCTCTAGAGGTGCTTTTCCCCTTACACGTACTTTTTCTTCACGGAAACCAATCAGCTGGACAATCAACTGGTCACCGGGTTTAGCGGCAATAGAGAATGATCCGTCCAATTCGCTGATAGTATTGGCATCCTTGTTCTTGACGCTGATTACGGCACCGGGTATGGTACCTCCCCATTGATCACAAATTACTCCTTTGATCAAGTCTGGCTGATTTTTCTCAGGAGCTGCCGGCATTGTCAAATCGGCAGAATCCAATGAAAAGAGCAGACTGTCCTTTACCTGAGGTCTCTCATTTGCTGTCGCACCGGTACTCACTACTGGCGCTGCCATCCAAAATGAGAAAATAATGGGAACCCAAAATTTTCGTTTCATATACAAGTTTCAAAAATAATTAACTTGTATATAGTCAAACAAGTCCTGTATACCCCTTAAGAAATTTAAATTTTTTTTAATATTTTTTCACCAAGATAGTGCTTCAGGTTCTGACGAATGGTTTTCAAGGCAATTGTTATCCTGTGCTCCACCATTTTTTCTGAAATACCTTGCATCTGTGCAATTTCCGCATTGGATTTGAGACCATAACGGCTATGCAAAAAGGTGTTCCGAACCGGTTCTTTCAGTTGCAGCATACTATCATAGACCACTTTCTGAATTTCTCTCACATATAGGTCAGATAATCCATCCTTGCAAAGGCTTTCCTGACAACATACATCCATCTCATATCGATAATATTCGGCAAAACGCCTGATAATTACGTCCCGCTTAAAATAATTGATAATCTTCTTCCTGGCAATCGCATAGACATAAGGGACCAGTTTTTCAGGACGGACCTGTTCCATATTCTCCCATAGAGCCATAAAGGACTCCTGCGAAATGTTACGAGAAAGTTCCCTGTCCTTGGTATAGAGCGTAAGATAAGAAACCATCTTGTCAAAATGCTCTTTGAAGATCTGATTGAATAACTGTTCTTTTTGCCGCATTGAAATTTTGAGCAATTCAAATGATGCCTGTTTAGTTCTCGGCTAAGATAGACCAAATATTCTTATTTTCAAGTTTTTCAATATATATCTTTTCCCGTCCCTCCCGTTTTCCGTTTCCCATCCACTCCCGTTTCCGGGAAATGTCCGTGTCCAGATGGATGTGCCACTTCCAGAGTTCGGCTGCCGCAAGTCCATAGGGAAAGATTGTTTCGCAAGTCCGGGCGCTGAGGTCGAGAAGTCCGCAGTCTCTTGGGGGAAGAAGGAAATGAGTCGTTTTCTCACTTTCGTAATATGCTGATGTACAGTTTATTGCAAGACCGCTAAAATTGAAGATTTCCTGCTACCCGCTCTTTAGGAGGGGACAGGGAAATGGTTGATTCTCCTACTTTCGTAAAATGTTGACGTACAGCCGGTTGCAAGACAGTAAAAATTTGGGATTTCCCACTACCCCCGTTTCCGGGAAATGTCCGTGTGGCCGGGTCAACATTTCGACGCCTTGTAATCGATCATGAAGATTTCAACCTCACCGACGGCAATCACCTTGAAGGTCGGACTCTGCTCAAGAAAATAGGTGCTGACCCACTCCGTACAGGTTCCATCGCTGGTAATTTCTACCCCTTCATGACTTTCATGTCCAAAATACTCGATACGTAATGTTCCCTTGAACTTCATTTTCAACGAACCTTTTCCCAAATAAACTTCGGGAAGTGTCTTGGTGATGGTTCCACCTTCTTTCAAAGTCAAGATTCCATCCTTGACTTTTCCCCGCTTCACTTCAAAATCGGAATAGTCAAAATCTCCTTTCAGATTACACAAATTACCATTTTCAAAATCATTGACAAACGAAGCCGTCGCCGAAAAGTCCCCTCCAAGATTGAAGAAGGTCATCGTCTGGTCTGTCGGAGTATAGGACCCGGCGATTCCGATCATACAGTTCTTTTCGTGGACGGCTTGGATGAGTTCTTCCATCGTCCCTTCTGAAAGGAATTTGCTGAAAGACTCAGAATTCAGACAGTGCATGTATGGAGCGCCGTAGGTGTCACATTGCTCCAACACATCCTGAATAGTACTGGAGCTGGAATAATTCATGACATAGCCGCCATAACCATCTTTCCTGACATCCTTCCCGGAATTGTCATAGACATAGAGAATCAGATCATCCCCAAAATATTTCCGTCCCAGGGATTTCGTCTCCGGCATATAGGACACCAAGGCAGAGATACCGTTCCTCCGACATTCAAGAAAAGCCTCCTCCAGAGTGGGAATGGCGGTACGATGCTTTTCATATTTGGTATTATAACGCAAATTCTGTCTTATCCAATCATACGTCACAGAATTGATATAAGTGTCTTCATGAGAAAAACCTCCATCCAAATCCTCCACTTCCCTGCCGAACTTACCCCTAATCCCATGAATTGGAATCAAAACTCCATCCTTCGTCTTGATTGCATTGAGCTCAATATATTTCATGCCCAACCGAGCCGTTGCATTGACATCAATGAGTGACTGACAAGGAATAGCCGGACGGGTTCCATATATCTGGTCAATGAACAAGTGACCATAACAATGACGGCCCCCCATCATGAATTCATTATTTGCCCTCAAAATGGCAGTATTGTGCTGCGGTGTCCGATGGTCCTGCTCTGGGTGTACCTCAGCCGATATTCCTGCAGACATAAACATGAGCAATGTCTGGACCATCCAAAAAATTCGATTCCTGGTCATTTGGTTATTTGTTGATTATATGTGCGGCAGACTTTCTCAAATACCTGCCAGAGAACAAATATACTATTTTTCGTATTTGTCACAAACTATAAGTCATAGAGTTTCCAGATTCCCTGAACTTGCTCCTCTCTCCTCCTGCCGAGATACTCTCTTGCATTTCATCTATGGATTAACTATCTTTCGCAGATTCAGTTCCATTCTGCTTGCAGAATCATCCGATCCGACCCATGCAGATAATATGGACGACATTCAATAAACGTTTAACTGGAATGATTGCGACCATGCTTCCTGACTTCGAAAAAGATTTTTCCGGGAAGTTCTGGCCCAATCACAAATCAATAATCTTTATGAAAGAAAGATTAACCATTATCCAATTCGTGGAAAAATACACGAAGGACTTTGCCAAAAATACTTTCCTGTGGGAAAAATCAGGGAAAGAATGGCTGCCGACTACTTTTGAACAGACCCGTATAGAGGCACACCGTGCCGGAGCCGGTCTGATGGCTCTCGGTATCCAGAAAGGGGAAAAAGCAGCACTTCTGTCCGAAGGCCGCAACCTTTGGGTCATCAGCGAACTCGGCATTCTCTATGCCGGAGCCGTCAATGTGCCGCTTTCCATCAAACTTGAAGAAAACAATGACCTCATATTCAGAATCCGACATTCAGATTCCCAATACATCATTGTTTCAGGAACACAGCTTCCTAAGATCAGACGCATCCTCGCAGACTTGCCACAAGTGAAGAAAGTAATAGTATTGGACGATCTTCCTGAATATCAGGAGAACGAAATTGCCTTCTCTGAAATCTTGAAGATGGGTGACAAATTCCTCGACGAGCACAATGACCTGTTTGTCCAGAGATACGAATCTGTCGAACCGGATGATTATGCCAACATCAGCTACACTTCCGGAACCACGGCGGACCCGAAAGGAATCCTCCTGACCCATCGGAACTATACGGCCAATGTGGAGCAAGCCCGGTCCATCATCGGTGTAAGGCCAGATGACCGGATGCTCATCATCCTTCCACTTGACCATTGCTTCGCCCATGTTGCAGGTTTCTACACGCTAATGTCCTATGGTGCCTCCATCGGTACTGTACCGGCAGGAAAAACAGCCATGGAGACATTGAGGAACATTCCGTCAAGTATCAAAGAATTGAAACCGACAGTCATGCTAAGCGTTCCGACCTTGGCCAAAAACTTCAAGAAGAACATTGAATCCGGAGTCAAGGCAAAGGGGCCGACCGTATGGAAACTTTACAACTTCGCACTCAACCTTGCAATCTCCTACAACAAGGAAGGCTACAACAAAGGAGGCTTCTCCCAATGCTGGAAGAAACCGCTCATCGCCTTGTTTGACAAACTCATTTTCAAGAATGTGAGAGAAGGGCTTGGCGGACAAATGAGATTCTTTGTCGGTGGCGGTGCTTTGCTGGACATCGATCTCCAGAGATATTACTATGCCATCGGCATCCCGATGTACCAAGGTTACGGTCTTTCTGAGGCCACCCCTATCATCTCTTCCAACGCACCCGCCAGACACATTCTCGGTTCTTCCGGCTGTGTGGTGAAACCGATGGACATCAAAATCTGTGATTCTGAAGGAAAGGAACTTCCATACGGAGAAAAAGGCGAAATTGTCATCCGTGGAGAGAATGTCATGGCCGGCTATTGGAAAAACCCGAAAGCAACCGATGAAACCATCGTAGACGGTTGGCTGCACACAGGAGATATGGGATATATGAAAGACAAAGACTTCCTCTATGTCGTAGGCCGATTCAAGTCCCTGCTCATCAGTTCCGACGGTGAAAAATATAGTCCAGAAGGAATTGAAGAATCTCTGGTAGAAAACTCAAAGTTCATTGAACAAGCCCTCCTTCACAATAACCAAGATCCATATACCATTGCCTTGATTGTTCCGAACAAGGATGCGCTGAATACTTACTTGAAAACGATTTCCCCAGAACTGTCCCCTGCATCAGAAGAGGGAAAGAAGAAAATGTTGGAGAAGATTCAGGAAGAAGTCAATTCCTATCGCAAGGGTGGCAAGAACTATGGTTCCTTCCCTGAGAGATGGTTGCCATCTGCCATCTGCATACTGCCTGAAGCGTTCACAGAAAAAAATCACATGATGAACAGTACCATGAAAATTGTTCGTGGTAAAGTGGAGAAGCATTACGCAGACCGTATTGCCTTTGCCTATACACCAGAAGGGAAAAATATCATCAACAAGGAAAACATTGCCTCCCTGTAATGTTTTTTCTTGAAATCAAGAAAAAGGGCTTGACTTTCTAAAGTCAAGCCCTTTTTCCAATAATAGTCTGACCGGACGGTTTCCCGACCCCTCAAGGAGAATTTTTCGAAAAGCCCAGCACGGGAAGAAGCCAGTTCCGGATTATTTGATGAACGGCTGGCAGATTTCTCCAGAAATCTCCTCAACAGGCAAGACCGAAGGACTGGAAGACTGTTCTCCGTTGTAAATTCTATCCAGAAGCTGGGCGCCCAAACAAGGACGATAATGTCCTGGCTCATAATAATGATGGTAGTCTGCCGTATACGGATTTACTCCTGTGAAATCAAATACACTCTCTTTTCCAAAAATATCCTGTAGAGTTTTCAAATCTGACGGATGAATTTTCTTCTGATAGAAATCAGGGCCAATTACCAACACCAACTGTGTCGAATGCTTGCGACAAATTGCTTCCATTTCCTTCAAAATTCGATTTTGAGGCTTGAAAATTGCAGGTTCATCGATTTGTCCAGGACATCTTTCCTTTCGATGAAATTCCGATTGATGAGAAATCCAGTAATCCTCCCCGTTCATCTCAATTTCCTTTTCCCTCGGATTCAAACAATTGTTAGTATACGGTTCACGTACAGGTCCTCCTTCCCTGATCTGACTTTTCATTCTTGGTGAATATTTTCCTGTTATCCTGTACTCAATGATAGGAATACATTTGTCTGGCATGAGAAAGGTCTGAAGATTCCGTAAAATGTATTGGAGCTGAGAAATTCCTGCAGCTTCACAAGAAAAAATCTTATTCGTGTTATGCGAAGGGACAGTGACTTTCAATGACTCCACATCAAACACAATCAAAAGGTAATCAATTTGAGCATCCACCTCTTCCAGAGCCTTCAATTTCTGGCAGACCCCTGCAATACCTTCCGCATTCTCAAAAAATCGGACTGCCTTCGATCCATCCGGAAGATATTTTTCCCACTCATCGGTCCTGAACGCCATTGTACAAGAATTACCCATGATGAAGGAATTGAACGGAATGGAATCTCTATTGTTAAGATAATTCTGCCATCCTACATGACCTTCACCAAGATACACTTCCGACTGGTCAAAACGCCTGTATTTTTTTAAAATCATGTCTGGGTCACAGATAAAATAGAAGGCAATCAGTGGCAGGAAAGGCAAAGCCAACAAAAACAGTTTGCCATATAGTTTTACTACAGAAGCCTTTTTAGGCCCATCTGATAAATCGTTGTTCATAAAATTTAAAATTGCAGATAGATAAAGTTGTCATTTTCAAACATGCCCAATGAGAACAATGCGAAAAACAAAGAAAAATAAATTGTCCAACGCAACCACGACGGAAGTTCCCGACTCTTTTCAATAAGGTCATGTTTTACAGAGAATGCTTCATAGATGAACATCAGCAGCAAGGTAGTTCCGGCAACTATGCAGAAATGATCACTCATACCGATATTCATTTCCTTCCATGAATGATGCGGAACAAAGGAAATACGAGTGATGAATTCAACAGCATCTGCAAGGCTCTCGGACCTCAAAAAGACTAGAGAAAGAGCGAACAGCAGATAAGTGCGGATGATATAGACCACATTTGCAATCCTTGTCCCCACCCTTCTTTCGAAACGAGTCCTCACGGCAGAGAATCTCATTTCAAGACAGATTATGATCCCCTGTATGAGTCCATAGACCAGGAACGACAGTCCCATACCATGCCACAAACCCAGAAGTGAAAACGTTATCAGAAGACTGGCATATATACCCGCCGCCTTCCATCTCCGAAGCAAGGCAGTCATCGGAACAAACAAATAATCCCTGACCCAGAATGACAATGACATATGCCATCTTCTCCAAAGTTCCGCCGTCGATTTAGAACTGAAGGGGAAATTGAAGTTGGGTGAGAGACGGATGCCGAACATCCTCGCTCCACCCAGAGCCATATCTGTATAGCCTGAAAAATCAGAATAGAGTTCAATCGGATAGAGCAGACAAGTCATGAGAAGCTGCAGACCGGAAGCATCATTGACATTTGAGAATACATCAGAAGTATAGGGTGACAGATAGTTGGCGATCAACAGCTTCTTCAACATACCTAAAAAAATGAGTTTCAGTCCATATACCGCATTGTCATAATCAAAAGACTCAGGTCGTCTGATCTGTTCAATCAAACTGCCGAATCTTTCAATCGGTCCAGACAGGAACTTCAAAAAGAAAAGCATATATAGACTGAAGTCGAAAAAGTTCCTTTCGGCCTTTTCTTCCTGCCAATATACATCAGTCAGATATCCTATGGCCTGAAAAGTATAGAATGACATTCCCAGAGGACAGATTAACCGGCTGACAATTGAAGAATCACCAGCCGCCCCGGAACGGATGTGCAATATGCCAGACAACCAGGCCGGATTATGGAACAATATCCACAACCCGACCAATACAGCAATCGAAAGAGCATGAATCAGCTGCACTTTGCCTTTGTCTTGAAATTTTTCTATCACTCTTCCAGCCACAAACGTGAATGCTGTGACCAGTACTGACATGACAAGAAAAAACGGGTTGTTCCAAGCTATGAAGACACAACTTGCAACCAGCAGATAAAAATTCCTTGCCTTTGCTGGACTGAAAGAATACAATAGAAAAGTAGCAATAAACAAGATTGCGAAATCTAAAGATAGAAAAGCCATGGTCCTAGTTCACTTTCTTTTCAACCATACTGACAAGATCACCGACATTACCTACTTTCATCAGTTCTCTGAATGATATACGGATACCATAACGTTTCTCCACTTCTGCCATGATAAGCATGTGAGTCAATGAATCCCATCCTTTCACATCACTGCTGGTAGTCCCGTAATCCAATACGATACTGTCATTCTTCAGGATTTCACGCACTACCTGCTGTATGCACATTAAAATTTCTTGTTGCTTTTCCATCTTCATTTATAAATTTAAAAGTTTTTTGACCTCATTTCTATCAATCTTGTTGCTGTTGTTTATTGGAAATTTTCCGATACACAGAATCTCACTTGGAATCATGTAATAAGGCAGTTCCAACCGGAGATGTGATTTCAAATCATCCGCTGACACTATCTCTTTCCCCTCCACTGCCAAGGCAATGGCGTCTCCTGCTCCCTTCCGGCTGTATGTAACAGCGACCACATTCCTTGTGAAGTTGAAATATTTCTTCGCCGCATATTCAATTTCACTCAATTCGATCCTGAATCCCTGAATTTTTACTTGATGATCCTTCCGCCCGCAATAATACAGATCCCCCTCCTCATCCATCACGCATAAATCACCAGTCCTATAGAATCGTTCCCCTGATTCCAACTTGAAAAAAGCCTCCTCCGTCTTGTCCGGACGGTTGAGATAGCCATCCATTACCTGTGGCCCGGAAACCAACAATTCTCCTTGTTGACCAGGCGGAACTTGTTTTCCATTTTCATCTGCAATTAGAGTCACTGTATCCATGAAAGGCTTTCCAATTGCAACCATTCCATTATGTTCCTTTACCGCCTGTTCTGGAAGTCTATATACACAACAGAAAATCGTCGATTCCGTCGGCCCGTACAGATTGATGAATTCTGCATTGGGCGCACACGAACGAAATTTCATGACCACCTCTGTCTGAGAAGCCTCAGCCGTAAGGATAAGATACTTCAGTTTAGGGAAACGGATGTCCTCAAAATAAGGGGAAAGAAGTTGAAGCAGCGACGGTGTCACGGCAGCACAAGTCAAAGCATCCTCTTCCAACAGGCTGACCACCTTGAAATGCTTGATGTCCGTATAACCTACAGTATAGATGGATGCTCCTAGTGTGAGAGGATAAAGGAACGATACAACAGACACGTCAAATGTCAGTTCGAACATCTGCAGCATCCTGTCCGATTCGTCCAAATTCCAGTCAAGTGCGGAATATGCTCTATAGAAAGCGTCCAGATTGGATCGCGAAATAGGTACCCCTTTTGGCTCTCCCGTGCTGCCTGATGTGAAAATAATGTAGGCATAACTTCCGAAATCCCCTCGGGCGGCCAAATTCTCAAGTTTCTCCGTCTTCTTGCATTCCGCAATGGGCAGATAAAGATTTTCATCAAGATAATCAGGCTTAGGTCCATATCCAAGTACCTTTGCGACGTCTGCCGATTCTACAATCTTCCGGTTTCTTTCAACCGGATACGAGGGATGTAAAATCACATATGTGTTACCACTCAGCAATACAGCCAGAATAGCCGCATAAGTCTGGATAGAATCCTCACCTATAATTCCCACCCGCTTATTCTCAAATGGAAGGATGGCAACAATCGAACAGACCCATTCCTTCAGTTCACCATATGTATATTCCCGTCCTTTGATAACGAAAGCAACATTTTCGGTGTGACGATTCATAGACACAATAATGTCATCAATCATTGAATTTCTTTCATTTTTCATATTCATACATGGTTATTTAAATTTGGTATCCTCTCCCGAATCCACTTTCATCAGACAGGAATCCAGAAGAATACCCCTATCAATCACATTGTCAAATTCCCAATAATGTTTTACATATGAGACGTGATGTTCCCCAAAAGTACCATTCGGGAATTCAAGATCCTCTTCATTTCATCGTATCCGATGGGACAACACACCCATTTCGCTGGACTTCAGAAAAAATCCCGCGATCATATATCCGACATAGAAAATTGAAATTGTGTAAATTATAGAAAAATTGAGGCACCACGCCATCTAAGAAAAGACAGCGGCCAGTGATCTCCCGAATGGGATTTCTATATCAAAAGACAGGAGGGCTCCGCAGTAAAAAGTAACTGCACAACAAAAATGCCTTCTTTCTCACAGCAAAGATGTGGCGACTTTGCAAGATAGTAGATTCGACAAGGAATGGACAGTTCTCCTCTCGGAGGAACACAGACAGGAAATAAATACATATCGCGCAAGGAGAACGGTCTACACTCGTTGTTTCCTCGTCGCAAGTATACACAATGCCATCAAGCTCTGCATGCTGGTGAAATGCTTTCACAATAGAAAACCTCAGCATCACAGACAACAAGATAAATGCCGATACTGCCGATATGGACTGTCTAATATGGATACTCATTCCTGTTCCTGCATTCATGACCACCTCTTGTGTGACCAAAGATAATTTTCAGGATTGCTCCTGATCTCATTTTCGAGTTCAGAGAAATACATCTCAAGCAACTCACCTTCTCCTTTTCCGGAGGCATCCTCCGCAAGAGGAACGTAGGTAATTTCATAATGCCCTTTCTCTTTCCTCTCCATCTTGGAGAACAAAAGAGACATCTGGTATTTCCGGGCCAGTCTGACACTGGCTGCCATCCCACAAGTCTTCTGGTTCATGAAATTTCCGATGTACCGACCCTTTCCGCGATAGGGTCTCTGATCATTTATGAAAAAATAAATCTTCTGCTCTCCGCCATGCCGGCATACATACCGGACAATCTGATCTGATTCCACAAGCCCTTCAAAGTTCTCGACTACTGTCGTACGTGCCTTCTTGAGTATTTCATTCCACATCCAGCTGGACTGCCGCTTGTAGACAATGCAAATGTGACTTTCATCGAAGACATAGTCCAACTGAGGGTCTCGGTTGTAATAACGAAGCCCGCCAATCAACTCCCAATTTCCAGTATGAGAGGACAGAATCATGACACTCCGACCCCGGCCGTAAGCTTCTTCCAGCACCTGTGGATTGGTGATGACACATATTTCCGAATCCCTCAACCTCTCTGGGGTGGTTCCTGCGAACCAAATGGATTCAGCCATAATTTCACCCAAGTGACTGTAGAACCGATTCGCCAACTCGCTGATTTCACGGCAATCCTTCTCTGGAAAAGACCGGGCAAGATTCGTAAGTACAACGTCTCTACGATATTGCATCATAGACTTGAGAATCCACTTGAATAGAGATACCATACGATAATGAAGGCGAAGAGGAAACTTTCCAAGCAGACATATTATTGAATATAGAATCATATGCAGTTTCTTTCATTGTCATGATTTGTATCAATCTGAATATAATGAGGATCCTGTATCAGATGTTGTATCAAAATAACCGTTCTGATACTCCTTCGGAGACTGTCCCATATGTTTCTTGAAAAATTTGCAAAAATGAGAGACATCGCAGAAATGGTATTCATAAGCCATTTCCTTGATACTTTTATGCAAATTCTGAAGGTCCAGGCAAATATTGATGATTGTATATTGTTCTATACATTCTGAAACTGACATGCGAGTAACCTTTTTTATTATTTCAGACAACTTGCTTCTGCTTATTTTGAGTTCTCTGGCATAATAGGATACTTGACGGTAAGTTTTAAAATTATTATATAACAAAGCCATGAACTCACTTACAATCTTACCATCTTTTTGGTCTTTATTCCAATAATTTTCGGACCACCTTTCATAGTAACTGTCAATATGGTACAAGATTCCTTGTATAAGGTTGATTATCACCGGATTCCGATCAGAAATCCCTAAATTGACCTGCTTTTTTATTATATCATAATACTCTCGTAAAGTACCACTTTCAGATTTCTGAAGTATCAAACACGATTGTATGGCAGACATAAAACAGACTGAAGGGGTTTCTTTCAACAAATGAAGCCAATCTTTCTTCGACAGAAATAATCCAAATCCGTCGCAATCATTGTTCTTGCAATCAATGATCTTGACCTCTCCTTTCGAAAGGAACAAACAGCACGAAGATCTCAAATGAATCATTTTATGATTTACCATCAAATCAATAGTTCCAGAATGAACAACCATGATAAATATAAAATCCTCCATATTATATTCCTCATTGATTTTCAGATATTGGTCTTTGTCAACAAGAACTATTGACTTTCCTTCTTTATGAAATAAATCTCTTAATATCTGAGCTGAGATAGTCATAATTTCAATATTTCAAATTTCACGTAATGTCAATTAATAAATTTATCATTATCTAACCATCTTCTTAGAACTGGAAAAACGAAGATCCAAGATGAAAAATTTAGAAAATCCAGTCTTTCCTTCTTGAAAACTATGAAATCCATATAGTGCCCGATACCTCACATATACGTACTCTTCGATAACATCAGGTTATCTTTTCATTTCTGGTGCATCATGAACTGAATATCGCGAAAGGCATGAGACATTTCTTCTAAATGGATTTCAATTGTTCATTCGCCAATTCTTCTTATCAGTCGAAACTTTTAATTTTTATAATACTATGTTTCAATCTGTTATGAATCTCGCAATTTTTTTATATGACGAATTCTGATATTGTTGCGGCAGAAAAAGAAACAATCATAGGATATGAACGTGACCGACTGCTCCTTCTGCCGCAAGACATCTTTCAAAATTTAGAACGCAAGGACACAACGAACTATTCCTCTTCCTGTATTCTTTGGGATACGATCAAAATTCAAAGACTCTTTACTTCCGATAGCATCTTGGTAAAAATACACATCATACACAGCTTCTTTCGAAAATTCTGAGGAAGACCAGTACCAATCATGCATACTGAAAGCCAAGTAATTAACTCCTCCATCTTTTAACTTGACGAGAATCTTGTTTATATTATGCAATGCTTTCCCAGCACATCCTTCCAATGCTATATTCTGTGAAGGACAGTCTTTTGCCTGCTGCACCTCTGCAATTCCCCCGATACCGTCTTGACCCAAAATATCCATCCATTCTCCAATGCTAGGCAAATACCACGTAGTAGTTTTACTAGGAGTGGGAACCTCTGCATTGTAAGCTTTAACTACCGAATATAAATTCGGTTCAATATTTCCTATAGAGTAGTTGGTAAGTTCACAACCGTCTTTTCCTTGTTTATAATTTGACACTAACGTAGTATAGGCAACATCAGCACAAAGAATATCCTCCCCCCACTTGCTTAATCTAGAAGCCTCCGACAAAGCAAGGACCAGACCATGAGGAGTATCGACGCCATGTTCCTTCAGTTCTCTTATGACACCGCTCTTGGCCTTGACGCCATTGCGATAAAGGGCGGCGACCACTCCGACTACCTTGCCCTTCTTGGCTTCGAATCCAGCATCATCTGACTTGATGATACTGCCATCCTTCAGCATGAAATCTCCGACAGCCAAGAACCTTGTCAATACTCCAGAGACGAGTTCGTCACTTGTCACACAATAAACCTTTCCAGTATTCCAATCAGAGACTGTGATGTTGAATTTAATCTTGCTGTTGTCATTCCTGACAGCTACACGATAAAGAGTATTGCGTTTGAGAGGAATGGCCTTTTTGCCACTAGCAGACTCTTCCTCAAAATAAATATTATGTATATAGGCAGAGCTTTCTCCTTCAATGCCATAATGCACCTCCAAATAAGGACGTTCGTTGTTCAAATCAGCACCTACTTTCGCAAACTGCTCATAACTATAGATTGCTGCCTCCTTTTTAGCAGGAGACTGGCTATTCCCCACCATATTCAAACTATACCTCTTCGCATCACTTTCAAGAAAACCTGTATTCAAGTCGAGGTCATTGTCGTTTACAAGAACCGACTTCACAGAACGGTTATGGAACACAATCTCGGTGATTGTGATGCCGTCGCACGCATTCTCAATGTCAATACGGGCCATGGCACGGGTCATCTCCACTGACTCTATCGTCGCAGTCTCTCCCAAAACCGCCTCGACTGCATAAAACTTGCTGGTCATCAGCAGTTCGTTCTGGGTGTCAGGAGCTTGAGTAACTTCCAATGCCTTGAAATCCAGAACTGTCTTATCTGATGCAAGCCCTTTGATTGCATTCGCAAGATTCTGGTCAGCATTTGCGACAAAGCAAATCTGCAGCTTTCCTTCAGAAGCAAGTGCGAATTGCAAGGATTCACCATCCTGAGCGGCAGGAGAGATTTCAATGGCCTTTATGAAGGTATCACTATTGTTCTCTGCGGCGCTGGATCCTCCCTGGCTTCTGAAGACAACAGCCATCAGAGAAGTTATTTTCTTTTCTGAATCAAGCTGAACCTGACCGGACCGAGTCTTTGATTGGACAGTCCCGAAAAAGGCTGTCTTCGAATCAAGCTGGAAGCGGACCGTGGATTCTTTCTTCGGTGTTCCTTCTATACGTTCTGTATTCAACTGCTTCTCTGCTGTGCAGCCGGAAAGGACAACCAATCCGAACATGCAAATCATTGATAGTATTCTATTCTTCATATCTACACATTTTTTACTGTTTATCTTTATCTGGAGATAGTGCTCCATTGATCACTTCTCCTGTTTGCCAATCTTTGACAATCAACTTTTGACTGACTTTCAAATCATTACCGACAGGTTTTCCATCCCCTAATTGTATTTTGTACAATGTATTGCGGACAGGAAATGCTTGTTTCACCAAATCTCCTTTCAGTGCGACGGAAACTTTTCCTTCCTTCTCCACACCATCTATATCCAAAGAGAAGGTGATTTCAACAAACGAACTCTGATCATCCTCATACATGTACAGGACATGTTTGAGCAGATTCAAATCAGGTGAGGATGTATTGTATTTCACCCCATTCTGCAATTTGTTTTCCCATTCAACGGTTGCCTTCAAAGTGATTCGTCTTGAATCGTTCGGGAGTGACCATGCATCCTGCGGATACAACCAGGATTTATTGACTGCATTTTTCAAGATGACATCCTTCAAAGTGAGATTTGGAGTTTTGTTTTCGATATCCAATCTGGCAACTGTCCTGACAATGGAAACTGTACAATTGACACCTTTCGGGTCAAGTGTCAAGATTTCGTTTCCTTCCACTGTCGCCATCGCAGACATAGGGAAGCCGAGAGTGCGATTGCCAACAAGCATATCTGCATTACTGCCATCTTCTACGACAGCAGAAGCAAGAGATTGCTTGATCTGAGACAGAGAAGTCACCTGCAATACTGCCGGTGCGGGCTTGTCGTTAGCGACGGCCAAAATCTTCACTGATTTATTCATCAGCTCATGATCAATCGGAATGGACAGGATGTATTCTCCATTCTCTTTGGATATCAACTCAGGAGATTCAATGATCTTCATAAGAAGACAATCAGAATCAGCTGAACCGGCTGAGGATTCAAACAAATAGAGATTGAGAGACTTGATTTCCCATTCAGCCTGTTCATGGAGAGCTTTAGTGTAAATGACCCCATCCGATGAAGGAGTGCTTATTTTTAAATTGACAAATGATTTTTTCTCCTTTCCATTGGATTCAAATGAAAAATCCTTAGTACTGCAACCAATTGTTCCCATGAGTGGGACACCAATTGCAAACAAATAAATAAGTACTTTTTTTAACATGATTTTTTAAATTAATTTTTTAACTATAGTATATACTGAACTTTGATCTAAATTCCAATTACGCCACCATCAATCCAATCATTGACAGACGTACCCAATCCTGGGTGCAATTCAATTTTTCCATCTGCTCGTATTTTTATCAGAATGCTGTACTCCTGCTCCGGACTCTGGTCTGGCTTCCATCCCCATTGCATAAATGCCCGGCTCAAATCAATCGGTCCTGTCAAATCCTTCCTTCCATTGTACAGATGAAATATGGGAATATGAGAATCAGTGTACCGGAGCGTAAACAGTTCTTCTTCCAGCACCATTCTACGTAGTGGAACCGATAGTCTCATCCGGCCATCATAACTTGTCACAGGAGGGTAGCGATGATGGTATATCAAAATATCATTCTGTCCGCCATACAAAGGAGTTGCCTGTCCTATTCCTTCAAGTCCAAATTCAAAACCATCGGCATAGTCAGGAAGGCGTTCCCATTCTACTCGAAGACGAAGTCGACAATGTATATGATTCATTTCCAATGTATATGTCTTCTTTTGTTTCTCCAGAATACGGAAATCTGACTGCCCCCAATAGAGCGGTTCTCCGTTTCCAAACACGTCTGTGTCTCCCAAAAAATTGCCGACCACCAATTTGAATTGCCTGAGCCCCTCGCTTGAATGTCCTTTGAGTTTTCCATACTGATCCAAGTTTGCAATAGCGACCATCGTATATTTTCCGGCAGGAAGAGATTCCAGACAAACCCTCCTCATATTATTTCTCAGAGGTTTCATTTTGTGCATATAATTTCCCACACTATCAAACAAATAATAATCAATGTGGTCCGCAACCTTTTCCAGAAATTCCCTGTTTCCCATATGATAGGTAATCAAGATGTTATTTCTACCGCAACAGAAATCCCTTCTGTCATCTATGTCACAGCTGCACAAACTGCAAAAAGACCACAACACAAAAAAAATCAAGATGATTCTATATCTCATATTACAAAGACTCCTTGCAATCTACAAGTCTTCCATTTTCTTCAGATTATAATACGCTTCTTCTGAATTCTGCTCAATAGCTTTTTCGAAGTAGAATCTCGCCATCGCATAATTTTTCATAAGGAAACAATACACCCCGATATTATTGTATGCTTCCGGCCTATGCAATACCTTGGAAAGGTAAGTGCCCGCCAAGTCAACGTCGCCTCGTATCAGCGCGGCTGAAGAAGCATTTATATATGCAATGTCATCTTTCGGAAAATAGGCTGTTATCTTATCGTATTCTTTCCCATAATTGCCACCTGTAGAAGAATTATCATTCACCTGTCTTGCGAAATCATACATTTCCCTATGGCTCAAATCCCAAGGACGCTCTTTTATTAAGACATTGACATCATTGCCATTAAAATCTGCAACATTATAAGTGATATGCACTTCTACACGACGCAGTTTTGGAAAATAATTCTTCAACATAAATCTGTAGGGAACACCTCCGTGAAGATCCATCAAACGACGTTCTCTTCCTTGGAATATCCCCCATTCGTCTATAATGGCAAGCACCTTCTCCCGATCTACCATGTTTCCTTCTGAAACCATCTTCTGAAGACCGTCCCAATCTTCTCCCTTTCCTTCAAAGCCGATAGAGATTTTCCGTCCGCAGAAATATTGTCTTTCTATCAGACTGCAGATATTCTTGGCGCGGTTAAACGACAACAAATGGTTGTTTTGCCAAGTATCCTCAGGAGAAGCATATCCAAGAACCCTGATTTCATCGATTGTATACCGCAACGTATCATCAAGCAAAGGAATCAGATAACTGTCCATCTTTTTCAACTCCTTGATATTGTCTCCAATATTCATATCAAGATGCCAGTCCCCGACACGGTACATGATATAGAGTTTGACATTGGCCGTCCGCCTCTTCAATTCCTCAGCCGGTGGACGTATAAAAGTCACATTCTTCTCAGTTACACATAACTTCTTGTTGTTCTGCCGGACAGAAGGGAAATTTTGAATATTCCCTTTTTGTTTAGAGGGTACAATTACCGTATCGACTGAAAGAATACGGTTTGCTCCACATTTATTGGCCTTCGCGACAATTAAAAATTTCCCCCCTTGCAACGCAGGAACCGGCAGACTCTGCACATAGTCATATCTGGAACACAATGAATCGCACCGGACAACTATACTGGGTTCCTTTCGCTCTCCGACAGTCAATTTTCTCTTATGATATCTTGCTCCCTGCCGACTAAAAAAGCCAATGGCTGGAAAATTGATCGTATCAGTTGCCACAATATATTGCGGAATCAGAGAAATGGCCTTAGGACCTGACATATGTCCCGACACCTTCCCGGAAAAACTCAGTTGCAAAAGTCCCTTTACCCATGACGCTTTTGGTGGGACCGTATATTCAAATGACAATGAATCAGCGCCATTGATTGCAAATGCCCGAACGCCTGAACACATCATTATGAAGAATATCAAGTATTTTCTCATATCTCAATTTATATAATATGTAAAAGTCACTGCCAACTTGGTTGGACCGATACAATGATTTACAAAATGTCCCAACTTTTCACCGCAGCGACCTGCCTTGAACTTGTCATAATCAAAAAATAAATATCCTATGCCAGCGAATATATCTAGCCCCCATCGCTTTCCAAGAGCCCATTGATAACCGATACCGGCCCCCCCCCCTGCAACAAGTCCTCTGTACCGGAAATCTTGTTGAAATGCAGGCCATCTAAAACCTCCACAATTATACTCTCCATACAATGCATGAACTCCCAGATAAGCGCGTTCAAATGATTGGCAAAACCAAAATTTTCCTTCCGGAGCCACCGACCAATGATGCAATTTGGGATTTGACGTTTCAGAAGCTCCAAATCTCTGACTAAAATCAAATGGATTATACCCTATAGAGACGGCCATTGTGAACTTTGGTGCCAATTTCACCTCTACACCCAAATTAGGAGTTGAGGAAAGTAGATATAACGAATTTGTCTGCACACCTATTGTTTGTCCATATGCTGCACTTCCTCCAATAAACAAGAGGAACAAAATGAAACAAATTTTATTAACTTCCATTGTGTGTTGTTCTAATTAAAGGCTCAATTTTTCAAAGATTATAAAAACGAAACAGAAAGACCACATTCTTCTGTCAAAGCAGGACAGAAATACCGAACACTGACAATTCGTACCGAACATAATTTGCCTGCTTTAAAAATTTGGAATAATCGAGCATCCTACCATCTGACAAGACAGAGGCCGGCAATCTCCTTAATGGAATTTCTATTGCGACATGATGGGAAGGCTCTTGAACATGGAAACCCATCCTCATGGTTTTGCCGTTCGATTTCATTCTTTGATTGTTCATTTTCAAATAATTCATACACAATCAAGACGCCTTATTCAAGAAAAGTACCATCCGAATTCACCCGATCATATAATTGCATTTCTTTTTGTACATAAAAAAACTCCGAAAGTATTTTCTTACTTTCGGAGTCCAATTCAAAATAACCTACTTTCTTCAACACCACAACCGGCTTTCCGCCTATCGCAATCCATACTTCCGAAGAATCTTCCGTACAGGTTTCTCAATGGATCTGGCCCAGGCCTGATACCCCATATCCGACGGATGAATTCCATCGACAGAAGATTCATGTGCCTCTTTTCCGGTATCCGGATAGATGAAATACACATTCTTGTACCTTTTCATCGCTTCCTTCATCATCTTCTGAGCCATCTCCATCTTGTCTCTCTCGTAACGGTCCGTCTTTTCACTGAAATTGCGACCTTCCCGATAGATGGTCTGCATGAAGATGAGCGGAATGTCTGGATGTCCCTCCTGCACGATCTCTATGAACTTGAACAGGCGATCCTCAATGAGACGGGCATTCGGATTCGAGAAAGCGTCCAGAATGATCGCATCCACATCAGCGGCTTTCAGCACCTCCGCAAAATAGGGCTGCAATTTGGAATTGCCACTGCATCCGAGGCTCAACAGCTGGAGTCCGGTATTTCTCATAAACTGCATGGGATAGCTCATTCCAGAACGGGAAATGCTTATGCCCTGCGTGAAACTGGAACCGAAAATGCCGATACGATGTCGGAACGGAGAATCCAGCGCTCGGATATGGGCTCCTTCTTCAATACCGATCTGAACCGATTTCATCTCACTGTACATCGGCAGATAGAGCATACATTCTTTCTCCGTTCCATCCATCCCTTCAATCAGGACAGTGTTGGCAGACAAGTCCGAAAGCCTTGGACATTTTGCGGAAGCATACAGCCACTTGCCGTTTTTCTTGATGTATAGATCGTAACCATGGAGAGCGATTCCCATCGTGTTCTCTCCCCTATTCACATAGCCATATTCTCCTTTTACCGTAATGGTGGAAGAATTGGTCGAAAAAAGGACAGCCAGTCCTGCTGAACATCTCACCTGACTGTTCTCCGCTTTGCTGAAACCCTTGAAACGGCAAGTATCAACCCGATGATAAGGATTGGGCGTGTCTGTCAAGAGTTTTCCGACCAACGTCAGGTCGGATGCCTCAGTAAAAGCATAACGGGCTCCTTCGGCCTGCATCTGCAGGCAGGACAGAAGGAGCACCGCGATTGACAATATCTTCTTCATCTGAATGTTCGTCCATTATCTGCGCTTGCGGCAAAATACAGAAGGATGGTCCCGGCCGATCCAGGCCTGAGGAGCATCCAACTTGAAGATGTCCAGAATCAGGAAAGACGTATCAATTGTATTGGACGTCTCTTCGAGCACATAGCCGGACTTGACAGCCGGACCCTTCAATGCCCATGGCACGTTCACTTCTACTGGGCTGTTGCCACCATGACGTTTCTCCACTCCACCGTGGTCAGTGATGAAGAGGAAATAGGTATCGTCAAAGATGCCAAGTTCCTTCATCATGTCAAACATCTCGCCGATCCGTACGTCTGCCTTCTCAAGAGACTCTATGTACTCAGGAGACATCCAGCCATATTTATGACCTGTATTGTCATTGAAACCGGCATACAGGAACAGAAAGAAATTGTTGTCCTTGTTGTCCTTGATGAATTGTTCTCCTTCCTTATAGACTGTCTCATAGTCATCTGGTGTAGCGATGAACACCTTGTCCAGATATTTCTGGTTGATCGGATAGATGAGTTTCTTCCAGTCACAGACATACCCCGTAGCGCACTCCGGGAACTGTTCCTTGATGACCGTGAACACGGAAGGGTAATAACCGTCTGCATCTGCCACTACCGGTGGCAGGAGAATACTTTCCTTGGTCCATTTGTTGGAAAGCACACCGTGCTGCTCCGGGCCGCTGCCCGTAAGGTGGGAAGTCCAGTTGGGCAAGGTGATGGTAGGCATGACGTTCCTCATGGTCTTGGTGGAAGCTCCTTCTTTGAACAGAATGTCCAGATTGGGAGTATTGGCTTTCTCCAAACCTTCCACAGAAATGCCATCCAGGCCGATCACCACCATACGTTTCACCTTCTGGCGGCCAAATGAATCTGTACAAGGCAGAACAGCCATCGCCAAGACGGACGCTGCCAAAATAAATGTTTTTCTGATACTCATAGTGTTTTTAATTAATTTGTTGTTATAAAAATGACGATTCCTTTATTTTGAGGATAAAATTGGGGCGATCTGCTTCACCGGCCGATCTCCACCGTTTCACGATATTCTTTGCCGAAGCGGTCTGTAACAATGACTGTCACCACCTTGGCATCCGGAGAAGGTACCGCCATGAAATAATGAGTATTATTGTGCGGCATCTTGAAGCGGGGAATCATCTTGCCTTTGTCTGTATAGCGTGCATTGATTTCTCTTACATAATTGGGAGAAATCTCTGTAACCTGTTCCATCGCACCCATTGCCCGGTCATCTTGAGACCACTCCACTTTCCATCGGCTGTCATGATCCCATATATTGGCAATGACGGCATCCGGATGAAATTCAGATTCTCCTGGCAGGAATACCTCCATCTGGAAATCCTTTTCCTTGCCCAGAGACTTGTAATGCCACGATAACTTTCCCTCCTTCTTTTCAAAAACTTTATATCCGGCTGGAGTACCGTCTGTACAATGATCTGCAACCCACCAGGCTCCACAAGCGGCTGCAATATTGTGCTCCAGATGCACTGAATCCAGTTCCGACACATTGTTGATATGGGTATGTCCACTCAACACAGTATAGTCGCGCCCTTCCAAGACTTCCAGCATCTCCCGCCCTTTTCCCAGCCACGGACGTGACGGGCTGAACCAACGTCTCATCGGACAATGCATGCAGAGCCAGATATGGGATTCTTCAGGGATATATTCCAACAAGCCGCTGACCCAGCGGATCTGTTCATCGGTAAATGACTCCACATAATGTTTCTGGGTATCGTACACAATATCGTCCAGCACTACCACATAATCTCCTCCTATACAGAAGGCATAATTCTCCGGTCCGAAACTTTGTCTGTATCCCTGAGCTGTCTCATAATCTCCCTGAGCCTCCTTGACATAGTCATGATTGCCAATGACAGGATAGACGGGAATTTCGGTTCTGGCAAATTCCTTCTTGAAGGCAGGGACCAAATTCATATTGTCCCAGACAATATCTCCCAGTACAATTCCGATGATCTGGTCAAATGTTTTTTTCTGTCCGGCTATTGTTGCCAGCAAATCTGGCATCACTTTTTTCTGGAAAAGAGCAAAATGCTTTTCATTGGCTGCTTGCGGATCAGCCATGGCGATGATAGAGTAATCTTTTGACCGGGAACTTCTGACCAGTTCAAAATCATAACGGTCCGCATCCGTAACTCTCTGGTAGAATACAGGTATCCCGTCCACACGGGGAGCGGCATATCCCTCGGGAGTGACGACATAGACGAAATCAGCCGAATCAGCCACCTCCATTGAAAAACAGCCTCTTGAATTGGTCGTCGCAAATGACTTTCCATCTGTAACGACCACATGTTCAAGTCTGGTTCTTCCGCAATGCACTCGGCCCCTGACTTCCCTGGCCTCTGCCAAAGAGGACAGAGCCAGAGAGAGCACCGCCACCAGAACCATCTTGCCACATATCAATCTTTTCATAAACATGATACCTCTTTTTTTGAAGGGCCAGACATTTCAAGGTCCGGCCCCCAAAAATCTAAAAACAATTTTACAGCCTACATATCGTAAGAATCCAGAACAATGTTGTCTATGTACCAACGCTGTCTGTTTGGAGAGTCTTTCAGATAGTTCAGCGGTCTGATGAAAATCTTCGATGAAGTGGAAAGACCTGTGAGGGTGACAGATGCTTTCTGCCAGAAGAATTCAGTATGGCTCTTGCTCTGGCTATGGAAGATCGGCTCGCTCACCTTCTTGCCATTGCTCAGGATCTGGCCGTCACCGACAATCTCAATCACCAGCTGGATATCGTCTGCTGGTTTGTTGTTGTCGCAATGGGCACACCAATCAAACTGCAAGTTCACATCCTGTCCATTGTAGGTACTTGGCACCGGCTTGACCAGTTTCAATCCATTGTGGACGTCTGTTCTGCTGAACTTGAGATAATAGGTCTGGATATAAATGGAATTGTGCGGACCTCCGCCAGTACTATGTCCGACAATATCATCATATCCTCTCTGATTGAAGTCACTCCAGAAATCCATCGGACCGAACACTTTATCATTCGGATTGGCAATGTTCGGAGCCTGGCTGGACTTGTCGGCGCCAACAGAGTCACCGACCTTCTTGCTTGGGTTGGCCTTGTTCCATGCCTCCTCATAGGTTTTCAACCATGAAAAATCATCCTTGAACCAGACGATACGAGGCACTTCACCGTTGTCTTGGATGGAGGTCACGACCATATAGAGACAACTTTCATCTTTACCGACGTAATATCCCTTGATCAGAATCTTGTGCGCGAACATTTCCTTGAGGTCGAACTCAGGAAGCGGAGCCATCAAGACGAGAGACAACTTGTTGTTCGGGACGGACACCCTGGAGCCGTTGAACACGCCTTCAACTGCAATGAAGGTTGTCTGGGCGCTCTGATACCGGTCAAATTCCTGCGTAATGTCCTTTGCCTCCGGAAGAATCACCTCACTGCCGGCAGAGAGGAGTTTGATCTTTTCGAGAGACTCTATAGACGGCACTCCATTCAAAGTAGTCTTGGTACCCCACATTTCAAATTTGTCACCGACTTTACCTTCTTCGGTGGAAACATAGACATTGGCTGTTCCGTCGCTCAGGACAATGCCCTTGAGACTTTTGGCGACCACCTGAGCTTCCTTGATTTTGACGAGAGACTGGTCTTCCAGTTTGGAAAGGTCTCCGAGTCTGGAATAATCCATACCTCTGAACTTGTCACCGACCTGTTTCACATGGACGGAGCAGTGGCTCATCAGCTTTTCGCCTTTGAATACCAGTTCTACCTCCCTTGGCTTGTCCACTTCATTTCCATCCATATTAGGGGTGGCGGCAATGGACACGTCCAATGAGCCGACTCCTTCAGAAGGAGTGATGCTGAGCCATTCTGGAGCTTCCACTGACCATTTTCCATCAGCATATACCGTCACCAGCTGCTCTCCAGGATTTTCGGCCTCAAATGTCATATAGCTGACACTGACCATGACTGCCTTTGCCGGTTTGACTTCATCCTTTTCACAAGAATTCAGAAAAGGAGTCATCGTCATCACCAGGGCGGCAAACGATAAAAAACTATTTTTGAAAAATTTCATGTCAAATTCTTTTTAGAAGATTAGAAATCAAGACCATCGGCCCAACCTGGGTTCTGTGTCAGATTCTTGTTCAATGTACGGTCATCAATTGGAATCGGAAGATAGTAATCTCTTCCTTCGTCAAAAGAGATGGAGATTTTCTTGTAAGGGGAAACATAACCTTTATTGTCCTCTGTCAGCAGGAGTTCCTCTCCCATCATCAGCACTTCTGCATTTGCTACGGATGGTTTTGGAGTTCCCTTCTTGTAGAGAACGACATCAATCTTGCCGTCTCCGTCCAAGTCATACTGGCCAGCTCCAGGGAAATACATACCTGTAATCGGCTGTTCCAAAGATTCACCAGACTTCCATCTGAGCAGATCGGTGAAACGGAAACCTTCTTCCACCAGTTCCACGGCTCTTTCACGACGGATTTCCAGAATGATGCCTTTGTTCGGGCCAGTCACATTCGGATAACCGTATTCTTTGGAAGAAAGATACCAGTCTGGATTGGCATTTGCCTCTGCGAGGCTGAGTTTCGGCATTCCAGCTCTCTCGCGCAGGAGGTTGACAGATTTGTCCAGATCAGCCTGAGTCAAGGTGCCCAGCTCAGCTTTGGCTTCGGCGAAATTGAGGTACACCTCAGCAAGTCTCATGATAGGCATATCATTGTATGACTGGCCGAACTTGTCCTTGGCCAGATTGTCTGCCGGCATGACGAATTTGACGATCTGATAGCCTGTGACAGAAGAAGTGAATGACGGGCATTCTACCTTGCTGCTGTTGATACGCTTGTAGCCTGGAGTACGGATGGTCTGAGCAAGACGAGGGTCTCTGTTGGCCGTCTCTTCCTTGAACTCCATTGTCTCCCAACCCGGTCGATCCGTAAATCTTGTTCCATCCTTCATCAGATAGGCATTGACGAATTTACGGGTAAGGCTGAGACCTCCCTGACTGACCATCAAAGTGACAGCAGTCGCATTATGAGTCATGTTTCTGCCCAAGTCATAGTCAATGGTCAGAATATATTCGCCCGGACCTTTTGTTTCATCGTACTGGGCGAACAGATTGAGGTAGTCCGTTTCAGGATGACCTGTACTGTACAATTTGTGAGGCCCCTCATCAATCACCTTTTCTGCGGCCTCAGCAGCCTGCTCCAGATAGAATTTGTAGTCATGGCCTTCGAGATCCAGACCGTGGTATTTACGGAAAGTACCTTCAAAGAGGCAGAAACGGGATTTCAATGTCAAAGCAGCCCATTTGGTTGCTCTGTAGTGATGCTGGTCAGGATAAGATTCCGGCAATCCTTCAATAGCCTCATCAATATCTTCTACCATATGGGATGTCACAAGTTCACGGGAATCTCTTGGCGCGTACAACAGCGGATCGTTGGAAGCCAATTCATGATCAATCCACGGGACGTCACCAAAATCGCGAACCTTGTCATAGTAGGCCATGACTCTGAAAAATTTGCAGAGAGCATTGTATTTTTTTACGACGACAGGGTCTTCGCATTTGTCCAGGAAACCCAGAATGGTATTGACCGATCTGATATCATACCAATTCCATCCGCCCCCACTTGCAGGGACAGACATGGAATTGCCCCCTCTGATCCTGTTGGATGGAGTCAATTTGATACATTGGTCACTTTGAGACTCATAGGGTTCCTTGTTGATGATATTATTGTAGAACGGATTGGTTGCCAGCTGGAAATCGGAATCATTGCGATAATAGGACTCTGGCGTCAATTGTGATTTAGGAGTCTTGTTCAGCAGGTCTTCACAAGAAGTGAATCCCAGAAGAGCAGCTCCGATGGCAAAAACATATTTATATTTTTTCATATCCATTTTCTTATTAGAGATTTATACATTAGAATGAAATGTCAACTCCAAACATAAATGACTTCTGCCAAGGATAGAACGCCCTGTTGTAGGCATCGTTGCCACCTCGGTTGAAAGTTGCTTCAGGATCTATGTATGCGCTGTGCTTCTTGAATGGAGACCAGTATGCGAGGTTCTCACCTGAGAAATAGACTCTGAGGTTATCAATCCCTATCTTCTTTGTCAATTTGGCTGGAACCGTATAGCCGAATGAGAAGTTCTTCAGACGAAGATATCTGACATTCTGTATATAGGCATCATTGGTACGGCTCAGATAGCCATTGTATGCCATATAGGATCTGGCTCTTGGGAAATAGGCATCGGTATTGTCATAATCCCACACATTGTCCATGAAGTCAACTGGAATGTAAGAACACATCGGCTGGCAATAGGGTCCCCAGAAAGCGAAGGATCTGTTGGATGGGTACCAGTAATGGTTTCCTGTTCCTTGGAAGAATACAGATATGTCAAATCCTTTCCAGTCCGCTCCCAATGTGAAGCCATAAGAAAGCCTTGGATTTCTGTTTCCGAGGATTTTGCGGTCACCTGGGGAATCGACGGTATTCGCGCCGATGCCAATCTTGCCGTCACCGTCCACATCAACATATTTCAAGTCACCGGCTTTCCAGCCATTCGGAATGTTACGTGAAATGTAGGCCAGGTCAACATCCTGTGAATACTGCTCTGCTTCTGCATCTGTCTGGAACAGACCGTCTGTGACAAAGCCCCAGATTTCACCGAGCTTCATTCCCTCGTAATAGGATTTTGCGAAAGTGCGCTCAGCGTTATCATACTTGGTAATCTCAGAATCGTACTGGCTCAATGTCGCTCCGATGCTGTAACCGAACGGGCTTCCTGCCAGCTGGAACTGATCTCTCCAGCTGAGGGACAATTCATAACCCTTTGTTCGCAGATCAGCCGCATTCTGTTTTGGTACAGCAATACCATAGACGGAAGGGAGCTGTACACCGTCTGTAAGCATATCCTTTGTATCACGGATATAAGCCTCTCCTGTGAACTGCAATCTGTTGTTGAAAGCAGCCACATCCAAACCGAGGTTATACTGCTCTGTCCTCTCCCATGTCAGGTCTGAAGAGTTCGGGGCGGACAAGGAAGCGTATTTGGACGGAGTGGATTCTCCAAATCCAAAATAGGCGAAGTCCTTGATGCTGACAGTTCTCAGATAGTAGTAGTTGCTTACGCTCTGGTTACCGAGGGTACCGAATGAGAAACGCAACTTGAGATTGTTGACTTTGTCCTTGATCGGAGCGAAGAAAGGCTCTTCGGAAATACGCCAACCTGCAGAAACAGATGGGAACAATCCCCAGCGATGACCTGCGCCAAAACGTGAAGTTCCGTCATAACGGCCGGAGGCTTCAAAAAGATATCTGCCTTTATAGTCATAGTTGATACGGCCGAAGAAACCAAGCAATGCATATTCTGACTGGCCGCCGCCTACTGAAGTGACAACCTCACCATCTTTGTTGACACCAATCAGATCCAAGTCACTCAAATTGTCTGCAATCAGGTTCTGTCCTGAAGCAGTCACTCTTTTGTACTGGTTGGTCTCAAAGTTGCCACCGGCCATGACGGTCAGGTGGTGAGCCTGGTTCCATGTATTCTCATATGTACCGAACACATTGGCGGCATAGTAGTTATGCGTCCCGACATATTCTCTCAGTTCATTGAGATTGGCACCGGTATCGTTAGTAATGAGCGGATCATCCGGGAAGTCCCTATAAGTGATATTGGTGGTCCTGTTGGTCTCCCGATATTGCTTGAAACGATAGGTGAAATTACCCACCAACTTGAAGTTCTTGAAAGGAGTGACGGTCAGTTCGGTCGTATTGGTCAGATCAGTATGATTCTGTCTGTTGATATTGTTGTCATTGCCCAGAATGATGTGGCGACCGTTACATACAGCATAGGAACCATTCAGATGATGGGTTCTATAAAGCCATGAACCATCAGGATTCTTCATTGGAAAAATTGGAAGAGCATGGGCGGCAGAGAAGGCTATCACATTCTGGGTATTGTCCACACCGATGAAATTGTATCCGGAACTAAAGAAAGAAGTATTGTTGCTGAGCTTGATATACTTATTTACATCCATGTCAATCTTGGAACGGAAGTTATACTTCCTGTAGACATCCGGATTTTGTTTGAGAATACCGACATTCTTGTTGAAACCGCCTGAAAGGAAATATCTCACACCATTCTTTCCACCGGATACAGATATGTTGTGCTGCTGCTCAGGATGCCTGTCATTGAACAGGTTGTGCCACCAGTCATTGTTACCGTAATATTTCCATTCATCACGACCTTTCCTATTGTCGAGGACAGTCCAAGGGCGATCTGGATGCTCAGTCTTGTCGTTGACACGGAGCAGAAGCTGCTGCATGTCATAATCATCGTACAGAACATACGGCGTGCCCAACGTCTCTGTACGGAATTTGTTGATTGCATAAACTGACCAGTAGCCTCTTGTCTCATAATCGGTTGAAGTGGTCGGTTCCTGCCATCCGAAACGTCCGCTATATCTCACGGTCGCTTTTCCGGTCTTGTTGCTTCCACTCTTGGTGGTAACCAGGATGACACCAAATGCTGCTCTTGCACCATATACGGCTGCAGCAGAGGCATCCTTGATCACAGAAATGGATTCCACATCATTCGGATTGACTTTGTACAGATCACCGTCGGTACCATCAATCAGGACAAGCGGATCCGCACTGTTGATGGAAGTATATCCTCGAATGTTGAGACTGCCATGTGAACCAGGAGCACCTGAAGAAGTAGTGATGTTCAATCCTGGGACAGTCCCTTGCAACATGACGCTCAAGTCTGAGACACTTCTCTTTTCAAGAGCCTTGGATTCAACTGCAGTGACGGCACCAGTCAAGTTTACCTTCTTTTGTGTACCATAACCTACGACAACGGTTTCTTCAAGAGACATGGCATCTTCCTGAAGAACAATTTCCAGTTGTGCAATTTCTGAAGACACTTTGACTTCTTTTGTGACATACCCCAGGCTCGTCACTGTCAAATCAACTTCTCCAGATGGGATGGACATGGTAAAATGACCATCGGCATCTGTAACTACTCCATGCGTGGTTCCCTGGACGATGATGGCAACCCCTGCGAGTGGTTGCGAATTTTCATCAGAAACCTTACCGCTTAAAGTACGCTCCTGCGCAGATACGCTCATACCAATGCATACTGCGATGAGAGAAAGTACCAAAGATTTAAAGAATCTCATAAATACATGTAGTTTTTAGATATTATTAAATATGAAAAATGAATTTTCCCGCTCATTGGCTTCGGATTTCAACAGGATTACAACTCCTGCTTATAGGTTTCTGCAGTGAAACTCTTCGGACGGGTCATCGTTTCCTTGAAGACATGTCCGAACTCGTCTTCCACAACAATTTCCAATGTAGAATCGGAACTGCCAGCCTGCACCTCAAAGAAGTGGTCGGACCAACTGGTCGTAAACATCGGATTGTCGCTGATTTCAAACCGTTTGGCAGTCAAGGCAATAATGTGGAGTGGATCATAGTCAAACCTTTTTTTCACAGGAAGAACCTTGCCGTTCTCCGTTACCGTTATCTTCCAGGATGGATTGTAGTTCCATACATTGAGCAGCACGGCATTGCTCGGATAAGCACTGGCATTCTGTACATACTTTTCGAACTTCGGTTTGTTGGAGCCAAGTGGCATATTGATTGTCTTCTTCACTTCATTCAGGTCATAGGCATGGAACTGATGAGATTCTGATTTTCCAGTTGCCTTGTAAAACCACTTGATGTCTTTTCCTGCAATTTCCCAGATGCCATATCCACCATGAGAGCCATCCACTGAAATATGGATGCCTGGAGTCATATGGGCAGACCACCACCAAGTTGCACAAACCGCACCTCCATTATGTTCAAAAACATTGTCTACACCTGTCAATTCCTTTTCGGCCGCCATATCGACATTAAAAACCTTATGAGTATGGCCCGTAATAATATCCACCTTGTAACCATTCAAGATTTCAAACAACTTGTCTGCTCCGGAATAATTGTATCTGAAGCCATCTGGAGACGACGGACGAGTGACTGGAGCATGTGTCGTCAAAATTACAGGAGTATCCTTGCTGACATGCTGGAGATCTTTTTTGAGCCATTCCAGTTGGCCGTCTGTCAAAGAGACGAAATATTGTCTGGAAGTAGTGCCATCATAGAGACTGCAATCAATGTTGTCCAAGACCACATAGTGAACCTCACCGATGTTGAAGGAATAGTAGTTCGGCGCGATGTAATGGATATATGGATCCTCGGCCAAGAAATCATTGACTCCTCTGAAATCATTGTCATGGTTGCCCATCGTATGATAGACACAGATGTCCTTGAATTTGCTGTTCATCAAATCCAAGTATTCAGGGAAAGCAAACTTGTCTTCATACCAGTAGATATCCCAAGTCATGTCACCTAAAGTTAGCGCATAGACCTTCTCGTCGCGATGTCTGACCAGATAGGAATTCATATCCTTGGCAAAATCCTCAAACTGGACAATGTCTCCAGTTCTGTTTGCAAGGTGCATATCTCCGAGAACCAGCAATTTGTAATTGGTCTGGTCACCTGCCTCCACAAGACGGAAATCGGCACGCTCACATACTTTTTCATTTTCTTTCAGCACATACCAGAGCTGCGGAAGGATTCCCTGACACTCCGGTTCGTATCCTGAAGGGACAGACACGAATACAGTCTTCCTCTCCTTATGTGACTTCAGTTGATAGATTCCCTTTTCATCGGTGACCGTCACCAGCACACCATCAGAAACGACCACTCCAGAAAGCGGCTTGCCATCGCAAGAAACTTTTCCGTACACGGTCACCCCTTCATCCGGAGTAAAGTCAAGACGTTCATAGAACTTGATGAACATGGAAGAATACTTCATCAGTTTCTTCTCCTGTCCTCTCTTGACATAGACCCGGTAATCTCCCTGGACAATGCCATTCTGCAGCAGGACAGAGATGGAGGATGTGCTGATTTCTGCAATGTCACATGGCCACAGTCTTCCATCATTGCTTTGCAAGATGACTTTGTCACCCTCAATCGGAGCCTTTCCTCCAATCACGCCCAACTCCAATATCCTCGTGTCAATCGGGACTTCTGCAGATTCAGGGATATCCAATTGGACATCAAAGGCCACAGGGGTCTCTGCAGATTCCTTCTGACAGGAAATGAATCCGGCAAGGAGGATAAAAAACATGAATAAAAAAGATTTGAACTTCATTTTTAGATATTGCAATATTGGTTATACGTTATAGACATTATCAAATCCGACGGCTGTCCCCTAAAGGAAGGAGACCATACCATAAGAATCCGGTCCCCCTTCAACGGTGATGAAGATCTTGACTTCACGTTCAAGGCCCTCTTTGGTTCCGGGTCCATCCACTTCAATTTCAACAGAACTGCCGTCCGATCCCCCAACCTTCACATCCGGAGTGATGCTCATCAACTGATCATGTCCGGAAATGAACTCAATCTTCTTGATACGGATCACATTGCCACGCACATTGGACAACCGAAGTCCCTTCATATGAGCATAGTCATCGCACATGACTGAGAAATACAGCCGGCGAGTTCTCTTCTTGTTGAAATCTTGAGACATCCAGAATCCGACTTCCTCCTTAGGTGCATATTCGTTCCAGTGTTCAATTTCACCGTCCCCACCATCCGTAATGGACTCTTCGCCCTTTTCATAATGAATGTCCCTGTATTTCCGGACCAGTTCACAGGCAGCCTTGAGAGGATCCCCGAACGGAGTGACAGAAGAGACATAAGCCTCTCCTTCCAAAGCGACCTCCTCATTCTTTCCCCAATCTGTTCCATAGTGATACTGACTCTCAAACTGAGCCATATTGACATGCTCTCCACGGTTGGCCGCTTCAAAGAAATGTCTCAGTCTTGGCACATAAAAATCACGGATCAGACCGGACCAGACTCTGCAGGAATAATCTTTCAAGGATGGCCCTCCCCATGTGGTGACCAGACGTTTGGCTTCCTTGACAAAAGCGGCTTTCTGGTCTTCTGATGTTCCGGCCTCCTTGGCAAAGTCCAACCATCTTTCCATCCTCAGGACAGGATGGGACTCCAGCAGGCGGTCCACATCGGACAGAATTGTGAACAGCAGATTCTCCAGTTTCTGCGCCTTGCCGATATCGCCGGCAACAATAGCCCAGTCGGCAGCTTTCATAACCTCATCAGCTTTTGCCGCAAGGTAGAAAGCTGCATACTGGACGGCATCAACCACATACAATTCACTTTCTTCAAAACGGTCATGAGCAGAAAGGAAATCCTCTATGGCTTCATAATAGTGCTCGTTGATTTCCATCGATTCAACCCTGTGGTACGCCGGCCTCTGCTGCCACAGGAAACGGGCATTGTTGGTGAAGTTGTCATAGACGGACACGCACATTCCTTTCCAGAACGACATAATATCCTTATTGACAGCACCATATCGTGCTTTTGAATATTTTTCAAGAAATTCGGGAAGATCATTCTTGTGGTCACTCCATCCTGCCCTGGAAATGAGTTCATAGACAATTTCATTGTTCTCAATTCCCTCCGGGGAAGTTCCATATCCAGTCAGTCTCCCTTTGTTTTCAGAATTCAACGCGGCCAGATGGGCATTCAGATAAAAATCGAGCGGACCTTTCAAGGCACTCCGGCCGCCAAAATTAGGCACCGTGCTCCAGATCCACTCCTTTCCATAGAAGCCAGACAGATAATTCCAGCTGTTCTCGCTACGCCATACATAGTCATTGAAATCGACAGCCAGGTCGATGATCATCATCTTGCCATCCGGGACACCGCTCAAAAGCGCTTCCACGCTCTCTGGATCCCAAATGTTCCGGCTATAGCCGAACATCCAGCCCTGCATGACCCAAGTCGCATCCGGATTGGCCGCAGAAAGGGACTTGTAGATGGTCTCAGAATACTGGTGGAGCCGGTCAGATCTTTCCTGGCTGCCCTTTGGTCCGAAGGGGATGTCCAGTTCATTGAAACTGTCAATCAGATAATATTCCCCTTTCCCGAACTCCTGTTCCCATTCCTTGATGAAAGAAGTGCCGATTTGAGAAAACAGTCCGTCCAGCGGTGACAACATATAGCTTTCCAGTCCCTGCCATTTGGTGACAGTCAGTTCCACTTCCGGATATTTCTTTTGAATGGCTTTCGGAACGAAACCGGCGAAACCCTGGAAAACCGGAGTCATCCCCAATTCGTTCATCCTGTCCAGGATCTTATGCTGCAGAGCAATCTGATTGTCATACCATTCTCCAGACATCCCCCCGTCCAGCGCGCTCATGTTTCCCATCCGAAGCCACGGCAAATGGGCAGGGCCACAGAAATAATCCCTGATTCCTTCCTCCGGGATTCCCATCTTGCTCCAAGTCCTGGCCAGAATGGCTTCTCCTGCCACAGGAGCCAGAGGCATGTCAAATCCATGCAGTGCAAGCCAATCAATTTCCTCTTCCCAACGGTCCCAGGACCAGAAAGGTGTAGTGTAGCCGTATGTGCAGACGTTGAAGAACAAATGATGCTCAAAAGGAGAAACTACTTTTTCCTCCCGACAAACTGCTATTTTATCTGGAAAATCCAAACGACTGCCAGACCAGCTGGCAACGCCATAACCGTTGTCCAATATATAATCATAGAATCCCTTGCATAACGCAACGGAGGAACTACCTGAAACATGTAGGACTTGACCGTCTGAATGCAGAGCATACTGATCGCATCCCCCTTGCTTGTCCATGACAGTGAACACAACATTCTTCGGGCATTCCCCGAAAGTTCTGGTAATGACACCTATCGCATTGGTGACTTTCGGATCGGACATTTCAGACTTGGCCTCCACCTTCACGGTTTCTTTGCAGGAAACTGACGCCATCAGCAGCACAAGAACGATGTTCAGCAAGACAAACACTTTTGCAGAGAGCAATTTAAATGATTTTTCACTATACATTATATAAATAATATTGGTTCTAGTTTTCTCAAAAAAGCCGTGTACCTTTGCTGTAATGCTCTATATTTTCATAGATAAAAGTTCTGTCCATATTGGTTTCGCATTACAATACAAACATACAATATTTTTTCGAATCGAAACCAAATTTTTATATGAAAAATAATCATGAAAGCATGAAATGGTATCGACAGAAATAACAATATCATATTTTATAATTGACAATCAATTAATTACGCACATTGCAACTCAACTTTCAGATTGTATTTTTAAAACAAAACCTTTCCTCTATCCTAATATTTGGATTTCGACAACGAAACTTATTATACGAAAGCCGTGTGGGTACGAAATCAAACCTTGCTCGAGTCCGAAGAAGATTTTTCTGCCAAAAGATTTCAAGGACACCGGTCGATGCCGCTCTGGTCGAACAGATCATCTCTATGGCGATTGCCGCTCCGACTGCCGTGAATACGCAACCTTTTCAGATTTTCTGGATAAAATCTGAAAAGGCCGAAAAAAACATCCGCAGATAAGGTGCACCCGTTGTGTCGATTTTCTAATAAACTGCGTAAAATGATTATGTCCAGCGCCTTACGGGTTTTGTGGATTTTTCCGTTTCACTGTCTTCCCGATTTCATTCTGGAGAATGAGCACAACTGTTTTTCATGTCATGTTGATTATCAATGCTTTGCAATTTTGCAAGGTGCTATCTTCCGATATTGCAGAAAGCGGATTCTGATGGTGGACAGGGTGATGAATGTATCAATAGGAGAAAAATAGTATATAAGAGGAGAGAGGATGCTACCCTATCCGGAGTGACAGATGCGACATGGACATTTCCCGATTGGGGGCGGTGCGGAACGGGCATTTCATGAAAATGATAACTAAAAGAAGATTTTGGATAACTGGGGCGTCGGGCAGATGCGTTACCTTTGTGTTTGAGATTCCGTCATTGGATGCTGACTGTTGTTTCATCTATTAGATGGAAGGAACCCATAAATTGGATTTGATATGCAGAACAATGTTATGACAAAAGCAATCGAGCAGCTGGAGGAGATGAGGATTCCCTATCAGTTGCATGAATATCCGACGGTAAACGGTCCTGTCGCGGCGGCTGATGTGGCGGCTTATTTGGGATTTCCGGCCGGTCAGCTGGTCAAGACGCTGGTGACGACTGATCATCACGGCGGTTATTATGTCTTCTGTCTGCCGGCGGCGGTGCGGATTGACATGAAACTGGCGGCGAGGGCTGTGGGGGTGAAGAACCTGACGATGCTGGCGCCGGAAAAGTTTGAGGAACTGACGGGATATGTCCATGGGGGCTGTTCTCCTTTTGGATTGAAGACCCAACTTCCTATTTTTGTAGAGGAGAGCGTTTTCGGCTGGGACGCCATCTATCTTTCCGGAGGTAGGATCGGGCTGACCGTCGAAGTGGCTCCTCAAGTTCTGGTGGATGCCTTGCTTGCGCATCCTGCCCAATTCAGTAAATAACTTTCTCAATTTTTAATGACATGAAATTTCAAGAATTAGCCCAAAAGAGATTTTCCTGTCGAAAGATTTCAGGAAAACCGGTTGATGATGCTCTGGTTGAGCAGATCATTTCTACGGCGATTGCCGCTCCGACTGCTGTGAACAAGCAGCCTTTCAAGATTTTCTGGATGAAATCTGAGAAGGCCAAGGAGAACGTCCGCAAGGCGACCCGTTATTCTTTCGGTGCCGACACTTTCCTGGTGGTCGGTTATCTGGAAGAGGAAGGCTGGACTCGTTCCTATGACCGGCGCAATTTTGCCGATGTGGATGCCAGCATCGCCGCGACCCATATCATGATGGAGATCGAAGATCTGGGGCTGGCGACTACCTGGGTAGGGCATTTTGACGCTCCCCTGCTCAAGGCGACTTATCCGGAAATGGAGAAGTACGAGCTGATCGCTCTTTTCCCGGTCGGTTATGCGGCGGAGGACGGGGTGCCGTCACCGAGACACGATGAAAGAAAGAGCCGTGAAGAAATGGTAGAGGAACTCTGATTCCTACATCTTAATGCAAGTTTGTTATGTGGAAAGACAAAATCAGCGTCACGAATGCGACACAGAACAACCTCAAACATATTTCCGTTGAAATTCCGAAACATCAGGTGACGGTTGTGACCGGCTTGTCCGGTTCTGGAAAGAGTTCTCTGGTTCTGGACACCATTGCGGCCCAGTCCCGAAGAGAGCTCAACGATACGTTTCCGAGCTACGCCCAGAGGTATCTGCCCAAATATGGACGGCCCAATGTAGGCAAGATCGAGGGGCTGCCTCCTGCGATTGTCATTGACCAGAAGAAGCCCTCCGGCCAGATGCGTTCCACGGTCGGGACCTATACGGATACCTACAGTCTGCTGAGATTGCTTTTCTCCCGGGTGGGTAAGCCGTTTGTCGGCTATTCCGATGCCTTTTCCTTCAATCATCCGCAGGGAAGGTGCACCCGTTGTGACGGTTTGGGAGAGATTACCGAGATAGATGTCCACAAGCTGGTGGATTTCGACAAGTGCCTCAACGATCCGGGAGTCATCAATTATGTGGCTTACGAACCGGGACAGTGGCGCTGGCTCTATTACGGTGCCTGCGGACTCTATGATCCTCAGAAGAAGATCAGGGATTTCACTCCGGAAGAGCTGCATCTGTTCCTCTACCAGGAGCCGATGACTTTGAAGAACCCTCCTGCCGACTATTACAAGAATGGCAAGTACGAGGGGCTGATGTACAGGATGAACCGGATGCTCAAACGGGACGATGCCAAGGTCCACTGGAAGAAGCTGGAGCCGATTGTCAACCAGAGTGTCTGTCCGGAATGTCATGGCGCCCGGCTGAATCCCAAGATCCTGTCCTGCAAGATTCAGGGAAAGAACATTGCGGAGGTGACCAAGATGCCGTTCAACGAACTCATCGCCTGGCTCGATTCCATTACCGATCCGCTGGCCGCTGATATCCAGTCTGCCTTGAAGAACCGGATTGGGGCGATGATGGACATTGGGCTGAGCTACCTCACGCTGGACCGTCCGATGGGGACGCTTTCCGGTGGAGAGGCGCAGCGGTGCAAGATTGCCAAATACATCAATTCTTCTCTTTCCGATATGCTCTACATTCTGGACGAGCCGAGCGTCGGTCTGCACAGTCACGACATCCATCTGCTCAGCGATGCGGTCCTGAAGCTGCGTGACGGCGGCAACACCGTCCTCATGGTGGAGCACCACAAGGAGATGATGGAGATTGCCGACCATATCATCGACATGGGTCCCGGAGCCGGGGTGCTGGGCGGCGAGATTCTTTTTGAAGGTTCCTATCGGTCATTGTACGAAGGCGACACCATGACCGGACAATTGCTGCGCCAGCACAAGGGGCTGAAGCAGGAAGTCCGTCAGCCGACAGGCTGGTATGATCTCCACGACCTGAATCTGCACAATCTCAAGAACATTTCCGTAAGGTTGCCGCAGGGCGTGTTCACGGTCATCGCCGGAGTCGCCGGTTCCGGCAAGAGTTCTTTGATGCAGGCTTTCCACAACCAGATTGGAGAGAAAGTCAAGCTGATCAGCCAGAAGAACATCGGCATCAGCCTCCGCTCCACTCCGGGCACCTATCTGGGAGTGACCGATGAGATCAGGAAGCTCTTCGCCAAAGCGACCGGACAAAGCGTGGGCATGTTTTCTTTCAACGGACAGGGAGCCTGCCCGGTCTGTCACGGCAAGGGGGTCATCGTTTCGGAGATGGCGTTCATGGATTCCATTGAGACCACCTGCGAAGCCTGCAACGGCATGAGGTACTCCAAAGAAGCGCTGGAATACAAGCTGGACGGACTGAACATTGCGGAGGTGCTGGATCTGACCGTCCGCCAGGCCATGCAAAGGTTCCAGGGCACCGTCATCGAAAAGAAGCTGAAACCGCTTTCGGATGTCGGGCTGTTCTATCTGCACTTGAACCAGTCCCTCTCAACCCTGTCTGGAGGAGAGCTGCAGCGAATGAAGCTGGCCTCCTACCTGGGGAATGCCGGACAGATTCTGGTGCTGGACGAGCCGACAGACGGTCTTCACCTGCAAGACGTGCAGCACATCATCCAGCTCTTTGACCGGATGGTCTCTGACGGCAATTCCATCTTCCTGATTGAACACAATCTGGAGGTGCTGAAAGCAGCCGACTACGTAGTGGAGATTGGACCGGGTGGTGGCAACGAAGGAGGAGAAGTCATCTTTGAAGGAACTCCGCAGCAGATGTTGTCCTGCGAGCAGTCCGTCACCGCCCCCTATCTCAGAGCCAATTTGTCCAAGTAATCCCCTCTCGGATGGAGTTTTCCTGCGAGGAGTCGGAATTGCCAATAATGTTTCGAAAAAGGTTGCAGTGCTACAACCTTTTTCGAAACATTTACTATATTTGCAGGAGTCCTGAATAGATTATTATGAGATATCTGACGTTAAAGAAAGCCATTGAAGCGTGGCAGCAAATACAACCTCTATCGGAGAAAGACAGAGATAGGCTCAGTCGCCGGTTTACTGTTGATTTCAACTATAACAGCAACCATATTGAAGGCAATACACTGACATACGGACAGACTGAGATTCTTCTGTTGTTTGGCAAGGTGATTGGTGAAGCTGAATTGCACGACGTACACGAAATGACGGCCAGCAATGTCGGTTTGCAGATGATGAAGGAAGAAGCCTCTCTGAAAGATACGCCTCTCACGCAAAACTTCATTCGCAGTTTACACCATACGCTCATGCATGAAGATTATAAGGTCTATCGCAATATGCCCAATGGTGTCCAGACCAGCTATGTCATACATGCCGGGCAATACAAGACAAGACCTAACAGCGTAATTACACGCTATGGAGACAGATTCGATTATGCTTCTCCGGAAGAGACACCTGGCTTGATGGCGGATCTGGTGGATTGGTATAACGCAGCAGAACAGGGAGGTAAATTTACACCCGTTGAATTGGCAGCTCTGTTTCATTACCGCTACATTCGTATCCATCCTTTTGAGGATGGCAACGGCCGTATCGCCCGACTGATGGTCAATTACATTCTGGCCCGCCATGATTATCCGATGATAGTAGTCCGTAGCCGCAAGAAGAATGAGTATCTCGAGGCACTGCATCAAACAGATCTTGAAGTTGGACCTGTACCGAGTGACGGTGCACACGCAAGCATGCAGGATATTCGTCCATTCCTCAAGTATTTTAACGAGCTGGTAGCTACAGAGGTGTACCATGATGTGCTGTTTGTCAGCGAAAAAAATGAAAACGTATGGTGGTATGACGGTGAACGCATTGCATTTCGTTCGCCCAATTACACAAAAATCTTGAATGCCATGCGCACACAGCCTTCGCTAACTTTGAAGGATATGCAGAATGAAACCGGTATAAGCATTGCGGCCATTCAGAAATTGCTGAATCATTTGCTTGACAAGAAGTATGTTGAACGCGGGACCAAAGAAGGCAGCTGGAGAGTTTATGTAACACAATAGTGCTCTTGCAAT
>JAHHQQ010000007.1 GCA_020026275.1 Bacteroidales bacterium
GAAGCGACCATCCATGAGGAGGAAGGCGTGAAGGCCATTCCGATAGAATGTGCCGGCAATCAGATGGAAGGCTGCGTGCACATGTTGAAAAACACCTGCCGCAAACATTCCATGCAGGAATTCATCCGGCTGCTCGAAGAATCAGAAGCCGTCTGTGAACGCCGTCACGATTGGATATAGTTCCTTCTATTTCAGAAATACGAAAAATACAGCCAGAATGAGGCAGCCGAAAGCCGCCAGGTGATTCCATTGGACCGGCTGTCCTTTGAACAGGAAAGTCGCGATGATGGTGAAGACGGTCAGAGAAATGACCTCCTGGATCACTTTGAGCTGCATCAGGTTGAACGGACCGCCGTTCTCGACGAAACCGATCCGGTTGGCAGGAACCTGGGCGCAATATTCAAAAAAGGCGACGCCCCAGGAAAAGAGAATGACCAGAATCAGCGGCCAGCCGTTGCTGATCTTCATTTCTTGCAGTTTCAAATGCCCATACCAGGCAAAAGTCATGAAAATGTTGCTGGTGACCAGCAACAGAATAGTCCAAAGTGCTCTCATCTTTCTACTTCTTTCTTTCCGATTTCCCTCTCCCGTCATAGGTCAGAAGAGGGGCGCAAAATTAACCTCTTTTGTCCACTAAAACAAGACCCTTTCTCCGTTTCCCACCCCGTCGCCGCCCTCCCGAAACGCTCACCCAAGAACGGATTGGGACGTGCCCCCATACGGGAAATGCGAAAGGCTTGTTGCATTTTGTTGAAAATAAAGGGGAATGTGGTTGGGATTTGCTCACCTGCGGTGACCACATCCCTGTCCCCTGCGGGGGGCTATCAGTCGTAATGGCAAAAGCCCATTCCGCTGTCGCGTAATGGCTTTTTTGTTGTACCTCACCTTCGCTCGAACAAGTTCGGCTCGGTGGGGGGGGACAACAAAAAAGCGCCTGACTGTCGTCAAGCGCTTTTGCTTTTCGGTGATCTGGTTGGGATTCGAACCCAAGACCCACAGCTTAGAAGGCTGTTGCTCTATCCAGCTGAGCTACCAGACCAATCCTTATTTTCGTTTGGGATTCTCTCAAACGGATTGCAAATATAGGTATAATTCTTATTAATACAATACAAATTTGCAGATAATCCATGAAAAAGCCCAAATTTCTTGAAATCTGGGCTCCTTCTTTCTATTTTTTATTCCGCTTTCTTTTTATTTCCGAGCAATTCCAGTCCGCAGACCAGGACAATTCCCAGAATGCAGAAGAGGATGGCTCCGGTGTAGTGCATGTTGACTGCTTCGGAAACGGCCTGTCCGGACTGCATGAGGGTGGTGACGCTCTGTTCTGCCAGTTCAAGGCTCTGGCCGCTGGCGAGATAGTGGGCTTTGGCAACTGCTCCCATGTCGCTCCATGGCCATACTTTGATGAGGGATCCGATGACGAAACCGACCAGTACCAGCATGGTCTGTCTCTCGCATCTTGCCAATAGCCAGTGGAGGAATTTGGCGAATGCCAGAATACCTACGAGGCAGCCGAGGCAGAAGACGATGAGCACGGGCCAGTTGAGGTCGCTGATGGCGCCCATGATGTATTCGTATTTGCTCAGGATCACCAGGATGAAGCTGCCGGAGATGCCTGGAAGGATCATGGTGCAGATGGCGATGGCGCCGCAGATGAAGATGAACCACCAGTCGTCAGGGGTCTGGGTGGGGGAGAGGGTGCAGACGACTACTCCCAGTCCGATACCGATGACGGTCCAGACGATGTCCGCGAATTTCCATTTCTTGATGTCAATGAGCATGTAGATGGAAGAGGCGATGATCAGACCGAAGAAGAAGGCCCAGGTCTGGACCGGATGGTAGACGATCACGTATTCCATTACTTTTGCAAGGCTGACGATGCTGCCCAGCACACCGATGGCGAGGGCTACCAGGAAGGTGCCATGGATTCTCTGCCAGAATTCTTTGAGGTTGCCCTTGAAGAGGGCTTTCCAGGTGGCTGGCTCCAGGACAGAGTTGAGGCTGTCGATGATTTCACCATAGATGCCGGTGAGCAGGGCGATGGTTCCTCCGGATACGCCAGGAACTACATTGGCTGCGCCCATTGCAAATCCTTTCAGGGCGATTATAAGGCTTTTGATTAAATTCATATCGTTTGTGTTGGCCGGTTTATTTTATTTTTTTGAGAATTTCTGTCATCTTGACAAAGGCCTGGGCCGGTAAAATTTCTTGTTGGGGAGAATGTGTGACAATCAGATCAAATGTCTGGTCCGGGAGCTGCATTCGTCCAATCTTGAAACGGGCCTGGGAACAGGTTGCGAGAAATTGGAGTGGAAAATTGTTTTTCCCGACTAAAGAAATGAAAAGGTCTGGATGGTGGCCTCGCATATAGTTGGCTTTTTCCGGACAGGGACGACCTGCCCAGTTGAGATCTTTTTTTCTAAAAGTCGTCTGAGGGCTGGTGATTTGCAGCTCATCTTTGGCTTCTTTCCTGAAATCGAGATAGAAGATCTCTCCCTGGATGTCGTGCTTCTTGAAGAAGGAGAGCAGTTCTTCTTTGCAGAGGTTGGCGGCGGGCTCTTCCATATTGACGATGGCGACTGCGGTCTGTATCTGTTCTAGAGGAAGCAATCCTGTCGGAACATCGCTTCTGGAACGCTCCAGCATCTTTTTCCTGAAATGTTCTTTAATCAGACAGGTCATTGTTTGGAGTTCTGGGCAATGAGTTCTTTGATTTCAGCTTTCGCTTCCTTCCATCTCGGAACATCAATCTTGGTGCCGACCACTTCTACTACTTTGGCGGCGATGATGGAACCGATTTCTCCGCAGACTTTCAAAGGCATTCCGATGGAGTGTGCATAGAGGAAGCCGGCGGCATAGGTGTCTCCTGCTCCTGTGGCGTCAATCGGTTTGGCTGGCCAAGCTTTGATGTAGTGATATTCGTCCCCTTGTTTGACCATGGAACCGTCTTTGCCGACTTTTACAATGGCGATGTCACAGTGTTTTGCCAGTTCGTCCAATGCTTCTCTCGGCTCTTTTTTCGTGAATGCCTTGGCTTCGCTTTCATTGGCGAAGACGATGTCCACATATTTGTCCACCAGGTTATGCAGGAAGGCGTCATTGGATTCCACCACATTGTAGGACGCCATGTCGATGGAAATGATGCAGCCTGCATTCTTTGCCATCTGGACCGCCTTGCTGATGAGCTCCTGGTTCTGTACCAGATAACCTTCAATGTGGAAATAGTCATATCCTTCGAAATATTCCTGTTTGAGGTCTTCCGGTCCCATCTCAAGGGCAGAGCCCATGTAGTCTGCAAAAGTCCTTTCGGCATTGGCACCTGCAATGAATACCATACATCTTCCAGATGATTTTGTGCCATAGAGCATGGTGGTGGTGACGCCATATTGTTCCATGGTGCTCTTGAAGAGATGTCCCAATTCGTCGTTTCCGATTTTCCCGATATATCCTGAAGGCATTCCGAAGATGGAAGTGCAAGTGATGGTGTTGGCTGCGGAGCCGCCTGGAACATATTTTACTCCTACTTCTTTGAGAGCATTCCAGATTTTGTCTCCAGTTTCCATGTCAACGTGTTGCATACTTCCTTTTGGAAGGTGGTATTCTGTCAGCAGATTGTCATCTGGCAGGATGGCCAGAATGTCCGTAAGTGCATTTCCAATGCCGAGTATTGATTTCATATCTACCTATTTATATATATGGTTGCAAAATGCAAATGTAAGAATTTTGTTCGCATTTCATGGAACTTTTTCCACGTTAATGTAACTTATTTTTTATATTTGCAGTTTAGGTCTGAAAGTTGGACAAGGAGGTGGGGTCAATCGTTTATCGAGAAGAATAATGCGAAAAAAACTTAAGAAGATATTGAAGTATTCGCTTTCCATTTTGGGGGCGTTTCTTTTGCTTTGGGTCTCTTTCAAAGGAGTGGATTGGAAGATGTTCTGGCAAGGTCTGAAATCTTGTAACTGGACGTTTGTCATTGTTTCAATGCTTTTGGGGGTCCTTTCTTTCTGGTTCCGAGGTTTGAGATGGCGTCAACTTTTGCTTTCTGTCGATCCTTCGACAAAACGGATTGCTTGCTTCAATGCGGTCAATATCTGCTATGTTGCAAATATGGTATTGCCTCGTGCGGGGGAATTCATAGCCTGTGCCTATATTCATCGCCATTCTGCCTTGGGCAAGAATGGCAAGAAGCTGGGGACCTATGACAAGGTGTTTGGAACAGGATTGGTGGATCGTATCTGGGATATCATTTCGATGTCTTTGTTCCTGATAGCACTTTTGGTCCTGAGCCGGGATGTGTTCGGATCGTTCTTCTTTGACAAGATGTTCCGGCCGATTACCGAGAAGCTGAATTTCAGCGTATCCGGTTTTGTGGTGATGCTGATCTTGTTCGTTGTCGGGCTGATAGTCGCATTTGTCTGGGCAAGTGTGCATTTCAGGAAACAGTCCAAGTTTTTCGGGACCATCTATAATGTCGGAAAAGGCATTCTGGTGGGTATGAGGGATTGTTTCCTCGCCAAGAACTGGTGGCTGACCTTTTTGCATTCCATGGCGGTGTGGGCTTGCTACTGGCTGGCATGTTATGCCATTTTGTTGTCCATGCAGGGGGTGGATCCGGCTGCTTTTCCACAGGAGATGAGAGGGGGGCTGTCTGCTTTATTGGACTTGAATATGTTGGATGCTCTGTTTCTGATGATCGTCGGTGCAATCAGTACGGTGGTTCCGGTACCTGGCGGCTTCGGTGCATACCATTATCTCGTCTCTTTGAGCCTGTCGGTTGTTTATGGCATTCCTGTTGAAATTGGAATTATCTTTGCCACTTTGAGTCATGAGTCCCAGACACTTGTTCAGATTCTCTGTGGTGGAATCAATTATGGTTATGAAACTGTCTTCAAGTCGAGAAGACAGGAGAAGATGATAAAAGCATAAAAAAGGCATCCATTTCCGGATGCCTTTTTTATGCTTGATGGAGCCTATTCCCAATCCAATTCAACTGGACAATGGTCTGAACCAAAAATTTCGTTGTGGATTTCTGCTCCTTTGATGCGGTCCTTGATTTTGTCTGAAACTAGAAAATAGTCGATTCTCCATCCTGCATTTTTTTCACGGGAACGGAAACGATAGGACCACCAAGAATATTTGACGGTATCTGGATGAAGGGCTCTCCATGAGTCGGTAAATCCAGAAGAGAGCAAGGTAGAGAATTTCTCTCTTTCTTCGTCAGAAAAACCTGCATTGTGATGGTTGGAACTCGGGTTCTTCAGGTCAATTTCTTCGTGGGCGACATTGAGGTCTCCGCAGACGATGACTCCTTTCTTTAGGGCCAGGGCATTTAGGTAGGTTCTGAAGTCGTCTTCCCATCTCATTCTGTAATCCAGTCTTTTCAGTTCATCTTGTGAATTGGGTACATATACACAGACCAGATAGAACTCTGACATTTCCAAGGTGATGACACGTCCTTCGTGATCGTGTTCATCAATCCCGATGCCATAGCTGACAGAAATAGGCTCCTGTTTAGAATAGATTGCTGTTCCAGAGTAGCCTTTCTTGTCCGCATAGTTCCAGTAGGAATGGTATCCTTCGAATTGGAGGTCCAATTGGCCTGCTTGCATTTTGGTTTCTTGCAGGCAGAAGAAATCGGCGTCCAGTTCGTTGAACACTTCCTTGAAGTTCTTTCCGACAACGGCGCGGAGGCCGTTGACATTCCATGAGATGAATTTCATAAGGATATTTTATTCAATGGTCCATTCTGCACCGTCCTTGGTGTCTTTGATGTTGATTCCCAGAGATTTCAGGTGATCTCGGATAGCGTCGCTGCGGGCCCAGTCCTTGGCGGCTTTGGCGGCAGCTCTGTCTTCCAAGACAATGTCCATAAGACCGGATACGATGCTCTTGTCGCTGGATTCGCCCAGACTTTCATCTTTGAGACCGAATACTCCGAAGACGATGTTGTCGAAGAGGTCCAGCAGGCACTGCAAATCTTTTGCTGAGAGGGTCACCTTCTTCTCTTTTGCTGTGTTGATCAGACGGACAGCATCAAACATCTCAGATAAGGCGATAGGGGTGTTCATGTCGTCGCAAAGAGCAGTATAGACGTTGTCAAATATTTTCTTGACCTGTGGATCATCTGCCTGGCAACTTTCAGGTGCTACGCTCTGGAGGTATTCTCCATAGGCGAGCGCCGGTGCAATGTGGCCTTTGTCTCCAAAGGCACTGTGTGTTGCGCCAGCAGTTTTTGCCAACAGACAGAGGTCTTTGTAGGCAACCATGATTTTCTTCAATCCTTTTTCAGCTGCCTGAAGAGCTTCGTTGGAAAAGTTCAGAGTGCTGCGGTAGTGGGCTTGAAGAATAAAGAATCGGATGGTCATAGGGGTGTAGGCCTGATCTAGCTTTTCATGTGCCCCTGCAAAAACTTGTGGCAGGGTGATGAAGTTGCCGAGGGATTTTCCCATTTTTTGTCCATTGATGGTGACCATATTGTTGTGGACCCAATAGTGTACCCCTTGGGTGCCTCTGGAAGCGACGTTCTGGGCAATTTCGCATTCGTGATGCGGAAACATCAGATCCATGCCGCCTCCGTGTATGTCAAACTCATTTCCGAGATACTTTTCTCCCATTACAGAACATTCAAGGTGCCAGCCTGGGAAGCCGATGCTCCATGGTGATGGCCATTTCATGATATGCTGAGGTTCGGCTTTCTTCCAAAGAGCGAAATCGTAAGGTGCTTTTTTGTCGCTCTGTCCGTCCAGAAGACGGGTGCCTTCCAGGGTGTCGTCCAGAGTACGGCCGGAAAGGATGCCATACTGGTGGTCATGATTGTATTTTTCAATGTCGAAATAGACAGAACCGTTGCTGATGTAGGCATAGCCGGCATCCAGAATCTTCTGCACGGTCAGAATCTGCTCGACGATGTGCCCGGATGCTCTTGGCTCGATGGATGGTGGGGCGACATTGAGGAGTCTCATGGCTTCATGATAGCAGAAAGTATAGGTCTGCACAACTTCCATTGGTTCAAGCTGTTCCAAAGCCGCTTTCTTGGTGATTTTGTCTTCTCCGTCGTCAGCATCGTGCTCGAGATGGCCTACGTCAGTGATGTTGCGGACATATCTGACTTTGTACCCCAGGTGACGAAGCAGTTTCTGAAGGACATCGTAGGTGATGCCAGGTCTGGCGTGTCCGAGGTGTGCCTCACCATAGACGGTAGGGCCGCACACATACATGCCGACATGTCCGGGCTGTACGGGTACGAAAAGTTCTTTCTTTCTTGAAAGAGTATTGGTAAGAAACAGATCTCTCATAATTGTTTCGGATTTTTCAGATAATGATATATTCTTGCAAAGATACGAAAACACTTTTGAATATTCTCAAAATGAGGTGGGTCAATGTTTCTGAAAAGAGAACTTCTCGCTTTTTGGGAAGATGTGGAAAAAGGTGTGAATAAAATTCCTCTTTCTGAATGATGACAATTCCATTGCTATTGTTATATTTGCAAATCGCAAACTCTTAAAATTCCACATATGAAAGTTTCAATTATTATGGGATCTACCAGCGACTACGATGTAATGTCGGGAGCTGAGCAGATACTGTCGTCATTTGGCGTCGAGTTCGAAAAGAAGGTGATCAGCGCTCATAGGACACCTGATTTGATGTATGAGTATACCAAGGGGGCAAAGAGCCGTGGGGTGGGTGTCATCATCGCGGGTGCTGGCGGGGCTGCCCATCTGGCAGGAGTTGCAGCGGGCCTTACCACATTGCCTGTAATCGCTGTTCCTATGCAGACCAAGGCTTTGGGCGGTCTGGATTCTCTTTTGTCCATGGTGCAGATGCCTACTGGAATTCCTGTGGCGACTGTTGCTGTCAATGGTGCGAAGAATGCGGCTCTCCTTGCAGTGGAGATTTTGGCAGTCACGGACGTGGCTCTTGCAGAAAAATTGGACGAATATCGTCAGCAGCAGGCTGAAAAAGTTATTAACTCAAAAATATAGACTATGTCGGGTTCCCGTATATTTGTCGAGAAAAGACCAGAATTCAGGGTTGAGGCAGAAAGTCTCAGAAAAGAATTGAATGAAAATCTACTTCTGAATCTGAAGGACCTCAGATTGTTGAATGTGTATGATCTGTTCGGATTTTCCGCTGAACTTTTGGAAAAATGCCGTTACAGCGTTTTTGGAGAAATCGTGACAGATGAGGTGAGTGACACTTGTGAACTGAAGGGTTGCAAATACATCGCCGTGGAATATTTGCCGGGTCAGTTTGACCAGAGGGCGGCTTCTGCAGTGGATTGTGTCCATTTGATTGATCCGAAAGCTGATGTGCATATAAAGAGTTCCAAGCTCATTATCCTCAATGAGGATGTTGATGACGGCGTATTAGACATAATCCGCCGTTATTTCATTAATCCGGTCGAGTCCAGAGAGAAGGATCTGGTTCGCCTTACTGACATGGAGCATGCTCCAGTCAAACCGGTTCCGGTATTGGACGGACTGGTTGATCTGGAAGAAGAAGAGCGGGCGGCCTATTGCCGCAAGATGGGATTGGCAATGAATGCAGCTGATCTCGGTGAAGTCATTGCTTATTTCAAGAGTGAGGGCAGAAATCCGAATGAAACGGAATTGAGAATTCTGGATACGTATTGGAGTGACCACTGCCGTCACACTACATTCACGACAGAATTGGAAAATATTTCAATTGAAGATTCTTTCATCAAAGAGGAGATTGATGGTACTCTCAAGATGTATCTCAAGATGAGAAAGGATCTTGGCAGAGAGCAAAAGAGTCTCTGTCTGATGGATCTTGCCACCATCGGTGCACGCTATCTGAAGAAGGAAGGTCTGCTGGATGACATGGAAGTGAGCGAAGAGAACAACGCTTGCAGCATTTATGTGGATGTGGACAATGATGGCGTCATTGAGAAATGGCTGCTCATGTTCAAGAACGAGACTCATAATCATCCGACAGAAATTGAACCGTTCGGAGGGGCAGCCACTTGTCTGGGTGGCGCAATTCGTGACCCGCTTTCCGGTAGAAGCTATGTCTATCAGGCAATGCGTGTGACCGGTGCCGGCAATATCTGGAAACCGGTAGAGGAGACTTTGCCAGGAAAACTTCCTCAGAGGGTGATCAGCCGCAAGGCTGCTCAAGGCTACTCCAGCTATGGCAATCAGATCGGTCTGGCCACTACCCACGTCTGTGAAATCATTCACCCGGGATATACTGCCAAGAGATTGGAGATCGGCGCTGTGGTCGGTGCGGTCAAAGCAGAGAATGTAAGAAGGGAATCGCCTGTGGCAGGCGATGTCATCTTGCTGTTGGGAGGACGTACCGGTCGTGACGGAATCGGTGGCGCTACCGGTTCTTCCAAAGAGCATACAGAAGAGTCTCTGGAAACTTGCGGAAGTGAGGTTCAGAAGGGAAATGCACCTGAGGAGCGCAAGCTCCAGCGTCTTTTCCGCCGTCCGGAAGTCACCAGCCTCATCAAGAAGTCCAATGACTTCGGTGCCGGTGGCGTGAGTGTCGCTATCGGTGAACTTGCTGATGGTCTGGACATCTATCTGGATAGGGTTCCAACCAAATATAGCGGCTTGAATTCCACTGAGATTGCCATCAGTGAATCTCAGGAAAGAATGGCCGTGGTCATCGAGGCCAAGGATGAAGAGGCTTTCAGAGAATTCTGCCGTCAGGAAAATGTGGAAGTGACCCATGTTGCTGATGTGACAGGTATGGGCCGTATGAGAATGTACAATGATGGCCGGCTCGTGGCAGATCTCAGCCGTGAGTTCATCAACAGCGCCGGAGCAAGGCATCATGCTGAAGCCGTCATCGGAAAAGTGGAAGACAAAGAGCCTTTCCTTCCATTGGAAGAGAAAGGCAAGAATTTGAAAGAAAGACTGTTCGAACTCATGCAGAGACCGTCTGTATGTTCACAGAAAGGTCTGGTGGAAATGTTTGACTCCAGCATTGGACGTTCTACTGTCCTTATGCCTTATGGCGGAATGCTGCAGACGACAGAGACTCAGGTTTCTGTCCAGAAACTGCCTGCCGACGGATATACCGATACCGCCAGCATCATGGCATACGGCTACGATCCGTACCTTTCCGAGTGGAGCCCATATCACGGTGCCGCTTACGCAGTCATCAGCGCTTGCTCCAAAGTGGTCGCGGCCGGTGCCTCTTACGAGAAAATGAGATTTTCCTATCAGGAATATTTCGAAAGAATGACGTCTGACCCTCATTCTTGGGGCAAGCCGCTCAGTTCTCTGCTGGGCGCCTTGAAGATGCAGGCTGGACTGGGTCTGCCTTCGATCGGAGGAAAGGATTCCATGAGTGGAACCTTCGAGCACTTGAATGTGCCTCCTACTCTCGTCGCTTTCGGTATCACTACGGTCAATGCCAAGACCGTCATCTCCCCTGAATTCAAATGGGAGGGCAACCGAATCTATCTCATCAAACATACTCCTCTCGACAACCGGATGCCTGACCTCGCCCAGTTGAAAGAAAACTGGCAGTTTGTGACTAGCCAGATTGAGAAGGGCAACATCGTTTCCGGTTTCGCTATCGGTACAGAGGGCGTAGCGGAAGCAATCTGCAAGATGGCTTTCGGCAATGCTTTCGGAGTGGATGTCAAGGTGGACGAGAATGATCTCTTTGGCGGAGCTCCCGGTTCCATCGTGGTGGAATCTGAGGCGGAGCTTGATTTTCCTCGGGCACAGCTGCTTGGTACCGTCACTTCCGGCGAGGATGGCCTGCTCCATATCAATGGCGTTTCCGTGGACGTGTTCGAACTGATGCACGCCAATGAAGCACCTTATGCAGCTATCTATCCTCTGGTTTCCAAGTCAGACATGAAGAGGACTGCTCCAAAGGGTCTTGAGGGCATCAAGCCGCTCAAACTCAAGAAAGAGGAACTCAGATACAAAGGTAAGAAGATTGAGAAGCCACTTGCTTTCCTTCCTGTCTTCCCTGGAACGAACTGTGATTACGATACAGCCAAGGCCTTCAGAAAGGCCGGCGCTGAGGTGAGATTCGGTGTGTTCTGCAACCAGAACGAGGCAGACATCTTCCGTTCTATTGAAGAAATGAAGAAGAACATTTCAGAATGTCAGATTCTTGCTTTATGCGGAGGATTCTCTGCAGGAGACGAGCCGGACGGAAGTGGAAAGTTCATTGCCAATGTTCTGAACAATAAAGAGATAGCTGAGGAAATACATAAACTGATTGACAGAGGAGGGCTGATCCTGGGTATCTGCAATGGATTCCAGGCACTGGTCAAATCCGGTCTGCTTCCTTATGGAAGATTGGGTATGGTGACGAAGGATTCTCCAACCCTTTTCAGAAATGATATCAATCGCCATATCTCCCAAATGGTAACTACTCGGGTTTCCACTGTGAATTCCCCTTGGTTGTCCGGTCTGACGGTTGGAGATGAGTTTACAATTCCTGTCAGCCACGGTGAAGGCAAATTTGTGGTCAATCCTGAATTGGCCAAGGAACTGTTCGAAAACGGGCAGGTTGCTTTCCAGTATGTCGATCCGATTACCGGTGATGTGACAATGGAGAGCCCATACAATCCGAATGGCTCTTATTATGCCATTGAAGGCATCATCAGCAAGAATGGACAGATTTTAGGCAAGATGGGGCACTCAGAACGTTATGAGAAAAACCTGTTCAAGAATATCAGCGCAGATATGGAACAGCCTTTGTTTGATAACGCAGTCAAATATTTCAGAGGTAATTAATGATAATGGATATGGATAGAAGTATTCATGATGAATGTGGTATTTTTGCGGTATATGGAGTTCCCAATGCCGCAGAACTTACCTACTATGGGCTTCACTCCTTGCAGCATAGGGGACAGAAAGGTTGTGGCATTGTTGCTGTCAATGAAGAAGGGGAACTTCATAGAGTGAAAGGTGGCGGTCTTGTTGTGGAAGTATTCAACAATGAGAATTTGGCTACATTGAAAGGTTCTTTGGCCTTGGGACATGTGAGATATCCCAATGCCGGGGGAGCCGGGATTGAGAATGTGCAGCCTTTGCTTTTCCGCCACAATTCAGGTGACTTTGCTATTGCCCAGAACGGCAGTGTCATCAATTATAATCGTTTGAGAAAAGAACTGGAAGATTCCGGCAGTCTTTTCCAGACCACTTCCGACAGTGAGATTCTGGCTCATTTGATAAAAAAGGACAGTAGCCGTCAGGAGACCCCGCGCATCGATCATATCCAGAATGCATTGAACAAGATTGACGGGGCGTTTACTTTTGTGATTATGACCCGGAACCGTCTATATGTTTCCAGAGATCGCTACGGTTTCAAACCGATCTCCATTGGAAAATTGGGGGAAGGCTATATTGTCAGCAGTGAAACCTGTGCCTTCAATGTCGTGGGGGCTGAGTTTGTTCGAGACATCGAGCCAGGCGAAATCGTGACCATCGACCATCACGGCATCCGTTCCCGGAAATATACCGACCGTCCGTGCAGACATGCGATGTGTTCCATGGAATACATCTATTTCTCCCGTCCGGACAGTGACATTGAGGACGTGAATGTGCATGCGTTCAGAAAAGAGTCAGGAAAACTTCTCTGGAAAGAGTGCCCGGCCCCTGCCGATATTGTGGTGGGTTGTCCGGACTCCAGTCTGAGTGCTGCGATGGGTTATGCGGAGGCGAGCGGACTTCCTTATGAAATGGGTCTGATCAAGAACCGTTATATCGGAAGAACCTTCATCCAGCCATCCCAGTCCATGCGAGACAAGGGTGTCAAGATGAAATTGTCACCGGTCAAGAGCATTGTCAGCGGAAAGAGGGTGGCGCTCATTGATGACTCCATTGTCCGCGGTACGACCAGCAAGCGAATCGTGCGGATGCTGAAAGCGGCCGGTGCTCTGGAAGTGCATGTCCGCATTGCCAGCCCGATGATGATGCACCCGTGCTTCTACGGTGTGGATACTTCCACCTACGAGGAACTGCTGTGTGCAACCAAGAATCAGGAAGAAGCCAGAATAGCCATTGAAGCGGATTCCCTCGGATACCTTTCAGAGGAAGCTCTGCTCGAGGCAGGAAGAAGGTCCGACTTGTGTACGGCCTGCTTCACTGGCAAATATCCTACTCCACTTTACGACTATCAGGAAGTGGTGGACCAACATAAAAAGAATACATTTAAGAAATAATACTCTGTTATGGCAATTGATTATGAAAAGGCAGGCGTAAGTCTGGAAGCAGGTTACGATGTGGTTAGACGCATCAAGAAGCATGTCAAATCTACTGACAGGCTGGGTGTGATGGGTAATATCGGATCATTCGGAGGAATGTTCGATCTTTCTGCTCTCGGCAAGAAGGAACCCGTATTGGTCAGCGGTACAGACGGTGTCGGTACCAAATTGAAATTGGCATTTGCCATGGACAAGCACGATACCATCGGTATTGATGCTGTGGCCATGTGTGTCAATGATGTGCTTGCTCAGGGGGCTGAACCTCTGTTTTTCCTGGATTATGTCGCACAGGGCAAAACTCGTCCGGAGGTGGTCGAGGCCATCGTCTCCGGTGTGGCAGAAGGCTGTCGTCAGGCAGGTTGCGCACTGACAGGTGGTGAAACGGCTGAAATGCCGGGCATGTATCCTGATGGAGAATACGATATTGCCGGATTCACGACCGGAGTGGTGGAGAAATCAGAACTCATTGACTGTTCCAAAGTGAAAGTGGGAGATGTCCTGGTCGGCATCGCTTCCACCGGTGTCCATTCCAACGGTTTCTCTCTGGTGAGAAAGGTGTTCAGTGACAACGAACTGGATCTGCACAAGGTCTATCCGGAACTGGAGTCAGACCAGCCGCTCGGTTTGGTTGCCCTGACTCCGACCCGTATCTATGTGAAACAGGTGCTGGATGTCATCCATCAGTGCAACGTCCACGGTGTCGCTCACATAACAGGTGGAGGTTTCGATGAGAATATTCCTCGAATCCTGAAAGACAATATGGGTGTCCATGTCAATGAGGGTTCCTGGGAAATTCTGCCGATTTTCCGCTTCCTGGAAAAATACGGTAAGATTGACCACAGGGAGATGTTCAACATCTTCAACATGGGAATCGGTATGGTTCTCGCCATGGATGCCTCTGAGGCGGAGAAGGCCATTGAGATTCTCGCCAGCCATGGAGACAAGGCGAGCATCATAGGGGAGGTGACAGACCAGCCGGGTGTTGTCGTAGAGTAAGTGATTGCAAGGTCGGGTCCTGTGTAAGGACCCTTCCTTTTTTGAAATGTTCAACAACAAAAATATATAAATTATGAGAGCACTTATCAGTGTCAGTGATAAGACGGGCGTAGTACAATTCGCCGGTCATCTGGTTGAACTGGGATGGGAAATCCTTTCCACCAGCGGAACCATGAAATTGCTCCAGGAGGCAGGTCTGCCTGTCACTCCAGTGAGCGATGTAACAGGTTTTCCTGAAATCTGTGATGGCAGAGTGAAGACTCTTCATCCAAAAATCCATGGCGCCCTACTTGGCCGCAGGGATGTGGAAGACCACATGAAACAGTTGAAGGACAATGGAATCACTCCAATTGACCTGGTTTGCGTGAACCTGTATCCTTTCCGTGAGACCATCGCCAAACCGGATGTCACCATGGATGATGCGGTAGAGCATATCGACATCGGTGGCCCATCCATGCTTCGCAGCGCTGCCAAGAACTGGAATTCCGTGACCGTCGTCGTCAATCCGGAAGATTATGAGGTCGTTATTTCTGAAATCAGACGATATGGTGACACCAAACCGGAGACTCGTCTGCAGCTGTCTGCAAAGGCCTATACCCATACTGCCGAGTACGATATGGCCATCGCAGGCTATATGAGAAAGCAGGCAGGTCTTTCTGAAAAGCTCTTCCTAGAGTTTGACGAAAAGCAGGCTCTCCGTTACGGTGAGAATCCTCATCAGGAGGCCAAATTCTACAAGTCTCTGGACAAGGTTCCTTATTCTCTGGCAACTGCCCAGCAGCTCAATGGCAAGGAATTGTCATATAACAACATCCAGGATGCGAATGCCGCTCTGTCTATCGTCCGTGAATTTGACGAGCCTTGCTGCGTCGGCCTCAAGCACATGAATCCTTGTGGTTCCGGCGTGGGTGCAGACATCGTTGAGGCCTGGAAGAAAGCTTATGAGGGCGACAAGACCAGCATCTTCGGCGGTATCGTGGCTGCCAACAGAGAGGTGAATCTGGAAATGGCCCAGCTCCTCAAACCGATTTTCCTGGAGATTGTGATGGCTCCTTCTTTTTCAGAAAAGGCGCTTGAACTGCTCCGTACCAAGAAGAACCTTCGTCTGCTTGAGGTGGACATGACCAAGGACAACACTGTCCGCAAACAATATGTCAGCGTGAACGGCGGTCTGCTTGTCCAGAATCAGGATCTCACTACCAAGATGGCAGAAGCCGACATGTGTGTGACCGAGGCCAAACCGGATGAGGCACAGCTCCGTGACATGGATTTCGGCTGGAAAATTGTGAAACATGTCAAGTCCAATGCCATTGTCGTTGTGAAGAACGGCATGACTTATGGCGTGGGCGCCGGCCAGATGAACCGTATCGGTTCGGCTGAGATTGCTCTCCGTCAGGCAGAAGCCACTCTCAAGGAAGAGGGCAAGGATATCCGTGAAGAGGGACTTGTTCTGGCATCCGATGGTTTCTTCCCATTTGATGACTGTGTCACTTTGGCTGCGGAATATGGCGTGAAGGCCATCATCCAGCCGGGTGGGTCCATCCGTGATGAGGATTCTGTCAAGAAGTGCAACGAGACAGGAATCACTATGTTGATGACTGGTGAAAGACATTTCAAACATTAGGATATGGCAGTAATGAATGTGATAACACCCGACGGTCATATTGCTTTCAAGAATCAGGCAGGCAAGACGCTGAATCTTGAACACGTCAATGGCAAGAAGGTGCTGGTCGTAGGTGGCGGTGGTAGAGAGCATGCGATTGCAGATGCTCTTCACCGTTCTCTTCATGTGGGCAAACTTTTTTGTGCTCCGGGCAATGCCGGAATGAACCGGATTGCCGAATGTCTTCCAATCAAGGACAACGATATTGAAGGTTTGCTCGCTTTCGCCAAAGAAGAGCACATTGACTTGACAGTTGTCGGTCCGGAAGTGCCTCTCTGTGAGGGAATTGTGGACCGCTTCAACGCTGAAGGTCTGCGTGTCTTCGGTCCTTCCAAAAAGGCTGCTCAGGTGGAATCCAGCAAGGATTTCGCCAAGAAGATCATGGCAGATTACCAGATTCCGACGGCCGCTTACAAGACTTTCTCCGATTACGAAGAGGCGCTCGCTTATGTGAAAGCCGGCTCTTTCCCGGTGGTCTTGAAATACGATGGACTGGCTGCCGGAAAGGGAGTGGTCATTCCTGAAAATCTGGAAGAGGCACAGGAGGCACTCAAAGATATGCTCCTGGATGACAAGTTCGGTCATGGCCAGGTAGTTGTCGAAGAATTCCTGACTGGTCCTGAATTCTCTTACTTGTGTCTTGTCTGTGGAGAAGAGGTCTATCCTCTGGCTGTTTCACAGGATCACAAACGTGCATTTGAAGGGGATAAAGGTCCGAATACCGGTGGTATGGGAGCCTATTCTCCTGTATCACTCATCACCCAGGAAGATGAAGAATATGCTCTGGAGAAAATCATGAAGCCGATGGCCGCTGCCATGGTGAAGGAAGGTTGCGCTTTCAAGGGCTTGCTCTACGGTGGGCTCATGAAGACACCGGACGGTATCAAGGTCATTGAATTCAACTGCCGTTTCGGAGATCCGGAGACCGAGGTGATTCTGCCGAGACTGCAGTCGGACATCTATGAAATGTTCTCTGCCATTGTGGATGGTTTCGCATCGGACGATACGGCTGTAGAGGGACTTCATACCCATTGCAGCGAGCTGATGCCTGAAATCAGATGGGCTGACGAGCAGACGCTGGGTTTTGTACTGGCATCCAAAGGTTATCCGGGTTCTTACGAGAAAGGATATGAAATCAAGGGTTTGGAAGAGGCTGCCGCAATTGAGGGAATTACCATCTATCACATGGGTACCAGACTGGAAGATGGTGTGTTCAAGACCAATGGAGGCCGTGTACTTATGGTGGTCGCTTCTGCCTCTACTGTGCAGGAGTCCAAGCAGAAAGCATTGGAAGCCATCTCCAAGATTTCATGTGAGCATCTCTTCTATCGCCAGGACATTGGTTGGAGAGTGATGTAAACTCGGAAAGTTTTCAGATAAGATTATGATTATAAGTGGCAAAGATCTTTCAGCTCAACTGAAAGCGGAGTTGGCGCAGCAGGTGGTTGCGTTCCCTCAGAAATATGGGCGTGTCCCTCATCTCGTCGTGGTTCTGGTCGGAGAAGATCCGGCAAGTCAGACGTATGTGAGGGGAAAGGCCAAGGCTTCTCAAGTGGTAGGAATCAAGAATACGACGATTGCTCGGCCGTCTTCCATTTCCCAGGAGGATTTGCTCGCTTTGATCGCAGAACTCAATGCAGACGAAGGCGTGGATGGTATTCTGGTCCAGCTGCCCCTTCCAGCACATATCGATGAGTCCAAAGTGATTGAATCGATTGCAAAGGAAAAGGATGTGGATGGTTTTCATCCTGCTAATGTGGCGGCTTTGTGGATGAAACAGCCTTGCACGGTTCCGTGTACACCGCTGGGTATTATCCGTCTGCTGGAGCATGCCGGAGTGGAAATCAAGGGGAAAAGGGCTGTGGTCGTCGGAAGAAGCCAGATTGTAGGGCTTCCTGTGGCAAAACTGCTGCTGGACCGTCATGCGACCGTGACTGTCTGCCATAGCCGGACGGAAAATCTTCCAGAGGTGACTCGTCAGGCAGAGATTCTGGTGGTTGCCATCGGCCGATCTCGCTTCGTGACAGGAGATATGGTGTCTCCTGGAACTGTGGTGATTGATGTCGGCATCAATCGAGACGAGGTGACTGGAAAGCTTTGTGGAGACGTTGATTTTGAATCAGTCGCTCCAAAGGCTTCCTGTATCACTCCTGTTCCTGGAGGGGTGGGACCGATGACGATCGCTTGTCTGATGGAAAATACAATTTCCTGTTTCCTGAGAAAGGTTCAGAAATAGGAGGATTTGAATACAGATGTGCCCTGACAACCTTTCCGTTGTCAGGGCGCATTGTCATTTCTCGCAAGAAAGATTCCTTTTGAGTATTTTCGGGAATACGATGAGGAAAATGATGATGCAGGCGGTGGCGGCAATCGCGTCCGCAACGGATTCGGACAGAAAGATACCTTGCACTCCAATGAATTTCGGGAAGATGATGGCCATCGGTACCAGCAGGATGACTTTTCTCAGCAGGGCGATGATGAGTGAGATTCGGGCCTCGCCCAGAGCGATGAAGCTGTTCTGGCAGGCTCGCTGCAGTCCGAAGATGGCGGAACCGGTCAGGAAGAAGGGGGCCATTTCTCGGACGGCATCAATTAGAGATGGATCATTGGTAAAGAAAGATGCGAAGGTTTCGGTAAAGAGCAGGGCGAGTATTGTGATAGTGAAGTTGAATCCGAACATGACAGTCATGGCAATCTTGAAACATTCTCTGACTCGGAAATTGTTTCTGCTGCCGTAGTTGTAGCTCATGACGGGCATGAAGCCTTGAGCAAAGCCGTTCAGTGGTACACTTGCGAAGAGCATGATGCTCTGCAAAACGGTGAGGGTACTGACGTAGATGTCTCCGAATCTTTCCAGATTTCCGTTCAGGACAAAGCCGATGATGCTTTCTGTTGAGGCCATGACAAAGGGGGAGATTCCCAGGGCAATCATTGGCCAGATGATTTGCTTCTTTAGCATCAAGTGTTTTTTTTCAATTCTCAGGCTCGCTTGCTTGGAGAGCAGAAATCCGATTACCCATATGGCGCTGATGGATTGTGATAGAATTGTTGCGAGAGCGGCTCCTTTCACGCCCATTCCCAGTTTCTGGATGAACAGGGCATCTAGCAGTATGTTGAAACCAGCTCCGATGAGTACGGAGAACATGGCGATGCCGGGACGTCCTTGGGAACTTATAAATGTGTTCATTCCGGTGCTTACCTGGACGAAAACGGTTCCAATGAGATAGATGCTCAGATAATCTGTGGCATAAGTGATGGTGTTGGCAGAGGCTCCTGTCGCCATCAGGATGGGTTCCATGAAAAGGAAGGAGAGAATACCGGTGATGAAGGAGAATAGCACGAGCAAGTGGAGTCCGTTTCCTAAGATGGCCGCCGCTTTTTCCCGATCTCCTTTTCCTAAAGCCATGGAGGCTAAAGGTGCTCCGCCGCCTCCTACAATCATGGAGAAGGAAGAGATAAGGATGATGACAGAAGTGGTGACTCCTACTCCGGCAAGAGCAACGGTCCCGATTTTTGGGATATGTCCGATGAAAATTCTGTCTACTATATTGTAAAGCAAATTGGCGATTTGAGCCGCAATTGCAGGTAAAGACATTCTGAAGACAAGGGAAAGCATTTTTTCTGTTCCCATTCTTTCTTCCTGTTCAATTTGATTTCCCATGCTGCTTGTTTTGTCCACACTACGATTGTGCATAACTTGAGGCACAAGTTCATTTCTGTGCAATATTAGCAAAAAAAGAGGACGACATCAACGTCGGCCTCTTTTTTTAGAACAAAATTGTTCTGTGATTGGATATATAAAATGGCTAAATTAAAAATATTTCATATTTTGTTCAAACTTGAATTTTCTTTAAAAATTGCCTTTCACGTCTGAAAGAGCCACCAGATTGTTAACGATTGCGTAGATGGTCAAGCCGGCAGGGCTATGAATCTGCAATTTTCTGGCGATGTTGCGTCTGTGGGTTGTGACGGTATAGATGGAAAGGAAGAGTTTGTCTGCAATTTCCTTGTTGGTCATACCTTTTACCACACAGATGACTATTTCTTTTTCTCGTTTGCTGAGCACTTCTTGTTCAGAATCATTGGATTCCATATTCAGAAGGTTGTCCATTTTATTTCGCAAAGTCTCTGCGGCATCATAAAGCGAAATGGATTCATCGTATCCTTTCAGCAAGGAACTGTCTGTGAAAGAACACATGAGTGCAACGCATTTCATGTCTGGAACTTCACATTCTTCTTTTAGTTTTTCCAGGTCGAAGAAGAAGGGGAGACCAGGATTGATAATCAGCACATCCGGTTTGTGAACACTCAGACTTTCTGTAATTGTCTGTAATGAGATTGCTTCAATCGGCAAAATCTTGACTCCTGGCATTCTTTTCAATACCGTGGCAAGACCACTTCGGATAATCACTGAAGTTTCAGCAATTGCAATTTTTATTACATCTTCTTCACGCATTCTTGTTCTTCCTTTTTTCTTCTTCCATGATGAGAGGGATGAACATGTCATCTTCTACTCTTCTATGGAGTTCCAGATCTTCTTCGCAAGAGTATATGTCAAAAAGCACACTGTTCAGTTTGTTTTCATCAGACTTGGCAGGATAATATTTGACTATAATGTTTTTCAGCTCAGACAATTTCGCTTCAATGTTGTCGTGATGATCTGAAAAGTTTTGTATCTCGTAGTCATCAGTTGCTTTGCTTGCGAGTAGTCTGGAAACATATTCGAACACGACTGTATTTTCATAATCCATATGGGCCTTTACTTCATTGACATACTCATCAAAGAATCGGATAATCAGCAGCGCCAGATCATTTTGGGCCAAATCAATGGATTCAATCAGTTCCCTTCGGATGGTGGGAAGTTTGAATTTCAGGAAATAGACATGCGACTGCTTGAGGTATTCCACCAAGGCTGGAATGGAAATGTCATCTTTGAAGTCTTCGCGTGAATAGCACTCATCGTATATGAAGTTGACCACTGCCAGAAAAGTTTCTGTATGGACACCTTGCTCTTCACATACCTGTCGGACAGTTTTGTCGCCGAATCCTAAAGTGAGACCAAATCTGCTCATAATCAGAAGCAGGTTGTAGTTTTCACAAATGAGTTCGCCCATTCTGTCGTTGGCGGCATATTTTGTATGCTTGTTCATTTCTTTTTCCTTTTGTGCAAAATAAGTCAGTTTTTGTCTTTCCTGCAATAACTATTTATGGGTATTTTTACGAACAGTGTTCAACTTTCTGAATATAAGCATGATACGAATGCGGAAGTCAGGGTTCCTCCTGACTTCCGCATTCTTTTTCCCAGTCGAGAGCAACGTTCTTTTTTTCCGCTAATCCTTTTTCTGCTCCAGTAGAAGACATGAAAAACGATTTAAGCGTTTCCGCATTTCCCGAAGGGGGGAGGTTATTCCGGTATATAGATGATTTCACCGTTTTCCAGCTGATAGGCAGTACCTACGCGCTTGCCTCTTGACTTGTTGTTCTCTTCCTGTTTCTCGGAGGGAGTATATTTTTCCACTTTCTCTCCTTTTTTGGTGATGATTTCCATTTGTTCTGTCCCCGGATTCTTCACCATGGTGAAGTCTTCCTGGGAGAATACTTCCGTCATGTTGAAATGTGTGACCAGCGCGACCATCAATGCCACGGCAAAGACCATCGCCACGTCGAAGAGGTTGGTCAGAGAGGATAGCGGATCGTAATCTTCTTCGCTTTGGAAAAGACTTTTTCTAGTTCTCATGTTTTTTTTCGTCAATGGATTCTACAATGTACTGGAGAATGTTCATGTCATCGGCAATCCAGCGTTGCTTGATCTGGAGTGTGATGAAGCCGACGGCTCCGATGATGATGCCGACAACGGTGGTGGAGAAGGCTACCTGCATATTGCTGGCCATGGAAGCGACGTCTCCGGTTGCCAGACCGACCAGTGCCGGACCCATTGGTATCAATGTACCCATCAGTCCGAGCATCGGGCCGATCTTGACCAGCAGTTTGGAACGGTCCAGTTCTTTTGCAGATTCGATTTCATAGTCACCGAGAATCTTGCCGAGCATGATGGAGTCATTGCTGTGGCTTCTGATTCTCAACAGGTATTCTATGAGGTGGGACGGGTGTTTCGTATTGTTTTCCAATCCGGCCATCATTTCTTCCGCCTTGCCTTCGTTGATCTGTCGGTTGAGCTTGACATTGACTTTGTTTCTGGAAATGTGGGTCCCATAGAAGCTGCCGACCAGAATGAGGGACCGGAGCAGATAGTAGATCAGAAAAATGGTGACAGGTATCAAGAGTCCTGTGGACAACCAATAGAGGATGTTAGTGATGAAGTCCATTATATTGTAGTTTTAATTTTTATGTATTCTGAAAAATTTCTTGAAATTGATGTTCCGGGTGAAATAGCCGAAGGCGGTGAGCGCTCCTGCAATGGAGAGGAAGGCGAGCATCGGAATCCATTCGATGGTCTGGTGGGCCGCTGAGATGTTGTAGGCCGCTACAGAGGAGTTGACGAGTAGTCCGATGAAGAGAATGGCGATGTTGAGGAGCATCTTCAGCTCCAGTTTCAGGCTTTCTCCGTCAGCCATGTACTTCAGCAGATAGGCCAGGCCCATGATGGTGGCGGCGCACAGAAGGGAGAACATGAGAGCGGTCTCTATGAAGTCGGACCCTGCCCTGAACTTGAAGAACATGAGTTCGAAGTAGAGGATGGCAATGGGAGAGAGCAGTCCCGGGATTACCTTCAGCACGAACAGGGATTTCTTCCGTTTGGCCTTGGGCTGGAAATAGTTGTCAAGGAGCCGGACGGACAGCAGGATGCCGATGATCGCTTCCAGGGAAGTGAGGACGGCTCCGTTGGTCACGACTTCTTGGTCTGCCAGCAGTTTCTTGATGATGGTGACCGGTTGGCTGATGACCAGCGGATAGCAGGCCATGGCGAACAGGCCGGCACCGAGCGAATAGAACAGGATTGCCCGGAAACCTCCGGCGAGGGAGGCTTTCAGGCAATATTTCAATACTGCTAAGATCAGAATGAGCTGAACTGGAAGTTCCATATTATCTTTTATTCATTTTTCTTTTTCATCTGAAGGAAGACGAGAGCTCCGGCAATGGCGACTACGAGGACGATGACCAGACTCTTCCAGGAGTTGTCTTTCTCCTCTACAGAGCTGTTCTGGCGGTTCTTCTGAGCCTCCTGCTCCTCTTTCTTGAGCACTACATTGCCTTCTGTCTTTTCAATCTGGACCTCACGGGCCTGCTTGATGCTCTTCCGGTAGTCTTCTGACAGTTGCTTGTCCAGGTTCCGGGAAATGTAGTCGCGGAGCTTGGCATTGTCACAGACAGCACCGGTGCAGGCTGCTTTGTGCTTCTTGACCAGTTCGGCGTGGAGCTGCGCGATATTGGCCAACTGCTCAGGGCTGGCTTCCCAAAGTCCTTTCCGTGCGGTTTCCATCATGACGGCGGTCATGTCCTGGAGGGCTGCCGGATTGGCTCTTTCGAAGAAATCCTGAATGCCCAGGTCAAATTTGTCCTGTACATAGACATTGTAGATTTCGTCCCATATTTCGTCATCGACGGCTTCCGGTTTCATGACGTTCCAGCCATAGGTGTTCTGGACGAGTTCGTCAAATGTGGATGCGGCGGTGGCATCTCCCTTCATTTTCTCCTTGATGTAGTTCGGGTTGAAGAGGGTCGTGCGGCTCTCGATGCCGATGGACTCCTTGAGTTCCTGCATCTTCACGTTGTTGCGGTTGCGGTAGTCGCTCAGGTAGGCGTCCGGATCTTTGCCGGTCACGTTCCTGACGGCGAGGTTCATGCCGCCCATGAATTCGTACACGTGATCCAGGCTCAGGGCTCCCCAGGTGTTGCTCTGGCGAGGTTGGATGACTGCATCTGTGTTGGTCAGAGCCGCTTCAAAGGCATATTGACGAACGGTCTCCCAGTTCTTCTCCGAACCGTAGAAGGTACCCATGTTGTTGAGGTAGACGGCGGCAATTTCAGATTCGTCTGTCCAGCGGTCTCCGCTTTGTACCATCTCCTGGATGCCGGTACCGTAGTTGCCATTCATTCCACCGAATACACGGTAGGTGGAGATTTCGCGGGCCTCCTGTGGGGAGAGTCCTTTCTCGATCAGTTTCTTTTCAGAGGCGACAGCACCTTCTGCCACCAGGTTGGTGTATTGGTCGTCTTTGGCTGCTGCTGCCATCTCGACTGCCCGGTTGATGAGGAAGAGTCGGGAGGCGGCGATGTCACGAAGCTGTCCGGAAGTCTGGACGACGACATCGATTCTCGGTCTGCCCAGGTCTTTGGAAGGAATCAGTCTGATGTCATTGACACGTCCGAAAGCATCGCGGATCGGTTCCACTCCCAGCATATAGAGAATCTGGGCGATGGTCGCTCCTTCTGTCTCGATGAATTCACCGCTCCACAAGGTGTAGCTGACTTTTCTTGGAATGCTGTCGTTGTGGTTGCGTTTGTACATGTCAATGGTGTTCTGGGCCAGTCTCTTTCCCTTGTCCCAGGCACTTTCCGTAGGTGTCTCCTCTGCATTGATGGCATAGAGGTTACGTCCGGTCGGGAGGGTATTCGGATTGACAATCGGGTCGCCGCCAGGAGTTGGAGCGGTGTAGCCTCCTGCCAGGGCATTCACCAGAGAAGACAATTCTTTCTCCGGGCTTTCCAGCAGGGCTTTCCGGTAGTTCTTCACATTCATGATGGAACGCTCCACTTCGTATACGGCATTGGCGAACTCCAGTTCTTCCTTACTGTATTTTGGTTTGCTGGCGGCTTTCTTGGCCATCATTTCCATCATGGACGGTTTCTTTCCAGCTGGTGCGGCTTCCTGTTTCCGGGCAGTTGCAGTGCCTTCCATCTTCTGGGCAGGCACGGTGTCCTGAGTCTGCTGCTTCTTGGCTTTGACGGCTTTCTGCATCATCTTGGCCATGTCTTTGACGGACAGGCCTTTCTCTTTCATCATCCGTTTCATTTCCGCTACAGATGGATGACCTGCAGGGAGATTCTCTTCGCCTTTGGTGGCAAGAGCCTTCTCTTCGGCTTTCTCTGCGGTGGCTTTTTCAGCGGAGGCTTTCTGCTCTGACATGGCCATCATCATGGCCATCATTCCCTTCGGCGCTCTCCTTTCCTTTTCAATGGCACGGGCCTTGGCCAGCTCTTCTTTTGAGATGCCGGCAATCTGGCAGATCATGCGGTCTGTCGGAACGGTATTGGAGTGGAGCAGCTGGTTGACCAGTTTCTTGGATGGCTCCAGGTATTTTGCATTGAAGATGGATTTGTGCTTCTCGATGTTGTCCACTGCCTTGCCGCGGTGTTTGTCCAATGCGAGCAGGCTGTAGGCGATCGGCTCAACGGTCATGGCATAGACACTGCTGAGGATGCGTTCCGGACTGTACGGTTCGCCTATCGTGTAGAGTTGGCCGGTGATTTTCTCAGTGGCAATCTCTTCCGCAAAGTTCTCGATTCTGGCAATTTCCTCTTCGGTATAAGGTACGGTGAGCAGGCTGTCCATCTTCAGTTCGCGGTGGATGCCCATCTTCACGGTCAATTTCTTCACTGCCAGTGATTTCTTTTCCTGCTCTTCCGGAGTTCCGTCTGCAATGGAATTGTTGTAGATGCGGATGGCCTCGGACAGTTCACGGTAGGTGCTTCTCAGGCTGCTTTCCATGAACGGAGGAGTCAGATAAGACTGGATGCCGGCATAGGAGCGGCGTTTGGCAATCATGGCTTCACCGACGTTGCCGATGGTGTAGATGTAGTAATGAGGCAGGTTTCCGACGAGTCTGTCCGGCCAGTCCTCATTGCTCAGGGCAACTTGTTTGCGTGGAGTGAACTCCAGGCTGCCATGGGTTCCGAAATGGATGAGGGCATCTGCCTGGAATCCGTACTGGATCCACAGGTAAGGGGCGATGTAGGCATGGGTTGGAGCGGCATCGGTACCGTGTACCATCTTGAAGGTGTCGCTGCCTGTTCCGGCTGCCGGCTGTGGCAGAAGGACCACGTTGCCGAAGTCCAGTCTGGATACTGCCAGCTCGTTGTTGTCGGTGACCATGTAGTCGCCAGGGAAAGGACCATAGGCATCGGTCACTTCCTTGTATTCGTCAGGACGGAGTGCCTTTCCTACCCAGGAATTGTATTCTTCCGCATTGACCAGGGCGGGGTGGGCTGTCTTCATGAAATTGGAAGCGGCTCCTTCGGCATAGGTGCCGAAGATGGCCCCTTCCTGCATGATGAGCTGTTTGAAGTCTTCCACATTTCCCGGCAGGTTCTTGACGGTATAGCCTTCTGCACGCAGTCTTTTGAGCAGGTTGTAGAGGGAAGGAACCACTTCCATACCGGAGGCGGTCAGTGCGCTCTGACCGACGCCTTTGTAATAGACGATGGCGACCTTCTTTTCAGAATTGGGTTTCTCCTTGAGGGAAATGTAGTTGTTGACAGTCTTCACAAAATTCTCGAGCCTTTCTGGAATGGCACGAGTCTGTGGCAGGCCTTCCTTGTCCAGGAAATGTCCGAAAAGGGCATAAGGTCGGATGGCGCCGTCAATTTCCGGAGTGACGACACTCTGGGAGAGGAAACCTCCGCTCATGCCCATCTTGTCCGCTTCCCATTCTTCCACCAGGGTGTTCACATTGAGCGGTGAGAACAGTGGAATGTTCCTTTCTTCCAGCATTTTGACCACCTTGTCGCCCATACGGCCGTGCGCCATGTTGATGAGGGCGGACGGGGCTACTGAGTCGATGAGTTGGAGCTGGGTGAATTTGCCGAAATCCCTTACCGGGAAGACCATGTTGCCGGTTTCTTCCAGTTTGAGGATGAGCTCGGAAGGTTCTCCCATCTGGCCGGTGATGATGATTCTCGGAGCTTCTTCTTTCCACAGATGCTGCTCTCTGAGGTATTGGGTGTAGAGGTGGTATTCGTCAAAACCCAGGTATTCGTTGTCCAGATCGGCCAAGTCCGGATGGTACATCATCTCGTAGGCACCTGGAACGGCGGATTCTGGTTTGTCGCAGAAGAAGACCTTCTTGTCAATGTCATTTCTGACATAGTTGAGCAGGCTTCTGTAGTTCTTTCTGCTGCTGGCCGTCAGATAGGTCATCAGGGTGTCCACATGGACAGAATCTACTGTGCAGATGTCATTGGTTGGATTGGTGGCGGCAATGGTGAAGATCGGCAGTCTCTTCTGTCCCAGTTCATGAACCAGGGCCCGTTTCTCTTCGGTGATGCGGAGTCCCATGCCATTAATGAACAGCATATCGCATTTTTTCAGTCCTTTGAGATCTTCTGGTGAGATATCCTTGATGTCAATGAAGGAGTTCGTGTTGGCCTTGGAAATCTGTCCCAGTTCGATAGCCTGAAAGTTCATGAAGCCGATACGGGTCTTTGAAAACCACTTGTTCCATGAAAGACCGATTGCAGCCACCACGATTGTGGCTGCTGCAAGTGTCAGGATATTTCTTTTTGTCTGTTTGCTTTTTTGCATATTCTATTCTTTGAAGAATTCTTCGATGTTCATGGAAAGGCCGATTGAGAAGGTCGTTCCCGTGGTGGTCGGAGAATTGTTGTAGTAATTGTCCGGTCTGTAATTGAACAGGTTGTCTATGATGGTGGAGAGATGTATTCCTTTCCAGATTTTTTGTGTCAGATTGAGTTTCCAGATGGTATAGCCCGGATAGGTCTTCTTGATGGTTGTCTCAAAGTCTCCATCTGTCGTGAACTGGTCTGTTTGTACTTTTGAGAGGAATCTTCCGGTGAGGGCGACATCCAGTCCATAGTTTTTCCAGTCATGTCCATAATTCACTTTTGCAGTCATGGTGTGGGGACGTGTTCCAGAAAGGACTGGTTTTCCTCGTTCTGCTTTTTCGTGGGTATAGACATAAGATATGCGGGCTCCTATTCCGCAATCCAACTTCATAGCAGCGGTCGCATCAATCCCACCGATTTGGAGAGGGGACATGTTGGTATAGACCATTCCCTTCTTCTCCTTGTTCCATACTGTCGTGATCTGGTTGTCAACAAAATTGTAGAAACTTGTCACGGTCACGTTCCAACCTTTCTTCATATATTCTGCGGAAAGGGAGAGGTTATGGCTCTTTTCAGGTTTCAGGTTGGGATTGCCGTAGATCATGAAAATGTTGGCCATATTGAAACTCATGTACATTTCCTTCAGGGTCGGAGCCCGGAAACCGCTGGCATAGGAGGCTCTGAGGGAACAGTTGTCGATTTTGTACATTACGCTTAGCTTTGGGGAGACATGGTGGAGTTTTGTCGCAGAAAACCAGTCATAGCGCAGACCGGCAATCAGGTTGAATTGTTTGATTGGATTCCAGTCGAACTGAGCGAATGCATCAGCTGTATGTTGTATATGACTTCCATTGTTGACGAACTGGTAGGACATGAGGTAGTCATACATATAGTCACTTCCTGTAGTGAGAGTGTGCTTTCCGTTGAAAGTATGGTTGTATGTCAGTCGGGCGGTTTGTTGTACATTGCAATAGTCTCTCAGATCTTTCCGGTCATAGGGAGTGAAGTTGCTTTTGTCATATTCGTCGAAGGACCAGGAACCTTCCAGCTGGTCCTTGTCGCTGAAATTCCAGATAGCTTTGGTTCCACCATTGAGACCTCTGTAACGTTCTTTCTTGATTTGACTGTTGTCCCTTTCTCGGAAGAAGTAACCGCTGTTGGCGATGATTTTCACTTTCCGGGATGGACTCCATACAAGCCGGTCTTTTATATTCCAGCTTTCATGTGCATAGATTTTGGTAATGTCATTCTTTTCTTGCTCTTCTTTTGGAAGTTCATTCGAAACTAGCTTGATTTCATCGACAGCATGTCTTTGGAAAGTGATGATATTGCTCACTTTCTTGATCTTGAATCCTATTGAACCGCAGTAGCGCAGGTCATTGTGACTGCCGTAACGGGTGTTGACATTGATGGTCCAAGGTTCTGTCGCATTCTTGCTGATAAGGTTCACGACTCCTCCCACTGCATTCGAGCCATAAAGAGAGGAGGCTGCTCCTTTCACGATTTCAATCTTTTCGACATTGTCCAGATTGAGACGGTTGTAGTCAATATTGTCCAAAGTTTCACCTGCCACTCTTTCTCCGTCTACGAGAAACAGGATGGAATTTCCTCCGAAACCTTGCATGTTGAGGGAGACCTGCTGGTTCATGGAATAGGAGAATTCAATTCCGGGGAGCTCTGCTTGAAGCAGGTCGGAAATATTGGTCGCATCCACTTTCTTGATGTCTTCAGAAGTGATGATCCGAGTGATGATAGGTGCTTCTTTCAGAAATTTCGGGGTGCGGGTTCCAGTAATGACTACTTCTTTTAGAAGGTCTTTGTCTGGTTTCATATAGATATTTTCTGTGATTTGATGCAGAGAGGGAGAAATCTTTTTTTCCTGGTCGAGATATCCAAGAAAACAGACACAAAGGATGGCGTCCTTTTGGCTGGAGATGACCAGTTCGTAATGTCCGTCATTGTCCGACATGGTTCCGACGGTCTGGTCTTCTTTCAGATAGATGGCTGCTCCAGGCAGGCTGTTCTGATTCTCATCATAGACCGTTCCGGAGATTCTGATCTGTGCAGAGACTGCAAGCTGGAAGACCAGCAATATCAGGGATGCAATAATGGATTTCTTGTACATTTATTAAAAATCAACTGGATAATGATATTTGATGGTGAGATTGCCGCTTACATATTTGACGAGCTGTAGTGCCAGATAGTGTCCGTTTTCCAGATGGATGAGATATACTTTTCCTGAAAGGGTGATGACTGGAGGCATTTCGTTGGTATCTTTGCGGATCCATGGTGCAATCTCCAAGTTTTTGGAAGAGGGAGCGTATTTTATAATTCCGTCCATCATTTGAGACATGTCAATGATGATTCTTCCTTTTTCTTCTGGGTTGTCAACGTCTTCTGGTTTGCAGGCAGGAATGTCTGGTATGAATTTACCTGCCGGGACTTTATCTAGTTTCGCCAGTTCTTCTAAAGAAGTATATTCTGTAGCCAGAATGGCTCCGTTATTGGTTTTGCAGTCGGTACGATGGAGGGCGATGTCCCAGATTTCCGGTTCACCATATGTCTTGCCGTCATCGGATGCTCCTGGATTTTTGATGTCTCTGACTTCAATATGCTTCTGTGCAAAATCGATATAGGTCCATTGTGAGTAGTCCTGAGGATTGATTTCAAGAGTTCCGTGATTTCCCAGGTCTTCGATGAAGCCCTCATCTGCCGGTTTGTCGTATAGATTGTCCAATATTCCAGTGCAAGATGGGAATGATACAAGTATCATTCCCATCATCAGACTCAGTAGGTTTATCTTGGGTGACATCATTGTTTCGCCCCTTCAAAAGTGAGGTTGATTTGCATTGGCATGGCGCCTGGAGTGATGTCATAGGCAACGTTGATCTTACCGTCTTTGACAGTACCTTTCAGACCGTTCTTGTTGACATATTTGGTTTCGCCAACTTGGATGCTGAATGCTGGTGCTTCCAGTGTGTAGAGATTGTTTTTCTGGGTAATTTTCACGTTCTTGATTTCAAGAGCAGGCATAGTCATTTTGCCACCCATTGCATCGAAAGTAGGAGTGACGATGGTCGCATTCTTTTTGGTGACGTCTTTGATGGTCAGAGTTCCGTCAATGCCAGGCATCGCGTTTTCTCCGACAGCCATTACGACTTTTCCTGCGTAGGTTCCGATAATTCTGCTATTGTCGATCCCGTTATTGTCGTTTTTGGATTCTTTTGAACATGAAATGCTTGCAAGGCAGATGGCAGCCATTGCGAGAATTGATTTTATTGTCTTCATTTTTCAAGATATTTAGATATTCTGTTTTTTTCGAGAATGAGATGGTTGCTCTTTGAGAACTTGCCATCCTGCTTCCTCAGTTTCTCACTGAGATTGCAAAGGTAGCTTGATATGGATTTCAGGGCAATACTCAATAATATCTAAAAATCTTTTGTCTGTTTCGGTCTGTATCCGTACAATTGGGTATCAATCACTTTTTGCCGCTTCCAGAAGGCTCATGGCTTCGTCTATGGTGAGGGCATTTTCGACGAGAAAATTGCCGGTCCGGGTTCTGCAGAGGGAGTCCAGATGAGCTCCGGAGTGGAGGGCCTCTCCCAGATCTCTGGCGAACGCACGGATGTAGGTTCCTTTTGTACAGGCGATTCTGATTTCCGCATGTGGCAAATGAAGGTCAGAATTGTCGCAGACATGGATGCGGCTGTTCCGAGGGTTTTCGTCCATGTTTTCCGGAACGGCTTCTATTCCTTCCGGACAGTATTTTTCCAGTTCGGCCTGGAAGATGGTGATGTTCTGTCTGGACAGGATTTCGGCTTCACTGTGATCAAAGTCCTGACCTTCCCGGACGGCTTGCCTGTAGAGTTTGCGTGCCAGTTCATAAGCTCTTACGCCGTCAATGGACTTGGCGGAGAAGAGTGGTGCAATCTGTTCCTGGGGGCCGATGAAGCCTTGAAGTGCCATACGGATATTCTGCTCATTGACTTCTTCTACCGGAAAGCGCCGGTCAATTTCCTTTTCCAGATCATAGGAAGGGGTAGTCGCTCCGAAAGAGATACCCGCCAGGTATTCCTTGTCGTGTTTCTGCAAGGTTTCGGCTTGTCTGGTGGCCGGTCCGATGCAGACCAGCAGTACGCCAGTCGCCAACGGATCCAGGGTGCCGGCATGCCCCACTTTCAGTTTCTTTTTCCCGAAATGTCTGCAGGCCGCCCATTTTATTTTCCGAATGACATCCGCAGAGGTCCATCGGTATGGTTTGTTCACCAGGAGGATGATTCCTTCAGGATACTGGTCAATGTCTGAGTGCAGAAGCACACGTTCTCCCTTACCGGCAAGGGAGGTTTTGTCAGCGACGAAATAACTCATGTCCAGATGATATGCAAGGGGTTTATCTAATTGGTATCTTGTCGATTCTTCTCTGGTGCCTTCCACCTTCGAAGTCTGTTTCCAGCCATTTCATGACAATTTGTTGGGCCATTCTGTAGGAAATGAAACGGGCAGGCATGACTAGTACATTCGCATTGTTGTGAGCTTTGACCAGTCTTCCTATTTCGGTCCCCCATGCCAGTCCTGCACGGATTCCTTGATGTTTGTTGAGGGTAATGGCCATGCCATCTCCTGTTCCGCAGAGAGCGATGCCACAGTCAGCTTCTCCTTTTTCAACGGCTTCAGCAAGAGGATGGGCGACATCGGGATAGTCCATGCTTTCAGTGGAATCTGTTCCGAAATTGATCATTTCATATCCTTTTTTTTCTAGCCAGTTGATAAGTTTCTGTTTGTATTCCACTCCTGCGTGGTCGCTGCAAATTGCAATTTTCATGGTGTTCTGTGTATTAATGAGGAAAGGGCAACTCTTGACGGGCAGCCCTTTCTTTCTATGATTGATTCAAGTTTTCTTTGATGAATTGGATGCGGTGGGAGAACTCGTCCTTTCCGATGAGGAAGACGATGTCCGCGATACCCAGTCCGCTGGATGCGCCTACCAGAGCAAGTCTCAGACAGTTCATGACTTTTCCCATCGGCCATTCATGCACCCGGATGTAGTTTTCAAGAGACTCTTCAATGTGCTCTTTGGTCCACGGACCTTCCAGAGCCATCAGCATGTCCGCTGCCTGGAGGGCCAGTTCGTAGTTTTCCGGTTTCCAGAACTTCTTGACATCCTTCTCTTCAAATGCTGAAGGGGCGACGAAGAGATAGCTTGCAATGTCCCAGAAATCGTGGACGAAGCTGGCGCGTTCTTTGATGAGGGTGACCACTTCCTTGACATAGCCACGGGTGAAGAGGTGCATATTGAAATCTGCGCCACAGGAATTGACCTGAGCTCCTTCTTTTTCTGCGCAGACTGGACAATTGACGATCTTGATTCCTTTCTTTTCCAAAATTGGGATATAGAGGTCGGTCAGTTCGTCTTCAGATTTCATTCTGAGGTATTCTTTGTTGTACCAATGTGCCTTTTCAGGATTGAATCGTGCACCTGACTTGACAATGCGGTCCAGACTGAAAGTCTGGATGAGCTCGTCCATGGAAAAGATTTCTCTGTCATCTCCCGGATTCCAGCCGAGGAAGGCGAGAAGATTGACGAAAGCTTCTGGGAAATAGCCGTCTTCACGGTATCCTCTGGACACTTCGCCCTCTTCATTGACCCAACGGAGCGGGAATACAGGGAAACCGAGCTTGTCACCGTCTCTCTTGCTCAACTTGCCTTTGCCGCTTGGTTTGAGAAGCAGGCTCAGGTGAGCGAAACGTGGCATGGTGTCCTGCCAGCCGAAAGCTTCGTATAGAAGATAGTGGAGTGGAAGAGAGGGCAGCCACTCTTCACCGCGAATCACCTCGGTGATTTCCATCAGATGGTCATCTACGATATTGGCAAGGTGATAGGTAGGAAGTTGGTCAGCTTTTTTCCAGAGCACTTTGTCGTCCAGTGTATCAGAATTCACTTCAATGTGTCCTCTGATGAGGTCGTCCATCTTGACCACCCTGTTCTCAGGCATTTTGAAACGGACGGTCCAGTCAGTAGTCTCTTTCAGCAACTTCTCGGTCTCTTCCTTTGTGAGAGTGAGGGAGTTGCGAAGGTTCTGGCGAGTTTCCTGGTTGTAGATGAATGTCTTGCCTTCAGCTTCGGCGGCGGCTCTCTTTTCGTTCAGTTCTTCGGAAGAGTCGAATGCGTAGTAGGCATAGCCGGCCTCTACGAGCTGTTGGGCATATTTGAAATAGATTTCGCGTCTCTGTGACTGTCTGTAAGGAGCATGCGGATGTTTTTCAGAGGGTGTCTCCACTACATGTCCGTTCTCATCCACTCCTTCGTCCGGGATGATGCCGCACCATTTGAGTGCTTCGATGATATAGGCTTCAGCTCCAGGTACGAAACGATGGGAATCCGTGTCTTCAATTCGGATGATGAAATCTCCTCCATGCTGCTTCGCATAGAGATAATTGTACAATGCAGTGCGTACTCCGCCCATATGAAGTGGGCCTGTCGGAGAGGGCGCAAATCTTACTCTAGTCTTTCTTTCCATGTTTCTTCTAAAATTTCAGCGGCAAATATACTGATTGTTTTTCGTATTCGTCTAATTTTCTTTTATCGCAATTGCTTGGAGACTCTTCTGATGGAAGCGGTCTGCTCCAGTTCGGCGATGGATGTGCCGGTTGGTACGCAAAGGCATGGAACTTCATTTTCTTCGAAATGGAATTTCCTGACATTCTCACTGCTGTTGAATCCCACTTTGACCACGTTGATTTCTTCTCTTCCCAAATCGATTTCTCCGTTTTCTTCTTCATGCTTTTTGTGAAAATCTTCATATTTGAAGTTTTTGTCAATCATGATGAGTTTTCCAATCTCAGGACCAGTCAGACCGATCAGGTTCATCTGGAAACCTGTGGCTATGGCTGTAATGTTGATGCGGTCGCCGAATTCCGGATCTTCTTCCAGAATGATGCCCCGCTTATATTTGTTCACATTGCCGATGTAGTTGGTGACCATATTGGTCAGCTGCTCCAGTTCGGACATATTCACACCGTTGTCATTCTTTCCTACGGTAATGTTGAGCAGGAGGTTTTTGGCTGTCTTCAAATCAAAATCGTTGAGAAGCGGACTTTCAAAGGCACCTTTCAAAGCATCTTGCATTCTATTTTTCCCTGTTCCTGTTCCATATCCCATGAGGGCGAGACCGCTGTTTTTCATCATGGTCTTGGCATCCTCGAAATCGACATTGACATAGCCCGGCTTCTGGATAATCTCAACGATGCCTTTGACAGCTGTCGCCAGCACTTCATCTACCTTCGGGAAGGCTTCATGAATGAGCTGGTTCCCGAAATGGGCGTAGAGGTTTTCATTGTTGATGATCAGAAGGCTGTCTACGTTTTTTTCCAATTCATGGATACCGTCCACTGCCTTGGACAAGAATTCATCCCCTTCATTTTTGAATGGAAGGGTAACGACGGCAACGGTCAGGATACCCTTGTCCTTGGCCATCTTGGCAATGACAGGAGAGGCTCCTGTACCAGTTCCTCCACCCATTCCGGCAGTGATAAATAACATCTGTGTACCGGTATTGATGACAATATCTTCTATAGTCTTTTGAGATTCCAAGGCGGCATTGCGCCCCTTGGTCGGGTTGGTTCCAGCTCCCAGTCCTTCGCCCAACTGTATCTTGATGGGAACGTTGCTTTTCTGCAAGGCCTGTGAGTCAGTATTGCAGACAATCATTTCGCAACCTTCGATATTTTGGTTATACATATAGTTGACTGCATTGCAGCCACCGCCACCTACACCAATTACCTTGATCAGTGCATTGGTCGGCTCCCATGTATTCGGTATTATTTCAATCATTTGGTCCATCATTCACTTCCTCCTATATTAATTATCCTCCTCCTGGTCGTCACTATTGTCGTATATCTTGTTGATGAGGTCGTCCAGAAAATGCCATCTCACCCCATTGCTCTTCTTGGCCGGCTTTTTCTTCTTCGGATCCTTTACTTCTTCCTCGTCTTCTGCTTCTTCTTCCAGCTCTTCTTCCAACTCTTCTTCCTCTTCTGGTATCTGCGGCTCTTTGTATTGCTTGCGCAGATTTATGTTTTCCAATACCTCTGTCTCTTCTTCTATCCTTTCCTCTTCATCGTTTTCTTCTTCTGTGAGGGTGGAGGTCAGGCAATTGATGTTGTTTTCTTCTTTGGCCGCCAGAATCATGCCGATGGAATTGGCCAGCTCCGGTTTGGAAGAATCGATGTCATCTACGAAAGAGACAAGGTGGCGAGGATATCCGGTCCTCACATTGTAGCCGGACAATTCCTTGATGAAATTGGCCAGGTTGGCGAGATTGGCTCCGCCACCTGTGATGACCACACCATTTCTCAGTCGGTCAGCATAACCACTCTGTTCAATCTTGTAGAGGATGGCCTGTATGATTTCATTTGCTCTGGCTGTAATTACTTCAGAGAGGTACTGTACTGGAATTTGCTTGTAGCCGTTCATTTCCTGGTCCTCAATCTGAATGATCTTTTCCTGGAGAGACTGCAGCTTGTCTGGAATGCAGACACCGAAGGCCAGTTTGATGTTCTCTGCCAAATTGGCACTGATGGAACATTCTGTCCGGATGTCGTTGGTAATGGATTTTCCACCGAATGGGATGGAGGCGTAATATCTCAGAACTTTTCGGTTGTAGATGCTGACAGAAGTGGAACCTCCGCCGAAATCTACGAGTGCGACACCATTATCCATTTCATCTTCTGTCAAGACTGCCTTGGCAATGGTGGAAGGGGAGAAGTAGAGCCGGGTGGTCGCAATGTCCAGATCGTTGAATACCTTGTAGATGTTTCTGACTGAACTTTTCTTTCCGATGAAAAGTTTGAAATGTCCTTTGAACACTTTGCTGATGACTCCGATGATGTCTTGTTCAATCAACTGGAAATTTTCATCGTCCGAAAAAGATTGTGGAATGGCGACATAGAGTTGTTCCGTTTCTGGATTCTCGATAGGGTAGTCATTCTGTGCAATGCTCTTCAAACTCTCCACTTCCTCTGCAGTGATGCTTTCGTCAGGATTTGAGCGATCCATCTCCGCTTCAGCCGTCTCTTGACGGATGTCGCATTTAGGATAATTCACCACTACTTGTGAAATCTTCATCTGAAGCTGGTTTTCTGCTTCGTTGACCAGTTCATTCAGAATCGCAGATACTTTCTTGGGAATGAATACAGCACTATACTTGATTCCGTTCGCAGGTCTGTCGCCATGATAGATAATGCGTACGTCTTCTCCAGAAATCTGTGCGATCGTCAATACAATGTTTGACGTTCCCAAATCAATTGCAGCAATGTATCTTTCGTTCATATCTTGATCTTATGTTTTTTCTTCTTTATTTACAAACTATCTGTCCGCTGTTCTTTACGCTGACACTGGTATAGTGTCCTTCACCTTTCAACTTCACGATATATCGGTAATAGTCGCGGATCTTGGCAAACTTGATTTCATAATTGTCGGGAGGTCCGAACAGGAAACTCTCTTTCCCGATATTCGGTTTCAGGACAAGGTTGCCCTTCTTGTCTGCTTCAATGCTCTTGAATGCATTGGACCAGGTCTTGTCCTTGTTCATATATTGAATCATCAGGAGCAGGTTTTCCAGCCAATATTTCTGTTTCGGGCTGGTCAGAACTCCTTTCCAGTTCGGGTCAATACGGAAGTGTCCGATAATTTCTGTTAATCTTTTATCATAATTCTCTTTTGCAGGGAAGAGATAGCCGGTCTCGTCAATGAAGAAGCTTCCAGCATTGGTAACCAATTTGATGACAGGTGCCCTTTCTTCAATCCGGATGTTGAGCCGGCCGTTGGAGGTGATGAACGCCTCGCAATTCAAGATGGAGCTCTTCTCCTCCAGAATATTTTCCAACTTTTTCAAATCCAGGCTGTCCAGCGGTTCTCCGTTGTATCTTCCATATTCCTTGTCAATGATTTTCTTGATTTCCCTGTTGCTGATGAAGCCCAATTGGGAGGAGTCTGCTATTTCAATTTCAATTCCAGAACAGATTTTCTTTTTGTGCGACTTTCTTGTACTGATGTCAAGAGATAATATCAGTACAATCATGATCCCCAGAAGGGTATAGGCGGCTATTTTGGATTTTCTGCTCATGTTTCAGTTTTTCTCCGCTTTATTTCAATCTTTTTTCCATCATTTTCGTAATTGGTTCTATGAACCGATCAATATTTCCTGCACCGAATGTGCCCAAAACGTCTAGTGGCTCGTTGGCAAGATAGTCCATCAGCTCCTCTTTCCGGATGAGCACTTTCTCCGGTGCAGTCACCCGGTCGAAGATGATCTCGGAAGTCACGCCCGGAATCGGCTCTTCACGGGCAGGGTAGATATCCAGAAGAATCAGTTTGTCCAGCTGGCTGAGGGCCTTTGCAAATTCGTCGGCAAAATCCCGTGTTCTGGTAAACAGGTGAGGCTGGAAGATGCCGGTCAGTTTCCGGTGCGGGAAAATCCCCTTGATGGAACTGATGGCAGAAGCCAGTTCTGCCGGATGATGGGCATAGTCATCGATATAGGTCAATTCCCGGGTGTTCAGGTGAAGGTCCATTCTTCTTTTTACTCCACGGAATGAGCCAATCGCTTTGCGGATGGCCTCTGGATCCAGACCATAGATGATGCAAACGGCGGCGGCGCCTACACTGTTTTCGGCATTGAGCCAGCCCGGAACCCCCACTTTGATGTCCTCCAGCTTCCCGTTCGGGTAAATCAGATCATAGTGGGTATAGCCCAATTCGTCCTGCCTGATATTTTCAGGATGAAAATCGGCTCGGGTGTCTGTGTAACTATAGGTCAAAATTTGAGCTTTTGTGTCCTTTTCGGCAATGTCAAGCCCATATTTTTTGATGACGGTGCCCTTCACTTGAGAAGCAAAATCCCGGAAAGCCTGCTGGTAGTGGGCTTCGTCTCCATAGATGTCCAGATGGTCTGCATCCATTGCTGTCACCAATGCGATTTCCGGCCGAAGTTGCAGGAATGAACGGTCAAATTCGTCTGCTTCCACTACAACGTTGGGTTCGTGGTCCATCAGTAAGTTGCTGTCGTAATTTTGGGAAATGCCACCCAAAAAAGCAGAGCAGCCTGTTTCAGAATCTGTCAGGATATGGGCGACAAGGGTACTTGTCGTTGTTTTCCCATGAGTGCCGGCTATGGCCAGACAATGTTGCCCTCGGGTGATTTCTCCTAAGACTTGTGAACGTTTGAGTATCTTGTAGCCTTGCTTCTGGACATGCACCAGTTCTCCCATATCTGAAGGAATGGCCGGTGTGTAGATGACCAACGTGTCCTCTACCGATTGAGGAATGAAGTCTGTGTTATCTTCATAGTGGACCTCGATTCCTTCTTCCTCCAAATGTCTGGTCAGCTCGGACGGAGTACGATCATAACCAGAGACATGTTTTCCTTTGAATTTATAATATCGGGCGATGGCACTCATGCCGATTCCTCCGATTCCTATAAAATAGATGTTTTTGTATTCTTTGTTCATTTCTTTTCTTCTGATTTTTGATTTTCTTTATTTGACCAGACCGTAGGCCGTTTCTGCAATGGTCAGTGCCGCATCCGGCAGAGCCAATTTCCCGATATTGTCTTCCATGATATGCAGTTTCTCTTCATTTGCCAAAAGGGAGACTGCTTCCTTCATCAATATTTCTGGAGCATCGGCATCTTTCACAAAAATGGCGGCATTTTTTCTGACCAGAGCCATAGCATTATGGGTCTGGTGGTCTTCCGCCACGTTCGGGGAAGGGACGAAGATTGTCGCCTTGTGCAGCGCACAGAGTTCTGATACGGTGCTGGCCCCTGAACGGGAAATGACTATGTCTGCTGCCGCATAAGCCAGGTCCATGCGCTTGATGAAGTCATGATGCTGGATCTGCACCAGTCCGTCCGCAGCCTTTTTACGGGCTTCTTCCATGAACGCATCCATCTTCGCCTTGTAGTATTTGCCGCACTGCCAGATGACTTCAATGTCCTGGCCGCCTGGACATCCTTCTTCAATCCATTTCATCATGGACTTGTTCAGCGTGCCGCTGCCCAGACTGCCTCCCACGATGAAGATGTGCTTTTTGGCAGGATCCAGATGATAGAATTCATATCCTTCCTCTTTCATGGCAGGGGTAGCCGGCGATGAAACATCTTTACGTATTGGATTTCCGGTCAGGATGATCTTTTCAGCAGGGAAGAATCGTTCCATCCCTTCGTAGGCTACACAGATCTTGTCCACGCGTTTCCCCAGAATTTTGTTGGCAAGTCCTGCGAAGCCGTTCTGCTCCTGGATGAGGGCAGGAATTTTCTTGCTGGTCGCAGCCCAAAGCAGAGGAGCGCTGGCATAGCCACCGACTCCGATGGCGATGTCCGGCCGGTACTCCTTCACAATCTTGCGGGCCTTGTGCAGGCTGTGAAGAATCTTGAATGGAACTTGGATGTCATTGATGATGTTCTTGAAAGTCAACTGCCGTTGCAGTCCGACCATCGGCAGTCCGATGATCCGGTAGCCTGCGGCAGGCACCTTCTCCATTTCCATCTTGCCTTCTGCTCCGACAAAGAGTATTTCATTTTCTGGATTCAGCTCCTTCATTTTGTCCGCAATTGACACGGCCGGGAAGATATGTCCTCCTGTGCCTCCACCGCTTATGATGATTCTCAATGCTTTGTGTTCCATATTTGTCTTCTATTGTAATTTATCCAGTTCATCCATGCTGGATCGGATATTGTCTTCCGACAAATCTGATTCCAAAATCGGTGCGGATTGTTTGGTTTCTCTTTCTATATTTTCTTTGCCCAGTTTGCTCAAGTTCAGCAGGACTCCAAAAGCTGCACTGAATATCCAAAAGGAAAATTTTCCATGACTGATCATCGGCAAGGTTTGTCCCGATATCGGAAAAATTCCGATATTCATCAAGATATGGAACATTGCCTGCCCGGAAATAAGGAAGACAATGCCGACGACGGCCATTTTGCCGAATTCCTCTCGGATGTTGCGTACAATGATATTTCCCCTGGCGAGCAGACTGCTGTACAGAATCAGTACCAGCAATACGCCGAAGATGCCGTATTCTTCCACAATGAAGGCAAACATATAGTCTTCATAGATGATTGGAACGACATATTTCTGTGTACTGTTGCCTGGGCCTTTCCCAAACAGCCCTCCTTCCTTGATGGCATATTTGGCACTGATCGGTTGTCTTACTTTGTCTAGTACCTTCTGGAAATCAGCTGTTCCATCTGCTTCTTTCAATGCTTTTTCGTACTGGATATCAAATCGATTGAGTGAAGACTGGAGGTGGGAGAACATTCCTCCGTCTGAAATTCTGTTGAGAATCATTACAGAGGCGCTGACTGCTGCTGCGGCAATAGCAAAATGCAGGACATATCTGGGTCGGAGGATTTTTCCGATGACAATCATCACTCCACAGAGACCTATAATGAAGATACTGGTGAATAGACTCATTCCGGCGGCAATCACCGAGGCAAAGCCGATTGGAAAGTAGATGTAAATCCATTTGTTGAGTGTTTTGGTGGTCAGAAGTTTGCCTAGTTGTGGCTTTCTGGTGGCAATCTTTGAGTGTAGTATCTTTCCCCATTTCAGTTCATTCTCGTGATAACTGCTGATTGCCCAGGCTGTATACATGATCATTCCCAGTTTGATTACTTCCACCACATGGATATTCATTCCAAACACTTTGATGATCCTTTCCGCCTCGTTCATTTTTCCGACCTCGATGATGCCAGGCAATTTGATGCGCAAGATCAGGATCATCAGAAGACAGAAAGAAATGACAAATCCCCATCTGGACAGGGCCTTGATATGATTGTACTTGAACAGGAAGTACACAAGAGCTGTGATGCCCAAACCTACGGCGATGGTGAAGACTTGTTCTCGGATGATGTCAAGCCTTGTCATGTCGAGTTCCAATGCCAGCATGGAAGTGGAGGAGGAGATAGATAACATGGACACGATGATAAGCAGCATCAAAATGGTCAATATAATCTTGTCTCCCTTGATGTCTTCCAGCATTTGGAGAATGGGTAGTTCCTTCTTGTTCACGTTCTGATGTATTTTACAAATTTCTGACTGCTTCCTTGAATTTCCGGCCTCGGTCTTCATAACTCTTGAACAAATCAAAGCTGGCGCAGCAAGGACTCAACAATACGATATCGCCATCTTTGGCAAATCTGCTGGCGGCCTTGACAGCATCTTCCGCAGAGGTGGTGTCACAAATGTGCCCGCTTCCGACAATCGGTTCAAAAGCGGCGTGGATCTTCTTGTTGTCTAGCCCCAGGCAGACGATGGCCTTCACTTTCTCTCTGACAATATCTAGCATGAGACTGTAGTCATTGCCCTTGTCTTTTCCGCCGACAATCCATACGACGGGTCTTTTCTGTGCGTCCAGAGCATACCAGGCGGCATCCATGTTGGTGGCCTTGGAGTCATTGATGTACAGGACTCCGCCGATACTTAGGACAGGCTCCAGTCTGTGCTCGATTGGTTGGAAGGTCTCCAGTGAATTCCGGATGGTTTCGTTGTCAATACCAGCAGCTTTGGCGGCCAAGGCGGCAGCCATGGAGTTATAGATGTTGTGTTTTCCGCCTAAAGCCAATTCATTGAGCATGATGTCGCATTGGTCTTCCTTGTATCGGATGACGATTCTGTCTTTTTTCAGATAGGCTCCTTTTTCCACTTCTTGCTTCTGGGTAAAAGGAAGTTTCTGTGCCTTCATGAGAATTTGGTTGAGGTGGTTGATGGTGATTTCATCGTCAGAATCGAAGATGAAGCAGTCTTCACTTCTCAGATTTCTGGTAATCCTGAATTTGGCCTTGATGTAATTTTCCATATTGTACCCATATCGATCCAAATGGTCTGGAGAAATATTGGTAATGATGGCGATATCGGGTCTGAAGTCATAGCAGTTATCTAGTTGGAAACTGCTGAGTTCCAAGACATAATAGTCAAAATTTTCTGTGGCGACCTGATAGGCGTAGCTTTTCCCGATGTTGCCGCCCAATCCCACATTCAGTCCAGCCTGTTCCAGCAAATAGAATATGAGAGAAGTCGTGGTGGTTTTACCATTGCTACCTGTAATGCAAATCTTCTTGGCATGGTCATATCTTCCAGCGAATTCAATCTCTGAGATGATATGAATGCCTTTTTCTATCAATTTTTTAATTAGCGGTGCCGTGTCCGGTATTCCTGGACTCTTGATGATTTCGTCCGCATTGAGTATCAGGTCTTCCGTGTGGTGCTTCTGCTCAAACGGGATTTTCCATTTTTCCAGCATCTGGATATATTTTTCTTCAATGGCACCATTGTCTGAAAGGAATACGTCAAATCCCTTTACCTTTGCGAGAACAGCGGAACCTACTCCGCTTTCACCACCTCCAAGAACTACTATACGTGACATTTTCTAATATTTTTAATCAGTTTGTCTGCCCAAATGTTGCAGACCGACAATTATAACCAAACCAATAACCAAGTCAGCAATGCGCAGACTATCCCGGCCGCCCAGAAAGAAGCCACAATTTTGGTTTCCTTGATGGCATGTGCCGGACGCTGGATGAGGGCCGGTATGCCTTCTTTCTGGAAATGATGATGGAGTGGAGTCATCTTGAAGATACGTTTCCCTTCACCATATCTGTGCTTGGTATATTTGAAATAATATCTCTGCAGCATGACAGAGAGACCTTCCACTGCAAATACTCCGCATAGAACAGGGAGTAGAAGTTCTTTTCTCAGCAATACCATGGATACGCCCATGATACCTCCCAGTACCAGGGAACCTGTGTCTCCCATGAAGACTTTGGCCGGGAACACATTGTAGTAAAGAAAGCCGATGACAGCACCGGCAAATGCGCTCAGATAGATGGCTATCTCTTCACTTCCTGGAATGAACATCACCCTGAAATGTTCTGCAGTTACGATGTTGGTTCCTAGTCCGGCCAGGACAATCATCATGATGCTGGAAATGACAGAACTGCCTGCTGCCAATCCATCCAGGCCATCTGTCAAGTTGGTTCCATTGGAACCGAAGAAAACGACGAGGATGATGATCAGTCCATAGATGATCCATCGCATGGTTTGTCCGAAGTCTCCTTTGAACGGGTTGAGCCAATTGTAGTCAAATGTGTGGTTCTTGATGAACGGGAAGGTTGTTGCAGTACTTTTTTCTAGGACAACCTCATTTACGGTGACTTGTTCTGTCTCTTCTGTGGCTGTTTTTTGTGCGGCCTCAGTTCTTCCGGCAACAATGTCATCATTTACACACACAGTGCCGGCAATGATGAGCCCCAGGATAACTTGGAACACAATCTTGACTGGACCGGGCATACCGGCCTTGTTGTGCTTGAATACCTTGATGTAATCGTCAGTGAAACCGATGGCTCCGCACCAGAAGGTGGTGAGCAGCAGCAGCTGCACATAGATGTTGTCCAGCCGGCAGAACAAGAATGCAGATACGGTAAGGGCAAGGATGATGATGATGCCGCCCATGGTGGGGGTCCCTTTCTTGGACATTTGTCCTTCCAGTCCCAAATTGCGGATGGTTTCTCCAATCTGGTGTTTCCTGATCCATTTGATGATCATCCCCCCAAATACCAAAGCGATGACCAATGCAGTTGCAAAGGCCAGACCGGCTCTGAGAGGAAGTGATGTAAGTTGATGGAGCATGATCTTTTTATTTTATCATTTCATTAGCTGGAACACTTCATCGACGATTTCGCTTTCGTCGAAATGTCTGTGTTCAGTTCCTGTTATCTGGTAGGTTTCGTGTCCTTTTCCTGCCAGCAAGATGGTGGAACCTTCCTGTGCCAGCAAGATGGCGGTTTTGATGGCTTCCTTGCGGTCTTCAATGAAGAGAGTTTTTTTCAAACCTTTGAATCCGAAGCCTTGCTTGATGTCTTCTAAAATTTCTGACGTCTTTTCGGTGCGGCTGTTGTCTGAAGTCACGAAAATGCGGTCTGCATATTTCTCGGCAATCTGCGCCATTTCCGGACGTTTTGTTTTGTCTCGATCTCCACCACAACCAAACAGGCAGACCAGTTCTCTTTCCGGTGCAATTTCTCTCAAGGTCTTCAGCACATTTTCCAAGGCGTCGGGAGTGTGGGCATAGTCGATGACCACATTGATGTCTTTGGGACCGTTGAGGGTTTCCAGTCGGCCTTTCGCAGACTGTAATTGACTGATGGCCACCAGTACTTCATCTTCGTCTGCTCCCAGTACCCGAGCTGTTGTGTAGATAGCCAGAAGATTGTAGGCATTGTGTTTTCCGATCAGGCGAGTCCAGGTTTCTTTTCCGTCAATCTTCAATTGCATACATTCCAGGCTCTTTTCCATGATTCGGCAGGTATGGTCGGCCATGCTCTGGCAGGAATAGGTAATGATTTGTGCCTTGGTATTTTGTACCATAATCATTCCATTCTTGTCATCAATGTTTGTGATGGCAAAAGCATCTTCCGGCAGTTGGTCAAAGAAGAGCTTCTTGCAACGGAGATATTCTGCGAAAGTCTTGTGATAGTCCAAATGGTCATGTGTCAAGTTGGAGAATATTCCTGCTTTGAAGTGCAATCCAGCCACTCTTTCCTGTTCCATCCCGATAGAACTGACTTCCATGAAACAATACTCGCAGCCTTCTTTCACCATTTCATCCATCAGAGAATTGATGGTGATGGGGTCAGCTGTAGTATTGGCTGTAGCGGATTCTTTCGTGCCGACATAGTTGGCAATAGTGGAAAGCAGTCCGCAGTTATATCCGAGGGACATGAATAACTGGTATAGGAGAGAAACCGTGGTGGTCTTGCCATTTGTACCGGTGATTCCGACCAATGTTAATTTTTCAGAAGGATGGTCATAGAAATTGGCAGCCATCATTGCGACAGCGTGTCTTGAATTGCGTACTTTGATCCAGACGGGCTGGACAGTCATGGTTCGTTTCAATTCTTGGACAGCAGTCTCTTCTTCGTATGCGATGGCGACCGCTCCTTTTGCAAGGGCGGAAGGAATATAGGTGTGTCCATCTCCCGCATGGCCCTTGACGGCGATGAAGAGGGCCGTTGACTCCACTTTTCTGGAATCGGTTGCGATGGAGGCAATTGAGATGTTTCCATCTCCCGTTATTTCTAGTACATCGCTGTCTTTTATGATTTCTGATAGTTTCATGTTACTACCTGTTTAATTTTCTCTTTTATTCAATTTTGGCATTGGGCCTTTCTTGCTCACGGTCTCTCCGTTGGCAGGGTCCAATACATATAATTTGTCCACAATGGTCCGGAAGGCTTTGGCCGGCAAAGTTCCTCCATAGAGCAGTCCGCTTCCAGGATAGGAATACATGACCACTATGGTGGTATATTTGGGGGCATCTGCCGGAAAATAGCCGACAAAGGTGGCTTGATATTGGATTCTTCCTTTTGAATCAATGTAGCCGCCACTGCCTTGCGCAATTCGTGAGGTGCCGGTCTTGCCAGCGACTTCACAGGCGGAATTGATAAGAGCCCATTTGGCGGTTCCGTCCCTTGTCACGCTTTTTAATGCACGGGTCAGAGTGTCAGCTGTTGCTTTTGAACAGATTCTTCCGTTGAGCAGTTTGGGACCGAATTCTTTCACGACCTTTCCATTGTTTTCAATGCTTTCCACCAAATACGGTTTCTGCATGGTTCCTTTGTTTGCAATGGCATTGTAGAAGGTGATGGTGTGGAGTGGTGTCAACTCAACATTGTAGCCAATCGCCATCTGGCCTAAGTCAGTGGCACTCCAGTTCCCTTTGTTTGGGGTCGGGATGTAAGGACTGCGAAGTCCTTCTATGTCAAATTCGAAGTCCGCTCCAAGTTTGAAACTGTAGAGCTGGTCAATGAATTTTTGCGGATTGCTTCCGTAATTGTCTATAATCAGTTTTCTGAACATATAGTTGGAAGAAATCTCAAATCCATGCAAAATGCTCATGGTGTTTTTTTGGGTCTTCTTCTCATAGTCCACTACATGCCAGTCGGGTTTGAAGTATTTCAGCCGACCGTGATTGGTTGGAATTTCCTCATCTAGAGATTCAATCTTGCCGTCTTCCAGCAGGCTCATCAGGCTGGCTGTCTTGAATACGGAACCTGGTTCGCCACTTCTTCCAATTGCCATATTGAGTCCTTCATAGAGGAGGTTTGAGGAGGAATCCCGGAGCAGGTTGACCATAGCCCGGATTCCGCCTGTCCTCACATCCATCACAATAGCGCAACCTCCCTGTACCTTCTTGCTAGTCATAATCTGCTCTCGGAGGGCTCTATCTGCAATGTCCTGTATATCAATGTCAATGGTCGTCCTGATGTCGTATCCGTTTTTAGGTTTTACCCAAGAACTGTCGTAGTTATGGATTCTCTGTCGGTTGTCTGATAATCTCATCCATTCATATCCTTCTTTGCCATGGAGGGCATAGTTGAACTTGCCTTCCAGGCCAATGGCATTGTTGCAGTCACCGTAGTTGTTCTTGACATATCCGATGGTCCTCCTTGCCAAGTTGCCATAGGGATATTGCCGTGTGTCAATGGTCTTGGGCAGAAAGCCGCCCTTGAAGCGTCCTCTTCTGAACAGGGGGAGCCGCTTGACTTCCTGCAAGGTCTTATAGTCAATCAGATAACCAATCTTCAGATATTTCCGGTTGTTCTTTCGAGCCTGAACAATTGCATTGTAATACTGGTCGGCAGATTTGTCTCTATAAATTTTTGCCAGTCCTGCTGAAAGCTTCCTCGCATCTTGGAGCCACATTTTCTCGGAGTCCGGCTTGTGTGCAAATTCCGCTTTGCGGACGCTGGGATCCATTTCTACCTGATACATGGGAGAGGACATTGCAAGTAACCTGCCATCCTTGGCCAGGATGGAACCTCTTTCTGGTCTCAAGAGGATTTTTGCACTATTCGGTTTGAACAGTCTTTCGTATTTCGGTTCCAATCTATAGGCGCACTGTATATAGACGATTACTCCCAGCACAACAACGCATGCCAGGATATAGAAGAAATGGAAACCCAGAAGTATCTTGGCAATCGGGTCTCTTTTCTTGTCCTCCATATTTACGCCGTTCTTTTTCATCCGTCACTATTTCTCTATCGTATATGCCGGTTTGTCCGGCATCGCCACCGTGGAACCTTTCATTTCAAGCAACTGTTCAATCTTGCTGATACGATTGAAACTGGCCAGTTCCAAGGTCATGTTGGTATGTTCAATCTTCAGTTCTTCAATTACGTTCTTGTTATATTCGACGTCCCTCATCGTCTTTTCCACCCCGATTCTCAGAAGGATAGTCAGCCACATGAGTACGAAAGCATACAGGATGATGGGGAAACATCTGTTGGCTCTCAGTCTCATGAGCAGTTTTCCCATCAATATCGCCACCACGATATTGTGTATAGTCTTCCATATTTTCTTCCAGCTGAATTTCATCGTTGATCTGTTGTCTGGTCAGTTCTTTCTGCAATTCTCAATTTGGCGCTTCTTGCCCTGGTGTTGGTCGCAATTTCCTCTTCTTGTGGCAGAATCGGCTTGCGATTGACAGTCTTGTAGGGAGATAGGCTGTTGCCGTAGAAGTCTTTCTGGACCTCTCCGCTGATATTGCCACTTTTGATGAAGTTTTTCACCATCCTGTCTTCCAGTGAATGGTAGGTAATGACTACCAGTCTCCCTCCAGGTTTCAGACAGGAGGCGGTGCCTGCCAGAAACTTCTCCAGAGATTTCATTTCTTGATTGACTTCAATCCTGAGTGCCTGATAGATTTTTGCAAGGTATTTGTGCCCGGCAAATTTGGGCAGGACCGGAGCCAGTATTTTGTCCAGATCTCCTGTGGTCAGGATAGGAGACGTTTGTCTTGCAGTTGCAATCAGCTGGCTGACTTTCCGGGCATTGTCCACCTCTCCGTAGATACGGAAAATCCTTTCCAGATCGTTCTGCTCGTAGGTGGAAAGCACGTCGGCCGCCGTGGTGGGAGCTGCTGTGTTCATTCTCATGTCCAGTGGCGCATCATAGCGGAAGGAAAACCCTCTTTCTGCTGTGTCGAACTGGTGAGAGGAAACTCCCAAATCTGCTAAAATTCCATCGATTTTTGCCTCTTGAGGATTTTCAATGCCGTTCTCGTAGGCCTGGCAAATGACATAGTTGTGCACAAACCTGAAATTGTTATGCACCAGGATCAGACGGGGATCGTCGATTTTATTGTGGATAGCGTCGCTGTCACGATCGAAGGCGATGACCGTGCCGTTTTCGGATAAGCGTGAAAGAAGTTCGGCGGTGTGCCCACCGCCTCCGAATGTGGCATCGACATATATTCCATCTGGATTGGTCACGAGAGCAGTAATGCTCTCATCGAGCAAGACTGGTGTATGATATTCTGACATTACCTCTATTCTCCTATTTTTCTAGGGATATCTTTTCGGCAATGGCAATGTATTCTTCGTCGGAAAGGTCGTTTTGTTCAAATTTCTCTTTCGCCCAGATTTCAATTTTGTAGTCGTTGCCCGAAAAAACAATCTCCTTGGTTACACCAATTGACTCCAACAGTTTTTTGGGGATAGATATACGTCCCAGTTTGGCATCTGGCTCGACAATAGCTCGATTACGCATATATTCCCTCCAAAACATAGCGTGATCTCTGTTGAAAAAATTTAGTTTTGACTTGACTTCCTGGCTCTGATGTTCCCATTCTGCATAGGTGTACATCTCCAGACAATCTGAAAAGATGTCTTTCTTGATGACGAACCTCATGTCTGAATCGGCGGACATGAGGGATTTGAATGACGAAGGAAAAACTACTCTTCCCTTGTCATCAATCTTTGCCTCGTATTCGCCGATAAATGTTATCATTTCTTCTTTTCACGCTTGAGAACAAAGATAAGTATTTATTTCCATATTCTTCCACTTGATTCCAAAATTTTCCACAAAGTTCTTCGCTTCCTTCCGGAAGAAGCGGAAAATTTTGTTTCTCCGTCAGTTTCAATCAGATAAACCCCTTTCCTGCCGAATATATCAGAGGAAGAAATTGCATATGAACACTTTTTGATTTATCTTTAAAAATCATACAACTCATACGACAAGTTGGCTATGTTGCGACTGTTTTTTTCTATATTTTATGCCTTGCTGCTGCTCAGTACAGTCATGGTCATCATTTTTGATGATGGCGATTCTGGCAGGAAAGTGGCGTGGTTGCTGATTATCTCCATACTGCCAGGCTTCGGTCTGCTGCTTTATGTGCTTTTCGGGATCAATTACCGCCATCACTGGTTCTTCAAGAGAATGCATCAGAAGTCCATTGATGCATTTGAAGAAGGAATCAATCCGGAAATCTATCGGTTGCTGTTCAGGAAGACAGGTGAAACCATGGTTGATAGCCGGTTTTCACCACTTGCCCGGCTGCTCAATACCCAGCCTTCCACTACGGTGACAAATGACAACGATGTGGAAATCATCACTTCTGGAGCCCGTAAATTTGAATTGCTGATGGACGATCTCCGTAATGCAAAGGAAGATATCCACATGGAATATTTTCTTTTTGGAAAAGATGAAGGCAGCAAAAAGATCCGGAAGCTCTTGATGCAGAAGGCCAAGGAGGGAGTTCGTGTCCGTTTTATCTATGAGAATGTGGCCAATTTCCCAATATCTCCTCTCTATTATTCTGATATGAGGAAGGCTGGGGTGGAGGTGGTCAAGTTTACCAATCCGCGCAACCACCTGATCAATTTCATCACCAAGCTCAATTATCGCAATCATCGTAAGATTGTCGTGATTGACAATAAGATAGGTTATACGGGAGGAATGAATATCGGAGATCGCTATTTTCATGTCTGGCGTGATACCCACATGCGGCTGACCGGCAATGCGGTCGCCGGACTCCAGTACATTTTCCTGGATTCCTGGATTACTGCAGGAGGTAGTCTGGATCATCCGCTCAAGCATTATTTTCCACAGTCCCGTCCGCATTTCTCGGATGAGGGGAAGAAATGGGAGGAAAAGGACAGTCTGGGGCAGCTGGAGGAACAGGAGATTCCTGTTGTCCGGAATGAGCACGATCCCGGCATCGCTACCGTCCAGAAGCCGTTCTCTCCAGAGCTTCTTGCCCAGGCCGATCCGGCTGGAAAACAGGTGCTGCTGAAAAACCGTCTGGTGCAGATTGTGCCGGATGAACCGGATTCCAAATGGCCACTTATCCAGATGAGCTATGAATGGATTTTGTCCAACACGAAGGATTATATTTATCTGCAGACTCCTTATTTCGTTCCTCCAGAGTCTATTCTGTTTGCTTTGAAATCGGCGGCCTTGAGAGGCGTGGATGTTCGGCTGATGGTTCCTGCCAAGGCAGATTCATTTTATATGGGACCGGTCAACAAGGCTTATTTTGAGGAATGTCTCAAAGCCGGAATAAAGATTTACGAAAGAGAAGGAGAATTCATTCATTCAAAGACCTTTGTGGCGGATGATTATTTGAGCTGTATCGGAACGGCCAATATGGATTTTCGTTCGTTCAACATCAATTACGAAGTGAATACCTACATATATGATCATGAGGCGGCCTTGTTGAATAAAGCCCTGTTTGTCAAGGATATGGAGAAATGTCGGCAAGTGGATTTGGAAGGCTGGAGCCGGCGAGGCTGGGGAAGAAGGTTTGTCCAGAACATATTGCGCCTGTTCGCTCCCTTGTTATAAAAATAGAACCTGATCGGCTTGGTCAGGTTCTATTGAGAATTGTCTGGCAGACAGAGATCAGACTCTCTCGCAAATGAGAGTGGCTGAGGTACATTCTATCACTTTTACATCCACATAGTCTCCAGCTTTGTGCTCGGTGTCCGGGAAGACGCACATCTTGTTGTTGGAGGCCCTGCCGCAGAGTTCGTTTGCATTCTTCTTTGATGGTCCTTCCACCAGCACTTTGAATATTTTTCCGAGATCACGTTCGTTGCTTTCGAGGCTCAACTGGTTTTGAAGTTCAATGATTTCGTTCAGCCTTCTGGTTTTCACTTCAGGGGAAATGTCGTCTGGGTAGTGTCTTGCGGCCAGGGTGCCAGGCCGCTCGGAATATTGGAACATGAAGGCATAGTCATACCCGACTTCTTTCATCAGATTTAAGGTGTCTTGATGGTCCTGTTCGGTCTCTCCGCAGAAACCGGCGATGATGTCTGTCGTGATATTGCAGTCCGGCATGAGACTTTTTATTTTCCTGACACGGTCAAGATACCACTCTCGAGTGTAGCGTCTGCGCATTTTCTCCAGCATGGCATTGCTGCCGGATTGGACAGGGAGATGAATGTGACGGCATATGTTTTCGTACTGGGCCATGGTCTCTATTACCTTGTCACTGATGTCTTTAGGGTGTGAAGTGGAATATCTGACCCGAAGTCGCGGGTCAATTTCGGCCACCATCTTCAGCAAGTCGGCAAAATCAACGGTCTCTTCTCCATTTTTCCAGCAGTAGGAGTCTACATTTTGTCCTAGCAATGTCACTTCCTTGTAGCCTTTGTGGAAGACATCGCAGGCTTCTCTCACGATGCTATGAGGATCTCTGCTGCGTTCTATGCCTCTGGTGTAAGGAACGACACAGTAGGAACAGAGATTGTTGCAGCCTCGCATGATGGAAATGAAAGCGGATACGCCGTTTTTGTCTGTCCTGACAGGGGTTATCTCTGCGTAAGTTTCTTCTTTGGAAAGTTTCACATTGATTTGAGGGTGCCCTGAAGCCAGGTGTTCCAGCAGGTCGGGAAGTGTTTTGTAGGCATCCGGACCAGCCACAATGTCCACTTTGTCTCCTTTGATCAGCTGGTCGCCCAATCTTTCTGCCATACAGCCGACGATGCCGACGATAACTTCTGGATGCTGCTTTTTGTAGGTGTGGAAGTAATCGATTCTACCCCAGACTCTCTGTTCCGCATTGTCCCTGATAGAACAGGTGTTGGCGAGGATGATGTCTGCTTCTTCAATGTTCTCCGTCCTTTCATATCCATGACGGCCAAGAATGGCAAAGATGACTTCAGTATCACTGACGTTCATCTGACAACCATAAGTCTCTATATATAGTTTCTTGTTTTCCATATATTATGTATATCCAATTTTTGTGTTCAGATTACAAAGGTAGTATTTTTTAGCAAAACATTATTTTTTCATTATATTTGTGAATTGACAAATATGTGAAAGATGTTGAAGTACAGACGTATTTTTATTGTTTTGATGCTCGGTTTATCCCTCTTTCTTACGGGTTGTACCGGCTTGTCCAAATTGAAGGAACTTCGAGTGTTGGATTACAAGATTGAAAGTGTAGATATGGATGGCAGGGATGTGCAGGCCGTTCTCAATGTCAAGATAGATAATCCATCCAAACAGTTGTCCGTGTCGGATGTGAAAGGAAGAATCAATTTGAAAGAGGATGAAGTGGCAGTCTATCGTGCCAATCCGATAGTGATAGACGGACAGGCGACGGGAAACTATCCGGTTGTGGTTCGGTTCTCATTGTCAGAAGAGATGTCTATGTTTCGTCTGCTCACCATGTTGAAGACCCTCCATATGGATGATTTGAGCACTGATGTGAGTGCAAGATTGAAGGTGAAGGGAGGAATCAGGACCAAGGTGAAGCTTGACCGGTATCCACTCGGCCGGATGGGCAGAAGTTTTCTCGGTAAAATGAAAAAGAAACGAATATGATGAGCAAGATAAAGATTGCATTGACGGCCATGGCATTTGTGCTGGGCGCAATGGTAGAGGTCCGTGCACAAATTCAGGAAGAAAGAACGGCTGTTTTGGACAGTCTTGATGCGTTTAGACCGGTTATGGTGGATTCTACCCTGATTGGAAAATCCATCTTCAATATTTTGCCTTCCAAATATAATGGTCACCGGATTGATGTGAATATACATCAATCCAAGTTGATAGCGGATGCCTTCAGACGGCACATTGAATCGGCAGAAAAGCGTGTTGTCAGTGGCTACAGAGTCCGTATCTATTTTGACAACAAGCAAGACTCAAGGCTGGATTCCGAAACCGCCCTTTTGAATTTCCGCAAGTTGTATCCGGAAATTCCCGCATACCGAAGCTATCAGAATCCTTTCTTCAAGGTGACCGTAGGCGATTACCGGACCAAATCTGAGGCATTGTTCCTTTTGAACCGGATCAAGCATAGTTTTCCTTCCGCCTTTGTGGTGAAAGATGAAATTCAGTTTCCTTTGTAGTTCTAACGATATTAAGTCCAGTCATGATAAAACAGGAATTAGCACTAAAGCAACAGCAGAAATTATCCCCTTTACAGATACAGACCATCAAACTCATTGAACTTCCTGTTCAAGAATTGGAGCAGCGTATCCGTCAGGAGATTGAAGAAAATCCTGTTCTGGATGACAGTACTCGGGAAAAGTCAGATGATGAAGAAACTCCGAGAGACGTTTCTCTGTCAGAAATTTCAGAGGATGACTCCATACCAAACTACAAGTTGCATGTCAACAATTACGGAAAGGATGAACGTCCGCAATACAATAGTTTTTCTGTAAAGCAGAGTTTCATGCAGAGTTTGTTGGAACAATTGGGATTCCGCTCTCTCTCTGAACATAAATTTGCGGTCGCTTCTTTCATTATCGGTAGTCTCGATGACGATGGTTATCTTCGTAGAGACATTGAAAGCCTGGTAGACGATTTGGCGTTCCGAGCCAATATCGAGACTACTTCTGAAGAGATTCTGGAGTTGCTTTCCATCATTCAGGAACTGGAGCCGGCCGGAGTGGGAGCCAGAGACTTGAGAGAATGTCTTCTGATTCAGCTACGTGGAATGAAGCAAACGGAGGATGTCCAGAATGCAATCCGGATTGTGGACGGCTTCTTTCAGGAATTCTCCAGCCGCCATTTCAGCAAGATCATGTCCAAATTGGGACTGGACAAGGAAGAGATGAAACGTGCGATGGACAAGATTGTCAAGTTGAACCCTTCTCCAGGTGGACTGGTGGATGATTCGTACAATGACCAGGCGCAGCAGATCGTACCGGATTTTGTCCTGGACTATTCTGACGGCAATCTGGAACTGACCATGCCCCGTTTTTCCATTCCGGAAATCAAGATCAGTCCGAGATACAATGAAATTCTGAAGGATTCTGCCAACAATACAGACCGGAGGCAGAAGGAGGCGATGTCTTTCATCAAACAGAAGCTGGATTCCGCAAAATGGTTTGTCGAGGCGCTCAAGCAACGTCACAATACGCTGTATTCCACCATGAAGGCCATTGTGGACTATCAGCATGAATACTTTATCGATGGAGATGAATCCAATCTCAAGCCGATGGTTCTTAAGGATATCGCTGAAGTGACCGGATTTGACATTTCCACTATCTCCCGTGTTGTAAACAGCAAGTACATCGAAACGCATTTCGGCATCTTCCCGTTGAAATATTTCTTCTCCGAAGGTCTGGAAAATCAGGATGGGGATGAGGTCTCCACCAGAAAATTGAAGATGGTCCTCCAGGAATGTGTCGATGCCGAAGACAAGCGCAGACCGTTGACCGATGACCAGCTGGTCGCTGAAATGACGGAACGCGGATACAAGGTCGCCCGTCGGACAATTGCCAAATACCGAGACCAGTTAGGTATTCCTAAGGCTCGGCTCCGTAAGGAACTTATATAGGAATGATAATTGGAACCGATAAAAGAATCCCCACAGCATGCTGTGGGGATTCTTTTCATATAGAAATATTGAACTAGAGTTTCTTTCCGTATGCAAGGTCTCCGGCATCTCCCAAACCGGGCACAATGTAGGAGTGGCTGGTCAGTTCTTCATCAAGAGCTGCTGTCCAGAGGGTGATTTCATCCTTTGGAAGGGTCTTTTGCAGATATTCAACGGCGAAAACGCTTGCTACCGGGCATACGAGGTGAGTATGTTTAGGTTTGCCGTCTTTGCAAAGATAGTTATAGGTGATTTCAATGGAAGAACCGGTGGCCAGCATGGTGTCTGCAAGAATAAGAATCTTGCCTTCAATGTCTGGGGCGGTGGCATATTCCACATTTATATGGAAAGAGTCACCTTTGTCATATTTCCTGTAAGCTGCGATGAAAGCATTTTCTGCATTGTCAAAGACATCGAGGATGCCTTTGTGGAGAGGAAGGCCGGCACGGAGAATGGTTGCAACCACAATCTTGTCGTCGGGAGTGTTGATCTCTGCGGTACCGAGAGGGGTAGTAACTGATTTCTTGGAGTAGTTCAGTGTCTTGCTCAGTTCATATCCGAAGATGTGTCCCAATCTTTCAAGATTGGTGCGGAACCGCAATCTGTCTTTCTGGATATTCTTGTCGCGCATTTGCGCAATGTAATCATTGAGGACTGAATTAGTCTCACCGAGATTGATAACTTTCATTGATTTCGAATATTTTGGTTTACTCGAAAAACAAATTTAATCATTTTTATTGGAAAAACCGTTGTTTTCAACGATTGTTACAGAATTGTCCGAAAAACTGAAGAATTGATTGTCAGAAATGACAATGTGGTCAATTAAGGAAACGTCAAAAGGCTCGAGAGCTTTCTTCAGGTGTTCCGTTTGGCAGATGTCCGCCTTCCCTGGCCGAGAATTGCCGGAAGGATGGTTGTGTACCAGAATAATGCCGCTTGCTTTCTTTTCCAGAATTTTCCGGAGGATGATTCTGATGTCGATGACTGTGCTGCTCATCCCGCCGTACGAGAGCCGCTCTTTGGAAAGTATATAGTTGGCGCGATTGAGGAAGATGACCCAGCATTCCTCATGGTCTAGACCTCTCATGCCGGGTGCCATCAGATTGTAGATCATTTCTGGTCCGGTAATTGAAATGCCGTTGGTGGCGGAACTCTCGCAAAATAGTTTCCGTCCCAGCTCCATGACTGCCATGATGCTGGCGGCCTTGTCTTTACCAATGCCGTTAATGGCTGTCAGCCGTTCAATGGACATGGCCGAAAGTGCAAGCAGTGAGTGTCCGGCCAGGTTCAGCAGCTCCCTTGCCATATCAACGGCATTCTTCTGTCCGGCCCCGGTCCTTAGGACAATGGCGAGCAGTTCGGCGGTACTCAGTGCCTCTGGCCCTTTTGCAAGCAGTTTCTCTCTCGGCCTGTCTTCTGGTGATAATTCTTTGATCTTCATCTTTTCCCTTTCGTGAAATGTTCATGTCTGTCTCTGAGGCGAAGATGGTAAAGAGAGAAAGAAAAAGCCACGGAAACTGTCTTTTGTTTCGTGGCTTTCAATGATTTTTTCCGGAATTGTTGTTTGGGGTTGTCTTTTTCTGATTTTTATGGTCTTATTTCCGATGTGACTCAATCAACAAGTCTCCCAATTCCCGAATGTCCCTCATGATGAAATCAGGTGGAAAGAATTTTGGTGCAGGATTGTTCCGGGCTTCTTCTTCCACTTTCAAGGCTGTCTCCAGGGTGGTTTCTCCAGAGAGAACCAGCACGCCGACAGCACCGGCGTTGTGTGCCATGGCAGTGTCCGTATAGATACGGTCACCGGTCATGATGATTTCATCTGCCTGTAGGCCATGTCTGTTCATGATTCCATCCAGCATGGTCGGATCTGGTTTGCCCAGGACGATGTCCGGCTGGCGTCCGGTGGCATGTTCTATACATTTTTGAAGTGATCCGCAGTCCACCAGAACGGTCTTTTCGTTGGTCGGACAGACTTTGTCCGGGTTGGTGGCAATGTAAGGGATTCCTTGAGCGGCCCACCAGGCGGCCCGGCAGAGCCGTGAATATTGCAGAGTCGGATCAAAGGCGACAACAAGCGCATCTGGGATGTCATCTGGATCGTCTGAGCAGGACTTGAAACCTGCCTTTTCAAACTGGCTGGCCATGGAAGGGGTGCCCAGCATGAAAAGACGCTTCGCCTGCGGATAAGTTGCCTTGATGTAGTCGATAGCGGCCAGGGAAGTGGTGTACATGTTTTCTTTGTTGGCCTGGACACCCATCCCGGCCAGTTTCTTCAGGTAATCTGACACGGATTTGGTCGGATTGTTGGTGAGGAAAGAATAGCCGATTCCATTTTTCTCCAGGTCCTCCAACATTCCGATGGTGAAGGGAAAGAGATGACTGCCCATATAGATTGTGCCGTCCATGTCAAAGGCAACGTGTTTGATTCTTTTTAGTTTTGCCCATTGTTCTGGGCCAAGGTTCTGATTGTAATTTGTGTTCATATTTTTGTCAAAGTCTTGGTCTCTCGGATGAGAAATTGGCTTTTTTCGTGTCTGAATTATTCTGTTGGAAGATTGTCTTCTTGGACAAAGGCGACAATTTGTCCTTTGACTGCATTGTTTCCCTGTTTGGCGGTTATGGCGACAATTCTTCCACTGATGGCAGGAACAATCTCTTCTATTCCATAATAGGTCTGGATGTATCCCATGGCTTGCCCAGCAGTTACTTTAGTGCCTGTCATCGGAGCTGAGGAGGTGTCGTTCATGTCCATTTCCCAAATCAGTTTGCCTTTTGCCGGGACCTGGACGGGGACAGCATGAGGGTATTTCCGTGTATATTCTTCTATGTCGAAGGCTGGCATTTCTACAACAGGACGGATCACATTGACCGGAGCATTGGCTTTCTTCTTCATCTCTTCCAGTTCTGCATCAAATCTCTCTTTTGCAATTCCGTTTTTGTAGTCTCTGTATTGTCTCTCATGCATGGCGAATTCGAAGAGCTCTTCCTGATCCTTTCCTTCGTCCCATCCTTCTTCTTTCATCATCTTCTGGTATCGGGGGAGGGCATCTGGATAGGCATCTTGCGGATCGCCTGTGTAGAATTCCAGTCCTTTCTCTTTGGCGAGGCCGACGATTTCAGGAGCCAGCTGTCCTGGCAGTTTTCCCATTTTTCCCAGAATCATGTTCCAAGTGTCCTTGTCGATAGTGGTCCATCTTGGTTTTCCGTTCAAGATGTTGAGCAGGTTCATCAGAGCTGTATTCTTGACATATTGGCTGAAAGGAGTGACTAATGGTGGATAACCCAGTCTTGGCCAGACATACTCCACTTCTTGGAAAAGTTTCACCATTAAAGTGTCCAAACTGATTTCAGGTCGGCCGTGGGCTTTCTCTGAAGCATTGATTGCATTCAGGAAGCCTTTGAGATCGGCCATCATGGAGCCCATCATGCCGCCTGGAAGGCCACAGCCTACGAGCAAGGAGGACATTCTTGAGTTTTCAGGATTGATCCAGTAGCCCAGAAAATCATCCATGAATTTCTGGGTGAGCCTTCTGACTTCCATGTAGGCATCCATATTCAAGTCTTTGACGAGGAAGCCATCCGCCTTCATCATTTCGCGTATAGTGATGATGTCAGGATGAACTTTCCCCCATGACAATGGTTCAACGGCACAGTCCAGTATGTCCGCTCCGGCGCGGGCAACTTCCAACATGGATGCAGGGGAGAAGCCGGGACCGGTGTGTCCATGGTATTGTACGATGATGTGTGGATATTTCTTTTTGATGGTGGCTACCAGCTGGGCCAGATCAGAGGGTCTTCCGATACCGGCCATGTCCTTGAGGCAAATCTCGTCTGCTCCATATGTGACGACTTTGTCCACAATGTCCATGTAATATTCAGTAGTGTGGATGGGGGAGTGAGTGATGGACAAGGCTGCTTGTGAAATCATTCCTCCTTTTTTTGCTCCTTCTACGGACCGCTTCAGATTCCTATGGTCGTTGAGTCCGCAGAAAGAACGTGCAATGTCCGTCCCCTGCTTCTTCTTGACCTTGAACATGAGTTCACGGATATCTGCAGGAACAGGATTCATGCGCAGGGCGTTGAGACCTCTTTCGAGCATATGGGTCTGGATGCCGGCCTTGTTGAAAGGTTCTGTCCATTTTCTGACAGCCACGTTTGGATTTTCACCAAAGAGAAGGTTCACTTGTTCAAAAGCACCTCCGTTGGTTTCAACACGGTCAAAACATTTCATGTCAATGATGGCAGGGGCAACTTCCACCAGCTGGCTGACTCTCGGAACATATTTTCCGGAGGACTGCCACATGTCTCTATATACAAGGGAGAACTTGATTTCTCTTTTCATGTCACAAATCTTTTAGAATTGTTGTAAATTGCTGATATGTAATTGTCTGTACATGAATGGGGACTCAGTATCATTTATCGGCAAATCCTTACAAATATAGTATATATTTCGGAAGCTGATACTCTGATATCATCTATTTTCCTTTCTGTTCTGATGGATTTTCGAATTTTTTTTGATTTTTTTTGAGAAAAATATTGCAGTGGAATAAAAAAATACTATATTTGCAGTCCTAAACATGGTGCCTGTAGTTCAGTTGGTAGAGCGCCAGATTGTGGTTCTGGTTGTCGAGGGTTCGAGCCCCTTCGGGCACCCCAACGGAGCAAAAAGCCTGTCAGATTTCTGACAGGCTTTTTGATTTTCATCGGCAGGCTGGGAGAAAGAGGAAAAATATAACCCGGAAACTTGTTTGGTTTCCGGGTTATATTTTTGTACCAGATGGATTTAGTCTGAAATTCTAATGTATATGGCTTTATTGGTTGCCTGCACGATTGTTCCCGTTGTTGATTTTGATTTGGACGTCTATTTCTGGATTGACCATGAACGGCTTGTAATCTGTCGTGAAGAATATCTGCTGATATTGGATGCCTGATTCTCCTTGGATGATTTCTTTGGAAGGGATATGATCCTCTGGACTGTGTCTTCTTACTGTAAAGACAAGTTGTTCAGGTGTGCTATCCACATCATTGTATTCAATGGTGAAGGTGTCCTGCGTGTTGAGGTTCCGCTTGGGATAGAAGACATTCAGGTTCAATCGGTGGCGGCTGCCTTTCCAGGCTTGAAAAATGATGGTTGTATCGTTCCCTGTCAGAGTTTCTCCGATATCAGATGCTTTGACTGCCGGTTGTACGTTCACTTCAGCATATTTTTTCAGCCTGATATTGAATTTGCCGTTTTCGGATTGCGAAAGGAGATCGCTGACCAGAAATACTCGCTGGCAGTTGCGCCACATGCCGTCGCTTTTGTCTTCTGTTACAATATAGCGGAGTTGGGAATCGGTGACAAGTTCACCGTTGACTACGTCCGCCATGGTCTGGTCGTTGTAGATTCCGAATTCATTTTTGTTGCAGGAGATTGCCATGAGTACGCTCAACAAGATAAGGCCGGCAATCTGATAGGTTCTTTTCATATTTGTCATTATTTTGTCAGGAAATTATTTGTCTTTGTTTTCGGGAAGCTTGTGGGATTTTGTTGGATGGCAGAGAATCTGGATGTCGATTCCGTCCACTTTGAATCCCCTGAAGTGCTTCTGGGAAAGATGGCGCCGGATCATTTCCATCAGTTGGTCATCGACGACATCTTTGTAGGTGTTGTTGCAAGTGTCATAAAGATGGATGTGTTCCTTTGTATTGATGTCAAAGTACATTTTGTTGTTGGAACTCAACCTTGAATGGTAGAATCCAAGCAGGGCCAACTGGCTCATGATGTTGTAGATAGTTGCGGCGGTAATTTTAGTACCTCCTTCTGCATGAATTTCCTCTTCAATCATGTCTGCACTGGCATGACCCAGTTTCAACATGGCCTGGTGGACTGCCAGGCGTTGCTTGGTGGCTTTCAGGGATACCTTTTTCAGCATCTGTTTGAACTCCTCCATGGAATAGGTATTGTGGCTGTTCACAATCATAAAATAGGTCTAATTTATAATCTTTCTAATTTCGTGCAAATATATTGATAGTTTTTGAAACATGAATGGATATTGTGCATTTTTATTTAGTATATTTGTAAAATATATATTATCAGTCCATTTTGGGCGAATTGAACAAATTACAAAACAAGTTATAAGATGGAAAAGGTAAGATGTCTCATAATCGGTTCAGGTCCTGCCGGTTATACTTCTGCGATATATACTTCAAGGGCTTCTGTCCATCCTGTTCTATATGAAGGAATCCAGCCGGGCGGCCAGTTGACCACTACAACATTGGTGGAGAATTATCCTGGTTTCGAGCATGGAGTGGATGCCAATGTGCTCATGACTCAGATGAAGGCACAGGCCAAGAGTTTTGGCGCTGATGTCCGTTCCGGTTTCATTGAGTCCATAGATTTGTCCGGAAGACCATTCCATGCAGTGGATAGCAACGGAAATGAATTGGAGGCAGAGTCGGTCATCATTGCTACAGGGGCGACTGCACGTTATCTGGGATTGCCTTCTGAAGAGAAATTCAAAGGTCTGGGTGTGTCTGCCTGTGCAACATGTGACGGCTTTTTCTACAGAGGCAAGGTGGTAGCTGTCGTCGGTGGTGGGGATAGTGCGTGTGAAGAAGCTACTTATTTGGCAGGTCTTTGTAAGAAAGTTTATATGATAGTCCGAAGGGATGTGTTTCGTGCTTCCAAGGCCATGCAGGAACGAGTATTCAATACCCCGAACATTGAGATCCTTTGGAATTGCAATACGCAGGAGGTCTTGGGAGATATGAGTGGAGTTACGGGTGCCAGACTGGTTAGAAATTCCGGAGAGATTTTCGATATACAGATTGATGGTTTTTTCTTGGGAATAGGTCACCATCCTAATTCTGAACTGGTTTCCAAGTGGGTCTCCACGGATTCCGATGGTTATATCCTGACAGAGGGAAAGAGTTCCCGCACGAATGTGGAAGGTGTCTTTGCTGCGGGCGATGTTCAAGACCGCAATTACAGACAGGCCATCACTGCCGCCGCATCTGGCTGTATGGCGGCTTTGGAGGTGGAAAGGTTTCTTAATTCCCAAAAATAAATTTAAGGAATGATGAAGAGATATATCGAATACTTTTGTACGATTATAATTGCCGGAATGACATTGTTTTCCTGCAAATCACAATATGATGCTCTGATGGCCAGCAACAATGTGGAAGAGAAGTACAAAGCGGCCATGGAACTGTTTGAAGCTGGGAAATATCAGAAGGCGGCATCCTTGTTCGAGTCATTGACTATTCTGACCAGTAATATGGACATTGATGACACTGTCCAGTATTATTGGGGATTGAGCAATTATTTGTTCAAAGATTATTATACGGCAGAGGCCAATCTGTCGAAGTTTGTTTCGATTTATCCACGCAGTCCGTTTACTTCACAGGCCCGTTTCCTTAGACTGGATTGTCTCTACAGGCAAACTTTACGTTATGAACTGGATCCCAAACCTACTTATACGGCTATTGCCGCTGTCAATGAGTATCTGACGGATTATCCTGAGAATGAGCATAAGGAAGAGTGCCTGTCCTATCTGAAAGATCTTGAAGGTCGTCTGGATCGAAAGGCTTATGAAGCCGCCAAACTATATTATAAAATGGAGGACTACAAGGCTTCTCGTGTGGCATTCAAAAATGTACTCAAAGATGATCCCGACAATATCTATCGGGAGGAGATTCTCTACTACATTGCCATGTCTTCCTATAAGTATGCTTATATGAGTGTCTCTTCCAAACAGAAGGAACGTTATATGGCATTTATAGATGATTATTTTAATTTCATCGGTGAAAATCCAGATTCCAGATATAGAAGGGAGTTGGGGGCCATGTATGCAAGGGCACAAAAGGCTCTTGGTAAGTTTGTCGGTCAGGAAGATCTGCTTGAAGGCAGGGAAAAGGAATTCGCAAAAGTGAGAAAAGAGGCTGACAAGGCGGCAGACAAGAAGAAATAGTTTCAAAAATAATGAAACCTTCCAGATATGAAGGGCGTATATTAATAATGAAAGGAGATGGAAAGCCGGATGGCAGACCATTGAAGTTGCAGAATTAATCAGACGATATAACATGGATAAGAAAAAAGTTCCTACGAACACGATTACCAGAGATATCAAATATCTCGCTGAGCCGACAGGCAACATTTATGAAAGCGTAGTCATCCTTTACAAGAGAGCCAATCAGATCGCATTGGCAGAGAAGAAAGAATTGAACAGAAAGCTTGAGGAATTCAAGAACGACCGTGATACTTTGGAAGAAGTTTTTGAAAATAGAGAGCAAATTGAAATTTCCAAATTTTACGAGCGTCAGCCGAAGCCGACATTGGTCTCTATCGAAGAGTTCAAAGCCAATGAACTGGATTATAGAATGGCTGGACAAGAAGAGGAGAAAGACGAAAATATTGTAAAATAAGGCGTATGCTCAAGACGCTGCAGATACATAATTATGTTTTAATAGACTCGCTGGAAATCCAATTTCCGGCGGGTTTAATCATTATTACGGGACAGACTGGCGCAGGCAAGTCTATCTTGCTGGGGGCTCTTTCTTTAGTTCTGGGAGGAAAGAGTGAGATCGGTATGATTGGCGGACAAGGAGATACCTGTGTCGTTGAGGCTGAGTTCGATGTGCCCGGTGATCTGGCGGCGCAGGAAATCATAAGACAACACGATCTCGAGTGGGAAGACGGGCGGCTTACGCTCAGGCGCGTGCTCAATCGCAATGGAAGAGCGCGGGCATTCATCAATGATGTTCCTGTAGCCGTCAGTGTGTTGCAGCAACTCTCGCAACGTCTTGTAGATATTCATTCCCAAAATGAGACTCAATTGTTGTCGGATCATAGGTTCCAGCTGGATATATTGGATCACTATGCTGGCAATTCTGCTTTGCTTGAAAAATATTCTCAGCATTGGAATGAGACATTGGCGGCCAGACAGCGACTTGATCAAGTCAGTGCCCGCATTTCTCAAATGGAGCTGCAGAAAGAATTTAACCAGTCTTTGCTGGAGAAGTTGGAGGCTGCACATCTTCAGGAAGGAGAACTGGAAGAATTGGAGTTGGAACAGAAGCAGTTGGCGAATGCAGAGGAAATCAAGATGGCTTTGTGTTCCGTAGAATCAGCTCTCGCTTCTGATCAGGATGACAGACCATCCTTGAATTCAATGCTTAAGGAGGCGGTCAAACTGCTGGAGAAAGTCTCCAGATATGTGCCGCAGGCAGAGGAATTGGCTTCCCGCATGGAGTCATCTCGGTTAGAACTGCAAGATGTCATTTCAGAGGTCTCCGATCTGGAAATGGGAACTGAAGTTTCTCAAGAAAGATTGGATACTGTGGAGGAGCGGATGTCTTTGCTTTATGACTTGATGAAGAAGCATGGCTGCCAAGATATTTCCACTCTCATTGCAGTGAGGGAATCGTTGTCTCAGTCCGTTGTGGATTCGTCCAGACTGGAAGAGGAAAAGCAACTTCTGGAGAAGTGGATTGCAGAATCGGAGACGGAACTTTCGTCTTTGGCCTCTCAGTTGAGCACCTCCAGAATGGAAGCGCTGAAGCCGTTCGCTTCCCAGATTCTGATGTCGCTCAAATCACTTGAACTGGACTATGCAGTTTTTGATATCCGTATGGAAACAGTTCCGCTTTCCCGTTCAGGTCAGGATGCAATCACATTTCTGTTCTCTTCCACCGGAAAGGATCCAGTGGATGTCGCAAAATGCGCTTCTGGCGGTGAAAAATCACGTATTATGTTGTGCCTTAAGGCTTTGATGGCACAATATACAGCGATGCCGTCCATGATTTTCGACGAAATTGATACCGGAGTCTCTGGCAGTGTCGCAGACAAGATGGGCTCTTTAATCTGTGAGATGGGCAAGGATATGCAGGTTTTTGCCATTACTCATCTGCCTCAGGTAGCTGCCAAGGGAAATGCTCATTTTATGGTCTCCAAGACCATTGAAGAAACGGGGAAGGCCGTTACTCACATTCACAAAATATCAGGCGACTCCCGAATATCGGAAATCGCCCGTCTGTTAAGCGGCTCCTCCATAACTCCGGAGGCTGTTGCCAATGCTAAATCTTTATTGAATTTGATCTGATTCTGACTATTTTATCATTCTGATCTTGTAGTTGTCCTCATAGATGAATCTCCGGGTTCCATAATTGAGGTAGCTTCCGTTTTCTGTCTTTCTGAAGTCAAATGTCACTTGTCGGAGTTGGACAGGATGAGATTTGAGATGTTTGTGCCATTTGGCTCCATATCTTGTGTAAAGACCAATGAAATAGGTGGCCAGATCGTATCCCTGAAAAGCATACTGACTTGGTTCGCTTCCATAGAGAGCACGATAGGCGAGTACAAATTTCTTGGTCTCAGGCTCCTCGTAATCAATGTGATAGGATGCTGTCATATGAGCATTGAGGTTATGTAGATTCTCAACGTCTATGGTTTCAAATGATTTGACCTTGGAGGTGCAATAGATGACAATCTGATTCTTCTTGTGCAGAAGAATATTCAGGTTCCTTATTACATCATTCACAAATGCTTCATTTTCTGAATTGATGATAATCCGGTTGGTGCCGTTCTTGGTCAATTCGTTGTCTAGTCGGCTGTTCAGATTCCTTCCTTCCAAAATGGTATAGGAGAAGAACTTGCTGTTCAGGTCTGACTGCATGATGATGTCATTGAAGTTGGTGATGTGTTTTGAACTGTTGTTCTTTTCGTAGATGGTGATGACATTGTCTTCGGGCTTCAGATCTGCTGAGACCCATTTTGTGAGGTCTTGAATCTGCGCATCACTGCAGGGCGGCGCTTGAATGAAATTGGTGAAGTTGCCAGCCAGCTTTTCTGCTCGTGGGTCCAAAGGGGAGATAAGCATATTGCTGCCGGTCTGCAGCATTGCCAATTCTTCCAATTGGCTGGAAGAGATGGGGCCGAATATCATTTGGCTCTGTGATACTCTTCCTGGTGTAAGCGGTAGTTTTTTTGCACAGTCGTACACGCTCAAATCAATGTTTGTAACCGTATTGTCCAGGTCTTTGATTCCCAGCAAGAAGCCACTATAGAGGTCCATTGAGTTTTTGTTCGGATTCCCCTCAGCATTGAAGGGGAGGTTCAGAAGAATGCTAATGTCCTTTTTGCTGTTGAACCAGTCTCTTTCCTTGCCATCGTTCTCTTCGTATTCCTCGTTTTGACTGTTCACCTCCTCGTTTTCCTCAGAGTTGATTTCTTTGGTTGCAAGAAAGTCTTCCGGTTGATATTCAGTTGGTATCTTGAGTTTCATTCTCGCCTTGACTTTCTTTCCTTTCAGTCCGTTGAACTGAAGTATGTAATCTGCAGGAATCTGGTATTTGAGTGCGATGTCGTCTATGTTCTCAAACCATTTTACGCGGTGAATGATGTAATCTTTCTGTTGCTTGTTCTTTTGTGGAGCTGCTGTTACGTCATTTCCTTTTTCCGCAGGATTCTTCTCCACTTCTTGTATTTTCTTTGAAATCTGCTGCTTTTCTTCTACCTGCCCTGATTCTGCTGATTCCAGTGTTGTCTGTTCTGTAATCTCTTCAGGATCAGGCAGTTTGTCTTTGACAGGAATCAGTATGATAGAATTTTTCTTGATCCCATTCTGTTTCAGTCCCGGATTGACAGCATAGATTTCTTCTAGAGTGACGCCATAGGCTTTGCTGATAGAATATAAAGTCTGTTTCTCTGGGACAAAATGGGAATAGCACAATGTTCCATTGCTGCTTCTTACTTTGTCTTTGGAAACGACTACGGGGGGAACTTGATATACCTGTGCATAGAGTTCCGTTCCGTTCATGATGATTAAGCTCATTGCAATGGCCTGTAATAGTCTGTATTTCATATTCTATCTTTGTCTATACGTTCAATGATTCTGCAAAATCTTCCAATAACCTGGCAAAATTGTGCCAAGACAATCTTTCTTTTTCACCTCGGATGGAAACATGGCATTGCTGGCGGATGCTTTCATCGGAAAAAAATGTCTTGATTTCCTGGGCAATGTAGGATGCTTCTGGTTTTTCTGCCACCAAACCTGTTCCGCTTTCTCCAATCGCTTCTTTCAATCCTCCAACATTGGTGACAATCATTGGGATTTCGAAATGATAGGAAATGGCGCTGATTCCACTCTGGGTCGCACTCCGATAAGGAAGTACCGTCACATCTGCAACGGAGAAGAAATTTTTCACTTCTGAATCCTTCATGTATTTCAGATAGGTATGAATTCGGTCTTTTCCTTTGCTATGGTCAATGAGATTCTGATATTTTTCGAAAGAACCATAGGGCTCTCCGGCAATGATAAGCTGGTATTCATCATCCAATTGGTCAAAAGCTTCAATCAAGATGTCCAATCCTTTGTACGCTCTGATCAGTCCGAAGAACAGGATATTTTTCTTGCACGGTTCTATTCCCAGAAATTTCTCTGCTTCTTTGCGTTCGATCTTTTTCCCGAAATGGGAATAGATGGGATGGAAAAGTTCGGTCATTTTTGCTTGCGGTGCAAGTTTCAAGAGGTCTTTCCCGACATCTTCGCTCAAGACGACATGTCCGTCAAATCCAGATAGGAAATATCGGGTAAGGGGTTTGTCAAAAAATTTCGGTTCGTGTGGGATGACATTGTGCAGTATGGAGATGGTTTTGAAATCTTTTTTCAGATTTCTTGCTACATATCCCAAAGAAGGTGCGAACCAAGACATCCAATAATCGATGATGATCAGATTGGGTCTCCATTTTCTGATTGTCCGGGCTGTCTTTATCCATGTAATAGGATTCACCGTATCCAATAGAGCTTGACTCTCTATTGGAACGGCTTCGTCATCCTTTGTAACATATTGTGTCTGTCCTGGAAAGAGTGAAGATGGGTATTGCCTTGTAAAATTGAAGGCTTTCACCTTGTTGCTCTTGCTCAGTTGGGCATATAAACTTGCATTGAACTGGGCAATTCCCCCTCGATAGGGGTAGAAACAGGACAATATGGCAATTTTCATTATTTTAATTATTTCTGGCTGCTTTTGTCTTTGTTCTTGAGATACTCATCGTTGATGCCGGCGATGATCTCGTCTGTAATGTCCAAAGAAGGGTCTCCGGAAACTACTGGTGCAGGAAGAATGTCACCTTGTGTAGAAATGATGAGGGCATATTTCTTTTCTATATTGTATTTGTCAATGAATTTCTTGATGGCATCACCGATCTGATTCAACATGACCTGCTGCTCTTCAGCAATCTCCTGTTGTTTGGAATTGGCATATTGGTTGAACTTGTTCTGTTCTTCCTGAAGTTTCTGTCCTTTCACTTCAGCGACGCTTCTGGTAATGAGGCCCTTGTTCAACTTTTCGTTGAAATCGTTGAATTCATTCTGGAGCTTGTTGCCTCTTCTGTTGATTTCCTTTTCAATGCCTGCAATTTTGGCTTCAACGGCAGTTTTGAGTTCATTGGCCATATCATAGCCTGAAATGACTTTGTCCAGATTGAAATAGACGATGCCATTGCAAGATTGTACAGTACTTGTTTCTACGGCTGCATTTTCTGTTGCAGTAGTTGAAGGGTTGTTGCATGCAACAAAACCAAATGCAGCAACAGCCAAAATAGCTGCTTTGAAGCTGCCCGTCATAAAAGTATTTTTCATTTTATAGTAATGTTTAATTAAAGTTTCCTGTTATTAGTCTTATGTACAGAATACAAAAATACTAAAAAATCTTAATCTTGCTCAGATAAGCCTGGATTGTTTTCTCCAACCCCATATAAATGGCATCGCAAATGATGGCGTGACCAATGGAGACTTCATCCGTCCAAGGAATGGTCTGGATGAAATATTGCAGATTTTCAAGGTTCAAATCATGTCCAGCATTGAGTCCGAGGCCACATTCTTTTACTCTCAGGGCTGTCTTTAGAAAAGGGGCGATGGCTTTCTCGCGATTATTGCTGTAATCTCGTGCATAGGATGCTGTATATAGCTCAACTCTATCCGCCCCACAGAGGAGGGCCCCTTCTGCCATAGCGGGGTCAGGATTGATGAAAATGGAGGTACGGATGCCTCTGGACTTGAATTCTTGGCACATTTCAGTTAGGAATCCCCTGTTGCGTACAGTATCCCATCCGGCATTGGAAGTGATGGCATCCCTTGCATCAGGAACCAAAGTCACTTGATGGGGAACTGCTTCATCAACCAGATCCACAAAACTCGGAATCGGATTCCCTTCAATGTTGAATTCGGTAGATAAGACAGGTTTCAACAGTCTTACATCAGCATATCTGATATGTCTTTCATCTGGCCTTGGATGGACGGTAATGCCTTCCGCACCGAATTTTTCACAATCGACAGCCGCTTTTTCAACATCCGGAAGATTTTCTCCACGGGCATTCCTGAGAGTTGCTATTTTATTGATATTAACACTAAGTCGTGTCATGTTCCTTGCTTTTTTGTCTATACAAAAGTAACATTATTTAACCAATTATTGATAAAATAATTCTATTTTTGGGAAATGCTGGTGTCTTTGGACACAGTATTGGAAATTTAGCTCCGGTTTCTTCAAGGACTTTATTATGAAAATAGGTATATATATCAAGGACAAATCTCTTCTGGAAGATGCCAGAATGTTGAAATTGCTGGACTGTCTGAAGGGAGCAAGGATTGAAATGTATGGCATCGGGGAACGTTCAGATGTTCAGGATCATACGGATATGGTTCTGAGCATCGGGGGAGACGGCACCTTCTTGTCTGCGTCCAAGCGAGTGGCCAATTCAGGTATCCCTATTCTTGGAGTTAATCTTGGACGTCTAGGCTTTCTTTCGGAAAATACGACAGAAAGTGCGTTCAAGGCTTTGTTGGACGGACAATACACTATAGAGAGTCGGGATATGCTGACGGCATCTGTAGAAGGAATGGATTGGTCAGAGGAAGAGGGCTTCTGGCCTTATGCCTTGAATGAAATTACCATCCATAGAAAGGATGCGGCGGTGATGGGAATCAAGGTGTTCATTGATGGTACGGCTTTGCCGACTTATTGGGCAGACGGTTTGATTGTGGCGACTAGTTCGGGATCGACGGCTTATTCATTGAGTGCTGGCGGTCCGATTTGTATGCCAGAAGCGAAAGTGCTGCTGGTAGTGCCGATTGCTCCTCACAATTTGAACGTGCGGCCATTGGTAGTGCCGATCACATCCCATATCACCATTTCACCAATCATTCGGGGAGATTCTGCTATCTTTACCTTGGACAACCGCAGTTGTCTGATTCCAGCTACCTGCACCATTCATGTGGCATTGGCAGATTTCCCGATGAGACGTGTCAAACTGGCAAATTCAAATTTTGTCAATGCCTTGACAGGAAAACTGTTCTGGGGAGAGGACATCAGAAATAACAAGAAATGAACATGGAAATAGAAAAAAAGATTCCAACTCACGTTTCCATTATTATGGACGGAAACGGCCGATGGGCCAGAGAAAGAGGAAATGAAAGGGAAGAAGGACATAAAGCCGGAGTCGAGACGGTCCGTGAAGTCTTGTCGGAAGCTTGCCGGCTGGGTATAAAATATCTGTCTCTTTATGCTTTTTCTGAAGAAAATTGGGGCCGGCCGGAAAAGGAAGTGCATGCGCTGATGGCCTTGATGCTCCATTGCATCAAGAATGAAACGGAAACTATGATGAAGAATGGCGTGAGATTCCGTGTGTTAGGCAACCGGAAACGTCTTCCTGTCGAACTGAATGCTTCCATTGATGAACTGGAAGCGACGACTGCAGTCAATGACAATATCACGTTGATCATTTTTCTGAGCTATAGTGGTAAATGGGATATTCTTCAGGCAGCCAAGCAGATAGCAAAGGAGATGGTCAAGAAACAGGCGGCTGATGAGGAGATCGATCAGATTGGCATAGATGATTTCAGCAGCTATCTGGTGACGGCTGGTGTGCCTGATCCTGACATTATTCTTCGAACAGCCGGAGAACAGAGAATCAGTAATTACCTGCTTTGGCAGGGAGCGTATTCCGAACTGATTTATACCGATGTGATGTGGCCTGATTTTGACAAGGATGATTTTCATGCAGTACTGGAAGAATATGCTCATCGCGACCGAAGATTTGGAAAAATCAAATAGATAGAGGTATCTTGCAAAGAGTAAGAGAAATTCTTATATTTGCAGAATGTATGTTAATAATTTGATAGTACTTTGAGCGGGAAAACTGCTGAGAAATAGTAAAGAAATGAGGAATCTCCATGTGTTTGGTCTTGTCGTTGCCGCCCTGTTGCCTTTTGTGGCAGGAGCGCAGAACAAAGGAAAGACTATAGAAGTTGATTATAGCAATCCACAGAAATATGTCATTGGTGGCGTGGATGTAAAAGGTAACACGTATTTCAGTGACCAGCAGATTCTCCAGTTGACTGGTTTGCAGAAGGGGAATGAAGTAGTTGTTCCAAGTGACGAACTGTCTTCTGTCATTACCCGTCTGTGGCTTCAAGGTTTTTTTGCAGATGTTGCCATTCAGGTAGATTCCCTCAATGCTGCGCGGGATACTGCCTTTTTCACTCTTTCCTTGAAGGAGAGGCCTAGAGTTTCCAGGTGGACCTATACAGGTGTGAAGAAAGGCGAGAGGAAGGATCTGCAGGAGCGTCTTGGACTCAAGAGGGCTCGCGAATTCTCCGAGTATGTAAAAAATACTTCTGTGGACATCATCAAAAGGTTCTATAAGGAAAAGGGCTACCAGAAAGTCAAGGTGGATGTGGAGGTGCAGAAGGATACGATTGTCAAGAATGCCATCCGTGTTAATTTCAATGTTGACAGGGGACCTAAAATCCGTATCAAGAACATCAATTTCATCGGAGACTATGCGCTGAGCGATTTCAAGATGGCCAGAAGTATGAAGAAGACCAAGTCGAATAAATTCTACAACTTCTTCAACAGCAAGAAATTCAATCAGAAAGAATATCCTGAGGACAAAAAGAGGCTGATCAGCGCTTTCAACGAGGCTGGTTATCGTGATGCCAAGATTGTCAAGGACTCTATCTATGAAGTGGAACCGGGCAAGCTGGCCATTGATTTTGTCATTGATCAGGGGAAAAAATATTATTTCAGAAATATTACATGGACAGGCAACTCTGTTTATAGTGCCGATCAGTTGAATTCCGTTCTCCAGATCCAAAAGGGAGATGTATATGATTTGGTCGCCATGCAGAAGCGTTTGACCGGTAGTGGAAAACCAGGCGATATGGATGTGTCCAAGTTGTATAAGGACAACGGTTATCTTTTCTCCAATGTGCAGCCCGTAGAATTGAAGATAGAAGGGGATTCTGTAGATGTTGAAATGCGTATTGTGGAGGGAAAACAAGCCACTTTGAACAAAATCATCATTACAGGCAATGACTTGACTAATGAGAGAGTGGTTCGCCGTCAGATTTTTACCCGTCCTGGTTATCTTTTCAGTCAGAGTGAATTTGAAAGATCTATCCGTGAAATCGCATCTTTGGGCCAGTTTGATCCGGAAGCCATTACAGAGCAGGGATCCGGATGGTCAATTATTCCAAACCAGCTTGACAATACGGTGGATATCGCCTATAACGTGACTGAAAAACCCTCCAGCCAGTTGGAATTGTCCGGTGGTTGGGGAGGCCGGACTTTTGTCGCAACAGTTGGTGTCAGCTTCAACAACTTCTCTACAAGGAGATTCTTTGACAAGTCTGCATGGAGACCTGTTCCGCTGGGAGATGCCCAGAACCTTGCTTTCCGTTTCCAGACCAGCGGCACCTACTACACTGCCATGTCCGCCAGCTTCTCTGAGCCTTGGCTCTTCGGCAAGAAACCTACCTCATTGAGCTTGTCTGCCTACTATACTCGTCAGACCAACTCTTATCTGGCATGGAACATCTTGAAGAATGACCGTCAGATGGAAGTGTTCGGTATCTCTGCCGGCTTGGGCAACCGACTGAAATGGCCAGATAACTTTTTTGTACTCTATAACCAGTTCAGTTGGCAGACCTATAAGTTGACCAACTGGTATAGCAACAGTTTCATTTTCGATGATGGTTATTCCAACAATATCAGTTATACTTTGGCGTTGTCAAGAAATTCTACTGACCAGATGATTTATCCTCGTCAGGGTTCAGATATTTCATTCAGTGTCCAGCTGACTCCACCTTATTCTCTTTTCAGAAAGAAGGACCGTGGTCATCTCGATGCAGACGGCAATCCTGCTAAGGTGAACAGTTGGAAGGATATCGATTACAGCAAATGGTCTGCAAGAGATCGTTACAAATGGATCGAATACCATAAATGGAGTTTCAAGGCTGATTTCTATCAGAAGCTTGTCGGTGACCTGGTGCTTCGTACACGTGCTCAGTTTGGATACCTTGGTTATTATAACCGTAAATGGGGTTATTCACCATTTGAAGGATTCTGGGTCGGTGGTGATGGCATGAGTGGTTATAGCACTTATGGTACAGAAGTGATTGCGTTGAGAGGTTATGAGAACTATTCTTTGACTCCAACTTCCTATTCACAGTATAACTCCAACGGTTATGCCTATTCCGGTAATGTTTACGACAAGTTTACTGTCGAACTCCGTTATCCTGTTGTCCTTCAGCCGCAGTCACAGATTTTTGTGCTTGCCTTCTTGGAAGGTGGCAACTGTTGGTCTGATATCAGACAATTCAATCCGTTCCAGATCAAACGTTCTGCCGGTGTAGGTGTCAGAATTTTCTTGCCGGTTGTCGGACTTCTTGGTATTGACTGGGGTTATGGATTTGATGATCCTATTAATGGAAAGAGTCAGTTCCACTTCTTGATTGGTCAGCAATTCTAGTTTCTGGCCTGTTTTTTGAGAAAGATTAATCGTTTTAAATGTAATTATTGATTACATTTGTAGAAAGAGGATGAAATATATTTAATATAAGGATATGAAAAAAGTAATGCTATTTGCCGTTGCGGCACTAATGACTTTCTCTGTGTCTGCACAGAACTTGAAATTCGCTCATGTTAATTTTTCGGAGCTGGTCCAGTTGATGCCTGAATCTGATAAAGCAAGAGATCAGATGGCTGCTGCCAGTAAAGAAGCACAGGATACATACCAGAGCATGGTAGAGGAATTCCAGATGAAGTATCAGCAGTATGAGCAGAAACAGGCTTCATGGACCACTGCTGTCAGAGAGAGTAAAGAAAAGGAGTTGAATGACATTCAGAATAGAGTTCAAGAATTCAACCAGTCCATTCAGCAGGAATTGGCTATGCAGGAGCAGCAGTTGATGGCGCCTATCCAGAAGAAGGCCATTGAAGTGGTCAACAAACTTGCAAAAGAAGGCAGCTATGTTTATGTCTTTGAGAAGGGATCTCTCCTTTATATTGATGAGACACAGAGTACAGATCTTACTCCTGCGGCTCGCAAACTTCTCGGCATAGCAGAAGGCAGAACTTTGGAAACTCTCCAGGCTGAGCTGCAGGCAAAAGCTCAGGCCGCACAAGCAGCGTCTGCTAAATAATTGGATTTCAGACTATAAAGGTTTATACAGATGACAAAAAAGAGGATGATTATATCGATCACCCTCTTTTTTGTTAAAATGTTTTAGGTTTTAATGTGTATTGTTATTAGATTTGTTAGGTAGGAATTATAATTTTGTTACAATTTTTAATTAACACTAAATACAGTTTAACAATGCAGCACAAAGTCATAGAAACTAGTGATGTTGTAATCAGATTCGCGGGCGATTCCGGAGACGGCATGCAGCTGACCGGTTCTTTGTTTGCGAATATGTCAGCAGTCTACGGAAACGGACTTTCCACTTTTCCAGATTATCCATCAGAAATCAGGGCTCCGAAAGGAACTGTCGGTGGTGTCTCTGGTTTTCAAGTACATATTGGAAGAACCAAAGTCAATACTCCAGGTGATTTTTGCGATATGCTTGTAGCAATGAACCCTGCAGCGCTCAAGGCAAATGCCAAATGGGTCAAGAGAAATGCTATGATTCTTGTCAATGAGGATGCTTTTGATGAACAAGGTCTGGCTAAAGCAGGTTTTACCGGTAATCCATTTGAGGAATTGCATATTGAAGATCGCAATATCCTGGTCGCTCCAATTGCCAAATTGACCGAAGACAGTCTGAAGGATTCCGGTATGGACCGTGCTTCCATCCAAAAGTGCAAGAATATGTTTACATTGGGTATGGCTTGTTTCATTTACAGCCGCCCTTTGGAATATGCTTATCAATATATAGAGAACAAGTTTCGTAAGAAGCATCCAGAAATGATAGCCCCAAACCGGAAAGTCATCACAGATGGATATAATTATGCTGCCAATATTCAGGCGGTTCCAGACACTTATTCCGTAGAACCAATCGACCCTGTAAAGGGAGTCTACAGGAATATGACAGGCAACCAAGCGATTGCATGGGGATTCATAGCTGCTTCTGAGAAGGCTCATTTGCCTCTGTTCTGCGGATCTTATCCGATTACTCCGGCCACAGCCATTCTGGAAGAACTGGCTCTGCACAAGAACTTGAATGTCAAGACCATGCAGACAGAAGATGAAATTGCTGGTATCTGTACTGCCATCGGAGCCTCTTTCGCTGGAAATCTGGCGATCACGACCACTTCCGGTCCAGGCCTTTCTTTGAAATCAGAGGCGATGGGTCTGGCTGTCATGACCGAACTTCCATTGGTTGTCGTGGATGTACAGCGTTCCGGTCCTTGTACCGGTATGCCGACCAAGACAGAACAGGCGGATCTGAGTCAGGCTCTTTACGGCCGTAACGGTGAAAGCCCGATGGTCGTAGTTGCTGCGCATTCTCCAAGCCATTGTTTCGATATGGCGTTCATGGCTGCCAAGATTGCCTTGGAGCACATGACTCCGGTCATCCTGCTTTCCGAGGGTTTCCTGGGAAACGGTTCAGAGCCGTGGCTCATCCCGTCCATGAATGATTATCCTGAAATCAAGCCTCGCTTCGCAAAAGAGAAGGAAGGGCCGTTCCAGCCATTTGAAAGGGACGGGAGAACCTTCTCCCGTGAATGGGCAGTGCCAGGTCGTGTCGGGTATGAGCACAGAGTCGGAGGACTGGAAAAGAATCATGCCGGTGTCCTCTCCAATGATCCGGACAACCATGAAATGATGGTTCGGGAGAGAGCTGAGAAAGTTCAGAGAGTGGCTCTTGACATACCGGAATTGAAAGTGGTAGGTCCGGAAGAAGGAGAAATCCTCCTGGTCGGCTGGGGCGGTACCTATGGTCACCTCCTGACGGCATTGGATGATATGAAGAAGGAAGGACAGGAAGTCAGCTCCGCTCATTTTGATTTCATCAATCCGCTTCCTGCCAATACTGCAGAAGTCTTCTCTCATTTCAAGAAGATCATCGTCTGCGAATTGAATACCGGTCAGTTCGCCAATTATCTGAGGGGCAGGCTTCCTCAGTTCGAATACCTGCAGTGCAATAAGATCCAAGGTCAGAATTTCCTGATCAAGGATATTGTCAAAGCAATTAAAAACGCATAATCATGGCAAAATATACATTCAAAGATTTTAAAAGTGACCAGGAAGTGAGATGGTGCCCTGGTTGTGGCGACCATGCGATTCTGGCAGCATTGCAGAGAGTGCTTCCGAAAGTATGTGAGGAAAAGGGGATTGACAAGGAGAAGGTCGTAGTCATTTCCGGTATCGGATGCTCCTCACGCCTCCCATATTATATGAATACCTATGGCTTCCACAGTATTCATGGCAGGGCGACTGCCATTGCCACAGGTCTGAAGGTGGCCAATCCGGAACTGTGCGTATGGCAGGCGACGGGTGATGGTGATTCTTTGGCAATAGGCGGCAATCATTTTATCCATGCAATCAGAAGGAATGTTGATTTGAACATCATGTTGTTTAACAATCGCATATATGGTATGACCAAAGGTCAGTATTCTCCAACCTCCAAGTTTGGAGCAATTACCAAGACATCTCCATACGGAACGGTAGAGGAGCCTTTCAATCCGGGGAGTCTGGTGATTGGCGCAAAGGGTACTTTTTTTGCCAGAGGAATGGATGCTGATTTGGCATTAAACCAGGATATCATGCTTCAAGCTTCACGTCATCATGGTACCTCCATCATGGAATTCCTGACCAATTGTGTCATTTTCAATAATGGAGTACATAGCGAGGTGACTGACCGGGAAACCCGTGCCGACCGTACTGTTGTGCTTCATCATGGAGAGAAGATGATTTTCGGAAAAGAGCAGAATAAGGGGCTTGTCCTGGACGGTATGAAGCTGAAAGTAGTGACAATCGGCGAGAATGGCGTTACTGAAGATGACATCCTGACTCACGATGCCCATGCTGACAACATCGGTCTCCATATGATGCTGGCTGACATGAAATATCCGGAATATCCTTTGGCTTTGGGTGTGATCCGTGATGTGGATGCACCAACTTATGAGGAAGAGGTCGCCAACCAGCTCGAACAGGTAAAAGAACATTCAAAAGTCCATACCGTGGATGAACTGCTCCATAGCGGTTCCACTTGGACCATCGAATAAGATATCCTTAATTCTCATTAATTTATCCTTAATTCTTAATTATTATGAAGACATCTGAAATTATGGCGAAACTTCAAGCCAAGTATGGACATGAACCTGAGTATCTACAGGCAGTACAAGAAGTTCTTGAGTCCATTGAAGAGGTGTATGACCAGCATCCTGAATTTGAAAAGGCGAAGATTGTCGAGAGATTGGTTGAGCCGGACAGGATGATCAGTTTTAGAGTTACATGGACGGATGATAAGGGTGAAGTACAGAATAATACAGGTTATAGGGTTCAGTTCAATAACGCGATTGGACCTTATAAGGGCGGACTCCGTTTCCATCCATCAGTCAATCCTTCTATTTTGAAATTCTTGGGTTTTGAACAGATTTTCAAGAATTCATTGACAACCCTTCCGATGGGTGGAGCGAAGGGTGGTTCTGATTTCAATCCAAAGGGAAAATCTGATGGGGAAATCATGCGTTTCTGTCAGGCTTTCATGTTGGAACTATATAAGGTGGTCGGTCCGGATATGGATGTGCCTGCTGGTGATATTGGTGTAGGTGCACGTGAAGTGGGATACCTAAATGGAATGTATAAGAAATTGACCCATCTCCACAATGGCGTGATGACTGGCAAGGGCCTTCCTTTCGGTGGGTCACTGGTTCGTCCGGAAGCAACAGGATTTGGTGCGGTTTATTTTGTACAGCACATGTTGCAGCAGCATCAGAAGGGAGATATGGCTGGCAAGAAAGTGGCTGTTTCCGGCTTCGGCAATGTTGCTTGGGGCGCCTGTACCAAAGCTACTCAGCTGGGTGCCAAGGTAGTTGCCATTTCAGGTCCGGATGGTGTCATCTACAATCCGGAAGGAATGACTCAGGAAAAGCTGGACTATTTGCTTGAACTGCGCGCTTCCAACAATGACGTGGTGGCTCCATTTGCCGAGAAGTTCCCGGATGCAAAGTTCATTCCAGGAAAGAAGTCCTGGTCTGTTCCATGCGATATTGCCATGCCTTGCGCATTCCAGAACGAAATGAGCCGTGAAGATGCTGAAATGCTGATCAAGAACGGAACTTGGATGTGTGCTGAGGTGTCCAATATGGGTTGTCAGCCAGGTGCTATCGCCGCTTTCCAGGAAGCTAGAATCATCTTCGCTCCAGGCAAGGCAGTCAATGCCGGTGGCGTTTCCTGCTCAGGTCTGGAGATGACCCAGAATGCCATGCACATCAACTGGGCGGCCAAGGAAGTGGACGAAAAACTTCACATGATCATGTCATCTATTCATGAGGCATGTGTGAAGTATGGTAAAGAGCCAGATGGCTACATCAACTATGTCAAAGGTGCCAATATTGCAGGATTCATGAAAGTGGCCCAAGCTATGTTGGCTCAGGGAGCCATATAGTGTGGAACTATAATATATAGAC
>JAHHQQ010000008.1 GCA_020026275.1 Bacteroidales bacterium
TATGTCCTGGGCATGTAAGTCCTGCTGACACAATAAACCAAAGGGTCGTCTTCGTGACGGCCCTTTTTCTTTTTCGCGAACCCGTGGTTGTCTTCACGGCTGTCTTTTTCGTGGCAGATTTTCGTGGAAAGCTCGGAAAAAATTAATACCTTCCTTATCGGATTGGAAATCCGGAGAAATCGTGGTGCTCTTAATATAGATGATTATGTTGGGTTACATTCTGTTGCTCTTTTTTCTTTTGTTCAATTGTTCTATGTTCGCTTCATCAATTCCGGTGAAGGTTTCTCATGAGTATACAATGGATTACTCTGCCCGTCAACTTTCTTTTTCTGAAGGTCTGAGTCATCATAGTATAAATTGTATTTGTGAGGATTCTCAGAATAATATTTGGATTGGAACTTTCAGCGGACTCAATAAGCTTACAGAAAATCAGGTAGAAAAGTATTTTACTAATTCTCTGTCAGATAACGGACAGAAGAACATCAAAGCTATCGCATGTGATGCTCAGGATAATGTATGGGCTGTGTGTGGCATGACTCTGGAGCGGCTTCGAGTGGGAGAAGATGAGTTCAAAAAAGTGCAAGGATTGTCAGGAATTCAAGCTATTCTTTTAACGAAAGAGAACTGCCTATACGTTTCTGCCCGTGAGGGAATTTGGAGATACGATTCGGAAAACGATTCGTTTATCAAGAAATTGGCTATCAAATTCAATGATGTGAAAAAGATGGTCGAATTGGATTCAGAACATTTCTTACTTTTGAGAAATGGCAAAGGTATACAGTTGTGGAATATTCAGAACAATACGGTCCAGAATACTTCCATTACAGAAAATGTAAGATATTTTGATCCGTTAGTTGTCATTGGTGAAGGGGAGATATGGAAGATAAATATGAAGAATGAACTGGTTCATTATAGATGGGAACGTGAAAATGACAGCTTCCGGGTGGTCAAGATCCTGGATAAGGAAACCCTGCATTTGAGTCATACTGTTATCGAATTATGTGAAAGAAACGGAAAGATATTGATTGGAACAGATGGTGAAGGTATCAAAATCTTGGATCCGCAAACTCTGAAGGTCACTTCTTTGGAGGCGGGAAGGAATGCTCATCTGGTCAAGTCCTGCCGTTGTCTGTACATAGACAGGTATTCCAATATCTGGGTTGGCACTCCACGGTTGGGTTGTGTTTTGCTCCGTGAATCGTTTGTAAATGTCTGGACGGATGTCTCAATCCCGGGAGAGTCAAGATTGAGTTCAACTGTCATTACTGGAATTTGTCAGATGCCAGACAGAAATATTTATATATCGACAGATGGAGGAGGCGTGAATAAATTGAATCCTGAGACTCGATGGATCAGTTTTCTCACCCAGACAAAAGATGAGAAAGTGACATCGATGATTCCATACGGGAATAATCATCTGTTACTGTATATTTATGAGAAAGGATTCTTTCTTATGGACTTGAAAACAGAAAAGATGCAACCTTTCTTTAAATTTGACATCACTTGCAAGAGCTACAATGTAAAACTTTATAAGGAGAAAAGGTTCCTTGAGCTGTTGGGAAATGTCTTTATGGTCTATGATGAAAAAGAAGGCTCTCTTCGGAATTTTACTTTTACAGATGGGAATGTCCCGAATTGGTGTTTTTTTGTAAATGATGGTAATTTCTCATTTCATAGAGAAAAAATATATCAGATAGATCCTGTCCAGGCAGAGATTTCTCCGATATATGTTCATGACAAAGAAATTTTTACGGCCGCTTGTTCTTTGAATGGCGATAGAATTTATTTTTCTGACGAAGATGGATTAAATGTTTTTGAACTGAATACTAGAGAATGTCGTCATCTTCTGGATCTTAAAATTCCTGTTACTGTTATAAAATGTGTCGATGAGGAACAAGTTTGGTTTGGCAATGTCAATGGAATATATTGTATGAATTCTGACGAATCCGTCATTTTCCAACTGGATGAGTCGGAAGGTGTTCCGCAAGATTCATATAATCCCGCTGCGGTGTGTGTCGCAGATAATGGCCGTCTTTATCTTGGAGGTGTTCGGGCTTTGGTGGAAGTCAACCGTAAGGTGAAAAAAGAAACCATTTCTGAAATTACGGTTCAGCCTGTGTCAATTCAGATTGACAATCGTACTCCTGAAGATTTGACTCAGAGGGATGGAAAAATGATTCGGGTACCATGGAATTACAATTCCATTACAGTTAATGTAAGAAAGAAGGGAAATATCTATTTGAATGTGAATAAGAACATGAAGTTGTTCGTAGATGGCAAATATAGTCTGACGGACATTGTCAGCAGTTCTTCTTTCCAGTTGCCAAGTTTGCCTCCTGGACGGTATAAAATCAGTATAGCGACAGAGGATTCCGCAGGAAAATATGGCACACCGGAGCTGATAGCCATATTGAAGGTAAAGGCTCCTTTCTGGAAGACAGCCGGAGGCTTGGTTGTAATTATTTTGATTTTGACCCTGATTGCAGTTTTTGTTGTCATTTATATCTATAATTATAAGAAACAGGTGCTAAAGAGGAAATATGAAAAAAAAGAAAAGGTCTTGTTGAAGATGCAAAACAACTTTTTGATTAATATTTCACATGAGTTCAGGACACCATTGACATTAATTTTTTCTCCATTGAAGAAACTTCTTTCTAATGGAGATAGGAATAGTGAGATTTATGGAGAGGTCAGAATGGCTCTCAGACATGCTGTCAATATGAATTCTCTCATTGACATGGTCTTGGATGTGACAAAGATTGAAAAGAACAAGGAAGGGCTTTTGTTGCATCATGCTTGTTTTAACCGATGGTTGATGGCTGTTGTAGAGGATTTTCAGCCAGAGTTTGACAATCATGAGGTTCTCTTGGTTGCAGATTTGGATAATCAGATAGAAATGGTTGATTTTGATGTAAATCGATGCCGTATGGTCTTGTCAAATTTCCTGATGAACGCGCTCAAGTTCAGTCCTGCCGGGACAGAGGTAAGGGTTACCAGTCGGAATCTCGGTGGAAAAGTGAGGGTAAGTGTGTCGGATAGAGGAAAAGGTATAGATGACAAGAATATCAAGAACTGTTTTCGCAGATATTGGCAGGGAGAAGGAAGCAAGGGATTTGGTATAGGATTGTCTTATGCAAAGATTATTGTGGACATGCATCATGGAGATATTGGTGTCTATAATAATGAAGGACCAGGGGCTACGTTCTGGTTCGAGTTGCCATTTGTGCAGGAGGATAATCCGAATAATGAGAGAGCAGAGGAAATTATGGATTTCTTCAAAAGTTATGAAACACAAACAGAGTCGGTCGTATCAGAAATACATGTAGAAACGAAGAATTGTTCGATTTTGATTGTGGATGACAATGAGGAATTAAGAACCTCTTTGGTGCATAACAGTACAGGGCTTTTTGCTAATGTATATGAAGCTGGAAATGGTAAAGATGCCTTGGGTGTTCTGTTTGATAAAAGTCCGGATTTGGTCATTAGTGATGTGAAGATGCCGGTGATGGATGGTTATGAATTGTGTCGCACCATTAAATCAACTTTGGAAATTAGCCATATCCCCGTTATTCTGCTCTCTTCCTATGCGGCGGCAGAACAGAAACTGGTAGGATATAAGATTGGAGCGGACGCTTATCTTGCAAAGCCTTTTGACTTCGATTTGCTTTTGGCAATGGTTCAGAAGGAACTGTATACGAGGGAAAGTCTGAGAAAGAAATATTCGGAGAGCCTGGCTCCTATAAAGCCAAGTGAGAGTACTTTCAGTGGTCCGGATGAGAATTTCATTACAAAACTGAATGAGATCATTACGAACAACATCGATAATAGTGAAATGGGAATCAATCTCATTTTACAGGAAATGCAGATGGGCCGGAATCAGTTCTATGCGAAATTGAAGAGCCTTACAGATATGACGTTGAGAGCTTACATAAATCGTATCAGAATCAATATGGCTTGTTCTATGATAGACGAGGGGAATAGTGATTTTTCTGATATAGCATATCGTCTGGGGTATTCAAGCCCTGCTTATTTCAGTACTGTATTCAAACAGGAAATGGGGGTCTCTCCAAAGGAGTATCGTTCGAAAAAATCGTAAGAAACGGTATTTTATTGCAATAAGTGCTGTTTTTGAAAGAATTAGTGCAGTTTTTTATAAAGGTTCAGAATGCAAACTCTGATTTTTGCAGAAACATTAAAACAGAACCAAAATGAAACTTGCATCTTTGTTTCACTCGCTTGCAATGATTATCGTTTTATCCATGATGGCCTCGTCATGTGTAGAAAAATCTGATAATGGAGTAGAACCATCTTCTGAAGAACAGAAAGTGCCTGAACCGGAAGAATCAGAAAAACCTTTGGTGCCTGAGATTCCAACTGGAGAGGATTATTTTATGAGTGGGGCCTATGTGTCTTCCAACATGATTGGGCTTTCCAAAATGAAAGCGGAAGAAATTCCCGCCTTCCTTGATCAATGGCGCTGGGAAGGGATATCGGACATCTATCTTATTTCTGGTATTTTTGTGGCTGGCCAGGATGGGACAGTTGTGACGACTTCCAATAAGGAACAGTGGCCTCCTGTATATGAATGGATTCATGCCGGCAAGAAAGTCAACGATCAGCAGGAGAGGGAGCGTCTTCTTTCCCCTGAAGCAGTAAAAGTACTCGTTTCCTATTTTAAAAATAAGAAAATGCACATATGGCTGAGTGAAAGGACTGCTGGATGGTTACAAGGAGGCAGTTTTGAATCTGTTGTCATGGATGATGCCAAAATTGCCAGATATGTGGACGGTTTATGTAAACTCGCTCAGGACTTGGGCTGTGTCGGAGTAGACTTTGATTGGGAATTCCCTCAAAATCCAGAACATGCGGAAGGATATCGGAAAGTGATGGCTGGGTGTAAGCAGAAGGGCATGAAAGTATCTGTCTGTGCTATCTCTCCGACGGTGCCTGCTTCTTATCCGAATGCAGAAAAGATCAATAATCATGTTGGTCGTTATATGAAATATGAGGAATTGATCAAAAATGGGATTGTAGACAATGTCAATGTCATGCAATATCTTGCTTTTAATGAAAATACTCACAGATTGGACGTGAAAGTGAAGGCAGATTATATGAGAGTCTGGGAAAATGCTTATCCGTCAGAGTTTTCATCAAAGAAGAAAGTCAATATGCTGACTGGTATCGGATTTTATTCTTATGGTATCAATGGAGATCGAGGCAAATTAAATTTCACCAAATTATATGATAAATATGGGAAGGATGCCTATTACAATGATGTAATAGGAGGCTGTCATTGTGTTTGGACCCAGAATGATGTGCAGCGTCTGGTGCGTCAAGCAAAAGATCGTCATTGGAGAGGCGTGTTCACATGGTTGGTGACTCATGACTTTACTGTTGAACATCCCGATATGGCGAGTAGACAGCATGCTTTGGCTCAAGAAGTCTATAAAATATGGAATGAAGAAAAACAATGAGCAATTGACTTTCAAGAAACATAATTAATTTCAATAAAACAGTATTTATGAAAAGAATATTAAAAAATATTTTCTTTGCTGAATTGCTAGTTTCAGTATTTATAAGTTGTTCTTCTTCGAAACCGGAGAAGAATGACCGATTTGTCAGTCTTGCCTATGTCGCTTTGCATATGGTAGAAATGGATAAAATGGAGCCTGAGGAGATACCTGCATATCTTGATACTTGGAGGTGGGATGGAATTACGGACATTTGTCTGATTGGAGAGACTTTCTGTGCTGGAAAGGATGGCACTCTTTGTACAGAGTGGAACCAGGAGGAGTGGCCAGAAGTGTTTGAGGGCTTGGATTATAAAGGAGATCCTATACGGGAAGATAAGCAACGCGATATTTTATGTCCAAAACCAGTTCTGCAGACGGTAGTCAAATATTTCAAAGACAAGAACATGAAAATGTGGGTAAGTGTCAAAGCTTCTGGTTGGTTGACTGGAGGAAGTTTTGGTGAAGTAATTGTTGATGATGCAAAACTTCGTAAATATACCGCTTCTGTATGTGATTTCGCCAGAGAATTTGGTTTTGATGGTATTGACTTTGATTGGGAATTTCCCACTTCTCCTGAAACCGGAGATGGATACAGAAAAATGATGAAACTTTGTCGGGAAGCTGGTTTTGAGGTTTCCGTCTGTGCTATCCAACCGAACAATGCGGCTGATTATTCTGATGACTGTCTTCCAGGAAAGGTCAGTGGAACCACTGCAGGTCGATATATGAAATGGGATGAGATTGTGGAAGATGGCTATGTTGATCGAATCAACGTAATGCAGTATCTCGCTTATAATGATAAAACGAAGCAGATGGATCTGGATCTTAAATCTGAAAAGATGGCCGCCTGGGAAAAAACTTATCCTACAGAATTCACAGCTGGAAATAAAATAGATTTCTTATGCGGTATTGGGTTTTATTCATGGGTGCTTCCAGAGAAACGAATGAAGAAAGAAGGTAAGAGTAAGAATTTTACCAAATTATATGAATTGTATGGAGAGGAGGCTTATACAAGTAGACTGGTAGGTGGCAGCAATGCCGTTTGGTCAACTGATGATGTGAGAAAGATTGTTCGGATGGCGAAAGAGCGTGGATGGAGCGGAGTGTTTACTTGGTTGGTGACTCATGATTTTGATAAAAGCCATCCCGATTCTGTGAGCAGGCAGTTTGCTCTTTCTCAGGAGATTCAGTCAATATGGGATGAACAATCTAGCGAAAAATAATTGACACATAATTAATTAACATTTTAAGATGAGTTTGAATAATGTATTATATAGGTCATGCATGATGATTGTCCTAGTATGCGTGACGATGCTTTCGGCCTTTGTCCCGGCATGGGGACAGTCTGGAAATAAAATTTCGGGTGTAGTTACTGATGAAAATGGGGAACCGCTGATTGGAGTAGCTGTTATGATTCAGGGTAAAGATAAAGAGGGAACCATTACTGATTTGGATGGTAAGTTTTTTCTTGGAAATATACCTGGAGATACTAAATTATGTTTTTCATGTATTGGATTTGAAGTCCTTATATTGGATGCTTCCAACAATATGACAGTAATTTTGAAACAAAGTTCAACTTACTTGGATGAAGTGGTAGTAGTTGGTTATGGGGTACAGAAGAAAGTGAATGTGACTGGATCTGTGACACAAGTTGGTAGTGAGGTGTTGGAGTCCAGACCTGTCTCCAATGTGATGCAGGCGTTGCAGGGTGTAATGCCAGGCCTTAATATTTCTGTCAATTCCAGTCAAGGCGGTGAATTGGGCGCTCGTGCTAACATTAATATTCGTGGCGCTGGTACTATTGGTGCTGGATCAAGTTCTGCTCCTCTTGTCCTGATTGATGGGGTGGAAGGAAATATCAATATGATCAATCCTTCTGACATTGAAAATATTTCTGTCTTGAAAGATGCTTCTGCCTCTTCAATATATGGTTCGAGAGCTCCTTTCGGAGTTATTTTGGTAACAACTAAAAGTGCAAAGGCTGGAAAAGTAACTGTTTCCTATACTGATAATTTCCGTTTCAACTCTGCGATGTCACTTCCAGAGAAACTGACTACGATGGAATACATTACATTATTGAATGATGGAGCAATCAACGCAGGTCAGACACCTGTATTCAAACAGAGTGATTTGGAAAATGTTATGAAAAGAGAAGAAGGGAAGATTGGTTACTATATTCCAATCAATGCTGGTCTTCTGACATGGACCAATCCAAGAGCGAATGGTGAAACAGACTGGTATGATGTATATTATAAGGATTGGGTACTTTCTCAGGATCATAGCGTAAGTGTCAGAGGTGGTTCTGATAAAATGTCTTTCTTCCTGTCTGGTAACTATATGGATCAGGAAGGTCTGCTCCGTTTTGGAAGTGACAATCTGAAAAGATACAGTGTGAATGCCAAGATTCATTCTCAAATCAGATCATGGTTGATACTTGATTACAATATGCGCTGGAATCGTGTCGATTACAATGCACCAACGTATGCAGTCAATTCAGGTGGTTTGTTCTATCATAATGTAATTAGAAAGAGACCGTTGGAACTTCCAATTGACCCGAATGGTTATTATACCGATTCTAGTGATATCCCTAGGTTGTTGGATGGTGGTCGTCACAAAGAAATTGACGATCAGCAGATGCATCAGTTGAAATTGGTTGTTGAACCATTGAAAGGATGGAACATTACTGCTCAAGGCGGTATGCGTATCAGTAATACTGATACACATAGTGAAGTGCTTCCTATATATGTTCATAATATTGAAGGAGAACTTTATGCTGTCAGAATGGACGAGAAGAATCCTCCAGGAACATCACGTTTGAGTGAAAAATCAGCGAATTCTCGTTTTTTCACAACCAACATCTTTACAGACTACAGTTTTGAACGTAGCGGGCATACTGCAAAGTTCCTTTTGGGTTTCAATTCTGAATTGTTCAAATTTGAAAATTTGATGGGGGAACGTAGTGATTTGATAACTCCCCAACTTCCAACTTTGAATACTGCGACCTCCAACGACAAGACTGCAGGAGGAAAGTCTCATTGGGCTACTGCCGGTTTCTTCTTCAGAACCAACTATGATTATCAGGGATGTTATCTTTTGGAATTCAATATGCGTTATGACGGTTCTTCACGTTTCAGAAAAGATAAGAGATGGAATTTGTTCACTTCTGTTTCTGGAGGATGGAATATAGCAAGAGAACCATTTATGAAGAATGTTACTCATGTGGTAAATACTTTGAAATTGAGAGGTTCTTATGGCGAACTGGGCAACCAGAATACAAATTCGTTGTATCCTTTCTATGAAATGATGAATCTGAGTATGAACAATGGCAGCTGGTTGGTGAATGGACAGATGACCAATGTCGCTAATCCACCAGCGATGATTAGTTCCTTGCTGACTTGGGAAAGGGTAAGAACGACTAACGTCGCACTTGATTTCGGATTTTTGGACAATAGATTGACAGGTTCGGTTGAGTGGTTTACGCGAGGAACATTTGGTATGGTAGGGCCTGCTCCACAGCTCCCTTCCAACTTGGGTACGGCTGTTCCGAAGGTTAACAACGCTGATATGGTTTCACGTGGTTGGGACCTTGAATTGGGATGGAGAGATCAAATAAAGGATTTCCGTTATGGCGTAAAAGTGATTTTCTCAGATGCTCGTCAGAAAATTCTGCGATATCCTAATGAAACGGGTTCTCTTTCAACATGGTATGCCGGCAAGTATATGGGAGATCAGTGGGGATATGTGACAGAGGGCATGGCTAGGACAGATGAGGAAATGAATGAGCATCTTGCCACTCTTCCAGAAGGCGGTCAGAATATTCTCGGCAATAATTGGCAGGCCGGTGATATCATGTACAAAGATGTCAATGGTGATCAGAAGATTAGCCGTGGGGCAAATACGTTGAAAGAACATGGTGACTTACAAGTTATTGCCAATACTTCTCCTCGATACCGTTACGGTATCACATTCGAAGCCGGTTGGAAAGGATTGGATTTTTCTATGTTCTTGCAAGGTGTCGGAAAGAGAGATTTTATTCCTCAGACAGGAGCTGATGGAGCTATATTCTGGGGAGTCGTGAATAATAAGTTCCAATGTACAGGATTGAAAGGTCATTTTGACTATTTCCGTCCAGAAGGTCATCCGGCTGGTGCAAACTTGGATGCCTATTATCCGCGTCCAGATATGGGATCTGAAAAGAACCACTTTGCTCAAACTCGATATGTTCAGGATGCTTCTTATCTTAGATTGAAGAATATACAGTTGGGTTATACTCTTCCACGGGAACTGCTTGATAAAGCGGGTATTTCCAGAGTGAGATTTTATGTCTCCGGAGAGAATTTGTTTACAATTACCAAATTGACTAAACTTTTTGATCCTGAATTGCTTGGTGGCGTATGGGGCGGTGGTAAGACATATCCTCTCTCAAAAGTGCTTTCATTCGGTGTCAACTTTGATTTCTAGGCAAACAAAACAGAACAAGTTATGAAAAATATATTTAAATATCTATTGGAAGCGATTGTGATGATGTTCGGCTTGACTTCTTGCAATGCTTTCTTGGAAAGGGAACCGTTGGATAAAGTGGCTCCTGAATCATATTTCAACAGTGTAAATGATTTGGAGGCATATGTGATTGGACAGTATAATTTCCCATCTTATAATGGATTGGGAATGGGGTATGTGGATGATGATAATGATACAGACAATCAGATTAAGTCCACACCTGCCAATGCCAGATGGGTGCCAGGAGAAAAACGTGTGGCTGAGAAAGGTGGGGGAATTGCGATAGGTAATATTCGTAATATTAACTGGTTCTTTCAGTATGTTCTTCCAAAATTTGAAAAGGGCGAAATTATGGGGGAATCTAAATTGATTGCTCATCTCATAGGAGAAGCCTATTTCTTGAGAGCTTATAATTATTTCAATAAATTAAAGGCTTATGGTGATTTCCCAATCGTAACAAAGGTTCTTCCAGATGATAAGGAAGTGTTGACAGAGAATGCGAAACGCAGTCCAAGAAATGAGGTGGCACGTTTTATTCTGGAAGATCTGGATAAGGCAATTGAGATGATGATGGATGAAACTCCATATGGAAAGAATCGACTTTCCCGAAAGGTCGCCCTTCAGTTCAAGTCCAGAGTGGCACTTTACGAAGCTTCTTGGTTAACCTACCATAAGGGAACCGATCGTGTTCCTGGAGGACCAGGTTGGCCGGGTGCTACCAAAGATTATAATGCTGATTTTACAATTGATATTGATAAGGAGATAGAATTCTTCTTATCTGAAGCAATGTCTTCTTCTAAACAGGTCGCAGATGCCGTTGCTTTGCAACCATCGACTTCTGTCACTAATCCGGAGAACAATTCACCATATGGATGGAATCCTTATTTTGAAATGTTCTGTACGTTGAATTCGGCCAATATAGATGAGATTCTTATGGCGAGGTCTTATAATCTTGAATTCAAGGTCTCTCATTCTATGAGTTCTTGGCTCGCCGGTCAGGGAGGAGATATATCCTATTCAAGGAACTTGATTGAATCGTTCTTGATGCAAAATGGTCTTCCAATCTATGATCCTGCCAGTGGATATCAGGGAGACCTGACGATTGAGAACGTGAAAAAAGACAGAGATCTTCGTCTTCAACTTTTTGTAACAGCTCCGACAGATATCAGGAGATTTGCATCAGACGGTGGAAACCCTCAGTTGTATAATGCTCCAAACATTCTGGCTGCCAATCAGAAAGTTCCTTCCGGCTATGGTTGTAGAAAATTTATGTCTTATGATTTGGAACAGGTTGGAAAGGGCGTCGGATCCTTCAATACGTATGATTGTATTCTATTCCGTGCTGTAGAGTCTTATTTGAACTATATTGAAGCGTGCTACATGAAAAATGGAAGTCTGGATGCCGATGCGATAAAATATTGGAAAACTATTCGTAGAAGAGCTAAAGTTTCTGATGATATTGACAATACGATTGCTCATACCGATTTGTCCAAAGAATCAGATTGGGCTGTCTGTTCTTCCGGAAAGAAAGTGGACAAGACTTTATATAATATTCGTCGTGAACGTCGTTTGGAATTGATGACAGAAGGATTTAGGATGGATGATTTAAAGCGCTGGTGCGCGATGGATCAAGTCGTTGGCTATCAGATGGAAGGAATTAATCTTTGGGGAGGCGAAATGGAAAAACTTTATGAAGAAGGAGCCGAGGAAGGTGATACACTGATTCCTTTTGGCACAGAAGGGAAGATTGCCAATGTTTCCTCAAAAGCTGTCAGCGGAACCTATCTCCGTCCATATCAGATTACTAAGAACAACAATCTTTTATGGGATGGTTATACATGGAGCGTGGTCAATTATCTGGAGCCGTTCCCATTCATGGATTTTCAGTTGACTGAAAAGGAAAATGGTGATTTGAACTCATCTCCTTTGTATCAGAATCCAGGTTGGCCTGTTGAGGCTGGAGCTTCAGCAATAAAATAATTAGAATGAATCTTTTAATGGTTTTTCAGAATGAAAATTAGTTTTAAAAATATATCGTATACGATACTGCCGATACTCGCAGCGGGTATATTTACAGTTTCTTGTGATAACACAATGGATGCCTATATGCCAGAGCAGTATTTTTCACTTCCTGAACATGAGTTGAACATTGGATTGGATTCAGAATTCAAAGTGACAGCCAATTGCTCTTCTGTCTGGAAATTGACTACCCGGGAGGATTGGATTTCTTTCCCTAAAGTATATGGAAATACAGGTGATTCTCTTCTCGTAAAAGTTCAAAAAAACAGAAACGAGGAAAAGAGAACCGGTTACATTTATGTTGAAACCTTTTTCAAAGACAATCGTCAGAAGGATTCAATTGCAATTATACAGGACGTTGACTGGTCTCCGGAAATTACACCGGAACTGTCAGAATTCACTTTTGGTTTTGAAGCCGGTGACTATATCCTTCCGATTGCCTATAATAATAGTGTAACGGTGGAGTTGATTTCTGATTCTCCATGGCTGATGCTCAAACAGACAGAATTGCCAGGAACGGGCAATATGGTGCATACTGAAGAATTAATTATATCTTTGACAGAAAACGAAGGGGGCACTCGTACCGCTGTATTGAAATTGACTAGCTCAGGAGAGGCAAATCCTTCAATTGAAGTGAAAGTGATACAGAAGGGAAAATTTGTTCCACGTCAGGCAATTACTAGCTTTTTTGACGAGTTCAATGAGTGCACTGTCAAGAATAAACCTTTTGTTAGCGAAAAATGGATGACTGCTTGTGACCCAGAATTTAATCTTTTCAAGTGTCTGTATTTCAATGACGAATTGAGGTATCCACTTATTTACAATCCTAATATTGATGGCTTGACAGGGTATATGGTCATGTACAGTCCTTATAATGTCAAGAAGATGAGGAACAAGAAGATGTCCTATACATGGAATAGAGGAAATCTGAAATATCACGAGGGCGGTAAGATGGAAATTGTTGCATCTGAAGACTTCGAAGGCGATCTGTTCACTGCAACTTGGAAAGTGATTGAAGACATTTCCATAAAAAAAGATGATACTTCCGGTATGAACCATCCATATACAAAAAAGGAAGTGAGTCTTGCTGATTTCGCTGAATCTGAAAGTGTATATATCGGTTTCCGTTATACCGGTAAAGGCGGCGCATATCGAATTGATAATATGAAAGTAGGTGATTAAATTTAAGTATGATGAAAGAGAATAAATTAACATATGCTATGATTATTCCTTCTGCTCTGTTCGTTTCCTGTGCGGGAAACGAACAGAAGCAGATGAACATCCTCTACATCATGAGTGATGATCATTCTTATCAGACTATCAGTGCGTACGATGATGAATTCATCGAGACACCGAATATCGACCGTATAGCTAACGAGGGTGTGCGTTTCACCAACAGTTTCGTGGCCAATTCCATCAGCGGTCCGAGCCGTGCCTGCATGCTGACCGGAAAGCATAGCCACATGAACGGTTTCACCGACAACTCCTGCGAGTTCGACGGTGACCAGCAGACTTTCCCGAAATTGTTGCAGAAGGTCGGTTACGAAACCGCCATCATCGGTAAATGGCATTTGACTTCTGCTCCTCAGGGATTTGACTATTCCGAGATTCTGATTGGCCAGGGAATTTATTACAATCCGCCATTTATCCGGAATGGAGAAAAGATAAAGTCTCATGGCTATGCAACGAATGTTATTACAGATAAAGCCATTGATTGGCTGGAGAACAAGCGTGACAAGAACAAGCCGTTCTGTCTGTTGCTCCACAACAAGGCACCACATCGTACCTGGATGCCGGATACTTGTGACCTCAAATTGTTCATGGACACGGAATTCCGTCTTCCGGAAACTTTCTGGGATGAGTATGAGGGCCGCAAGGCTGCTGCTGGTCAGGAAATGAGCATCATCAAGGACATGGACCTCGTCTATGACCTGAAACTCGCCGACAAGGAGAATGAAATTCATTCTGGTCGCTTGGAGGCAAATGGAAGGCGTATGTATAATTTGATGGACAAAGAACAGCGTGCCGCCTGGGACAAACATTACGATCGGGTAATCGCCGATTTCAAGGCTGCGAAGCTGACTGGCAAGGAGCTGGCAAAGTGGAAATACCAGCAGTATATGAGGGATTACCTTAGAGTCATCACTTCTGTGGACCGCAATGTGGGCCGAGTGCTGGATTACTTGGATGAAACCGGTTTGGCAGAGAACACATTGGTGGTCTATACTTCCGACCAGGGCTTCTACATGGGTGAACACGGCTGGTTTGACAAGCGTTTCATGTACGAAGAGTCTTTCCGTACTCCGCTGGTAGTCCGCTACCCAGGTGGTGTGAAGGGTGACATTGACGAGATGGTCCAGAACATTGACTACGCTCCGACTTTCCTGGAGCTGGCCGGTGTGGAGATCCCGGAAGACATTCAGGGTGAATCTCTTCTTCCTCTATTGCAGGGCAAGAAGGTGAAGGACTGGAGAAAGTCTCTGTATTATCATTACTATGAGTTTCCGGCAGAACATGCAGTCCGCGAGCACTACGGTGTCCGTGACGAGCGTTACAAATTGATGCATTTCTGCAATGACCTCAATGATTGGGAATTGTATGATTTGCAGAACGACCCTTCCGAGATGCACAATATCTATGGGCAGGAGGGCACCGAAGAAGTGACCCGCCGCCTGAAGGAGGAACTGGTACGTCTGCAGCATCAGTATCAAGATGAAAAAGCTTTGGAGTTAAATAAATTGTAGATGAGCAGAATACATAATATGGTTGGTATAATGATGAGTGCTCTCATCATTGTGTGTGGTTCATTCTCATGTTCACCCTCTCATGTGGGTGAACATGAATTGAATATTATACCTCGTCCGAAAGAGGCGGCATTTGTGGGTAATTCGGAATTTCAGTTACTGGATGGAATGGGCATATATATGCGTCCAGACACTACCTCCTATGATAAGGTCTTGACAGATTATTTGAAGGAGAAGATAGGTGCTCCAACGGGCTTTTCTCTGGAGAGGGTAATGATTCCTGAAGAGGCTCAGATAGTTTTCAGTGTGGATGAAAAAGAAGGGGGGGAAGCAGGAAACTACACGCTGGATGTGACAGAAGATCAGATTACTGTTCGGTCTTCTGGTTGGGACGGTGCCTTTTATGCTGTACAGAGCCTTTTGCAATTGTTCCCATCAGAAATCGAGTCTCCTGTCAAAGTGAAAGGACCTCATTGGTCCATACCATGTGTGCATATTGAAGATGGCCCTCGATTCGTTTACAGAGGCCTGATGTTGGATGTCTGTCGTCATTTCCTGACTGTTGACCAAGTAAAAAAACATATTGATATGATGTCCATGTTCAAGTTGAATATTCTCCATCTTCATTTCACGGAGGATCAGGCATGGCGTTTTGAAGTGAAGAAATATCCGCAGTTGACGGAAGTGGGAGGAAAAAGAATTGAAGGGGAAGGGTTTGAATACAGTGGTTATTATACCCAAGAGGATTTGAAGGAGATTGTAAATTATGCTTCTGCAAGACGGATTACAGTTGTTCCAGAATTTGAACTTCCCGGCCATGAGCTGGCTGCTATCGCTGCACTTCCTGAATTGTCCTGCAACAATACAGTGACTTCCCCTCGGATTGTTTGGGGAGTGGAGGATATTGTCATCTGCCCGGGAAAGGAAAGTACATTTGAGTTTATTGAAAATGTACTTTCTGAAATGGTACAGATATTCCCCGGAAAATATTTCCATATAGGAGGAGATGAGTGTCCGAAAAAGAGTTGGGCAACTTGTCCTTTGTGTCAGAAGCGTATTCGGGAAGAAAAACTATTTGGCAATTCGGAACATACGGCAGAAGAAATGTTGCAGAGTTATGTCATACGTAGAGTAGAGAAGATTTTGGAAAAATATGATAAGAAACTGATTGGTTGGGATGAAATCCTCGAAGGTGGATTGTCTGAAAATGCGACGGTAATGTCGTGGAGAGGCGAACTGGGCGGAATTTCAGCGGCAATGAACGACCACGATGTTATCATGACTCCAAATTCTGAGGGCCTGTATTTGAATCATTATCAGGGAGATTCATTTATAGAGCCTGTGACAAATGGCGGATACGCTCTTTTGAAGAAGACCTATTCATATGATCCGATATCAGAGAAAATATTGGAAATTGGCAAGAAAAACCGGATTTTGGGAGTACAGGGAAATCTCTGGTCAGAATATCTATATACTCCCGAGAAATTTGAATATATGCTTTATCCTCGATTGTTGGCTGTCGCAGAAGTTGGCTGGACATCCCCTGAAAAGAAGGATTTCATGTATTTCTGCCAACGTGTAGACAAGGCTTGTGAAAGGTTGGATGAACATGGCATCCATTATCATATTCCTCTCCCAGAGCAGCCGGGAGGCTCGTCTGACCTGGTCGCTTTTGTAGATACCGTACATGCTGAGTTCAAGACCACCCGTCCGATGAAGATGGTATATACATTGGATGGAAAAGAACCGGATTTACATTCTAAAGAATATGTTCATCCAATTTCTATTACGGAATCAACCATTCTCAAGATTGCAACAGTTCTTCCATCCGGCAAAATGAGCAAGGTCAGAACTGTAAAGTATGAACAGCAGGTTTATTCCGCTTCTCATGAAGTGGATAAGTTGCAGAGGGGATTGTTGATGAAGAAATATGTTGGCCTGTATTCCAATGCCGCAGAACTTCAGTCCGTGGTGTCAACCAGTTCCCCAATATCATCTGTCATGTACAGTTGGAATCAACTTGCAGGACCACGTAGGGTCGAGTCTATGAGGAATCAAGGTCAGTTCGCCGTGATTGCTGAAGGATATCTGGATATTCCAGAAAATGGGATTTATATGTTCCGTACCGATAACGATGAATTCTGGATAGATGGTAAATTATTGATAGATAATGCTGGTGAAGTGAAGCGTCATTGTCGTAACAATCCTTCAGTGGCTTTGTCTAAAGGGATTCATCCTATCAAGGTTATTTATATTAGTAATATTATCGGAGGCTGGCCGAATAATTGGTCTAACTGCTCCGTAATGATGAAAAAGTATGGAGACGAAGAAAAGATAGATCCAATCAAACCGGTTTTGTTATACCACAACTAAAATTATAATGAGATATGAACAACAGTAAATTATTTGGAATGTGTTGCTGTGCGCTTGGCGCAATTCCTATGGGGACAGTTGCACAAAATGTAGATAATCGAAAAACGGATTCACAGAAGCATCCAAATGTGATTCTGATTATGACGGACCAGCAGCGTGGAGATTGTATGGGCTGTGCTGGTAATCCTTCAGTATTGACTCCTAATATAGATCGGATTGCTGCAGACGGTTATCGTTTCACGTCAAGTTATTCTTCCGTGCCAAGCAGTACGCCAGCTCGGGCTGCGTTGCTGACTGGAATGTCTCCATGGCATCATGGTATGCTAGGATATGGAGATGAGGCGGAAGAGTATCCATGCGAATCGCCTCGTATCATGAGTGAATTGGGCTACTTTACAGCAGTGGTTGGAAAAAACCATTGGTATCCTCAGTGGAACCGTCGGGGATTGGATTTTCTGATGAGTGAGGAAAGTGGTCGTGAGATGACTCCAATGTTTAAATCCGATTATCGTAAATGGTTCGCTCTTCAGGCACCGGGAATGGATCCGGATGCTACTGGAATTGGCTGGAATGAACATGCTGCCGCCTTATACAAACTAGATGAGAATCTTCACCCTACTGTCTGGACAGGAGAGACTGCAGTGGAGTTTATCAATAACTATGAGGTGGAAAAACCTTTGTTCCTGAAGGTCTCTTTTGCACGGCCGCACAGTCCGTATGATCCACCAAAAAGAGTATATGACCTATATGAAAATGTGCCGGAACCGGAAGCTCCTGCCCATGGCGATTGGGTATCAGAGGAATGGCGTGAGCCCGCTGATCCAAAAGCCAACAAGAATGCTGCGATTGGTAATTTTGGTGACGATTATGCGAAAAACTCCAGAAAACACTATGCGGCATCCATTACTTTCGTTGACGAACAGATCGGAAAAATTCTGGATGCATTGAAGGAAAATGATTTGTATGACAATTCTCTGATAATCTTCATTTCGGATCATGGTGACATGATGGGAGATCATCATATGTGGAGAAAGACCTATGCATACGAGGGGTCTACCCATATTCCTTTCCTGGTGAAACTGCCAGAAAACATCAAAGGAATCCAGCAGCCGGGAACTACGTTGGATTATCCGGTTGAACTTCGCGATCTGCTTCCGACATACATTGATCTTTGTGGTGGAAAGCAGCCGGAGATAATGGATGGAAGGTCAATTCTTCCTTTGTTGACTGAGAGGAATCCGGAATGGAGAGAATTCATTGATTTGGAACATTGTGGAGCTTATTTCCGGAATAACAACTGGGTCGCGTTGACAGATGGACATATCAAATATGTTTGGTTCACCCGCAGTGGAGAAGAACAGTTGTTCGATCTGGACAAGGACCCGAAAGAAGAACACAATGTAGTGGGAGAAAGACATTATAAGAAGACATTGAAGAAACTTCGTGCCGCAATGGTAGACCATCTGTCAGAGCGAGGCGAAACTTGGGTCAAGGATGGCAAGTTGCAGTTGATCGAGAAACCTGTCCTGTATGGTCCTAATTTCCCATACGAGGGGAATCCTTATAAACGCGAGAGAAAATAATTATGTCGGTCAGGAATATAATTTTAGATTGGTTCATAATTTTCTTTGGTCTTTCCATCTCCATTGCATGCGATAGCCATGAAAATACGAGAACAAAATCGTGGAATCAAGGAATTAATATAATTCCAGCTCCATCGAAGATTGAATGTAGACAAGGAACATTTCAGCTGCAATCTGGGATGAAGATTTATGTTCGGAATGTAGAGGTGGAACGAATGCTTGTCCAGTTTGTTGAGAAAATCAATACGTCAACAGGTTTGAGGGTGAGTGTCACTTCAAATCCTGAAGAAGGTGCAATTTTCGTGGAACTGGTTCCTGACTTGTTCTGTGATGAGGAGAATTTTGTGCAAGAAGAATCGTATCGGATAGAAGTTGCATCGGATGCGATTCGTATTGAAGCCAGACAAGTTCACGGGTTGTTCAATGCCATGACGACATTGATGCAATTGTTACCTGCAGAGATTGATAGTCCCGAGATCGTTCAAGCTGAGAGTTGGTCCGTTTCATGTGTGAAGATCTGTGATTATCCACGTTTCCCTTATAGAGGAATTATGTTGGATGTTGCTAGACATTTTCTTCCGAAAGATGAAGTGATGGAACAGATTGATGTATTTTCATCATTGAAAATTAACCGTTTGCATCTTCATCTCACGGATAATCAGGGATGGCGTGTCGAAATCAAATCCTATCCAGAATTGACAAGAAAAGGATCGAAAAGAGTAGAGCCGGATGGATCTACCTATTCCGGTTTTTATACTCAGGAAGATTTGCGTGAAATAGTTGCATATGCTTTGGAGCGGTATGTGACGATAATACCTGAGATTGATATTCCTGCCCATTCGCAAGCATTGAATGTCTGTATTCCTTCATTGTCTTGTACTGGAAAGGTAACCGGTGTTCGTTCGATTTGGGGACCGGATCATCTCGTGCTTTGTCCTGGTAAGGAAGATATGTTCGAGTTTATGAAAGATGTCTATTCTGAGCTGGCTGACATCTTTCCTGGAGAATACTATCATGTTGGGGGAGATGAATGCCCTAAAGATAATTGGGAGGTCTGTCCACTTTGTCAGAAACGTATTCGTGATGAAAAGTTATATGCTGGTCAGCAGTATACGGCAGAAGAGAAGCTTCAAGCATATACGATTGGACGTGTCGAAAAAATTCTGGCCGCTTTGGGCAAGAAGATGATTGGATGGGATGAAATACTTCAGGGAAAAATCGCTCGATCTGCTACGGTTATGTCTTGGCAAGATGAGAAGGGGGGAGTGGTTGCCGCTTCGAAAGGCCATCACGTCATTATGACGCCAAATGATAAAGGTTTGTACTTTAATTATTTTCAAGGAGATAGCAAGGTCGAACCTGTTTGCTTTGGAAATTATGCCCCTTTAGAGAAAGTTTATAGATATGAACCTGTTCCCGATGTGTTGAAAAAGAGAGGTTTGGAGCATTATGTCCAAGGAGTTCAAGCCAATCTCTGGTCAGAATATCTGTATGAAGAAAACCAGTGGGAATATGCATTGTATCCACGTACAATGGCATTGGCAGAATTGGCATGGACCACAATGGAGAAAAAAGACTTTACCTCATTCTGTCAACGTCTTGAGAATTCTCTGAGGCGATTGTCTCTGCGAGGCATCAAATTCCATATTCCGTTGCCTGAGATGGTAGGAGGCAGTCGGTCAACCGTTGCATTCTCTGATTCAGTAACAGTCGCTTTCAAGACTACGAGACCTGTCAGGATGGTTTATACTCTGGATGGAACTGAGCCAGATTCTTGCTCCTCTCAGTATGAAGGACCATTTGTGTTTCATTCTGATGCAGTCTTGAAGATAGCTTCTATTATGGAGAATGGGGCCATGAGTCGTGTTTTGACATATCGTATCCAGAAACAGAATCCGTCACCGGCAGTGCAAATTGCTCCGTTTTGTTTGAATGCAGGTCTCCTTGTTGAGACGCAAAAAGATAAGATGATAAAGAAAAGAGTGATTTCTTCACTCTCTGAGATAACTGAAAGTGGGTCAAGAGATAAAAGTATAGATTCTGTAGAGTCTTTCATCTCCATAGCCGAAGGGTATGTAAAGCTGCCTTCAGAGGGCGTGTATACTTTCTCGACAAATTATGATGAATTCTGGATTGATGATCGATTGTTGATTGATAATCGTGGAGAAGTCAAGCGTTTCAGTAGAAAGGACAATTCAAAAGTTCTGTCTGCAGGATTTCACAAGATTAAGGTCGTTTTCCGTTCGGAATTTATAGGAGGCTGGCCTTCTTTCTGGGATAGTGGAGAAATTAAATATAAACTTGATAAACAGAAAGAATGGAAAACTGTCGGGTCAGAGATGATCTGGTATCAATAAGCAAAGGGTCGTGAACGCCCTTTTTTTCGCAAACCCATGGCGGATTTTCTCGGAAAGCTCGGAAAAAATTAATACCTTCCCTATCGGATTGGAAATCCGGAGAGAGAACAGATAACTGAAATACTTTAATCTATGCAGAAGATCTTCCAATTATTGAGAGGGGAGAGATTGCCGGAGGCGTTGCTTCTGTTGCTGTTCGGTATAGTTGGGAAGGAGGATAAACGAGAGATCAGCTTCCAGCTGCCGGAAAGACTGCCTTCTCCAAAAGAGGACGCCCCTGTGCCGCAGGAGCCCGAAAAAGAGTCGCTGTCCCCTCAAGAACTGGCTGCCCTGTTGTCGGAATGGGCTCAAAAGCCAGAAAACTGTCAACTTGACTATGATATGTCTACCCTTTCTCTTCGCATTGGCGTGAAATACGAATGTGTCAGTGCCTATTTCCACGATAACGTCCGGCTTTCGTTCCGCACCTGGAAACTGAAGATGAAGCTGGAAGCGGCAAAATCCCTGCTGCTCGAGAGGGAAGAGCTGCACGTGGTGGAGGTCGCCCATCTGGCTGGTTTCCCCAACCATGCCAATTTCTACAGACAATTCAGAAAACACGTGGGTTGCACGCCCTTCCAATGGCGTTCCTGCCGGGGAAATCTGCATTTCCTGGAACAGGAGGAAAAGTCGTCTTAGGTGGTGGGTTCGGCAGGGGCATGGACATTTCCCGGAGGGGGAAAATGAAGAAGAGCGGCAAAACTGCCGCTCTTCTTCGTTTGGAAAGTGCTGGAATTATTCTCCGAAGATTAGTTCCATGTCTTTTTTCATTTTCTTCTGGGATTTTTCTTCAGGAATGAATTTCCAGCTGCCGATGACCTTCGGATCACCGATATTTTCAGGAGTCAAGGTCTTGTTGGCTACGATGTAATCATAGACAATGTTTCTGATTTCAGGAAGTTTTTCGACGATGAGGTCTTCAATATGTTCGGTATCAATGCCTGCCCCTTCTTTGATAAGGTTGCCTCCACCATTGGCTCGATAAGAAGTCATGGCAACCCGATAAGTGGTCTTCAAGTCAAATGCGGAACCGTCTGCCATGGATTCAATCTGGATTCTGGAACCGTAAGGCTTGGTCACGTCCACGGTGTACACCAGACCGCCGGTGGAATCGAAATTGTAGGAACGGTTGTCAAAGGACCACCTTTCCGTACCGTATCTCTTGTCGTTTCTCTTGGAAATCTTGAGAAGATGGTCGTTTGGAAGGGTGTTGATCCACTGGTCATAAGAATATTCCATGTAATTCTTGATTTGCTTACCTGTCATCTTGACGACGAACAGCTGGTTTTCGAATGGATAGATTGTGAAGAGGTCGTTGTAGATGAGCGTGCCGGCGCTGACTTTCTTGTCGAAGGTCAATGGGGCGGCGAAAGAAAGTTGTGCCTGGTTGTTGTAGAGGGAAACCGTATGGACAAGATTCATGTAATCACTCATTCCGGTAAAGGAATCCTTGGTATAGATGTCTTTGCTCAACTGGCCTATTTCTTTGAGGGTGAATTCCTTGACGGCTTCGTATTCTTTCTGGAAATGAGCCCTCATGACCGGATCTGCCTTTTCGGCATTGACCGGAATGAGTGCGGTCTCCAATTTCTTGGAAATGACTTTACCGTCCTTGATTTCTAGATGGATGACACCTTTTCCGACGTTTCTGCAATGGCTGCCGGAATTGATGAGGCAGATGCTGTCCGTAGCGGCAACCATCGGGCTGTGGTCATGTGAGCAGACCAGAAAATCCACGCCACGCAAAGTCTTGAACAGATCCAGACCCTGGCTTTCATAGATGGAACCGTCACCTTTTCCAGTACCGGAGTGGACAGCGACGATGATTACCTGAGGCTCTTCCTTCTTGATGACAAGGTCCACATCGTTCTGTACCATTGGAATGAGTGACTTGAAATCCATTCCGCTCCAGAGCTCTTCAGAAAGCCATGCCTTCATATTGGCGTTCGTATAGCCCAGGATGGCAATCTTCAGACCTTGTCTGTGAATGGTGGTGCAGGAAGGGAAGTAGGCTTTTCCGTTGTCTGTCCGCACGGCATTGCCGCCCAGGAATGGAATGCCTGCTTTCTTCAAGTCTGCCGCCACTCTGTCATAGACGTGATGACCTGTTTCTACGTCATGGTTGCCCACTGCAATGGCGTCGTAGTCCATATAGTCCATCAGTCTTGGGAACAGATGAGGAGATGAGGTATCGACGTAGTTGTAATAATAGGCAGCATTGTCACCTTGGAGGCAGTCACCGGCATCTACCAAAATAACGTGGTCTTCTCCGACAGCATTTCTTACACTATCTACATAATAATTGACGGCAAATAGAGATTTTTTGGTTTTTCCGCCGACATAGGTGGAATCGAACCAGCTGCCATGGACATCGTTTGTCGTCAGCAGTTCTAAAGTGTAGCAACCGTCTGCCGGCTTCGTGTTCAAGGCGCAAGAGGAAGTCCACAAGGTAAGGATTCCGCAAAGGGCTGTACCAAATAATGTTTTGAATTTCATATTGATTCGAATTTATGACCATTTTGATATATTTTACAAAAATAACTAATATTCATCTGTCGGGAATGAGATTCCCGGACTATTTTGTTTATTTTTGTATAGTGGAGAATTAAAATGACAAGAGCATGAAGCTGCAGACAATTGTAGAATGTGGAAAGAGCCGGATTGGCGGTTTGAAACTGGAAGACCGGATCATGGTCATTGGAAGTTGTTTCGCTGATAATATCGGAGCCAAGTTGGAACATGCCGGATTCGATGTGCTCGTCAATCCTTTTGGTACGCTATACAATCCGGTCTCGTTGTGCAATTCAATCAGCAGGATGGCTGCAGGAGTTGGATTCCGAGAGGAAGATTGCGTGGAAATGGGGGCCAATGCAGGGCTGGTCTGTTCGTTCTGCCATCATACTTCTTTCGCCAGAAAGAACAAGAATGATTTTTTGACCTATGCCAATGAAAGACTGGAGCAGGCCCGAGGGTTCTATGCCGATTGCAACAAAATGATTGTGACGCTTGGTACGACCTGGTGCTACAAATATCTGCCAACGGGAGAGGTCGTTTCCAATTGTCTGAAGATTGACCCGAAGAATTTTGAGCGCGAGGCGCTTTCATTGAACAATACGGTGGCGCTGCTGACCGCGCTGGTCCTCCGCTTCTCCCAGAAGCAGTTCCTTTTTACCGTCAGCCCCATCCGGCATTGGAAAGACGGGGCCCACGAGAACCAGTTGAGCAAGAGTACGCTGCTGCTGGCTGTCGATGCCCTCTGCAAGAAGTTCCCGGACCGGGTTGAATATTTCCCTGCCTACGAGCTGATGATGGACGAAATGAGGGATTACCGCTTCTATGCAGACGACCTGGTCCATCCTTCCGAAATGGCCGTCAACTATATCTGGGAACGCTTTCTCGATTTCGCGGCCGACCCGAAGGAGACAGAACAGATTCTCGCCAACGAAAGGCTTTGGCGCCGGTCTCAGCATCGGGAAATGCATTAGTCATTAAAAAAGAGCGACCTCACTGTGAGGGCCGCTCTTTCTGTATGTTCTATTAGGAATTATTTCGCATTGAATGCGGCGATTCCATTTTTCAAGAAGGTGATGTATTCTTCTACATTCAAGTTGTAGCCTCTGACCGGAAGCAGCAGATTGCCTTCAGAATCCAGAATGGCGTAATTCGGCTGCGCGTTCACGTTGAAACGGCTGCGGGCGATGTAGGAATTGGCTCTGCCCAAATCTTTAAGCACCTTGCCGCTTTCTGTCGTAATCCAGTCTTCTTCATCCAGCTTGGTCTTGTCGTCTGTATAAAGGGCAACAATCACGAAATCATTTCGCAGTATGGCCATCACTTCAGGCCGGGTCCAGACTCTCGCTTCCATTTCCCTGCAATTGGTGCAGCCATGTCCGGTAATGTCAACGAAAACAGGTTTGCCGGTCTTTTGGGAAGCCTCCAGCCCTTCTTCAATGGTGTAATATCCAGTCAGACCCAGAGGCATCTTGAGACCGTATTTCTCGCCGATAGCGCTGGAAACGCTTGCGGATACATTTGCTTCCTGTCCTTCTGCATAATAGGTAGGCACATCATTGCCAGCATGGCTGTTGATGACAAAATCCTGGGTTTCTATAGGTGGAAGATAACCAGAAAGCGCTTTTAAAGGAGCGCCGAACATACCTGGAATCATGTAGACGACAAATGAAAAGTCCAGAATGATTAGAGCCAGACGGAAGACACCGATTTTTTCGACTTTATCGTCATGAGCAAAACGGATCTTGCCCAGCAGATAAAAGCCAAGGAGGGTGAATACTACAATCCATATTGCCAGATAGACTTCTCTGTCCAGGAGTCCCCAGTGATAGGTCTGGTCTGGAACACTAAGGAACTTGAATCCCAGAGCCACTTCAATGAATCCCAATACAACTTTGACAGAATTCATCCAACTGCCACTCTTGAGTTTGGTCAGGAGGGAAGGGAACAGGGCAAAGATGGTGAATGGGAGCGCGAAGGCGACGGAAAACGCCAGCATGGTGATCATCGGAGTCCAGATTTCACCCTGCGTGGATTTGATAAGGACAGAACCGACAATCGGACCTGTGCAGGAGAAGGATACCAATACCAAGGTCAAGGCCATGAAGAATACACCTGCCAGTCCCTTCTTGTCTGAATTTTGGTCACTCTTGTTGACGAGAGAAGAAGGCAGTGTGATCTCAAAAGCTCCAAAGAAGGAAGCTGCAAAGACCATGAACACGATAAAGAAGATGATGTTCGGAATCCAATGGGTCGCCAGCCAGTTGAAGATATCTGCTGTGACTGCATCTCCTCCTACCAGCCAGGTAATGCCGATGATCAGACAGATTGGAACGGTGTAGAGCAGGACAATGAACAATCCATACATGAAAGCTTTGAATCGGCCTGCCCGTGGAGATGAAGATCCTTTCATGAAAAAGGAAATGGTCATCGGAACCATCGGGAAGACACAAGGAGTCAGAAGCATGGCAAAACCCCAGAGTACAGCTTCAATCAAGAGGGCCCAAATGGATTCATTGCCACCTTTCGCTGATTTTGAAGAGGTTGGAGCCATATTCAGTTCTGAGGATTTGTTGTTGTTTTCAATGTTTTGATTGTCAGGCTGCAAAACATTATTGTTCTGTTCGTTCCCGTTGGAAGAAACCGCACTTTCTCCAGTTTCCTTTTCATATTTTCCAACGGTCAGAGCAAATTCATAGTCTTCTGGAGACATACAGGATGCCTCACTGCAGGCTCTCCAAGTTAAGGTGCCATGAAGTTCTGCACCAGGTGCGTTCAACTGGATTTTCTGACCGATAATGATTTCGTCATAGAATACTTTGTCGCCATATAGCTCAGATGCTGTGGTCAATTCGTAAGGTTCTCCGACAAGTGAGAAAGACTTGTCTTCTGACAACTGTACGGAAGTGGCAGAAAATTCATTCTTGAGATCATATACATGAAGACCTTCCTTGATTTTACCTTTGAAAATCAATTCATATTGGTCTGTGCCGAGGGATTTGCTCTCGGTGGTCCAGTGTACGGTCCAGTCATTTTGGCTGAAACTCAGAACGCTTGAACATAGTGCAAGTACAAGCGCAAGGAGAAATTTCTTCATATGATTTATAGAGGATTAAATTTATTTTGCGTACGCAACGGATCTCGTTTCACGGATTACCGTAATTTTTACCTGACCAGGGTAGGTCATTTCGTTCTGGATTTTCTGGGCGATGTCAGCAGACAGTTTGTTGGCTTGCTCGTCTGAGACCTCCTCTGCCCCAACAATCACTCTCAATTCACGTCCGGCCTGAATGGCATAACTCTTGGTGACACCTGGGTAGGAGGCGGCAAGATCTTCCATTCCTTTCAGTCGTTTGATGTATGATTCGATTACTTCTCGTCTGGCACCAGGTCTGGCACCAGAAATGGCATCTCCAACCATGACAATAGGTGAAAGGATCGATGTCATCTCCATTTCTTCATGATGGGCACCGATAGCATTGCAGATTTCTGGTTTTTCTTTGTATTGCTCGGCAAGTTTCATTCCCAGGATAGCATGTGGGAGTTCAGGGTCATCTTCAGATACTTTACCGATATCGTGAAGGAGACCGGCTCTTTTGGCCATCTTTGGATTGAGTCCCAGTTCAGATGCCATGATGGCACAAATGTTTGCCACTTCACGGGAGTGCTGGAGAAGGTTCTGTCCGTAAGATGAACGATATTTCATACGTCCGATGAGTTTGACTAGTTCCATGTTCATGCCATGGATACCCAAATCGATACAGGTTCTTTTTCCTGTTTCGAGAATTTCTTCTTCCAATTGTTTCTTCACTTTGGCCACAACTTCTTCAATGCGGGCCGGATGAATTCGTCCGTCCATGACCAGTTGGTGAAGGGCGAGTCGGGCGACTTCTCTTCTGACTGGGTCAAATGCAGAAAGCAGAATGGCGTCAGGAGTGTCATCTACTACGATTTCCACACCGGTGGCAGCTTCCAGAGCGCGGATGTTTCTACCTTCCCGTCCAATGATTCGTCCTTTTATTTCATCATTCTCGATAGGGAAGGTGGTGACTGCGTTTTCAATGGCAGTTTCAGTAGCGGTCCTCTGGATGGTTGTGATGACAATTCTCTTGGCTTCTTTGGCTGCGTTCAGACGGGCTTCATCAATGGTGTCATTGATATAAGCCTGCGCTTCCAGTCTCGCTTTGGCCATCATGTTCTCCATCAAGATATTCTTGGCTTCAGTGGCGGTCATGCCGGAGATCTCTTCAATCTGTTTGTTGACTTGTTCGGAAAGCGCATTGTATTCCTTGGATTTTTTCTCCAACTGCTCCTTTTGGATCTGAAGGCTTTTCTTGGCATTGTCCGTGTCTTTCAATTTGTTCTGAAGTTCTTTTTCCTGCTGGTTGAGACAAGCCTCCTTATGCTTGATGTTGTTTTCCATCTCGCGGATCTGGCTGTTTTTCTCGTTGATATATTTCTCATGTTCGCCTTTGAGCTGCAGGAATTTCTCCTTCGCCTGAAAGATTTTGTCTTTCTTGATGTTTTCTGCCTTGATCTGGGCGTTGGCGATGATTTCTTCAGCTTTTCCGTTCAATATCTTTTTCTTGACAAATATATATACCGCTAGGGCGATGGACGCCGAAACGATGGCGGTAATGAGGATAATAAGAAAATATTCCATAAAAGTAAGTATAAAAAAGTTAGCTAATATATTATCGTTTCAAATAGTCAAAAAAAAACAGGCTGACTCATGTGGAAGCCAGTCTGTTCTATAGGAAAAGCCGTTAGTCGTAGTCAGAAAATCTTATGCAAGTAAGATTTGAGCTCTGTGTCAGTTCAGTAATCCTTCGTCCCGGAAGAGGGAACCAAAATGGCTAAGGCCCGCCATCCCTGACTCAAGTCACTCTGTTCCTTAAAAAGGTGTTCTTTTCAGCTAAAAGGAACTAACGGCTAGTGTTTTTCAATTGAATTCAGGTAGATATCCGTATCTTCTTTCAGGTCTGCCACCTCTTTCAGAAGGGCATCCAGATTCCTTCTGATATTGATTGCAGTCATCGCTTCGTTGAGTGCAACGAAGGTCAAAATATCTTTAATGCTTCTATCCCCGTGATTTTCCTGATATTTCCTGATTTTCTTGTTGACATCCACTACTGCTTTGCGGATAATCTCCTCATATTCAGGAGTAGGGGCATTGACAGTGTGTTCAGCATCTGCAATTTTGACTTTTATTCTTTGTGCTCTGTCCTGTGCCATAATCTGTCCTATTCAAGAAGGGATATGCATTTGTCGATATCTCTGATTAGTTTGTCAATCTTCTGTTTTGCCGCATCGCTGTTGCCGCTTTCAGAAGAGAAGGCTCCCACCAATTTGAGATTATCTACTTTTTTCTCCAATTCATCAATCTGCTTCCTTTGAGACTCTTCCCGTTCTCTACTATTCTGCAAGTCTTCCCGGAGCTTTTCATTTTCCGCTTTGACATCTTCATAGAGAGATATTAATTTCTTGATATTTCCTCTTATTTCTTCAAGCATAATAGTGGAAATTGTCTACGTCTTTGCAAATTTAATAAAATTTATTTCAACTGCAATCGCTCCAGCTCGTGAATTTTCATGAAAAATGATTAATTTTATCCTTGAATTTTGAATGATAACAAAAATAGTTGAGAATCATGGATAATTACGGTTTCTTGAGGGTGGCCGCCGCCGTGCCGACAGTGAAAGTTGCAGATGTGCGGTCCAATATGGAAGCGATAAGCGTTTTGGCGGATAAGGCGGAGGCGCAAGGGGCTTCGGTTTTGGTTTGTCCCGAACTTGCCTTGACAGGTGCCAGCTGTGGGGACTTGTTCGGACAGCAGTCTTTGCTGGATGAGGTGGAGAAAGTCTTGGATGTGATAAAGATGAGGTCACGCGGCAAATTGCTGACTTGGATTGTCGGAGCTCCGGTCCGATGGAACGACAGACTGTATGATTGTGCTGTGGTCATCCGTAATGGACAGATAAGGGGAGTGGTGCCGAAAGGGATTCCCGAAGTAAGTGGCTCGTTCCAGAATCGTTGGTTTGCGGATGGCCGGGCATTGCGCGGTTGTGGAAATCTGGTCGTTGTGGGGGAAAATGCTCCTGTCCTGATGGGGAACGAGCAGCTTTTCAAAATTGGCCGGACCCGGGTTGCCATCTGTTTCGGTGAAGATTTGGAGGCTTCTGACTCCATGGCGGGCCGTCTCGTTCAGGCGGGGGCGCAATTGGTGCTGGTGCTTTCCGCCGATCCGGAATATATGGGGCGTCAGGCCGAGCGCAAACGGATTTTGTCTGCCCGTAGCCGGAATGATCATGCCGCCTATGTCTATTGCAATGCCGGTTGTGGCGAGTCCACCCAGGATCTGGTCTATGGCGGTGCGTCCATGGTTTATGAAAATGGCTGTCTGGTGGGCGAAGGAAAACGCTTCCAGACGGTATCCTCCCTGCTGCTGGCAGATGTGGACATCGAGAAACTGAAGATGCTGAAGCAGATGGACCTTTCACGTCATGTGGGGAAAGAGGAAGTGGTGGAGCAGGACCTGGGGGCCGAAGTTGCCGCCGACCTGTCTGCCCGTTTCCTTGGAAAAGTGGAGCCGCTGCCGTTTATTCCGAAATCCGAAGAGGCTGGTTATTGCCTTGAGGCGGAGGCGGTGGATTTGCAGGTGAACGGTCTTCTGTCCCGTCTGTGCCATATCGGACAGCCGAAAGTGGTGGTGGGCGTTTCCGGAGGTCTGGACAGTACGTTGGCGCTGCTGGTCTGCGCTTTGGCGTTTGACCGTCTGGGCTGGGGCCGCAAGGGTATCATCGGTGTCACCATGCCGGGCTTCGGCACTTCCGGCCGTACTTATGGCAATGCCTTGGATTTTATGGCCTGCCTGGGAATCGAACAGCGCGAAATTTCGATTGTCCCTGCCGTCAAGCAGCATTTTGAGGACATTCATCATGATATTCAGGTACACGACGTGACCTACGAAAATGCACAGGCGAGGGAACGGACCCAGATTCTCATGGATGTCGCCAATCAGGAAGGGGGCATTGTGCTGGGTACGGGCGACCTGTCCGAACTGGCTCTCGGTTGGGCGACCTACAATGGCGACCACATGTCCATGTACGGAGTGAATGCTTCTGTGCCGAAGACGCTGGTGCGTCATCTGGTGGGATGGATTGCCAAGAATCTCTTCCTGGAGGATGAAGTGGGTGGCCGGCCGATGGCGGAGATCTTGATGGACGTGGTTGATACTCCGGTCAGTCCTGAACTGACTCCTGCGGACGAGGAGGGCAAGATTGCCCAGAAGACGGAGGATATTGTCGGCCCTTATGAGCTGCATGATTTCTTCCTCTATCAGTTCTGTCATTACGGATTCGGTCCGAAGAAAATCTATTTCCTGGCGCGGCATGCGTTCGACGGACAGGAAGGCCGTCCTCAATATGAGAAGGGTATTATCCTGCAATTCCTGAGAAAGTTCTATTGGCGTTTCTTTACCCAGCAGTTCAAGCGTTCCTGCTTGCCGGACGGTCCGAAAGTGACCGATGTAAGCCTTTCTCCGAGAGGTGGTTACATAATGCCTTCTGATGCAAAGGTAAAACTGTTCCTGGACGAGCTGGACCAACTTTCCTAGCGGAAGTGTCATAGGCATAGCTTATGGAAAAAGGGACTCCTGGCCTTTTGTGCGGGAAAATATAAAAGACCCCGGAAACCACTCAGATGAAGGTTCCCGGGGTCTTTTCGGGTTCTGTGGGTGCGCTCCGCTACAGTCTTTCAATGATTTTGGCGAAGAGCTCGGACATCTTGTCTGCAGCCTTGTCCGCTGCTTTCACGACATCGTCTCCATCGTTGGCATAGTCTTCCGCATAGTCGTCGTGCGCCTCATTGGTGATGACGGACATGCCGAATACCGGGATGTCTGAATGTCTGGCGACAATCACTTCCGGAATGGTGGACATGCCGACAGCGTCACCGCCGATCATCCGGAAATATTTGTACTCGGATGGAGTCTCGTAGGATGGGCCTGTTCCGGCGATGTAGACACCTTTGTGGAGCTTCAATCCCATTTCGTCAGCAATCTCTTCTGCCAGCTTGATGAGCTTGAGGTCGTATGGACGGGTCATGTCCGGGAAGCGTGGTCCGAATTCGTCCAAGTTGGGACCGATGAGCGGATTTGGCAATTTGTTGATATGGTCCTTGATGATCATGAGGTCACCGATCTTGTAGTCAAAATTGACACCGCCTGCCGCATTGGAGACAAAAAGGTAGCGGATACCGATGACTTTCATCACCCGAATCGGGAGAGTCACCAGATCCATGGAGTAACCTTCATAATAGTGGATTCGTCCTTGCATGGCAATGACGGTCTTTCCACCTAGTTGGCCAATGATGAAATTGCCTTTGTGTCCGATGGCGGTAGAAACTGGGAAGCCTGGAATCTCCTTGTAAGGGATGATGGTCGGATTCTGGATTCTGTCCGCAAGTTTTCCCAGGCCACTGCCCAATACGATGCCGATTTCTGGCTGGAGCTGCTTTTCTGTCAATATGGACTGGACATAGTCTGCTGCATTATGAATTCTTTCTAATTTTGTATCCATGATAATTGTTGGTTATTTATGCGATTGTATTCAATAATTTCCGTGCATTGCCGAGGATTTCTTCTTCTCCTTCAACAATTCGGTTTCTCATGACGAAGCGGCCATTTGCAATGACGGACTCGATGCTGTCACTGTGGGCCGAATAGATGAAATTGGACCAGAACGGGGCAGGAGAAAGGAAAAATGAACTGTTGGTGTTTACGATGATCAGGTCTGCCAACTTTCCTTCCTCCAGTATGCCCGTCTCAAGGCGCAGGGCTTTGGCCCCATTGGAGGTGGCTGTCTTGACCAGTTCCGGAATCGGAAGGGCTTGCGGATCAAATCTCCATGCCTTCTGGAAAAGGGCGGACGTCTTCATGGTCTCCAGCATGTCCAGGTTGTTGGAAGAAGCGCAGCCGTCGGTTCCAAGACAGACGTTGGCGCCAGCTTCTTTCAGCTCATTGTATTTGAACTGGTAGCCGGAGGCAAGTTTGGTGTTGGAGTTGATGTTGTGGACACAATTCACTTTCCGGTCGCCAAGTATCTGGATGTCATGGTCGGAGAGCCAGAGGGTATGGGCTGCGATGACTCGATTGTCCAGCACTCCCAGGTTGTCCAGATATTCGACAGGAGTCAGTCCTCCGTGCCGCGCCATGCAGTCCTGCACTTCTTTCTGGGTTTCAGAAAGGTGGATGTGGAGAAGCAGGTCGTGTCTCCGGGCAAATTCTGTGGCCCAGAGAATCATCGGCTCGCTGACAGAATAGATGGCGTGGTAGGCAATTCCGAAAAGGGAGTTGTCTTTCCATTTTCGGGATTCCTCGTATGTCTTCATGCACTGCTCCTTCTGTTCTTCCATAGATGCTCCTTCTGGATTGTTCCCGTCAAGGATGACATAGGAGAGCATGGACCGCAGTCCCATTTCTTCCGCAGCCTGATGGGCTTTCCCGACAAACCAGTACTGGTCGTTGAAGGTGGTGGTGCCGGTCTTGATCATTTCGAGGGCGGCCACCTTGCTGCCCCAATAGATGAATTCATCATTGATCTTGGTTTCCATATTCCAGATGTTCCGGATCCATTCCTGAAAAGCGACATCTTCTTCCATGCCTCTCATCAGGCTCATGGCCGAATGGGTGTGCATATTGATGAAGCCAGGTACGGCCGCTTTTCCAGTGCAGTCCACCAATTCTGTGTTTTGGGCCAGTACGCGGCCAGTCGAGGCATATTCCCGTTCAATTTCTCCGACTGGCCGGATTTTGCTGATATCCTTTCCTTCAATGAGGATATCACAGGTTTGGTCATTGCAATTGATATTTTTCAATAAGATGTTTCTCATGTCGCGAGCTTGTTGTTTTTCCAAAATTACAAAATAAATTCCAAAAAAGAATTCCAGCGTATGCGAATTTTGGAGAAGAAGGGCCTTTGCATTTAAGTTGAATTGTTATATTTGTGCCGAAATATCATGTCAGTTATGGAAAATACAAGTATTGGCAAAATAAGTGAAATCATCGAGGAACAGCGGAAATATTTCCGTTCAAATGCTACATTGGACCTGGGATTCAGAAAAGAAATGCTGCATCGGCTCGACCGGGCCATCGTCAAGTGGGAACCTGAACTCTACAGGGCGTTGCAAGTTGATTTGCATAAATCCCGGGAAGAAGCCTATCTGACCGAAATCAGCATTGTCAGGGGAGAACTCCGCAAACATCTCAATAATCTGAAGAAATGGGCGAAGCCGGAATACAGATGGGGCTCTCTCGCCATCTGGCCGTCCAAGAGCCAGGTGGTCTGTGAGCCGCTCGGCAATGCGTTGATTGTCTCTCCGTGGAACTATCCTGTCCATCTTCTGCTGAATCCTTTGGTGGGGGCCATTTCCTCCGGCTGCACTGCAGTGCTTAAGCCGTCCCCTTATGTTCCGGAAGTGTCCAAAGTGTTGGAGTCTTTGATTGAAGATACATTTGAAGAGCGTTATGTCGCTATGGTACAGGGAAATAGGGAAGTGAATACAGAACTGTTCTCTCATCGTTTCGATTTTATTTTCCTGACAGGGAGCCCTCAGCTGGGCCGTATTGCCATGGAGGCGGCTTCTAGATTCTTGACACCGTTGGTGCTGGAACTTGGAGGAAAGAGCCCTTGTATTGTGGACGAGACTGCCAATGTGGAATTGGCGGCCAAGAGGATTGCCTGGGGAAAGACGATGAACAGTGGGCAGACCTGCATTGCGCCAGATTATCTGTTCGTTCATGAAAAGGTGAAGTCTCAATTTGTAGAGGCTTTCCAGCGGAATTTGCATCTCCTTCATGGAAAAGATATCGAGCAGAGTGGGCATTATTGCCGTATGGTCAATGACAAGGCTTTTGCGAGGGTTTCCTCTTATCTGAAAGAAGGGAAGATTCTATGTGGAGGACGAGTTGATGCGGCCAGCCGTTATATAGAGCCGACCTTGTTGGAAGTGACAGATGTCAATCAGCCGGTTATGCAGGAGGAAATTTTTGGTCCGGTCTTCCCTGTGATGACCTATACAGACATACAGGAGGCAATCGATTTTGCCAGGGGCCGGGAGAAGCCGTTGGCTCTATATTATTTTGGAAATCGGAAAGATGGTTGGAACGTTATCCGTCAGGTCTCATCTGGAGGGGCTTGTATCAATGATACGTTGATGCATATTGCCAATGACAATATTCCATTCGGAGGAGTCGGAAATGCTGGAATGGGCCGATATCATGGAAAGGACACTTTTCTCGCATTTTCTCATGTGCGCTCTGTCGTGACTTCCTGCAAGTGGTTGGATATGCCTTTCCGTTATATGCCATATAAATGGTTCAATGTAATCAAACATTTGTTGTAGGAAAAGATGTTCGTGTAAAATCAATGAAGGCACTGCCGTTTTCGGCAGTGCCTTCATTGTGATTCTAGAATTCATCAAACTCAACATCCGTAAAATTTTTCTTTTCTTCGGTTTCTCCAGTTGGGTTTTCTGACAGGACATTTTGCGTGTCTGCAGAAATGCAGTTGGTCCTGATGTAATCAATGACTTCCTGAAGCCCGTCGGCAAACTTGTCGAAATCCTCCTTGTAAAGGAAAATCTTATGTTTGTTATAGGTGATCCTTCCGTCTTTTTCAATGTTCCTTTTCCTTTCGGTAATGGTCATGAAATAGTCTTTATTTCCTTTTGTCGCCTTGACATCAAAGAAATAAGTCCGTTTGCCTGCCTTGACAGGTTTTGAATAAACATCCTCATCAGAGCGCTCGTGAGAGTAAGCTCCATCATAATCTTCACTGTACATATTATCTTTAAATCTTAGTTTTAGTATGTAATTCTTCCCAAAGTAAGTGAAAAATTCTGAAATTACACTATATTTGTAGATATTATTATCAATTCAATTATGTTAAACAGAAGAATTCTAAGGATCAAGGCGTTCAAGACACTGTATGGAGCAGTGTGCGGTGGCGGAACTGATTTGAATGGCGCGTTGGAGGCCTTGACCGAATCTTGTGAGGCGACGAGAGATTTATATTTGTTCATGCTTGCCATCATTTCTCCGCTGACCAGAGAGGCCCGAAATCGTATTGATGCCGGCAAGGCCAAATTCAATCCTTCCGAAGAGGAGCTTCATCCCAATGAGAAGTTCGCCGATAACCAGTTGGCGGTTATGTTTGATGGGGATCCAGATTTTACTAAACTGATCGGCAAGAAGAAATTGTCTTGGGACCAGTATGACATTCAGGTAAGGCATATCTTTGATTCCGTCCAGTCCAAAGATTATTTTCAGAAATATATGGAAAATGAGGAGAGAACCCTGGCTCAGGATTGTTCCCTGTTCATCCATATCTTTGAAGATGAATTTGTGGACAATCAGGAGATGGAGGACCTGCTTGAGGAAATGTCTGTCCTGTGGATTGATGACTTGGCCTATGCGCTCACATATTGCTGCAGAACCTTGAAGGATATTGCGAAAGGACAGGCATGGCATCTGCCTGAACTGTATCAGAGTGATCTGATGAAGAAAAAGAAACCGGAAGTTCATTTTGACAGTGACCGTGAATTTGTGCGTCGTCTTCTGGCTGCCGCCTATTCCGGATACCAGAAATATTTCGATATGGTGGCCGGGCAAGTGCCGGATTGGGACAGTGATCGTTTGTTCTCTACAGATATGGCACTGATTTGCTTGGGGTTGGCGGAAGTGGAGACTTTCCCGGAGATAGATGTGAAGGTGTCCTTGAATGAATATACCGAAATATCAAAATATTACAGTTCACCAAAGAGTCGTTCATTCGTGAATGGATTGCTCCATAAGGTGGTTTTTGACAATTTTAATAAACAATAGAGATGAATTTACTTACATTTGTTCTACAGGCACAGCCTCAGGCACCTGCAGGCGCAGGTTGGTCCATGTGGCTTATGATTATTCTTATTTTCGTTGTGATGTGGTTCTTTATGATCCGTCCTCAGAGAAAGCAGCAGAAAGAGCTTGAAAAGTTCCGCTCCGGTCTCAAGCACGGTGATAAAGTGGTCACTATCGGTGGAATCTATGGCACTGTGGAAGAGATCAAGGATAAGACTGTCCTTATTAAAGTGGACGGCGACGTCAAATTGAAAGTGGACAAGAACTCATTGGTCAAAGATTTCTCTGAGACCGTACAGTAGTGAAACGTCTTCTTCAATTACTGAAAATCAATGGGAGAGATGCGATAGTTTTTACGATGTCTCTCCTTTTGGCGTTCAGTATATGGCTCATGCATAATCTGTCTCAGAATTATACTGAGATAGTGGACGTTTATGTTCGGGCCAAATCCAACGTTTCTGGACATTCCCAGCTTTCAGTCACTCCTGTCCCTTTGACGGCACGTTGCCGGACAAGAGGATTTGATATCATCCGGCTCAACAAGAGCGATGCCGGCCATCCTGAAGTCATTGAATTCGCACCATCTGATCTGCATGATATGGGAAGAGGTGCCTATTACATTACAGGCTCTGACTTGAACAAGTACATCCAGCCTATTTTGGGCAACAATGCTTCCAACACAACGATTCTCAATGATACTCTGGTGTTCAACTTCGCCTATGAGGTCAACAAGAAAGTGCCGGTGAGAACTATATGCAATGTCACGTACAAGTCTCAATATATCAATATCGGAGATTTGAAGGTTGAACCGGATTCTGTCTATATCTATGGGGATCCGCTTCATCTGGAAAAGATAGATTGCGTTGTGACGGAACCTTTCTCCATGACGGAACTTTCAGCTGATGCCAGTGGAAGGATTGGGATTGAACCGATCCGGGGAATCAGAATGTCTGCGGACGAGATAGAATATCATCTGCAGGTGGAAAGGTATGTGGAGATTACGGCTGAAATGCCTGTCAAGGCCGTCAATGTGCCATTGCGTAGAAACTTGGTCATTTATCCGTCTGTGGCGAAGGTACGTTTCTGCTGCGCTTTCCCGTTGAGGGTCAACCCTCAAGATGAAATCAAGTTCTACATCGATTTCAAAGACTTTGAGAATTCTCTTAACGGCAGATGTCTGGCGCGGGCTTCCGATATTCCAGAAGGAGTGTTCGGTTATGTGATGGAGCCGCAAGTGTTCGATTGTGTAGAAAGTGTCAAGTGATGAAGACCGTTTTGGTGACTGGAGGAATTGGAAGCGGCAAGTCAAAGGTCTGCTCCTATCTGGCGGGGAAAGGAATTCCTGTCTATGATACGGACAGCCGGGCGAAGAATCTCTACGATACCGACTCGGTACTGGTGGGCCAGATTGAGGACGCCTTCGGCATCCGTCTGTTTGACGAGGAAGGCAAACTGCGCAGAAAAGCCTTGTCTGACCTGATTTTTTCAGACAGTGGCAAGCTGGAAAAATTGGAATCATTCGTGCATCCGGCCCTTTTGAGAGATTTCCTCCGCTGGAGGGAGATGCTGGAACAGGAGGCTCGACAAAATGGAAGGGAATATCCCTTCGTATGCATGGAATCGGCCATTGTCTTGGACAAGCCGGTTTTCAAGGATCTCTATGATGTGGTCCTGCTCGTGGATGCACCGCTTGAGTTGCGCTTGGAACGGGCGGTTGAGAGAGACTCTGCTCCAAGAGAAAAGATTATGGAACGTATCCTAAGTCAGCGGATTCATTTGGATAAGGCTGACAAAGTGATTGTCAATGATGGCAGTCCGGAAACTCTTTGCAGAAGAGTGGACGAAGCTATGGAAATATTAAATTTGCAATTGGTTAAATTATAAGTAAAAATGGAAAACAACAAGACAGATTTGAGTAGAATTCTGGCTGTTTCTGGTCAGCATGGTTTGTTTGAATATATTGCTCAGGCAAGAAATGGTGCGATTGTGGAGGCTTTGGAAGATCACAAACGTGTCTGCTTTGACGTGAAGAGCAAGATTACTTCTCTATATGACATTTCTATCTATACCTACGATGAGGAGGTGAGGCTTCAGGAAGTGTTCAACAAGATGCATGAGGTATTGGGAGAAGAGAATGCTCCTTCACCGAAATCCACGTCAGAAGAGTTGAAGGCCTTTTTCTCCAAAGCCCTTCCCGAATATGATGAGAACCGTTTCTATGTTTCTCATATGAAGAAAGTGGTAGAGTGGTACAATTGCCTTAAAAATTTTGCGTCTCTTGATTTTGTGGATCTCGAGGCTGAGGCTGAGAAGGCCCAGGCGGAAGCTGCAGAGGAAGAAGCTCAAAAAGCAGAATAATCATGCTTAAGAGTCTGCAGGTGATAACGTTAGGCTGTTCCAAGAATATTGTGGACACCGAACATCTCCTGGCCCAGATACAAAATGATTTTCAGATTTTTCCTGAGAACTATCGGGGAAAATCTGATTTTCTGCTTATCAATACTTGCGGTTTCATCGGGGATGCAAAAGAAGAATCCATCCGGGTCATTCTCGAAGCAGCCGAACGCAAGAAAATGGGAGATGTTGGAAAATTGGTTGTATTCGGATGTTTGTCACAAAGATACAGTGATTCGCTTCCTGAACTGATTCCAGAGGTGGATGCCTGGTATGGCGCACGTGAATTCGCTCCCATAGTCAGGGGACTGACTGGAAGGAAGATTCCTGAAATGTTCTCGACACGATACCGGTACTCGACACCTAAGGGCGTGGGGTATGCGTATTTGAAGATTTCAGAAGGTTGTAACCGGAGGTGCTCTTATTGTGCCATACCTTTCATTCGTGGCAATCATAAATCCGTTCCGATGGAACAGCTGGTGGCAGAGGCCGGGCATCTGGCGCAGAATGGAGTCAAGGAATTGATTCTGATTGCCCAGGATACGACCTACTACGGCATGGACCTGTATCACAGAAGAGCCATCGCGGAACTGGTGGAGAAGTTGTCCAAAGTGGAAGGGATAGAATGGATACGTATCCATTATTCTTATCCTGCTGATTTCCCGGAGGATCTTCTGGACCAGATGGCCGGCAATCCGAAGGTTTGCAAATATATGGATATACCTCTCCAGCATGTTGCGGACGTGGTGCTTGACAATATGCACAGACACGTTGATGGCGCATGGACAAGGGAACTCATTTCCAGAATGAGAAAGAGAGTGCCAGGAATTGCTATCCGTACGACGATGATTGTCGGTTTCCCAGGAGAAGGGGAGAAAGAATTTGAGGAATTGCTGGACTTCATCAAGGAGGCCAAGTTCGAGCGTTTGGGGGCTTTCAGATATTCAGAAGAAGAGGGAACTTTCGGAGCGGAAAATTTTGAGGATAATATTGGTGATGAAGAGAAACAGAGCCGGTATGATCGTTTGATGTCCGTTCAGAACAGCATTTCACTGGAGTGCAACGAGTCACGGGTCGGTACGGTCGAGAAGGTGATCGTGGATGCTGTCTCCGACGGCGCTCTGGTCTGCCGTAGTCAATATGAAAGTCCGGAAGTGGATGGCGAGATCTTTGTAAGGTATGAGCCGGAATGTTTTGGAGGACAGCCTGCTGAAAGTTTTGTCGGACAGTTCCTCCAAGTGAAAATAACTGGTGCGGAAGATTATGATCTTCATGCAGAATTGTACAAGTAAAATTATTGGAAATATGAAAAACCGTCTATCTCTTGTTGCAGGAGCTTTCATGACTGCTCTGATGGCAGTTTCCTGCAGTCCTCAAATGTTCAACATGCCTATTGACATGAGACATGCTTCTGCTTCAGGTCTTGATTTGGGCGGAAAAACATTTTCACTGGTTTATGTAGATAATGGATTCAAGGCGGATTCTTGCTTGAGCCATGGATTGGCGGAAGGATTTGCCATTTCACTGGAAAAGGAATATTTCGGAAGAGAGAAATGTATTGACATCTATAAAATTCAGGAACAAGAAGGGGCGGACTATTCCAATAAAGACACGTTGGTCAATCTGGTGCTGGATTGTCAGAGTGATGTGGTCTTTTTGCTGGATACTCCCGATTTCAAAAATATAAGTGTTTCGGGAGGAGTGGATTCTGGAATTGCTTCCATTGATTCAGCAATGAAAGTCACTGCTTTTTTGGACATCGAGCAGAGTATTTATGTTTATGATTCGATGTGTCGGAAAGACACCGTTTTTACAAAGGTTTGTCGTCAGACGTTGAGTCAGCCGCTTTTCTTGCCTCAAGATTATGACCAAAAAACGCTTTTGTCGAAGTTGGCTGTTTCCTTGGAATCAGAAGGGATTCGTGCCGGTGGTGAGATGACCGGAACATTCAGACCGGTATGGAAGACTGAGGAGTGCGATATTATCTACTATGATAGTAATGAATGGATCGAAGCTGTCCAGGCGGCTGTGGAATTCCGTTGGAAGGAGGCTATGTCCAAGTGGCTGCATATTGTTACCTCTACCAGGAATATGGACAAACGGTCCTGCGCTTCTTACAATATGGCATTGGCGTGCTATATGCAGGGTGATTACAAATTGGCACTGGAATGGCTGGACAGTTCGGACAAAGATTGTCCAATTTCCTTGTCTGAAGACTTGCGGAAACGGATTCGTGCGAGAATGAAATAGGGCATGTCTGTCTGTTCTTGAAAACAGAAGCAAACGAGACTGGCTTCGCAGCTAGTCTCGTTTTATTCAATATTAGTATAGCCACTATCATGACAGAGATGCCTGAATGACATTTGTCAATGACAATTGTATTTGAGAAAATAAATACTGATTGTTGTTTTATAAAACATTTCTCATCGGCTTCAAGCCCTGGAAAAAGTTTCTTTTTGTAAAACTATCAAATATAAACTATAAATACAAGTATTCCATTTACTTTTTTAATACGTTTTAATGAAAAATACCTACAATTTGTCATGCTTGCTGAAAATAATATCTAACTAATTGAAATATAATATTTTATTTGTATCTCTGGCAAGCGTGCGCAATAGGGTCAAGTGATTTCAACAAGATACTTATAAATAAATTGAAAGACCATTTCGGATCACTTGGCACTGGTTATGAATTATAACGATGGCTGATTGCAAATTATATTGTGAAATTGAATTTCTGATGTTTGAACCGATCAGTTATTGGCCTTGAAAGTCGCTTCCAAATCAAGTGCATCTGCCAGAATTACGATTGGATTGATGACTGGGTAGCCGGTGCTCATCTCTATCTGCCATTTACAGGTTTCACATTCGCAGGCGACAAAATCGGGATGGGCTTTTTCAATCTGGTCAAAGAGAGGTTTTCCGATAGCCTGTGAATTTTTGTAGTTCTCTTTTTTGAATCCATAGGTTCCTGCAATGCCGCAGCAGTTGCTGTCGAGCGTTTGCATTTCCAGTCCTGGAATTAGGCTCAGGAGCTTCTGAGTGAAGATGTTCCAGCCCAGTTTCTCCATATGGCAAGGGATATGATAGCAGGAAGTGGCCTTGTAGTTGGGATTGAAGACTAATTTTACCTGACCGGAGTCAATCAGTTCGCAAATCAACTTTTCGACAATGTAGATGCTTTCTCTGACAGAAGAATTGTCTACCTTGAGGATATGCGGGTATTCGTCTCTCATAGTAAACGTGCAGGTCGTCGAGACGGTAACAATGGGTTTTGCTGCTTTTTCAAAGATTTCAATGTTGTGCGCCGCATTTCTTTTGGCTTGATCGAACAGTCCGTTGGAAATCATGGCGACGGCACAGCACTTTTCGTCAAGGAGCTGTACTCCGTAGCCGAGAGCGTTCATCACTTCCACGAAGGCGCGGCCTACTTCAGGATGTTGGAATTCGGTGGAACAGCCATGGAAGAAACTTATCTGGTGCGCGAATGTGCTCTGATGGGCCTCTTTGTTTTTCCTGAACCAGGAAATGAAACCGTGGCTCTGATATTTTGGAAAGGTTCGTTCTTTTGGGATGCCCAGAACTCCGTCCATGATGGCTTTGACTGGGGCGGTGGCCATGACGCTGTTGACAATTGGGGCAAAAGGTCTGGCGACTTTTCCCATGAAATCTGTATTGGCCAGGATGCGGTCTCTTAGTTTTGGTTTGACATGGGAGTAATTCATCCTGGCAGAATGAATGATGTCTGCAATTTTCACGCCGGAAGGGCAGGCGGTTTCGCAACGTTTGCAGTTCATGCAATATTTGAGGTTTTCGTCAAAAAAGAACTTGTTCTTCAGTCTGAGTCTTTCTCCGTCTGGGCCACCTTGCTTTGGACCAGGAAAGAGAGGATTGACGGGTACAACGGGACAATATGCAGTGCAGATGGTACATTTCATGCACTGTTCAAAGTTGTTGGTACTTTGAGTGATTTCTTGCATAACGATTCTCCTTAATTGTTGTTGATTTGGTCCGCTACTGACAGGGCGGTAAAAATGGCGACACCGGCACCGCAGCCGCTGTCAATCGGGTTGAATCCGGACAGGATGGATCCTATGGCGTATAAATTGGGGATTGTCTGTCCATTTTGCGAAGGATGGAACTGGTTGTCTGTTTTGACTCCGAAGCTCAGGTAGGCATGGCTCTTGAAGAAATCCCGGTCGTACCAGTTCTCTCTACCTTCCAAATAGTCGGTATCCAGGTGCATGAGCGGCTCAATGATCTCATGAGGAGTGGCTGCGAGGCCTTTGCTGAAAAAAGTGCCAGTGGCCAGGACGTAGTGGTCCGCTTCCAGTTCGAAATTGTCCAGATTCTCAGTCTTGAGAGATCGGATCATGCCTTTCTCTATTTTTACTTCTCTGACAGTATCACCGGATATGATGGTTCCGCCAGCTTGTGCGAATTGGTTCTTGAGAATCATTTGTGTCCGGATACCGGGAACTGAAGGGGGCATGGTGCCTATGAAGATTGTTCTGGCTGGAATTTCTTTCTGGATTGTCTGGAGGACCCGGGTGTCTTTGAAGCCGAAGACGGCTGGAAGAATGACCAGATCTTCCTCTTTCAGAATATTTTCGATTTCTTGAATCAGTTTCCGCCATACATTTTCGTCTTCCATGACACGGGCGATGTTGACGGATCTCATTTCGGTCGGACTTTTTCTCAGACGTTCCAGCTCTTCCAAACGGATAGAGGCAATTCTGGTCTGTGTACCCTGCTTCTCCAGTGTGTTGGCGATGAAGGAGGTATTGAAGTCGAGATAACCGTCAAAGTTGATGACCAGGGCCTTTTCCGCCAACTTCTGGTTTTTCTCTTTCATGAGGGCCGTGTCTTCGAAAGCCATCCATGCGGGGCGGATGTTGCCCAGATGGGTGATCAGGTAACCATTTTTTCTGGGATTGCCATGAAGACGGATGCCCCAGGACTGGAATTTATCTTGGATGCCGTCGGCATAGGCACCGACCTTCTCTTTTCCGATTTTGGTATAAGGATGCTCTGGTCCCAGAGAGGCGATGGCCTCAATCGGGTCGGAAATGTCGCTCCCGTCTTCATGGAAGGAGAGCAGGTTGAATGTGCCGGAAGAAAAATGCATGGCGTTCTGGCCGGCGGTGATGATGGCACAGTTCTTCCCATGAGCCTGAAGTTCCAGACCGCAGACCAGACCGGAAAGTCCGCCACCTATTATGATAGTATCGAATTTCATGATTCCTTGTTTTCAATGATTGTTTCAGGACCATCTGCATAGATCCATCTGGTATATTCAATTTCACGGAGGGTCTCACCCCAGGCGATCGGGTACATGCCTTTCCATCTTTCGCGCATGAAGTCATTCAAGTCGTTTTTGGCTTTTTCTGCACATTGGTGAGCGTGGGCAATCAATCCTGCCGCCCTGCAGGCACAGAGGCCTCCTTGGCAGGTCCCCATTCCCAGGCGGGTCCTTCTCCGCAGGTCAATCAGGTTGTGGACATCCAGGTGGTCGATGGCTGACTGGATTTCTCCGACACTGACTTCTTCACATTCGCATACCAAGGAACTGTTGACCTCGTCCATGAGGTCAATGTCACTTGCCCTGGAGCCCAGCCGGCCGACGGCCGCTTTTTGGGTGAGGGTCGGATTGTCCCAATATTTCTTGGTTTCGCTCTCCATGTCCTTGATTTCTGATCCAGGAAGAGGAGTGGAGGCAGTGACACATTTCTTGTCGATGTTCAGTTTCTGGCACACGAGGTCCGTACATTTCTCGGCCATCAGACGGTAGGTCATGAGCTTGCCGCCCGTAATGGTGATGAAGCCTTTGAGACCGTCCCTCTTTTCATGGTCAAGGCAGACGATTCCTCGGCTGATGTTTCTGCCGGAAGGGTCATTGTCCGCGGATACCAGCGGCCGGACACCGGCATAGGCTCTCAAAATTCTTGTGCTGGCCAGAGAAGGGGCGAGTTTTGTACCTTCGGACAACAGGAGGTCCACTTCCTCCGGAGTTACTCTCATGTGGTCGCACTCTTCATAAGGAATTCTGGTCGAGGTGGTGCCGATGATGCAGATGGTGTCGCCAGGCACCAGAATGTCAGCATTGGCTGGTTTGCGGCAACGGTTCAAGACAATGCCGTTGACACGGTGGGCAAAAATCAGCAAAGCTCCTTTTGCCGGGAACATGCCGACCTTGACTCCTGCCAGTTCTGCCATATGATGTCCCCAAATACCGCAGGCATTGACCACGACTTTTCCCCGGTATTCTGCAGTCTGTCCTGACTGGTGGTCCAGTACCTTGATGCCGGCAATGCGGTCCTGTTCTTTCAGAAAACCGAGCACTTCAGTATAGATGAGTATTTTGGCTCCATGAAGCTTGGCATCCACAATGTTGGAGGATGTCAGTCTGAACGGATCTACAGAGCCATCTGGGACGCGAACGGCACCGATGATGTCCGGATTGACAGACGGCTCCAGCCGAATCGCTTCTTTCGGGTCAATGATGTCGGCCTGAATTCCTGCCTTGGTACAGGATTCCACAAATTGCTTCTGGTAGGAAAGATCGTCCTCAGGAAGGGTGATGAAGAAACCGTTTGTTTCTTCAACGCAATGTTTTGCAATCTTCTTGAGAATCATGTTTTCTTCAATACACTCTGTCGCGGATTCCTGGTCGGTAACTGCATATCTGGCGCCACTATGCAGCAGGCCGTGGTTCCTTCCGGTTGCACCTTCCGCTATATCGTGTCTTTCTACAAGCAGGACTTTGAGCCCCCTGAGGGCACAGTCTCTGGCAGTGCCTGCGCCTGTGGCGCCGCCGCCAATGATGATGACATCGAACTCTTCGTTCTGGACAATTGCTGACATTTTTATTTTTTTGTTAGAATCTTTCGATTTTATCTCTATGTTGCATTTTTCTTGTAATGTTAACCTGTCCAAAAGCGCAAAGAAAATTCATGACTTTTGGCTAGTTTCATTTCATAATTACAAATATATGAAACGTTTTCGAAATGAAAGCATAAATGCAAGAGATTTATGCTTCCAGAACTATGATTTCTTGGCAAGAAGGAGGAGAATGTTTAAATTTACATGATTTTAAATTTTTCTGTAAGATGTATTATGTAACCAAAAGATTGGAAATTGCCGGTGCCCATTATGTGACGACCGACCATCATACCAAATGCGAGGCTCTTCATGGACATAACTGGATTGTGATCGTCCACTGCAAGGCTGCCGAACTCAATGAGGATGGCATGGTGACAGACTTTACCGAAATAAAGAAGAACATCCAGAGTAAGATTGACCATAAGAATCTGAATGAGGTGCTGCCTTTCAATCCTACTGCGGAAAACATTGCCAGGTGGATATGCGGCCAGGTTGACAATTGCTATAAGGTAGAAATCTGGGAATCGGAAAACAACAAAGCCATTTATGAGAAAGATCAGTCGGCGGATGGCAGATAAAGAAAAGAGGAGAAAGATTGTCTTTCCCCTCTTTTTGTAATTCAAGGTAGAACCGTAAGCCGGTTTCTGTTTTTGAATCTGCCATTTATCTACGCAACCTACCCCCTGACATCGGGCGGGCAGCCCTCATCTGTCAGTATATTTGGTCTTGCAGGCCTTGGCTCCGTACCCGTCCTGCATCGCTACAAAACGTCGTGGGCTCTTGCCCCACGTTTTCACCCTTACCCGAAGGCGGTCGTTTTCTGTTACGGAACTCATGAGATTGCTCCCATCTGCGCTTTCCGCAGCAAGGTGCCCTTTCCTGTCCGGACTTTCCTCACCCGCCCGCAGTTCAATGAATTGCTTGCGGACGATAGGCGCGGCAAATCGTTCTACCTTTAGCTTTCTTGGTGCAAAGGTAGGTAAATTCTTTTCTAAATCCGAAAATTATATTTAAATTTGTGCCCCTGTTAAGTAAAACTTTTTCCACTATGAGTACTAAATATGTTTTCGTAACAGGTGGTGTCGCTTCATCGTTAGGCAAAGGAATCATCGCCGCATCTTTAGCAAAACTTCTTCAAGCTAGAGGTTTGAGAGTTACCATCCAGAAATTTGACCCATATATCAACATTGACCCGGGGACCTTGAATCCATATGAGCATGGCGAGTGCTATGTGACAGATGACGGAGCGGAGACAGATCTGGATCTGGGACATTATGAAAGATTCCTGGGAGTCAAGACGTCCAAGGCCAACAATGTCACGACTGGCCGTATCTATCATACTGTCATCACCAAAGAAAGAGAAGGTGCTTATTTGGGAAAAACTGTACAGATTGTCCCTCATATTACAGACGAGATCAAGCGCAGGATGTTGCTCTTGGGAAAATCTGGCAATTATGACGTGGTCGTTACGGAGGTGGGCGGTACGGTCGGTGATATGGAGTCACAGCCGTTCATCGAGGCCATCCGGCAGTTGCAATGGGAACTGCCGGATGAGGATCTCATCAGTATCCATCTGACTCTTGTGCCTTATTTGCGTGCGGCCAAGGAATTGAAGACCAAGCCGACCCAGCATTCAGTGCAAATGCTCCAGCAGGCCGGTGTCCATCCTGACATCATTGTGTGCAGAACGGAAAAAGTTCTTCCTGAGGATCTTCGGCGGAAGGTGGCTTTGTTCTGCAATGTCAAGCCAGGTCATGTTATCCAGTCCATTGATGCTCCATCCATTTATCAGGTTCCACTCAATATGGAAGAGGAGAAGTTGGATCAGATGGTGCTCAATCATTTTGGTATGAAAGAGGTTCCAGAACCTGATTTTACCAAATTGGAACAGTTCCTGGAGAAGTTGCAGAATCCGAAATCAGAAGTGGACATCGCATTGGTCGGCAAATATGTCGAACTGCAAGACGCTTACAAATCCATTTTGGAGTCATTCGTTCATGCAGGTGCCGCCAATGAGTGCAAAGTGAATGTGCATACGATTCATAGTGAATATCTTGACGAAGAGAATGTGGCGGAAAAATTGGCGCCTATGGATGCGGTGCTGGTAGCTCCTGGCTTTGGAGAAAGAGGTCTTGAGGGTAAGATTACCGCCATTCGTTATGCCAGAGAGAACAAGGTGCCGTTTTTCGGTATCTGTCTGGGCATGCAGATGTGCGTGATCGAGTTTGCAAGAAATGTACTGGGTATTGCGGATGCCGCATCTGCTGAAGTGGCTCCGAATAGTGCCAATCCTGTCATTGACTTGATGGATGACCAGAAATCCACTACCATCAAGGGAGGAACTATGCGTCTGGGCGCTTATGGCTGCCACATTGAAAAGGGAAGTCTCGCTTACCGGATTTATGGCTGTGAAGAAATATCAGAAAGACATAGACACAGATATGAATTCAACAGCCGATATCTTGAACAGATGGAAGCCGCTGGCATGAAAGCATCCGGCAGGAATCCTGAGACGGGATTGGTGGAAATCGTGGAGATTCCTTCCCATCCTTTCTTCATCGGAGTCCAGTTCCATCCAGAATACAAGAGCCGTCCAGAAATGCCTCAGCCGATTTTCTGTGCTTTTGTGAAGGCTGCTATTGAATTCAAGGCAAACAGAAAGTAGAAAATGAAAAAAATCGCCAGAATATCTGTCCTGATTGCCTTGATGCTTGGCCTCTGCTCCTGTGTGGAAGCCAAGGTCAGGGAATATGGAATCAAGGTGATCAAAGAATATCCACATGACAATACCAGTTATACCCAGGGTCTGTTTTTCCATGGAGGAAAACTGTATGAAAGCACAGGCCAATATGGGGAATCGTCATTCCGTATAGTGGATTTGGAAACAGGAAAAGCTTTGGAACGGATGGATTTCGGAAGCAAATATTTTGTGGAAGGTTCCGTCATTCTTGGAGACAATCTCTATATCCTTACATGGTTGAACAAGGTGGCTTTTGTATATGATTCCCATACGCTCAAATACAAGAGTGCTTATTCTTACCCGAGGGAGGGATGGGGACTGACAACTGACGGAAAGAGTCTCATTGCATCCGATGGTTCAGCTACTTTGTTCTTCATGGACCCTGCATTTCAGATTCAGAGGACTGTAACGGTCCGCAAGGACGGAAGGGCAGTGCGTGACATCAATGAACTGGAATATATTGATGGAAAGATATGGGCCAATGTTTATATGACGGACCTCATCCTTATCATCAATCCACAGGATGGCAGGGTGGAGGCGACCATTGATTGCAGTGGCTTGCTTCCCGAATCGCTCCGGGAACCGGAGACTGATGTGCTGAACGGAATCGCCTGTCATCCGGAGACAGGGAAACTTTATCTGACAGGCAAATACTGGAAACGTCTTTACGAGGTGGAGCTCGTCGAGAAGAAGCATTAGGTGAAGTTGCCTGAAAAGAAATAGAAAAGTTCCTGCAAAGGAACTCATTTACATATAACAAGCGGGGGTACGGAAGGCTGAGAAGCCTGAAGTTGAGAAAAACCCAAAGAACCTGATCCAGACAATACTGGCGTAGGGAAGGCTTTATCTCATCGTGATACGTTGATGTATCATGAACCCTCGCATTAATTTAAATCAAATTATGCGAGGTTTTTATTTTTTTGCGGCAACTGCTGCCGCTTTGACATTGTCCGTCGCTTCAAATGCCCGTGAGGCCCGTCCTGAAACGGAAAAGAACGAAAAATTGGACAGTGTGGTCGTATCTGCATCCAGAGCAGGTAAGAACACTCCAGTGGTTTATACCATGATTGGCAAGAATGAGATGCGGAAGACCAATCCGATCAATTCCATTCCGATGATGCTCAACTTGCAGCCTTCTGTGGTATCTGTCAATGAAGGAGGTACAGGTATTGGTCCATCAAAGATGACGGTCCGCGGCAGTAAAGGTTCTCAGATCAATGTCACATTCAATGGCATTACCTTGAACGATGCAGAGTCTCAGGAAGTTTTCTGGGTCAATATTCCTTCTTTGTCCAATATTCTCAGCTCTGTTCAGTTGCAGAGGGGGTTGGGAACCACAGCCAACGGTTCTGGCGCGTTTGGTGCCAGCATCAACATGGGTACCGGTTCCGTTGCATCAGATGCTTATGCGAATGTTGATATGGCAGCCGGTTCTTTCGGTACTTATACCACTGCCGTGTCTGTCGGTTCCGGTCTGACTCCGAGCGGTCTGTATTTCGATCTGGCCTATTCCAGAAATACGACCGACGGTTATATCCGCAACGGCAAGGTACGTTCCCAGTCCCTGTTCGCCGCAGTCGGCTGGCTTTCCGGCAGCAATTCCCTCAAACTGACCTACCTGATGGGAGACCAGCACAGTGGAATTACCTGGAACGGTATCACTTTGGACCAGTACAAGGAGGATCCGACCTACAACAGCACCGGTGCTTTCTGGGATGAATACGGCAATGTCCATTATTATGACAACGATACCGACAACTACACCCAGCACCATGTCCAGTTGAACTACACCCATCAGTTCAACTCTCATCTGGCATGGACCAACACCATGAACTTCACTAAGGGTGACGGTTACTATCAGAACATGAAAGCAGGCAAGAAGTTCAAGAAATATGGTTTCCGTGACGACAATTTCTCTTTTGACCGTGATGGTGACGGGGAAATTGACGACGATGAGCGTTTTGGGAGAGGAGACAAGGCTGATTTCATAGTGAAGAAGGCTATGGACAATGCCTACTATGTCTTCAATTCAGAGGTGAAGTATGATTCTGAGCTGTTGGAACTTGTAGGGGGGGTGAATCTTTCCCGTTACGATGGTGAGCATTTCGGAAAAGTGCTTTGGTCCAACAAATTGGGCGAAAACTACAACTATGCGGACCACTACTGGTACGACAACTCCGGTCTGAAAGAAGAGATCAATGTTTTCGCGAGAGCTGAGTACAATCCATTGTCTTGGCTGACCGCCTATGTGGATCTCCAGTATCGTGGAATCCGTTACAAGATGGGCGGAATTGACGATGAGGATGATCTGAGTCTCGAGAACAAGACTTCCTGGAATTTCTTCAATCCAAGAATCGGAGCTTCTTTCCATTGGAGTCCTGCCCACAAGGCCTATATTTCGGCTGCCATCGGTAACCGTGAGGCTGCCAGATCTGACTTGAAAGAGGTGATCGCTTCCAACAACGCCCTCATCGCTGAAGGCAAGGATGCCAAATTCAGCCTGAATCCGGAGCGTATGCTCGACGTCGAGTTCGGTTATCAGTACACCTCGGAAAAAGTGGCCGCTGCGGTCAACTTCTATTTCATGGAATATAAGGACATGCTTCTGGAAACCGGAAAACTCTCCGATACAGGACGTGCCATCAAGGAGAATACAGGTCGTGCATGGCGTCGTGGCGTGGAGCTGCTCGCAGGCTGGCAGGTCGCTCCTTGGATGAGAGTGGATGGAAACTTCACTTTCAGTGTGAACCAGATCAAGGACTATTCCTTCTATATGGATGAATACGACGACGTTTCACTCGGTGGGGAGGCAGAATGGAAAGACAACCGTCTGAAGAATTTCGGAAAGACCACCATGCTGATGTCTCCTTCTGTCATTTCCATGTTGCGGCTGGGCTTCACTCCGTTCAAGACCATTGCTCATAACAGCTTGAAGACCACCACTTTGTCCATCAACGGAAAATATGTCAGCAAACAGTACATGGACAATACCCAGGTGGAGGACCTTTCCATCCCGGCTTATTTTGTCGCCAATCTGGAATTGTCTCATGAGTTCAATCTGAAGAACGGTACTTTGGGCTTCGCCGCTTATGTCAACAATCTTTTGAACCATAAATATTATGCTGACGGTTGGGTTTATCACGTATTGGACCAGAAGACGGGCAAAGATGTTGCCATGGATACCGGCATCTTCCCTCAAGCTCCTGCTAATTTCATGGGCAAGATTTACTTCCGTTTCTAAAAGGGAATACTTAGTTCACCTTAATATTACATGGTCCAAGAGGACATGTGAGGGGTGGGGATCCGTTGGACCCCACCCTTTTTTGTGACATAGACATTTCACGGATGTGGGGAGAGGAAAAAGAAAGAAGGGCATGTCTAGGTGACATACCCTTCCGGTTCAGGCGGTAGCCCGTGTGCTGCTGGGGCCTCAGGCGGCCTTTTTGTTCTGGCGCGGCTTCTGGGAAGCGGTCAGTTTGCGGCCGGTGAAGTGGTCCATGGCGGAGTAGATGCCGAACCATTTGCCCAGAATGGTGTCGAACCACGAGGTCGGGAGCAGGCCTTGCATGAGGCGGATGAAGTGGAAGCTCCATGGCAGGCCTTTGAAGTCTTTGTCGTGTTCGATGGAACGGATGATTTTGCGGGCGGTCGGTTCCGGTTCCAGAATTGGGAAGATGCGGGACTCGACGCCGTCAAACATGCCGGTATTGATGAAATAGGGGGCAATGGTCGTGATGCGGACCTTGCTTTTGGCTTCTTTCAGTTCGATCCGGACGGAATCGGACCAGCCGATGACCGCCCATTTGCTGGCGACATAGACGGACATTTTCGGATTGGAGATCATGCCTGCCGCCGAAGCGATGTTGCAGATGTGTCCGTGGTTTCTTGCCAGCATTCCGGGAAGGGCCTGCTGGGCTACCAGCATCGGGGCGATGGCGTTGATGGTCATGGTACGCTCTATTTCGCTGACGGTCTGCTGGTTGAAAGTCTTGTTGCCGGTGACGATACCGGCACAGTTGATGAGAATATCCACATTGCCACAGATACGGGTCGTTTCTTCAAATTGTCTATTGACATCCTCTGCGTTGGAAACGTCTGTCCGGAATCCTTCTACACGACCGAGCGACTGCAGTTCTTCTTTGGTTTTCCGGATGTTCTCTTCATTGATGTCCCAGATGATCAGACAGCGGGATCCTTTTTCCAGAACCATCTTTCCCATCAGACGACCGAGACCGGATGCTCCTCCAGTAATCAATACTGAATTTCCTTTGATTTGTGTCATAACGCTTAGTGTATTTTTAATTCAGGAAACGAAGATATAATCAATTTTCAAAAAGTGTGCTGTATTTATATTATGGTCGTTTTTTATTCCCAAAAAGTATCAAAATCATCCGAAATGGCCAGTCAGGATTTTTGAACCGTTTTAGTTTCCGGCAAATTGGAGTAAAATGTGTTCCATTTTATAATCTGATTGCAAGAAAGAGAGGGGTTGCTTATCAGTGGGAATTGTCCTAATTTTGCATGTTCCAATAAAATTGCAGCAGATATGTCTATTCCATCAGATCCGATGATGCTTTACAGTTTCGTGAACATGAAACTGCGTGATCAATACTCTTCGTTAGATGCTTTATGTGATGATTTGGCCATTGACAAATCTATTTTGGTCGCCAAATTGGGCGATGCGGGATTTGAATACAGTGCCGAGAACAACAAGTTTTGGTAATGGAGGGTTGCACAATAAGGCTCGGTTAGAAATGTATGCCGAATCTGAATCCCAGACTGTACAGTCCGATATATCGTGAGGAATGGTCGCCGGAGGGTTTGGTCCAGCAGGTAAATCGTTCGAATATAAGTGCAAGGTCAATCCCGAAGTTCCTCTGTGACTGGAAGTGGATGCCCCATTCCGGTCGCAGGAGCAATGCTTTGTTTATGGAACGATCCGGATCTAATTTTGTGCCTATATTGACCCCAATCAACATATCCATCTTGTGTCTCATCGGTACGTAACCCTTGAAATTCCAGAAAAGAGGAATGCTCGGGTATTCTTCTCCAAGCACGGCTGAAATTCCCAAGCCGATTCCAGTGAACAGATTGCGGTTGAAGCGGATACCGTTCACGAATTCAACATTGGTGCCGCTCGCTTTTTCAGCGCCTAAATCGGCCAAGGCCAGAAAATCGACTTCTCCCTGATATCTGGAATGACTTTTATGTTGTGCTATGGAAAGGAAGGGGAACGACATCAGCAATGTCATCATAATTATGATTTTCTTCATGATAAAGGGGTTCTCGATATAGGGCACGATGCCTTTCGTAATTTCATGTCACGGTGTGACCAACAGGTGCTGATTATGGCAAATGATGTGCCAGACCGGAAAAAACTAATGCTCGCTTCGCAGCGAGCATTATACGTTTTAGTTAGTAGTGTGTGTACCCCGAAGGGTGAAATAATGTCGGTTAGAATTTGTGAAATTCAATCAATAGGCTTAAGAATACCTTCTGGTTGAAAGATCAACGGAAGGATTTAAAAACATCAAAATTCTTAAACGTTTTATATTATGCTTGCAAAGATACATATTAAAATTAAATATCCAACGTTTTAAGTCCAATTTTGACATTTTAGAAGTAAATCATCACAAAAAAACGTCTATTTGTCATCTTTTAGCAAATTTGGTCTCAATTTTTCGGTGCGGGCAATCGCCTGTTCATCCTGCCATTTGCTGATCAGTCTGGGATTGCCGCAGAGCAGGACATCAGGAACTTTCCAGCCATTGAATTCGGCAGGGCGGGTGTAGACAGGAGGGGAGACCAGTCCATCCTGAAAACTGTCGCTGAGGGCGGAGGTTTCATCGGTGAGCACACCTGGAAGCAGCCGGATGATGGAATCGGCCAGCAGGGCGGCCGGAATTTCACCACCGCTCACGACAAAGTCGCCGACAGAGATTTCCCGGGTGATGAGATGTTCGCGTATCCTGTAATCGATGCCTTTGTAATGGCCGCATAGAATCATGATGTTGTTCTTCAGGGAAAGTTCGTTGGAAATTCCCTGGTCGAGAATTTCCCCGTCTGGAGACATATAGATGATTTCGTCATAGTCCCTTTCTGCTTTCAAGGCATTGATCTGGTTGAAGATTGGCTCAATCATCATGACCATCCCTGCATCTCCACCATAATTGTAGTCATCTACGGTTTTTCTGGGGCCCAGTCCATATTCCCGGATATTGTGGATATGAATTTCCGCCAGACCTTTCTTGATGGCTCTTCCTACGATGGAATGGCTGAGCGGACTTTCCAGCAATTCTGGTACAACAGTAAGTATATCTATTCTCATGCGTTGTTAACGGATTATTGATTAATAAGTTTACAAAAGTAACTATAATTTTACTTTTATTGTTATATTTGCGAAATACATTCTGCCTTGGACGTATTATTTTCAAAGGCAATAACATTGGAGCCGGAGAACACGGCCTATAAAAAATTAAAGACTTATGAGTACAGAAATCATTCCTGATGCAAGCATCAATCCGGAAGTTGCGCAGACATCAGATGTAGTCAGCGGAACTGAGGAAATCGCAGTTGTGGAGGAAGAACTTGCAGCTGCAGTCAATTTTTCAGAAAAATCATTGGCTGAACTTACCCTGCTTCTCAAGGATTTGCTTGTGAATCCAGACAAGATGAAACTCAACAAGGAGGCTGAAGCCATCAAATCAGCATTCTACAAGAGGCTTTCCAAAGAGAAGGTGGAAGCCGGTCTGGCCTTTGAGATAGAAGAGCCTTCTGAAGAAAATCCTCAGGGAATGGAAACTGGAGACGATGCAGGTCATCCTCTCGTTGCCATTGAGAAAGGGTTCAAGGAATTCTACAATCAGTATAAGAAGGAGCGTGCCGAATATAACCGCCAGATGGAAACTGAAAGAGAAGAGAATCTGGCAAAGAAAGAGGCTGTCATTGAGGATTTGAAGAATCTTGTAGACAAGCAGGAGGATGTGAATGCCACTTTCCCGGCTTTCCGTGACATACAGGCAAGATGGAGGGAAATCGGCCGTGTCCCGGAGAACAAGTTCAGGGACATCAATGATACTTACCAGTTCTATGTCGAGCAGTTCTATGACAAGGTGCAGATCAACCGCGAAATGCGTGATCTGGATTTCAAGAAGAATTTGGAAGCGAAGGAGAATTTCTGTGCCGCTGCCGAGAAATTGGCAGAAAGCGATAATGTCTTGGATGCTTTCCGTGAATTGCAGAAACTGCATGAACAGTGGAAGGAATATGGCCCGGTTGCCAAAGAGTTCAGAGAGCCGATTTGGGACAGGTTCAAAGCTGCCACTTCCATCATCAATAAAAAATATCAGGCTTACTTTGAGGAGCAGAAGGAGAAATATGCCGGGAATCTTGAAAAGAAGACCCGTCTTTGCGAGAAGGTGGAAGAAATCCTGACCAGAGATGAAATCAAGACTTCCAACGAATGGAATTCCTTGTCCAAAGACATTGAAGACATCCAGAAAGAATGGAAGGGCATCGGCTATGCTTCCAAGAAGGAAAATCAGAAGATCTATGAGCGTTTCCGTGCGGCTTGTGACCGTTTCTATGAACGCAAGAGAGCTTTCTACAACGAATTCAAGGAGAGCATGAACGAGAATATGGAGAAGAAGTTGGCGCTTATCGAACAGGCTGAAGTCTTGAAGACCAGCACTGAATGGAAGAAGGCGACCGACCAGTTCATCAATCTCCAGAAACAATGGAAGGAAATTGGTGCGGTTCCGCGCAAGAAATCGGAGCAGTTATGGAAACGTTTCCGTGCGGCTTGTGATGAGTTCTTCGCCGAGAGGGAGAAGAATGTCAAGCCTGAAAATGATTTTTATGGCAATTTGAAGGCAAAGAAAGCACTGATTGAAGAAATAAAATCCTATGATGGGGAGAGTTCTGACCGCGAGGCTTGTCAGGCATTTGTAGAGCGTTGGCAGAATATTGGCTTTGTTCCTTTTAAGGAAAAGGATAAAATAGCTGAAGCCTACAAGGAAGCCATGAAGGAGAAATTTCCGGAATTTTCATCCAGATCTTCGCGTGGCACCAGATCCAATGCCCGTAACAATGCATCCAGAGGCCCGAGGACAGAGAAGGATCGCTTGATGCAGAAGTACAGCAAACTGCAGCAGGATATCGATACATATGAAAACAATATCGGTTTCTTTGCCGCGTCCAAGAGTTCAGAAGCCCTTATTGCTCAGATGACGGAACGTATTGAGGCGGCCAAAGTGGAACTCAAGTCTCTGGAGAACCAGATTCGGGAGATTGAAAAGAACGAAGAATAGTGTGAATCTTTTTCGTCAAGACGAAGAATATTAATTTAACAGAATTTAAGTGGATAAGAACAGTATTATCGGTTTTGTACTGATTGGTCTGATTTTTTTCGGATTTACTTTCTATCAGTCAAAACAGTATGAAAAACAGGTTGCCTATCAGGCACAGTTGGATTCGATCGCCAATGTGAAGTGTCAGGCGCAGATGCGTGCCGATTCTATAGCATACGCTCAGGCACGTATCAATGATTCGTTGGAGAATGAGGCAGTCCGGAGAGGGGAAGTGGTCAAGAAGAAATTTGTCTACAAAGATACTTTGCTTGATGTTGCCGCATCAGCGAAAGATACTATCCTCACCTTGCAGAATGCCAAGATGGAAGTGGCATTCAACACCAGAGGAGCACAACCTTATTCTGTCAAGTTGTTGAATTACAAGACTTACAGACAGAATGACCTGTATCTCTTCAAACCAGGGAAGAGTGAATTCAGCCATACCATCTATACTGGTGAGACCATCTCCACCAAGAATTTCACTTTCCGGACAGTGGAGCATACCGATTCTACCTTGGTTATGCGGCTTCCTTTTTCAAATGGGGGATATATCGAACAGAAGTATGTGTTGGAGAAAGATTCCTTCCATGTCAGGAACCTGTTGTCCTTCGTCAATATGGGAGCAACTATCCCACGCAATGTAAGTTCCTTTGACACCGACTGGAACCTGACAGTTCCAAGAATGGAAAAAGGTTACAAGAACGAAGTGCAGTATTCCAAGCTGAACTATCATTTTGTTGGCGACGACAAACCGGAAGATACCGGAATGGGCCGGAGCAATAGCAAGAGAATCGAGAACAAATTGGACTGGTTTGCTTTCCAACAGCAATTTTTCTCCGCTATCATGAGAGCTGAGAACAACTTCTCTTCGGGAGAACTGTCTGTCAATTTCATTGCGGAAGACGATGCCGATCAGGACCTTATGAATTGTTCTGCAAAAATGAGAAACGATTTTGATCTTGCTTCAGGCAGTGCGCAGATTCCATTTGATTTCTATTTTGGTCCGAACCACTACAATACTCTGAAGAGCTACAAGCACAAATATGAGAAGATCATTCCGCTGGGAGGCTGGATGGTGGGTTGGATTACCCGTTTCGTGATCATTCCTGTATTCAACTTCCTGCATAGGTTCATCTCCAATTTCGGTATCATCATCCTGTTGATGACCATTTTCATCAAACTGGTGGTGCTCCCGTTCGCTTACAAGTCCTATTCATCCTCTGCTAAGATGCAGGCCTTGAAACCGGAGATCGACAAACTCAATGAGAAATATCCTAGAGAACAGGATGCCATGAAGAAGCAGACGGAAATGATGGCGCTCTACCAGAGAGCAGGAATCAGTCCGATGGGAGGTTGTCTTCCAATGCTGCTCCAGTTCCCGATCTTATGGGCGATGTTCCGCTTCTTCCCAGCTTCTATCGAGTTGAGACAGCAGGGATTCCTTTGGGCAGATGACTTGAGTTCTTACGATTCCATTATCGATTTCGGGTTCAAGATTCCGCTTTTGGGTGACCATATTTCCCTTTTCGCTCTCTTGATGGCTGTTTCCATGTTCCTTTACTCAAAGGTTACAGCAGGCAGCCAGATGTCCGGAAATGACCCGAATGCCAAGATGATGCGTTTCATGAGCATTTGGATGATGCCGATTATGATGTACTTCATCTGTAACAGCCTGTCATCCGGATTGAGCTACTATTATCTGTTGTCCAACCTTATCACCATGCTGGAAACCTGGATTATCCGCAAATGGTTCATCCATCCTGAGGAAATCCTTGCCAAGGTGAGAGCCAATGCCGGCAAGAAGGCGCCAAAGAGCAAATGGCAACTGAAGCTCGAAGAGGCCCAGAGAATGCAGGAGCAGATGATGAGAGAACAGAACAAGAAGAAGTAAGCTGCTGAACAGAAAAGATCTGTAGTAGAATATGATTGAAGATAGAATTCTATCCATAAAAAAAGAACTGCCACCAAGAACAAAACTGGTGGCAGTTTCTAAATTCCACCCTGTCTCCGCCATTGAAGAGGCCTATCGGGCAGGGCAGAGGCTGTTCGGCGAAAGCCGGCCCCAGGAATTGAAAGCCAAGGCGGAAAGTCTGCCTTCCGATATCCAATGGCATTTCATCGGCCATCTCCAGACCAACAAATTGAAGATGGTTTTGCCTTATGCAGCTCTTGTCCAGTCCATTGATTCTCTTCATCTTCTGGAAGCGGTCAATGAATGGGGAGAACACAATGGCAATACCATTTCCTGCCTGCTGGAACTCCATTTGGGGGCAGAGGAAACCAAACAGGGATTTACCGAAGACGAAATACGCGACACGTTGCGACGTGCCGGAGAATTCGGACGAATCCGCTTCTGCGGACTCATGGGAATGGCGACCCACACGGACGAGGAAGACCTGATCCGTCAGGATTTCGCTCACATCCGGGCTTTCAAGCAGGAACTGGAACAGAGCCATCCTGAGCTGGAAGATTTCACGGAACTGTCCATCGGCATGTCCGGAGATTGGAAGATCGCCCTGGAATACGGTGCCACTTTCGTGAGGATCGGTACCTATATCTTCGGTCCGAGAAATTATTGACAAGAAAACGAGTTGAATGAACTCCGGAAATGCTAGCGCGTCTCCGGAGTTCTTCTGTTTTCCGGTTTCCGGTCAAAAGTTACACTTGTACGGCTCAATTGTTGTTTTCCATAGATTTATTCGTATATTGAAAACCAATACTAAAATTGAATAGGAATTATGACATTAACAATCATTATCGTTGTCGCAGTCGTCGCCATCCTCTTTATGTGGGGAGTCGGCGTACAGAACAAACTTGTCAAATCAGATGAATTCTGCAAGAACTCTCTCAAACAGATAAATGTCCAGCAGATCAGCCGTTTCGATGCCATCAAGTCATTGGTCAAGCTGGCCCGTGAATATGCGCAGGTCGAAGCCGACAATCTGTCCAAAGTCATTGCATCCCGTCAGATGACCGTTTCCGCCAATCCTTCCGCCAAGGAAGTGGACGGCAACGAGGCCTTCCTGACCCAGATGTCCAGCAAACTCTTCGCCTTGGCAGAGCAGTATCCTGACCTGAAAGCCAACACCAATTACAATCAGGCCATGTCCAGCATCAAGGAGTATGAAGAGAATGTCCGTCTGAGCCGTATGACGTTCAACGACAGCGTCACCCGTTACAACAACAATGTGAGGATGTTCCCAGCCAGCCTGATCGCCGGCATGCTCGGTTTCTCCCAGAGAGAATATCTTGAGGAGGACAAGAGCAGAACAGAATTCCCTGAAATCTAATTCTTTCCGGAGGAACTTCGTTCCTCTGGAATCAAACAGCTTCGATCCTGGAAAGAATCATGAAAATAGGAAAAATATTATTGGCAGTGTCAATCCTGTTGACATTGCCTTTTGGCATTTCTAATGCACAGTCAATCAACGATGTGGACGTGACTGTCCAATTGCGTCCCGACGGATCTGCCGAAATCACGCAGGTCTGGGATGCCGTGGTGGTCGACGGTACCGAATGGTACCTGCCGATCGGCAATTTGGGCGATATGACTGTTTCCAACCTCCGGGTCTGGGAAAACGGACAGGAATTCATCTCTGACGGGAACCGTTGGGATATAGAGCGCTCCTTGAGCGAGAAGGCCGGCCGCTGCGGCATTGTCCGCAAAGGAAGCGACGGGCTGGAATTGTGCTGGGGGCAAGGCTCCTACGGCCCTCACGTGTGGACTGCCAGGTTCGAGGTGACCGGACTGGTCCAGGCCCTGGAAGATGCGGATGCTTTCAACTTCATGTTCATCAATCCCGGTCTGGTCGCACCGCCGAAGCATGCCAGGGTGATGATCAAGATGTTCCCGGGAGCGCCGCAGATTCATGCGGGGAATGCCGGTGTCTGGGCATTCGGCTTTGAGGGCTCCATCCATTTTGTCGATGGTGCGATCGTTGCCGAATCGTCCCGACCGTTCGGCTATGACAGCAAAGTCATCATCATGGCGCGTTTCGACAAGGGAATCTTCTCTCCAACCCTCGAAAGGGACATGCCGTTCGAGGAAATGAAGCAAGCCGCCTTTGAGGGCAGTTCCTACGGTTCCAATGACGAGGGAACTCCGTTCCTTCTCATCCTGATGATTGTCCTCATCTTCGGTTTCACCTTGTTCTCCCTCGTCTATGTCATCTGGGCAAAGCTCACCGGACATATCTATCACAAAAGGGTTTTCGGTACCAGCAAGGTGGAAGGTTTCACCAGAGAGCTTCCTTTCAAGGGCGACATCATGCCGACCTGCTATATCCTCAAGAATGGTGGTACGTTGGGCGAACTGACCAAGTCCGGCAACCTTATCGGCGCTTTCCTCATGAAATGGATCATGGACGGAGTGGTTTCTGTCCGCAAGTCTTCCCACAATTCCGATGAAGCGGACATTGTCTTCGCAGGAGGAAAGGAACTGGAATCCGGTTATGAGTCTGAAATCAAGCTCTACAACATGATCAGGGAGGCCGCCGGCTCCAATCTCATTTTGGAGAGGTCCGAACTGAAGCGTTGGGCGGACCATCATTACAAGCAGCTGGTCGGATGGCCGGATGAGGTCTCTGGTGACGGTTTCGCCGCTTTGGCCAAAGGACATTATGCCCAGACTATCCGCTCTCTCAATCCGGAAGGACAGAAAGAGGCCGTCAAGGTGGTGCAGTTCAAGAATTTCCTGAAGGATTTCACCCTGGTGGCAGAAAGAGGCGCCATTGAGGTGAAGCTGTGGAAACAGTACCTGGTCTTCGCGCAGCTCTACGGTATCGCTGACCGGGTTGCCAAGCAGTTCCGGAAACTGTATCCGGCAGAGTTTGAATCACTGGTGGAAGAAGTCGGCATGGCATCCGATATGGATTTCCTCACGACCATCATGTATATCAACCTGCTCAGCCGTCGGACCTCGGCTTCTGCCATCAATGCCAAGGCGGAGGCGGAAGCACGTGACATGGGCGGCGGCGGATTCAGCTCCTTTGGGGGCGGCGGTGGCTTCTCCGGAGGTGGTTTCGGTGGCGGCAGCCGCTAAGACGCAAAAAAAGACTGGGCCAGTCTTTTTTATTTATTTGAGTTCTTCAATCATCGCCTGTGCTACCGGACGGGAAGCGCCGGAGCCGCCGAGTTCCTGTCGGATGCGGGCATAGTCCGCTTCCATGTTTTCGCGGTATTCCTGGTCCTGCAGGAGACGGATGACTTCTGTCAGGACATTGTCAGGCGTGAAATAGTATTGCATCAGTTCCTTGAAGGCTTTCTTGTTGATGATCAGGTTGCCCAGACTGATGAAATCAATCTTGATGATGTGTTTTCCGACATTGAAGTTGAAATCAGCTCCGCTGTAGACGACCACCTGGGGGGTGCCGATGAGACAGGTTTCCAGCGAGGCGGTGCCAGAATTGACTACGGCCGCTTCGGCATGTTTCACGATGCCGTGGGTCTGGTCGAACAGCACTTTCATGTAGTCTTCCGTGCCTTCCATATAACGGGTGTAGTCTTCCATGGAACGGGAAGGGGCGCCGGCAATGAGGAAGCGGTAGTCCTTGAAAGCAGGAATCGTCCTCATTTTCTTGGCGAATTCCACGCACACCGGCATCATGCAGCTGACTTCCGCTTTGCGGGAGCCGGCCAGGATGGCGATGTAGGGTTTGTCTTCCAGTGCATTCTGACGGAAGAATTCCTCCCGGCTCTGGTGCATGGCAGGGGAGTTGTCAATCGCGTCAATCAGAGGATTCCCTTTATATATATAGCGGACCCCTTTGCGGTCAAAATATTCTTTCTCGAAGGGGAAGACGATGAATAGCCGGTCCACGTATTTCTTCAGCATCTTCACCCGGTTCTCGCGCGATGCCCATACTTTGGGGGCGATGTAGTAGAAGACCTTGAAATGATGCTGGTGGGCGAATTTGGCTACCTTGAAGTTGAAACCGGGATAGTCGATCAGGATGACGACGTCCGGGTGGAACCGGAGAATGTCGTTGCCGCAGTCTTGCAGCTTCCTGAGAAAACGGTTGGCGTGGAGGATGACCTGGCTGAAGCCGATGACTGCTCCTTCGTTGTAGTCCATGACCAGTCCTTCGCCTTCCTGGTGCTGGTGGTACACCTCGTCCATGAGGGAGCCGCCCCAGAAGCGGATGTCCGCTTCCGGATCCTCGGCATAGAGGCCTTTCATCAGGTTGGAACCGTGAAGGTCTCCGGAGGCTTCACCTGCTATGATGTAATATTTCATTTTCTATAATTGATTAAGGTCGCTCGGCAGCTTGCTGCCTGATTCAGTGCTCACATGGACATTTCCCGAATGGGGGAAAGGTCGGTCGCCGGTCGCTCGGTGGGGCTTAGAAACGGGTGTTGAGATTGAGGCTTTCGAGCCGGCGGGTCTCTTCTTCGTCGGTGCTGTAGATGTTGTGGGCGACGATGGTGATGTATCCTTCTGCCAGTTTGTGGTGGTCGGCCAGCGGGTCGTTGTGGGCGTCGTCAACGAATTCTCCAATCATCATGAACATTTCTTCGCCTTCTTCCTGCTGGACTTGGCCTGATCTTCCCAATAAATCCATCGTGATACCTCTGGAAGCCCACAGATCTGGATTCCATCGGGTGAATTCCTTTTCCCAGTGACCCAATCCCTGGTGTGCGACGACGATTCCTTTGACTTGGTCTTTCGGAACCGCCGGGAAGTTGATGTTGTAATAGACCCCCTTTCTGGTGGTCGGGTGAGCCATAATCTTGTCTAGAATGTCAGGAAGATAGGCTTCTATGGCGGAGAAGTCCGGTTCTTGGGTGAAGAAATCATCAAGAGATACTCCGATGGCCAAGATGCCGTTCAGGGTTGCCTCCATACAAGCTCCAAGCGTTCCTGAATAGAGAGAGCCCATAGTCGCGTTGGAACCGTGGTTGATTCCGCTCAGAACGATGTCGGGTTTTTGTTCTTTGAATGGAAAATTGAGGCCGAACTTGATGCAGCTCGCAGGGGTTCCGGAAAGGTAGGACCACGATGTCTTGCCGGACAGACCTAGATCCTTGTAGGCCAGCGGTTTCAGCCCCAAATCGACAGCTGCGGCCATTCCTGACTGATGCTCTTTGGGTGCCACGACGGTCACTTCTCCATAAGCCTCCATTATTTTGCTTAGCATTTCAATTCCTTTTGCACGGTATCCGTCATCATTGGTAAGCAAAATTCTCATGTCTTTCATATTCTTTTATTTATATATCGTTTTAATTTCTGCAAAGATATGGATTTTAATATATTTTATGTAAATTTGCAATGCTTTTTGAGGGGGGAACTTCATAAAGCATTAAGAATAAACCTTTTGACTATTAAAGTTGAAATTTGTTTAACTTTTTAATATTTTAAAAAATGGTAAAACTAGGTATTAACGGATTTGGTCGTATCGGCCGTATGGTATTCCGTGCAGCTGTCGAGAATTTCTCACAGGATATCGAGGTGGTAGGTATCAATGACCTCCTTGATCCATCTTATTTGGCTTACATGCTTAAATATGATTCAGTTCACGGACATTTCCAGCATGAGGTTTCAGCTGAAGAAGGTGCACTTATCGTAGATGGTAAGAAGATCAGAATCACTGCTGAAAAAGATCCTTCAAACCTTAAATGGGATGAGGTTGGTGCAGAAGTTGTCGTTGAGTCAACTGGCTTCTTCCTGACTGACGAGCTCGCTCGTACCCACATCCAGGCTGGTGCAAAGAAGGTCATCATGTCTGCACCTTCAAAGGACGCTACTCCAATGTTCGTTTATGGTGTTAACCACGAGACTTACGCTGGTCAGGATATCATTTCTAACGCTTCTTGTACAACCAACTGTCTTGCTCCTATCAGCAAAGTCCTGAACGACAACTTCGGTATCGTCCGTGGTCTTATGACTACTGTTCACGCTGCTACTGCAACTCAGAAGACTGTTGACGGTCCTTCCAAGAAAGACTGGAGAGGTGGTCGTGGTATTCTTGAGAACATCATCCCTTCATCAACAGGTGCTGCCAAAGCTGTAGGTAAAGTTCTTCCTGAACTCAACGGCAAACTTACTGGCATGTCACTTCGTGTCCCTACTTCAGACGTTTCATTCGTTGACCTTACCGTAGAACTCAAGAACGAGGCTTCTTACGAGGAGATCTGCGCTGCCATGAAGAAGGCTTCTGAAGGCGAACTCAAGGGCATTCTCGGTTACACTGATGAGGCTGTCGTTTCAACTGACTTCCGTAACGATCCTCGTACTTCTATCTTCGATGAGAAGGCAGGTATCCAGCTCGACAAGACCTTCGTCAAGGTTTGCGCTTGGTACGACAACGAGTGGGGTTACTCAAACAAAGTTCTCGAGATGGCTCGCGTAATCAGCAAATAATTATTGCCGATAAGATAAAGGTCTGGCCGATAGGAATATCGGCCAGATTTTTTTTGCTCATTTCCATTAAATTGCAGTCTATTCGAAGACATTAAATTCGCTATAAGAATTATAATTTGTATCTTAGCAAGATATCTGTAACTTTTTTAAAGGTACTGCAATGTTAGAATTCATCAGCATTCATTATGATCTGATTTTGATAGTGATGTCTATTGTCGCTGTCTTTGTGTTCGTCGCATTATTTTTTGTCAAGGCCGGATATGGTCGTTTCTATACAAGGAAGTGGGGCTTGAGTGTCAATAACCGTATGGGATGGGTTTTGATGGAATCTCCCGTGTTCCTCTTGATGGCCATCTTCTGTCTCGCTTCAGACCGTTACGATTCATGGCCTCATCTGATTCCTTTTTTGCTGTTTGAACTCCACTATTTCCAGCGCTCCTTCATTTTCCCTTGTCTGATCCGCGGTAAGGGGCACATGCCGATTTCCGTCATCATCATGGGACTGGTATTCAATTCCATGAATGCAGTCATGCAGGGAGGATGGATCTTCATAGTATCCCCGGAGGACTACTATGCAGCCTCCTGGTTCACTACACCGCAATTCATCATTGGAACGTTGATCTTCTTCTTCGGAATGTTCATCAACATCCAGTCTGACTATATCATACGCCATCTGCGCAAACCGGGGGATACCAAGCATTATTTCCCGAAGAAAGGTATGTTCCGCTATGTGACCAGCGCCAACTATTTCGGAGAATTCACCGAGTGGCTCGGCTTTGCCATCCTTACCTGGTCTTGGGCCGGTGTCGTTTTTGCATTGTGGACATTTGCCAACCTTGCACCTCGTGCCAAATCCATCCGTGATTCCTACAAGGAACAGTTTCCGGAGGAATTCGAGGGGAAAGACATCAAGTGCATCATTCCATTTGTCTTTTAGTTTGAATTTAAAGATTTAAGGTTATGGAAGAGTCTCCAATTTTTGTCCCGGGCTATCTGGGGAAATTGAAATTGCGTAATCGCATCATCCGGTCAGCGGCATTTGAAGGAATGGCGGCCAACAACCGTCCCAGCCAGATGCTGAAAGATTATCATGTCTCTGTCGCAAGGGGAGGAGTGGGCATGACTACGCTCGCTTATGCCTCCGTCAACAGGAGCGGTGTCTCATTTGACTCACAGTTGTGGCTCCGGAACGAGATTATCCCTGAGTTGGCGGACATTACAGATGCCATCCACAAGGAAGGGGCGGCCGCTTCCATCCAGATTGGCCATTGCGGCAACATGACGCACGCCCGGACAGCTGGACAGATGCCGGTGGGCACCATCAATGGTTTCAACCTCTATTCTCCGACTTTCTACCGCAAATTGTCTTCAGTGGAACTGGTGCAGTTCGCCAAGGATTTCGGTGATGCTGTCAGAATTGTCCATGAGGCCGGTTTCGATGCCGTAGAGGTCCATGCAGGCCACGGTTACCTGATCAGCCAGTTCCTTTCACCTTATACCAACAGAAGACACGACGAATTCGGCGGTTCCCTTCAGAACCGTATGCGGTTCATGAACATGTGTCTGTCCGAAGTGATGGAGAAGGCACAGAAATACGATATGCCGGTCATCGTCAAGACCAACATGAGAGATGGTTTCAAAGGTGGGCTGGAATTGGAGGAGAACATTGAGATTGCCAAGCAGATCCAGTCTCTCGGAGTCAATGCGCTGGTGCTCAGCGGCGGTTTTGTCAGCAAGGCGCCAATGTACGTGATGCGTGGCAGCATGCCTATCACGACCATGACCCATTACATGAAACAGTGGTGGCTGAAATGGGGTGTCCGCATGGTCGGTCATCAGATGATACCGTCCGTTCCATACAAAGATGCCTATTTCCTTGAAGATGCCCTCAAATTCAGAGAGGCACTGGATCTTCCTCTCATCTATGTGGGAGGTCTGACCAAGAAGAGCGTCATTGAAGATGTGTTGAGCAGAGGTTTCGAATTTGTACAGATGGCAAGAGCCTTGATCCGTACTCCAGATTTTGTCAACCAGATGAAGCAAGGAGTTGAATGTGCCGGCTGTGAGCATTCCAATTACTGTATCGCGAGGATGTACAGCCGCGAGATGGCCTGCTGCTCTCATGTCAAGGACGAACTGCCTAAGAAGATTTTGAAGGAAATCGGTCTGGACCATGAATAGGGAAGAACTGCTGGTCGTGACCGGTGCTACCGGAGGGTTGGGAAAGAGTGTCTGTCACTATTTCGCCCGGCTTGCCTTGCAGAACGCACAGTTCCGTCCGGTATTCTGCTGCCGCAATCCTGAAAAGGGGGAGAGCCTTTGTGAGGAAATTGTTCGGAGCGGACTGCCCAGAGAACGGTTCAGCCTGCTGCTGGCAGACCTTTCCAACAAGGAAGGGGTGCGCTCGCTGGTCGCTCAGCTTGTGGCGCTCGGTGCCCCTGTCCGATACCTGGTCAACAATGCGGCTTCCATGTTTGCTTCCTACTGTCAGAACGAGGAGGGGATTGAAATGAACATGGCGGTCAATTTCTTTGCGCCTGCCCTGCTGGCGGAAATGATGGTGCCTCACTTGGCTTCGGGCGCTTCTGTCGTAAATGTTCTTTCCGTTACTCGAAAGGGACATGCAATCGGAGAAAATTTTTTGGCGGGAGATGAATCCCGCTATTCACGTCTTGAAAATTATTCCCAGTCCAAACTGGCCTTGTCCATCTTCACGGCGGACATGGCTGCCCGTTATCCCGGACTTCGTATCAACGGGGTAGATCCGGGTGTCATGAACACGGCAATGCTGCGGATGGAGAAATGGTACGATTCGCTTGCCGATCTCCTGTTCCGTCCCTTTACGCGCAGACCGGAGGATTCTTTGCCTGCTGTCATCCATGCCTGTGAGGTCGTAGATGGGACCTCCGGACACGTTTTCACGGCACATAGACATTTCGCGATAGAGAGAAAAATCGCGGAGAACCCATTTCGTCAGGTCATCCGCGATACGATTGAAAGTAATATCTAACTTATTGACAGTCAGGTTGTGAAACAACCTTGTACTGGCGTATGGCACTTTTGTTATACGCCAGTACAGTCGTCGTTATTCGAAAATATTGGCTTTTGCCAGGCCTCCGGCACTGGTTTCCTTGTACAGGGAAGGGAGGTCCTTGCCGGTCTGTTTCATGACTTCGACGACGTGGTCGAAAGAGACTCTGTGCTTGCCGTCAGAAAAGGCGGCATAGAGGTTGGCGTCCAGAGCCCGGGTGGCGGCAAAGGCGTTTCGCTCGATGCATGGAATCTGCACCAGACCGCAGATCGGGTCGCAGGTCATTCCCAAGTGGTGCTCGAGTCCGATCTCGGCGGCGTACTCAATCTGGGAAGGGCTGCCTCCGAAAATCTGGCTGGCGGCACCGGAAGCCATCGCACAGGCTACGCCGACTTCGCCCTGGCAGCCTACCTCGGCTCCGGAGATGGAAGCGTTGTGCTTGACGATGTTGCCGATAAGACCGGCAGTCGCCAAGGCGTGCAGGACTTTCTTGTCCGGGAACTGATGGCCTTTCGCCAGATGGTAGAGGACACCGGGGATGACACCGGAAGAGCCGCAGGTCGGAGCCGTCACGATGGTTCCGCCGGAAGCATTCTCTTCGCTGACTGCGAGGGCATAGGCATAGACCAGGCCTCTGGTCTGGAGAGACGGTTTGTAACCCAACGCCTTCACATAATAGATCGGCGCTTTTCTGTTGAGATGAAGCGGTCCTGGCAGAACTCCTTCATTCTCAATTCCGTTCTCAACGGATGTCTTCATCGCTTCCCAGATTTCCATGAGGAAGTCCCAAATGTCGCTGCCTTCGCATTCATCGACATATTCCCAATAGCTTCTGCCGTACTGTTCGCACCAGTGCATGATATCGGTCATGGTGGACATGGTATAGATGTCCGGACTGGCATGGGCAGGAATGAGCTTGATGGGGCCGTCTCCCTCGGAGAGCGCACCACCTCCCACGCTATAGACGGTCCATTCGCCAAGCTGGTTGCCGGCTTCGTCAAACGCCTGGTATTTCATGCCGTTCGGATGATAGTCCAGAAAGGTTTGGGGCTCCCACACAATTTTGGTCTGTGCCACAGGGGTGAGTACGTCCTTGATGGCGATGTCGGTAAGGTGCCCTTTGCCAGTAGCGGCCAGACTGCCATAAAGCGTAACGCTAAATGCCTTTGCTTCTGGATAATGCTCCAGAAATATTTTGGCGGCATTCTGAGGACCCATCGTATGACTGCTGGACGGGCCTTTTCCAATTCTGAACAATTCTTTAAGTGACTTCATTCTCAAATGATATGATTAGTAATCCAAATTCATTTATTCAATCTCATTTGACAAAAATACGAAAACTTAGTCAGTTGACGGAAAAAAGTATGAAAAAAGTGTACTGATAGTTTTATTTTGTTTTTTCATGATTTGTATTTTATGTATAAAATATTAATTTTGCCAGACTAAACATTTTTTACAATTTACTAAATTAGATGTATATTATGGCAGAATTGAAAGGAACAAAAACAGAGCAGAATCTGATGACTGCTTTCGCAGGAGAATCTCAAGCTCATACAAAGTATCTCTACTATGCGTCAAAGGCCAAAAAGGACGGATATGTGCAGATCAGCAAAATCTTTGAAGAGACCGCTCACAACGAGAAAGAGCACGCCAAAATCTGGTTCAAGCTTCTTCACGGCGGTGAAATGCCATCTACAGAGGTCAATCTTCAGGATTGTATCGATGGCGAGTACTACGAGTGGACTGACATGTATGCTGGTTTCGCTGAGACTGCCAAAGAGGAAGGTTTCAAGGATATCGCTTTCTTGTTCGAGAAAGTGGCAGCTATCGAGAAACTTCACGAGGAGCGCTACAAGAAACTGCTCGGCAACATCAAGGAAGGCATCGTCTTCTCCAAAGACAACGATACCATCTGGGAGTGCGCTAACTGCGGTCACGTTGTGATTGGCAAGAAAGCTCCAGAAGTTTGCCCAGTCTGCAAACATCCAAAGAGCTTCTTCATGGTAAGAGCTGAAAACTATTAATAGTCAGGTAACTTATCTGAAAATAAAAGGAGGGCGACCAGATCGTCCTCCTTTTCTGTCTATAGGGTTCGGATTGTTATTTCCCGGATGCTTTCCCCACGGAGCGCAGGGCGAAGATCACATTCATGATGATGTACATGAGGAAGGAAGAAAAGACAATCAGAGACCAGTTCTTTCCGGTTACGAGCACGATGATCGTGAAGATGACGATGATGCTCAGGAAACCGATACGTTGGATGTTCTCCAATGCGTCAGACTTGTGCCCTTTTCCGAATTTCATGCCGAACATAGGAATTTCGCTGATGAGCAAAATGCTCAGGACAATGGCAAGGATAGGAATGAACCAATTGCTTTCTGCCATTCTGGTCAGCCAAGTCATTTCTTCTGAGACGAACACATAATATGTGAACGATCCGCAGATCATTGCTGCAGAAGGAGTTGGAAGGCCGATGAAACTGGTTGTCTGACGGGTGTCCAGATTGAATTTGGCCAATCTCAAAGCGGAGAAGGCCGCCAATACCAGCGGAATGAGGCAGAACCAGTTCGGATCATGGTGCAGGACCATAGTCTTGAAGAGCATGATGGAAGGGAGGACACCGAAACTGACCACATCAGCGAGGGAATCGAGTTCTTTCCCGATTTCGGAATATGCTCCCAACAGTCTGGCAGAAAGGCCGTCACAGAAATCGAACACGGCGGCTGCAATCATGAGCGGGAAGGCAATATCCAATCTCCCCTCCAATGTGAATATCACTCCGATGACTCCAGAGAGGAGATTCATCGAAGTGATAGTATTCGGTATATGTTTAACTATATTCATAAAATATAATCAACGTGTATCAAATGAATCGGATTCCGATTTATTTGATGCCGAGTTTCTTTGCAATCTTCTTAGGGATAGCATTCTTGTGGATGATGATGTTCATGGTTTTGTAAGCGACAAATGCTTTGGAAGCATAGAACATGCCCTTGTAAGGACCGTACTCACCCCAAGAGTTCTTGACCATGAAATACTCTTTGCCGTTCTCATCTTTGGCAAGACCGTAGATGACCATACCGTGGTCGTCAGTAGTCTCCCAGTTGTCGTAGCCGAGCTGACGCATTTCCTGAGTGATGGTCAATTCATCGTCACCATTGGAAATAGCCGCTCCTTCATTGGTCGTGCCGGTCCAACGGGCCTGGTCAGAACCACTTTTATCTGCATTTTCACTCTTGGCAACAACAGCGATGCCATCACGTTTGAAACCTGGTTCGCTGACGTCAGAGCCCCATGCAAAGGTATAACCGTTCTTGACGCCTTCTTCCATCACTTCCATGAATTCATCCAAAGGAAGGTTGTAGCTGGCAGCCCAACGCCAGTTGTCCTGTATTTCAAGGATAAATTTCTCATAGAAAGGATGGTGAGTGTAGCTGGTCAGAGATACATAGTCATCTGCATTCAAACCTAGTTCTTTTGTATAGGACTGTGGTGTGTATTTTTTTCCGTTGTGTTCAAACTCTGTTGGAAGTTCGCCAAAGTAATTGGTGTAGATGGCCTTGAGGTCTTTTTTCCAGATAGGATTGATCTTTCTCCATGAACCTTTTGCGATGGCACCTACATAAGCGGAGGTGACTGCATCCAACTGGTTGAAATTGAAGAGAGAATCGCCATAAGGGACACCTGGTTCTGGCATGGCATCCTGTGGCACGAAGCCATGGTTTTTCAGGCAATAGACGGCATCATAGAAAGAGCCGCCTTGAGAGAAGCTGGCATCACCATGAGTGCGGACATGTTTGTCTGCGCGATCCATATAGGTGTTGAATACAAGGTAGCTTTCGCAAAGATCCTGCTCGCCTTTTCCCATACGGAGCAATTCAGCCTCGAAAAAACCCAGTGAAGAATATGCCCAGCAGGTGCCGCTTCTGTGCTGGTCCTTGATGGAAGTGATAGGGTTCTCTTTCACTACGGTGAATTTTTTCTCAGAGTCAGACGTTTTCTTGTCTGTCTGAGCATTAGCTGCAAATGGAACTGTAGCCAGTGCAACAATAGTCAATAATGTTTTGATTTTCATCGATGTATTGTTTTTGTTTAAAGATTTTAGTTTCAATCCAATCAAACAAATATATAATTTTTACTTAAATACAACAAATATCAATATGTCAATTTAATATATTACCTTTACAAAATTACTTTTTGATCATCGAATAGCGAAGTATAGAAAATGCCAATCCATATTTTTTACGCCCATGGAATGGGAGGAGGAGGGGACAGCAGGATTCCCAGAATCCTAAACGAGTATTTTTCTGCACATGTGTTCAAATCTTCAACGGTTTCGCAAGGAGAGCCGGAATCCGAAATCAAGGTGGATGTCATTGTCCGGACATATGATTTTGATCCGGAAGTGGCCATCCGTCAGATTCAAGGCTGGCTGGATGAATATCATCCGGCCCTAATCATAGGGGAGTCAATCGGTTCCATCCATGCAATCCGTCTCAAGGGCTATCCTCATATTCTCATTTCCCCGTCACTGGGGGCACCGCTGTGGATGGGCTATGGTGCTCCGCTGGCACTGCTTCCAGGGATGGAGCGGCTTATGAAGAAGATTTTTCCAGGAAAGGATGGAGACCGTCAGAAAATGGTTTTCCAATACCGGTATCTCGTAAAATACAAGGAACATGGCCGGCTCGCTGAGGCCAATTCGCCACGGAACGGGAGCAAGGACAGCTTCTACGCCTTTTTCGGCAAGAAGGACCATTACCGCAAATACGGCATTGTGTCCATCCGCCGGTACCGCCGGTTCTTCGGAGATGCGCTGACCCTTTACGACGGCACTCATTTTATGGAAGAAGAATATGTCCATTCACTTCTGGTGCCGAAAATTTTGGAAACCCTTCGAATAGTGGAAAAATAATTCCTACATTTGTAGAATGTTTCATAACGTGTATCAAAATTAAATTTATGGCTACTTTCAGACAAAGAGCATTGAATGAGGCGTCAACTCATACGACAGACCGTTATTTCGTGGAGGATAAACCAGTTTCGTCCTATTTTGCTCAAAATGTCTTTGATATGGACAAAATGCGGAGATATATGTCTCCAATCGCATTTGAGGCAATTGGGCATGCCATCAAATATGGCAAGAAGATTGAAAGGACAGCGGCAAATGAGATTGCCACGTCCATGAAGAATTGGGCTATCGAGATGGGGGCCACCCATTATACTCATCTTTTCCAGCCACTTACTGGAACAACGGCAGAAAAACACGAAGCTTTCATTTCTGTCAAGGATGGAAAACCTTTTGAGAAATTCAGTGGTTCCGCTCTTGTCCAGCAGGAACCGGATGCTTCCAGTTTCCCGAACGGAGGTCTGAGAAACACTTTTGAGGCCAGAGGCTATTCCGCATGGGATCCGACCTCCCCAGTATTCATTCTGGACGGGACACTTTGTATTCCTTCCGTGTTCGTCTCCTATACCGGAGAGGCCTTGGACATGAAGGTTCCGAACCTCCGCTCCATGCAGGCACTCAATCAGGCCGCCACTGCTGTAGCCAATCTCTTTGACAAGACCGTCAAGTCCGTTTCCGTGAATATCGGACTGGAACAAGAATATTTCCTCGTAGATGAGTCCTTATATAATGCAAGGCCCGACCTGAAGCTGTGCCAGCGCACCGTGATCGGTCACACCTCCGCCAAGGACCAACAGTTGTCCGACCACTATTTTGGAGCAATCCCTTCCCGAGTGGAAGCTTTCATGAAGGATTTCGAAACAGAAGCCTACAAATTGGGAATCGAGCTGGAAACCCGCCACAATGAGGTGGCACCGAATCAGTTCGAGACTGTTCCGGTCTTCTCCAGTGCCACCAAGGCAATTGACCAGAACATGTTGCTGATGATTGTGATGCAGAAAGTGGCGGAGAAACATCACCTGAAAGTCATTTTCCATGAAAAACCGTTTGACGGCATCAATGGGAGTGGAAAACATTGCAACTGGTCCATGCAGACCAATACCAATGTCAATCTGCTTTCTCCAGGAAAGACTCCTAACAAGAATTTGCAGTTTTTGTCATTCTATGCGGCTGTCGTCAAAGGTGTATACGACCATAACCTTCTGCTGATGGCATCTGTCTGCACATTGAACAACTCCTACCGTCTGGGCGGAGGAGAAGCTCCTCCATCTGTGATTTCAATCTTTTCCGGATCTACTTTGATGAAGATATTTGATTCTATCATCAATATGGAAGATTTGCAAGATGAGGAAGCTCGTGCAGAATCTATCAAGATTGTGAACTCTATTCCGGAAATCTTCCCGGACAACACCGATCGCAACCGGACCTCGCCATTTGCATTTACCGGCAATCGGTTTGAATGGAGAGCTTTGGGTGCATCCATGAATGCAGCTGCGACCACTTTTATCCTGAACTCCATCGTGGCAGAGAGCCTGAACAAGTTCAAGGCCGAGGTGGATGCGCTGGAAGAGAAGGGAGAACCTCGTCAGAAGGCCATCCTCGCCACTATCCGCAAATTCCTTTCCGAGTCCAGAAATGTGATGTTCGAAGGAAACGGTTACAGTAAGGAATGGCATGAAGAAGCCAGAAGAAGAGGTCTTGAGGCCATCGAGAATGTGCCGGATGCCTACTCCGTCTATATCCGCAAGGACAGTGTGGACATGTTCACCTCCCTGGGAGTCCTTTCCTACGAAGAGGCGCTTGCCCGTACCGAAGTCCTCAATGAGACCTATGTCAAGAAGCTCCAGATTGAGGCTCGTGTGATCGGAGACATCTGTCTGAACCACGTGATTCCGGCTGCAGTCAGCTACCGCAACGAACTGCTCAAGGGAATCCAGTCCAGCAAGGACGTCTACGGAGACGAGTACAAGCAGTTGTGCAAATATGATCTGGACACCTGTACCAAGGTTTGTAAATTCATCAATGCGCTTTCCGCTGACGTGGAGACGCTCGTCGAAGCCAGAAAGAAAGCCAACAAGGTACAGGATATGGCCCAGAGGGCAAAACTCTACTCTACAGAGGTCAAGGACATGATGGACAAGATCCGTTACAGCGCCGACCATCTGGAAATGCTGATCGATGATGAGGTATGGCCTTTGCCGAAATATAGGGAATTGTTGTTCTTTTAATTGAAATACAGAATGAAAAAGTTATCGCTAGTATGTCTGGTCGCTGGGGCTATGATGGTGTCGTCTTGTTTACAAAATGGAGACGGACATGATTCGTACATACCCTATGTTGGTACGGTACTCAGTGATACCAGCAGTACCGGTTATCATGTCCTTCAGGCACAGGAAGCTTGGGACAAGTACAAGGCCATCACCATCACCGGTGATCCGACCGAAATACTTCCCATCATCAATGAGATGCTGGTCGCCGACCATTTCAACAATATAGATGGACGTCACGTTCCGGACGGGCTTCCTGATTTCTCTGGAGAGATGATTGAAGCGCTTCTGGATGAGACCAATGCCTCTTACGAAGGGTATATCGCCAGAGACAACAGCCGTTTCCTCCGGGAAATAGAAGTCCGCAACTTCCTTTCTGCTTTGGATACGAATTATCTTTACAGTCCGTATGACCGCAGCCAGAAAGAAAAGAGGGCAGGATCCAAGATGGTTATTTTCGGTTCTGCAAGTTCCTATCTGTATGGTCTGCATGATGTGGATACGCTCTGTGCCATGGCCCAGTTGGAGATGCCTTTATTCTCCAGTGTCGGTTGCATGTTTGACCAGGTGGAGAAAAAAGTGCCGGAAGCTCAGAATCTTTGCATTTGGACGACCGTAGACAAAGTGGAGAACGACCTCTATCCCCAGTCTTATGAAAAGTACAAGCAGGAAAAGGGAATCGTAGGAGGAAAGAATCTGCATGTTTTCCATCCAGATATCTATGTTCCAGTCGAGACCAGGTTCCTGGACATTCTGGACATGTACATTTCTTCAGAAATGGATGAAAAGATTCCGGTCATGATTGTGGACGATCCGGAAGTGGACATCCTGACGCTCGAGAAATTTGTGGCATCTGTCCGGTCCAGTACAGATGAGTCCCAGCTGGCGTACAAGAATATTCTGGCCGAGGACTTTGAACTGGTTGTTCCGGCACGGGCGATCGCAGAAACGGCATATAGATATTTGAGGAAACAGAATGGATTCACCCACAAGATTGCCTACCCTGAATTTGGTGGATATATCACATTGCCAGTCAATGACTTGTCCGTTGTCAATTATAGGGATGAAGGAGGTTATACGGATGAGTTCAAGTATTTCAGGGCAGATGGGGAGGCCGAAGATACATGGTTCGTCATTGCCATGAGGAAAAGATATGTTTCCGATGAAATGAAGAGCAAGATAGAAAGGTTGGCGCCAAAGATAGAAATTTGATATGTATATAAGTAATATAACGCCGGAGGAACTGGATAAGTTGAAATTGGGCACTTTCCCAGGAAAAATCTATGTGATTGATCAGTTGGGAAAGGCATTTGATGAGGCGATCAGATATTTGCGCCACAAGACCATCATCGGATTTGATACCGAGTCCAGGCCTTGTTTTTCTGCTGGACAGCCCCATTACGGAGTCTCTCTGCTGCAGTTGTCCGGATCTGAAAAGGCTTTCCTGTTCAGGGTCAAGGCCATCGGAATGCACAAGAAGCTCTGCAAACTTCTCGCAGACGAGAACATCATCAAGGTCGGAGCGGCTGTCAATGACGATATCCGTGGCTTGCAGAGATTGGGCGATTTCAAACCTGCCGCATTTGTCGATTTGCAGAAGATGGTGGGGGAATATGGAATCCGCGACAAGAGCGTCAAGAAGATGACTGCCATCATTCTGGGAATGAAGATTTCCAAAGCACAGCAGTTGTCCAATTGGGAGGCCGAAACCTTGTCAGATGCCCAGCAGGCCTACGCCGCAACGGATGCCTGGGTATGCCGGGAAATGTACAAGAAACTGCTCCGGAGCCCGAAATGTCCGCTGGTGGTAGAAGAGAAGAAGGAAGCCGCTGTGGAGG
>JAHHQQ010000009.1 GCA_020026275.1 Bacteroidales bacterium
GCTCCCGAAAAGGGAGGGGACCCGCTTGCGGGGAGGATCTGCGGAAGCAACAGCCACCATCCGACATAATAAAAGAGGGAAACTCAGTCTATTGAGTCACCCTCGCTATTATTAAAAAATCAATTATTGGGCACTTTTAAATTGAAAGTATGAAAATATCTCGTTAAATGTTTGAAAAATATCTGTATAAATCGATTTTGTTCTTGTAATTGTTTATTGTTCAATATCTTTCAGAGGAAAAGCCATTACATTAAGTTCTGAATTAATGTTAATTGCTTAAATATTCTTTAGAATTTCTGATTTTTACTTCCAGAGTGAAACATATATAAGCAATATGAAGTATGGTATAATACCATAAAACGTTTTATCCGCTGTCAGGTGCAATTTAAATTAATGTTTAAAATATTTGCAATTAAGGAATTTATTGTCCAACTTTCGAATAGCCGATTAGAGGGAGTGTCTCTCAAGTCTTACTTTGAAGAAAGATTTTATACTTATTCAATAATTAAATGTATAGCTTATGGAAAAAATGAAACTTTTTTTCTCAGCGTTGCTGGTGTTAGTAGCAACTAATGTTGCTCTTGCTCAAAGTGGCAAGGTGACAGGAGTTGTGAAGGATTTGAGTACTGGTGAGCCTATTCCATTTGCATCTGTAATGGAGAAGGGTACCATGAATGGTGTCTCAGCTGATGTCGATGGCGTGTATGTCATCCGTATCGCCGATATGTCCAAAGCTGTCTTGGTCGCCAGTTCTGTAGGTTACAAGAATCTGGAATTTGCTGTGGCCGGTAGGGAATCTATAAGTGTGGAGCTTCCTGTAGACAACAAATTGGAGGAAGCGATTCTTGTAGGTTACGGTTCCAAAAAGAAATTAGGTTCCATCGTAGGTTCCGTTTCAGTCGTCGGACAGGAGACATTGAAGAATACCCCTACTGCCAATATTTCTGATGCCTTGCAGGGACAGGTGGCAGGTTTGGCTGTCGCTTCCGCTTCCGGTGACCCTTCAGAAATCGCTTCATTCCGTGTGAGAGGAAACAACTCCATCAACACATCTACCACTCCATTGTTCATCTTGGATGGTACTCCTGTCGGTTCCGGCATATTCAATGCGTTGAATCCCAATGATATTGAAAGCATGACAGTGTTGAAGGATGCCGCATCTACTTCTATTTACGGTTCACGTGCCGCCAATGGTGTCATTGTTATCTCTACAAAAAAGGGAAAACTGAATGAGAAATCTCACATCACCCTTCGTGGCACTTATGGATTCTCCCAGATTGCTCATGATGGAATGTCCATGATGAATTCCAACCAGTATATCAAATTCAGAGATATGCTAGGCGCTCCTGTTTCAGATGAAATCAAGAATTTGGTCGAAAAATATGGTATCAGCACTAACTGGCGTGATGAAGTTTTCGACAGTCATGCCCCGACTTATAATCTGGACGCTTCTGTTCGTGGCGGTTCTGAGAGATTGGCTTATTTTATCTCAGTCAACCATATGGAGCAGGAAGGTATTATTGCACAATCAGGTACTCGTCGTGAGTCTGTACGCTTCAACTTTGATTCCAAAGTGAACAGCTGGTTGAAGATAGGCTTGAGTTCTAATATAGCATATCAGAAATATCGTCAGAACAATGAGGCCCAGGCAGCACACAAGGGTATCTATGGCTCCAATCCAACTGTTTTTGCCAGAAAAGCGATGCCTTTCGATTCTCCTTATTACTATACAATTGATGAGAAAGGTGATATTCATTATGGCGACAAGGCCGAGTATCTACATTATTCGGGCATGTTCCATCCTAGTTATGTCAACAATCATCGGTCTGTTGTCAGAGAGAATCTGTCCGGTAACCTCAATCTCTATGAGCAGATTACTCCGATCAAGGGCCTGATTATCCGCTCACAGCAGTCTTTGGATGGTTCTGACTATACAGTACACAATGTTGGCTTTGTCAGACCTGATTTCGAGTCTCCAATGGGTGACAAGAAAAAAGGTGAAGCAGGTTATCATCAAGAAAATTTCTCAAGGGATTTTACCTTCACTTCAAACAATACCATCGAATACAAGTTTGATATCAACCGCCATTCTGCAACTTTCCTTTTGGGACATGAGTCTATTGTTTCCAATGATCAGGGCTTTGGTGTCTGGACGGAAGGACATACTGACAACCGTATGTTGAGACTTTCACAGGGTACAGTTGTTACTATGAGAGATGTCACAGACAGAAAAGTGGAATCTGTAATGAATTCATTCTTTGTCACAGGCAACTACAGTTTCGCTCAGAAATATAATGTCGATCTTTCTTTCCGTCGTGATGGCAGTTCAAAATTTGCACCTGGACATCGTTGGGCCAACTTCTATTCTGTCGGCGCGATGTGGAACCTCAAGAAGGAGAATTGGCTGAAAGAGGTTTCTTGGTTGGATGAACTTTCTCTCAAGGGCAGTTATGGTACTACTGGCAACTCCGGTATTGGCAACTATGCTTATCTTGGCCTTCTCGGCAGTGGTAACAATTATAATGGAAATGCCTCTCTGGGACTGTCACAGCCTAGCAACTATGATTTGAAATGGGAGTCTGTCGCATCCGCGAACATCGGATTATATGCCAGTTTCTTCAATCGTTTCAATTTTGAGGTTGACCTTTATCACAAGACTACTTCTGATATGATTTTGGAAATCCCATATTCCATGACAACTGGCTATTCTCTTGGTGTCGGTAATGTCGGTGAAATGGTGAACAAGGGTATTGATCTCAATGTGTCCGTAGATCTCGTAAAGACAAGAAGCGTGCTCTGGAATTTCAGAGCCAACTTCAACTACAACAAGAATGAAATCACCAAGTTGTTCAATGGACTCAATGAATTTTCTATTCCAGATACTGGTTTGAAATATACAGTCGGTCATTCTCCAACAGAGTTCGCTGCCGTGAGAAGACATGGTGTCGATCCTCGTGACGGTAAACTTGTATGGCTGGATAAGGATGGCAACCTTACCAAGAGATTCAACGAAGAGAGAGATGCTGTGCTTACAGGAAAAGACTGTATTTCTCCATTTACAGGTGGTTTCAGTACCAGTGTCGTCTGGAAAGGGCTCAGCTTCAGTGCAGACTTTGCATGGGCTGGCAAGAAATATATGTACAACAATGATAAGTTCTTCCTTGAAAATGCAGCTTTCGCAACTGAATGGAATCAGAGTACAAAGATGTTGGAAATGTGGACAGAGCCAGGCCAGAAGACTGATATTCCAAGAAGAGACGAGAATATCCAGTTTGATGACTATTTCCTGGAAGATGCTTCATTCTTGAGATTGAAGAATGTGACTCTTCAATATTCTCTACCTCAGAGCCTTTTGAGAAAGACTAAAGTGATTGACAAACTTTCAGTTTTTGCAACTGGACGTAACTTGCTCACTTTCACCAAGTATTCTGGTTATGACCCGGAGGCGGAAACTAACATAGGCAAATTCTTCTATCCAAATACCAAACAGTTCGTATTTGGTCTCGAGATTTCATTTTAATTAAATCTGAATTAGACATGAAAAAATTAATATATGTATTTTCTTTGATTACTCTGGCGTTCAGCGTTAGTTTCTGTGACATGAATAAGTTGCCTGAAGGCACTTTGGATGATGAAACAGCACTGCAGTCATTGAATGATTGCGAGCGCTTCAGAAATAATCTGTATCTGAATCTGAAAGGGTTGACCAACGGTGCCAATGTTTATCTCACCGATCTTCAGGCGGATGAATTTCAAGGCACAGTCATCAATGGCAACCGTTCCGGTATTATCCATGCAGGTTCTTTCAGTTCAAAGGATGGTGAATTTGAAGGATTATGGGGGTCTTGCTACAGTGTGATCTCATCAGTCAATTATTACCTTGAAAAAGTAGATGCTCTGGTAGAAAAGGGCGCATTTGACGAGGCCGAACTGGTGCAGATCAATCGCTTCATTGCCGAAGCCAAATTTGTGAGAGCATATTGTTACTATATGCTGACAGACCGTTTCTGTGAACCTTATTCTGCAGAAAACGCAACTGCCGCGAACAAAGGAGTGCCAGTGGTGAAGCAATATCATCCGACTGGAGACAATACAAAATACCCTGCAAGAGGAACTCAGCAGGCAGTATATGATTTTATCAATGAAGATTTAAACGATGCCTTGACTGGACTTCAAGCCTTCGAGGTAAAAGACAAATCTAATGTGGCTCCTAATGCACCTTACTTGAATTCGTATGCGGTGTATGCTCTGCAGGCTCGTATCGCTTTGAACAAGGGTGAAAAGAAAGTGGCTCTCGAACTGGCTGAAAAGGTGATCAAATCAGGTTTCTTCCGTCTTGCCAAATTGGACGAAGTACAGAAAATGTGGTTGAATGATGAGGCCGATGAATTGATTTTCAGACCATTCAAGAGCAAGGAAGAACTTGGCGGCTCAATTGGCATTACTTATCAGGGTGTCAAGAAAGATGCGGCTGACTATATTCCAGCTTCTGAAACCATGGCACTCTTTGACGAAGGAGATGCTCGTTTCCCTATTTATTTCACAAAATTCAATCTGATTGTCGAAGGCGAGCCAGTTCCTGCGTTTGTCTTCCAAAAATTCCCGGGCAATCCGGATTTGCAGATAACGTCTGAGCCAAATTATCAGAACATGTCCAAACCTTTCCGTCTATCAGAATTATATCTGATTGCGGCAGAGGCCTGTGCAGAGTCTGATTCGGATCTTGCAAACAAATATTTGAAAGATCTTCGCGTGAATCGTATCAAAGGCTACAATGCGGAAAGTACCTATAAGGGAGCGGCTCTGATTTCTGAGATTCGTCTTGAAAGACAGAGAGAGCTTCTCGGAGAAGGTTTCCGTCTTACCGATTTGCGTCGTTGGGGGCTTGGCTTTACTCGTGGTACCAAACATCCGGAGAATACTGATGTTGAAAATATTATAATGCCTAATGGCAAGGGCTTGAAATATCAGCCGGGCGACCATCGTTATACATGGCCAATTCCTTCTGCCGAGATCCAGGCCAATCCACAGATGAAGGGACAGCAGAATCCAGGATATTAATAATGAACTTTAGAAAAGAGAGTATATGAAAACAATTAATAAAATAGGTGCATTGCTTCTTGCCTCTGTCCTTCTGGCGGCTTGTGCAAAAGATGATGTCAAAGTGAACTCTGCTGAAGCTAAAGTAGGATTGCAGAAGACGGAGTTCTCTTTCAAAGAGAATTTGAATTTGATTGAGATTCCTGTCGTCGTCGAGGGCGAAGTGAATGGAGTGGTCAAGGTAAAGGTTGAATTCAAGGAGACTGGCAAGGAACCTGCTGTCGAGGATACAAATTATATTGTTACCAGCAAGGAATTGACCATCAATGCAGAGGAAAAACAAGGAGCAATTGAGGTCCTTCTGTACGATAATGACATTATTGAGAAAACAGGTGGAAGAACGTTTGCTGTCAAGATTGTTGAAGCGAAGGGTGCGTCCATCGATGCTGAAAAGGCTGAGTGTGTGGTTACTTTGAAAGACAATGACGCTAACTTCTATGAGCGTCTTGCTGGCAAATGGACAGGAAAGATGGCGGCAGGTGACATCAAGGTCAATATTCAGGCTTATCCAGAAGGTCATGTTCTTTATGACAAGCAGCTTGTTTTGGTATTGGAGGAGCCGAAGAACGGTATTCCATGCAATTTTACGTTGAATTACTCATACGATAAGGAGACCAAGAAGATTGAGCTTTCTACGCCGCTTGGAGAAGTGGTCGCAGAGGGACTTGATTTTGGTGGCAATATCGGTGTCGGTTTCATTGTTTCCAGCATTTTTAATGGCAACGATGTTCAGGTTGAGGGTGAGATCAAGTGGACACTCAGTGAGGATATGAAGACCATTACTCCGCAGCTCGGAGAAAAAGAAGGGATTTCAGGAATTATCTTCAATGAAGCTGGATTTACCGGTTATTTGTTCTTTGCTTATCCAGGTCTGGTTTTGACTAAATAATATCAGGAAAGAATAAGGTGTCAAAGGATACGGATCAATCCGTATCCTTTTTTGTTTCTACATATTTATTCTGGTCGGATTTTTATTCTGATATTCTATGATTTGATTTGATACAAGTAAATTTATCTTTATATTACACAGTTTAAGTATTCGTATATTATATCAACAAAACTTCTAATATGAGAAGATATCTGATACCATTTTGTATTTTTCTGGGACTTGTTTCTTGTAACAAGGAAGAACAGGAGAGTGTGAAAGAAATGACACCGGCTCCTGCGGAAATAATTCAAGAGACTCTTTGTGAAAAAGGGGTTTCTTTTGTCAAGTTGTCTGAAAATCTTGCTTCGCAGCTTGAAGAGGAATTGAAATCCTCTGATTTGCCGACCCGTTCTTCTGCCTTTGGTGAGATTGTAGGTGATTTGGGCGTAACCTCTTTTGAACGTTTGTTCCCATATGATGACAAATATGAGAAGCGTCAGAGGCGTGATGGTTTGCATCTTTGGTACAAACTTGAATTTGATGAGAAGATCAGCCTGACCAAGGCATCTTCCGATATTTCTTCTATCCCGGGCGTTGAAATTGTTGAGCCACAGCGAAAGATCGCAATCGGCAGGTTCAATGATCCGGAGTTCTCCAATCTTTGGGGCTTGTTCAATGAGGGGAAGAAGGGTGCCAGGAAAGGATTTGATATCAATGTACAGAAAGTTTGGGAAAATTATACTGTTGGAGAGAAGAAGGTAATCGTTGGAGTCATAGATGGTGGCGTACAGATGGATCATCCAGATTTGGCAGCAGCGGTTCTTCCTGCTGGAAGAGAAGGAAGTCGCAATTTTGTAGACAATAATTTTGTCATTTATCCTCATTCTCACGGAACTCATGTGGCAGGTACAATTGGAGCAGTCAGCAATAATAATATCGGTGTTGCAGGTATTGCCGGCGGTGACTATGCCAAAGGCAAGCCTGGAGTCAGCATTATGTCCTGTCAGATTTTCAAGACCATAGAGCAAGGTGGCAAACCAGTTGATAAATTTGGAAATTCTGCTGCTGCCATTGTTTGGGCCGCCAATCATGGAGCAGTCATTTCTCAGAATAGCTGGGGTTATGTATTTGATCGGAATTTGGATGGCCATATTGATGCACAGGAACTGGAAGTCGCTAGAACAACCAAGATTTCCATGGCTGAAAAGGAAGCGGTTGACTATTTTATCAAGAATGCAGGTTGTGATAATGACGGCAACCAGTTACCGGATTCTCCGATGAAGGGAGGCGTTGTCATCTTTGCCGCAGGCAATGACAATATACCATATGGAGCACCTGCCAATTATGAACAGATCATTGCGGTTGGAGCAGTTGATAAATTCGGAGACAAATCGAGTTTCTCCAACTATGGCAATTGGGTGGACATCTGTGCCCCGGGTTCTGATATTCGCAGTACTATTCCTGGCGGGAAATATGGATTTATGAGTGGAACTTCAATGGCATGTCCTCATGTTTCGGGCGTGGCTGCTTTGGTGGTTTCTTATTATGGAGGTCCAGGTTATACCAATGAAATGTTGAAAGAAGCATTGCTCAAGGGAGCAGATGCACGTAAGGTGGATCTTTCTAAGAAGATTGGTCCGATGCTGGATGCTTTAGGGGCGATTTCCTATGGTTCAGATGACCAGCCTTCCCAACCGGAATTTACTTGCAAGATTCTTTCAAACAGTGTGGTGTTTACTTGGAAGCATTCTGCCAATTCAAAAAAGATTGGAGCAAATGGATACAGATTAGTCGCCACCAAGAATCCGTCTTTGTTGGAGAATCTGAATCTGAATCGTTTGCCGGAGGGGGTCAGTTCTGTCAATGTCGTGGCTGACAATGATCTTGCACTGGGCAGCGAGTTGTCCGGCAAGATAACGGGATTGGACTTTGATTCCGAATATGTGGTGGGAGTCATCGCTTATGGCTATGGATGTAAATATGATGGAAAACCTCATTCCAAGAAGGTGAAGACTTCAGTCAATCATGCACCAGTCATCCGCTGGGAGGCTCCGGAAAATATACAGATCCGCTCTTTCGAGCAATATGCGCTCAAGATTGACGCTTCTGACGAGGATGGTCATGATATTGCATTGACTTTTGATCCTGTCCGGCAAGGCTCTGTCAGAATAGCGGAGGATGTGAAAAATCCAAACCACTTTATTCTGTCTATAGACGCCACTACGTTTGATGCAGGAAAATATCAGATTGGTCTTCATGCTTCTGATTCTTATGGTGCGAAGGCCGACAGGATTCTGCAATTTGAGATTCTGCCGAACCGTGCTCCAGTCAAGATAAAGGATTTCGAGAATCGTCTGGCTACCTTGATAGATGAAAAATTTGAATATCAGTTATCGGAATATATCAGTGATCCGGATGAGGAAGAATTGGAGATCTTTTATGAAGTGGCTCATCCAGAAATATTGGCTGCTCATTATGAGGGGGGGGCACTTCGCTTTAAGGTACTCAAATATGGCAATACCATGGTGACAGTTCGTGCTAAGGATATGAAAGGAGAATCCGTTGTCACTTCTTTTACGGTGCTTGCCAGAAGAAAAGCAGAGTATACAAATATGTATCCGAATCCAGTAGTGGATTTCCTGAATATTAGGACGGGGCAGGAATTGGAGACGGCTCATGTTGAAATTCGTTCTGCAACTGGAGCATTGGTATTTAAGACGGCCAAAGAATGCAGTGCTTTTGAACCGATGAAGATCGGAGTGGCTTCGCTGGCTCCGGGCCGTTATCAGGTCAAAGTGTCCTATGCCGGCAAAACAGAAGTTAAAACAATCGTGAAGAAATAACTATGAAAACAAACAATATCATTGGAATTATTCTGCTGTCTGCATGCTTGTGTGTATCGAAGACAGCTTTCGCCCAGGATGCATCTGCTGACGAGACACCTAATATGGAGGTATCCGGAACGACGGAAGCGATGGGTTTCTCCAGAATTGTCCGCAATCCGGCGGCTGCCGCCAAAGGATTTGCAGGAGTGGCCAGTACGAGCGCTCCTGCCTGGTCCTCTTTCAACAATGCGGCCGTCATTCCATTTTCTGAGAAGAGGATGGATGTGGGGCTGTTGTATCAGAATTGGGAGCCGAAGGGTATCAAGACATCCAATTTCGGATTGGGCATTTCAGGAAAATTTTCTGATGACTTGGGCTTGTCTTTGGGATTCATCCTGCAAAATGGAGAATCTTATCCTGTTATTGATGAAGGCGGTATCATAAAAGATGAATTTACTCCTAAAGACATGCAGGTCAACTTGGGTGTCGCTTATCGGTTTGGGGATATTGTCTCTATGGGCGTGAACCTGAAATACGTGAGCAGCAACTTGACTCCGGACAATTCTTACAAGGCTTTTGCAGGGGATGTGTTTGCACAGGGTTGTTTTGCAGGAGTCAATGTGGCAGCCGGTCTCTCCAACATTGGATCAACCATCAAGGATGAGAACGGCAATTCTTTCAAGATTCCGATCTCGGTCACCTTCGGTGCGGATTATACTTTGACTCTGGCAGAAGTGCATGACCTTAACTTTGCCGCAGATTTTGATTATTTCCTCAGTGGCAATGTCACGGCTGCCATCGGTTGTGAATATGGTTTCAACGACATGGTATTTGCCCGTGTCGGCTATCATTATGGTTCTGAAAAAGCCGTGCTCCCTTCTTTTGCTTCAGTCGGACTGGGGTTGCAGTTCTTTGGGGTCAAGTTGGATTTCGCTTATCTGCTGGCAAATGAGGTGGTCGGCAATACGATGACCATCGGTTTGGGATATTCATTTTAAAATTTGATCATTGAAGAAAAGATATTTTATTTTAGGAGTCCTTCTTCTTGTCTTCTCTTCCTGTCTTCAGGAAGAGAAGATGCGAGAGAATGATCGTTTGGTTTCTCCAGAACCTGTTGAGGAGGAAAGAACCGGTTCTCAGGTTGTTCCCGGTGTGGTCCTGGTCAAGTTGGAGGAGGAGATGGCGGTCGCTATGGAGTCTGATTTGGCTAATGGATTGAAGACTCGTTCTTCTGCTTTCAATTCCGTTATGGAAGAGATGGGGGTGACGTCGGCAAAGCGTCTTTATCCGTTTGATGAAAAATATGAAGTTCGTACTCGTCGGGAGGGGCTTCATCGATGGTATGTACTGGAATATGACCCTCATTTTCCTGCTACTAGGGCTGAATCTTCTTTTGCCTCTATTCCAGGAGTGGAAATTGCAGAATCCCGTCCTGTGATTGTCTCTCGAGGTTTTGATGACCCGAGTTTTCATTTGCAATGGGGGTTGTCCTCAGGAGGAATGGGATGTGATATTCAGGTTGAAGAGGTATGGAAATCCTATACGACCGGTTCTCCAAGGGTTGTGGTGGCTGTTATGGATGAAGGGATTCAGTTGAATCACCCTGATTTGAAAGCCAATATGATTCCAGCCGGTCACAACGGCAGCAAGAATTTCGTATTCAGCAATTATGAGGTGGATGCAGGAAATCATGGTTGTCATGTTGCTGGCGTCATCTCTGCTGTCAACAACAACGGGACTGGTGTATGCGGCATTGCAGGGGGAGATTTTGCAGGACATAAACAGGGCGTCCGTTTGATGTCGTGTGAGATTCTGAGCGGATTCCTCAGTACATCTGCAGGGCCTGCATTCAAGTGGGCAGCCGACCATGGAGCTGTCATTTCCCAGAACAGTTGGGGCTATTCTTTTGATGAGAACGAGGACGGTCGGATTGATGCGGAGGAACTGGAAGCTGCCAAGAATTTCACTATTCCTGTTTCGGACAGGGATGCTATTGATTATTTCATCAAATATGCAGGTTGTGACAACGATGGCAATCAGCTCATGGATTCCCCAATGAAGGGCGGTCTGGTCATTTTTGCGGCAGGCAATGACGATATTCCATATGGTTCACCGGCTGATTATGAGCCGGTCATTGCAGTAGGTGCACTTGCTCCAAACGGACATAAATGTAGTTTTTCAAATTATGGCTCCTGGGTGGACATTTCCGCTCCGGGCTATGATGTGTACAGTACCTATGCCCAGAGTGGTTATGGTTATATGAGTGGCACTTCCATGGCTTGTCCTCATGTGTCTGGTGTGGCGGCTCTGGTGTTGTCTTACCGGGGCGGACAGGGATTTACCAATGATATGTTGAAAGATTGCCTGTTGAAGGGTGCACGTAAGGGAGTGGTACCGGAATCGGATCAGGTTGGACCGATAGTCAGCGCTTTGGGGGCAATCACATATGGACTGGATGCGACTGGAGGGGTACCGGAGAATCCGACGTTTGAAACTTCCGTCGTTTCCAACAATGTAGATTTCAAATGGAAGCTGACTTGTTCTCCAGAGGGTAATTTGGCCTATTCCCATATTCTTATGGCGGCCAAGGATCGTGTCCTGTTAGAAAATCTCAATCCGAATGATATTCCTCATGGGGTGGTCTCTCGGGAAATCATCATGAAGCCGGGCAGCAAGGTGGGGGACTTGCAGTTAGAAAGGCTGGACAAGTTGGATTTTGAGTCCGATTACTATGTGACCGTCGTGGCAATGGGCTCCGGTCGGGTTTATGATGAAAAGAGCGAAATCCGGAAGGTCCGTACACAGAAGAACAATCCTCCTGTCATCCAATTCAATCCGGTGGGAGAGATGGTTCTCTATGCTTATGAGCACAAGCATCTCCGTATGAAGGTGACTGAACCGGATGGCAATTCTTGTCAGGTCAGTTTTGAGCCTCTTCCAGGAGAAATCATATTGGCAGCTATTGACAGTGGAGATTGTTACACTGTGACGATCAAGGCTGATACGTTTGCGCCGGGAAAATATGAACTGGTGCTCTGTGCGACAGATGAATACGGTCTGAAGACAGAGCAGGCTCTTCCGTTCGAGGTTTTGGCGAACCGCCCTCCTCAGATTGTGAGGAAACTTTCCGGCAAGATGGCAAGTCGTCCCGGCGAGGAGTCGGTGATTGTCCTGGCAGACCATTTCCTGGATCCGGATCATGAAGCGTTGAAGTATGATGTGGAAGTTTCTGATCCGTCTTTGATCCATTATCAGTCGGATGGGGAAAAAATCTACCTGACCATCTTGCGGTATGGTTTTGGATCGGTCCGTATCACGGCTTCCGATGCCAAAGGTCTGAGCGCTTCCCTGGAAATGGGAATGATGTTGCGTCCGGCAGGCAAACAGATGGAGATTTATCCTAATCCTGTCCGTACCTGTCTTCATGTCAGGACTGGACAAGAATTGTTGCCTACCCAGGTGGAGATATGGTCTGGAACTGGGCAGAAGGTCTTCAGCGGCAAGGGGAAGAGCGGCGCTTTTCTTCCTTTGAAGTTGGATGTGTCTTCTCTGGCACCTGGACAGTACCGGGTGAAGGTGAAGTATGATGAAATGGAGGAAATCTTTTCCATGACAAAACGTTAGGGGGAATGTATCGGAAAATCAGAATCGTATTGGCTCTCGTCTTTTTTGTAGGGATCACTTTGCTGTTGGCAGGTCTTGGCGGATTTTTCAACGGCTGGCTGGATTTCATGCCAAAGCTGCAGTTCCTTCCTGCTGTACTGGCGCTGAATCTGGGGACGGTTCTGTTGGTTGTTCTGCTGACTTTTGTTGGGGGACGGGTTTATTGTTCTGTCATCTGTCCTTTGGGAGTCTTTCAAGATATCATTTCCTGGCTGGGTGGCAAACTGTGTATCCGGAAGAAGAGAAGGCAGTTCCATTATGTTTCGGAAAGGAGGTGGCCACGCTATGGCATTTTCGGCCTGTTCGTGCTTTCCTTGCTGGCAGGTGTCCAGGTCGTGGCGCTGCTGATTGCACCGTACAGTTTGTATGGACGTTTTGTCCATTCTTTCTTCCAGGATTACGGTTGGCTGGTCTCTTGTATGAGTGTGGGGACGGCGCTCCTGGTGGCCATCTTCGCTTTTCTGGGAGGGCGCACTTGGTGTAATGCGGTCTGTCCGGTCGGGACGGCTCTCAGCTTCCTTTCACGTTTCTCTCTTTTCAGACCTGTCATTGATGTCGAGAAATGCCGGAACTGCCGGCAATGCGAGCGGCATTGCAAGGCAAGTTGCATAGACATTGCCCATCATCATATCGATTATTCCCGTTGTGTGGCTTGTTTCGATTGTCTGGACAGTTGCAAGTTTGATTCTCTCCATTACACTTTTGCCTATTCTGCCGGCCAAGACAAGAAAAAGGTAGAGAAGACAGAAAAGGCTGCATCGGGCGATATGGACATTTCCCGTAGGGGGTTCTTGTTTGCATCCGTTCTCGCTGGTTCCGCTTTGGTGGAGGTGGCGGCTCAGAATAAGGTGAAGGCGTTGCAGAGGGATAGGAAAAGGCCTGATAAGGTGGAACCGGAACGGAAGAGGTCGGTCATCCCTCCTGGTGCGGTCAGCCGCGAACAGTTCTATGCTCATTGTACGGCTTGCCATCTTTGTCTGGCTTCCTGTCCTCAGCAGATTATTCGGCCGGGGCTGTCGCTGGATCATTTCATGCAGCCGGAATTGACTTATGCCAAGAAGGCGTGTGATCCTTCCTGTAACCGGTGCGCTCAGGTCTGTCCGGCTGGGGCGTTGCGGCCTTATCGTCTGGAGGATAAGAAAAAACAGGTCTGCGGACATGCTGTCGTAGACCTGGAGATTTGTCTGTTCTGTGGAAAATGTTCCAGGGCCTGTCCTTATGGGGCCATTACGATGGAATCGTTCGATACTGCCCGTCCTGCCAGAAGGAAGCCGGTGGTTCATTCTGAACTTTGTGTCGGTTGTGGCGCGTGTGAACTGGCTTGTCCGGTACGTCCGGTCAGTTCCATTCACGTGGAAGGGGTGGATGACTGCTGATTAGTCCATCATGACAAGGACCATGGAGGGGTGGTTGAATTCCAGATGGACACTATCTTCTGAGGACCGGTTGAGGGTCGCTTTCCACCAGTTGTCGAATACGACTTCATCTGTCGGCCAGACCAGTCCTGTAGATTTGATCTGAAGGCTGTTGTCGGGCGAAAAGATGGAAATGCGGCGTCCGGTGCCCACTTCCAGAGTAGTGCTGTCCGAGAGCGCGAAAATTGTGCTGTAGTCGGAAACCATGTCTATTTCCATTTGTCCCAGATTGCAGGATCTCATATATTCCATCAGCAGGCTGACATTGCCGATAGTATGGTCTTCTCTCAAGCCGGTGGCGGCGATGAAATGGACTGTATCCACCTCGGGCAGATGTTCTCTCACGTATCTGAATGCTTTGGTCATGTCGTTGTTGTCCTGTTCGCTGACATGAATGATGCGGTCGGCGTACTGTTTCTTGATTTTCGGCTGGATGGAATCCAAATCTCCGATGATGATGTCCGGTTTCCGCAGGTGGCCGAAGATTTTGGGTGCGGCTTTGAGGTAGCTGGCGGTGCCGCCGTCACAGCAGATGATGTAGTCGGCGGAGGAGATGAGGTATCGTGGATATTCCTTTTTGGGAAACTGTCCGTTGCAGATGATGGTTGCGGTCTTGCTCATGATGAACTGATATTAAAAGAAATACGCCCTGTCCGGGGCGTATTTCTTGCTATGCTTTGGTCTTGTTGATTTCAGCTTTGGAGGTGCCCTCACTGGTGGTGTAGTCTTCGATGTCCCGGAATCCGAGCAGGAAGGACTTGACATCCATCCGTTTCTTGCCGGAGAGCTGAAGTTCCTTGATGGAGATGGCTCCGTCTTCTGTCGCAATCTTGAGGAAGGTCTTGCCATCGGAGAAGAGGGTGCCCGGTTGTGCACCGGCTGGTTTCTCCGCTTCTTCAGCACTATAAATCTTCAGGGAGGTCTTGATTTCTTCTTTGACAAGTTCGGTGAAAGCAGTCGGATAAGGACTCAGACCTCGAATCAGGTTGTAGATGTGTCTGGTTGTGTCATTCCAGTCGATATGACACAGCTCCTTGTTGAGCTTTGGGGCAGGTTTGAGGACTTCAGAACCTTGGATGAAACTGCGCTGTACACGAGTTTCAATGTTCTTTTCGATGATACCTTCAACTGTCTGGAGGACAAGATCTGCTCCAATCGGCATCAACTTGTCGTGCAGGTCTCCGGCAGTGTCATTTTCTGCAATCTTTACACTCTGTCGTAACATGATGCCTCCGGTATCAATGTCCTTGTCAATCATGAAGGTGGTGACTCCGGACATTTTTTCACCATTGATGACTGCCCAGTTGATAGGTGCTGCACCACGGTATTGCGGCAGGAGGGCTGCATGGAGGTTGAATGTGCCGAGCGATGGCATTTTCCATACTTCTTCCGGCAACATACGGAAGGCGACAACGACGAAAAGATCTGCTTTCCAGGATGCCAGTTCTTTCAGGAATTCCGGATCTTTGAGCTTGACCGGTTGGAGAACTGGCAGATTGTGTTCCACTGCATATTTTTTGACGGCACTTTGGTTTACTTTCAAACCTCGTCCGCTTGGCTTGTCAGCTACTGTCACGACACCCACCACATTGTATTTTGCTTGGATGAGTGCATCAAGAGGAGCCACCGCAAATTCAGGTGTTCCCATATAGACGATTCTGGTCTTTTTGAAGATTCCCATAAATTTAGTGATTTTTTTTCTCCACCATATTTTGATACTGTCCGTATTGAATAATGTCGCGTCATTGATTGCCTTGTAGGTGAGGAAGAGTCCGATTGGCAGCATGACTGCCGTTGAAACGAAAACTCCGATTGCAGGAAGGACGGCACCATCATTAGCCAGTTTTGTGCCGGTAATGTCCACTACCCAATAGAGTACAAAGAACATGACACCGATGATTGCAGAAATTCCCAGACCTCCTCTCTTCACAAATGAGCCAAGAGGCGCACCAATGAAGAAGAGGATAAGGCAAAGGATGGCCTGAGCGAATTTCTTCAGCAGTTCTACTGTACTTCTACGGAGCAGATAGACATAGTGGTAGGAGTCCATCGCATAGGAGTTTACGAACATATTCATGTTGTCGCATGCTCTTAAGGCGGATTCTATCCTATATTTTTCGATATCCAGAGTGCTCCAGTCACGGAAATCATTGTATTCCATCATGGAATGGGGAACGAAGTGGGCAGCTGTGTCAATCTGTTTGCTGTAATACTGCAAGATGTTGTTCGTATTCATTTCCTTCATCTGGATTGCCTTGGTGGAATCCCGTTCCCAATTCAATGAGTCTTTTCCGTGCATCAGCCTTCTGACATCCATCGATTTGATTTGGTCTCCGTAACGCGTTTCATTGGATTTTTTGAAAGCGTAGTCTTTCAAAGGAATCAGAATTTCTTGACTGGCAAATTCAATCTTCTGGATTTGGAGCGAGGTGTCACGGTAGTGCATTTCGTTCGTTTCCTTGTAATTGACACCATTGTATAGTTTGAAAGTCAGATAATCCTTTTCCTTGGACATTTTCATCATGGCGGAGTCGGCAAGAGTGAGGCTTGTATTGCCTTGATTGTCTGTATGGTCATAAACCATCACATCTTTCATCATCTTGGTCTTGCTGTCTCTGTCCTGGATACGCAGGACATAACCGTCAATGCCGGAATAGAAGGTGCCCGTAGGGATATTGATTTCTTCCTTGGTGTTGCCGAAGTCGTCACGGAGCGTATAAATCTTGTTGAATGCGACAGGAACCAGATTATTGGCGGTAAAGAAGGCCCCGATGCTGATGATCACGGCAGAAATCATCAGTGGACGGAAAATCCGGTCCAGAGACAAGCCTGCGCTTTTCATGGCAATCAGCTCGTTGTTCTCCGCCATCTGGCCGACTGTCATTACAGAGGCCAGCAAGGTGGCCAATGGAAGACAGATAGGGAGCATGGTCGCGCTTCCCCAAAGGAGAAATTCCATCACGACCTTGAGCCCCAAACCTTTACCGACCAATTCATCAATGTAAAGCCATAGGAATTGCATGATGAAAATGAATACAACTACCGCTAGGATACCAAAGAAGGGTCCTATGAATGCTTTCAATATGAATCGGTCAAGTTTCTTCATTATCTGGTGATGATTTCAACTAACTGGGCAAGTGCCTTCTCCAGTCCGTCCGTATTCTTTCCGCCTGCAGTGGCAAAACCTGGTTGGCCGCCGCCACCGCCAAGGATGAATTTGGCAGCTTCCCTGATTTCCTTTCCGGCATTTTTCCCGGCAGCGACGAGCTCATCAGAATAGATGAGGGCGAGCTGTGGACGACCGTCTGAAAGGAAGGCTCCGGCAAATGCGATTTTGCCTTCGTGTTTCTGGATGGTGGGTGCTGTGTTCTTGATTAGAGCGGGAGTCGCTTCTCCAGTGAAGCGGATGACTTGTATGCCCTGAATGGTTTCTGCTCCAGCAATGGCCTCATTGGCAAACCGGACAGCTTTTTCTTTCTGGAAAGTGTCAATTTCTTTTTTGTATGCCGCATTTTCTTCCAGCATCTTCTTGATGGCACCGTTGAGGTCCGGAACATTGTTGAAGAAGGATTTGGCCGTCTTGATGGTCTCGGAAAGTGTGTTCACATATTCTTCTGCCTTGATTCCAGTCACGGCTTCGATTCGTCTCACACCGGCGGCGACAGCGCTTTCGCTGAGAATCTTGAAGAGGCCGATGGTGCCGGTCGCACTGGTATGAGTGCCGCCGCAAAGTTCGATGGAAGGACCGAATTTCACATATCTGACAACATCACCGTATTTTTCACCGAAGAGGGCGATGGCTCCATTTGCAACGGCTTCTTCCATGGTAGCGTCACGTTTCTCTTCCAAAAGGTAGTTGGCGCGGATCATTTCATTGACTTTCAGTTCCACCTGAGCCAATTCCTCATCAGTCATCTTGGAGAAGTGGGAGAAGTCGAAGCGGAAGTAGTCGGGGCCGACAAATGAGCCTTTCTGTTCGACATGGTCACCGAGAACGGTTCTCAGAGCATTGTCCAGCAGGTGGGTGGCTGTATGGTTGTTGGCGATGTCCTGTCTTCTCTCGGCATCGACATGGAGGGTGAAGGTGCAGTTGCAGTCAGAAGGGATGCGTTCTGCCAGATGGATGGTGAGCTCGTTCTCCTTCACAGTGTTGAGGATGTTGATCTTCTCTCCGTTCCCGGAAAGGATATAGCCGGTGTCACCGACCTGACCACCCATTTCAGCATAGAATGGGGTTTTGTCGAATACCAGCTGGTAGAGGCTCTTGTTCTTCTGTTTTACAGTTCTGTGCTTCATCAGATTGACTCCGTCCAGTTCGAGGCAGTCATAGCCCAGGAACTCCACGCCTTCACCGCTATGGAATTCAATCCAGTCGCCGAATTCATTGGCGGTAGCGTTTCTGGCGCGGTCTTTCTGTTTTTGCATTTCCACTTCAAAGCCTTTGGTGTCTACGGTAAATCCGTTTTCCTCAGCGATGAGCTCAGTCAGGTCGAGAGGGAAACCGAATGTGTCGTAGAGGACGAAAGCGTCTTCGCCGGAAATCTTCTTGGTCGCTTCGCTCTTGGCCATGTATTCGTCCATGAGCTTGATACCTCTGTCCAATGTCCTGAGGAAGGCGTTCTCCTCTTCCTTGATGACGCTTTCAATCAGTTTCTGCTGGCCGCTGAGTTCAGGATAGGCTTGTCCCATGTCTGCTACAAGTTGGTTCACCAGTCTGCAGAGGAACGGCTCGTTGAAACCGAGGAAGGTATAGCCGTAGCGGACGGCTCTACGAAGGATACGTCTGATTACATAACCGGCTTTCACATTTGAAGGGAGCTGCCCATCTGCAATGGAGAAGGAAATGGCTCTGATGTGATCAGCGATTACTCTCATGGCGACTTCCGTCTTCTCATTTTCATGATACTTGTGGCCGGAGAATTCTTCAATCTTGCCGATAAGTCCGGTGAATACGTCTGTATCGTAATTGCTGGTTTTGCCTTGAAGTACCATACAGAGTCGTTCAAATCCCATTCCGGTATCGATATTCTTGTGAGGGAGGAGCTCGAGGCTGCTGTCAGCCTTGCGGTTGAACTGCATGAACACGAGGTTCCAGATTTCAATTACGAGCGGATTGTCCTGATTTACAAGGCTGGCTCCTGGAACTTTTGCAATCTCCTCGTCTGAGCGGAGGTCAATGTGGATTTCACTGCAAGGGCCGCAAGGACCGGTGTCGCCCATTTCCCAGAAGTTGTCGTGTTTGTTGCCGAGCAAAATATGATCTTCTGGAAGGTGTTTCTTCCAGGCGGCTCTGGCTTCTTCGTCCAGTTCGGTTCCATCTTGAGAGTCGCCTTCAAAGACGGTGGCATATAGTTTCGTTTTGTCAATCTTGTATATTTCTGTCAAAAGTTCCCAGGCCCAGTCAATGGCTTCTGTCTTGAAGTAGTCGCCAAAACTCCAGTTGCCGAGCATTTCGAACATGGTGTGGTGGTAACTGTCTCTTCCGACCGCTTCCAGGTCGTTGTGCTTTCCACTGACTCTCAGACATTTCTGGGAGTCGGTCGCTCTGTTCGTTTTGGCGGTTTTGTTGCCCAGAAAAATATCTTTGAACTGGTTCATGCCGGCATTGGTGAACATGAGAGTAGGATCATTTTTGATCACCATAGGTGCTGAAGGCACGATGGTATGTCCTTTTGATTCGAAAAAGTCTAAAAATTGCTGCCTGATTTCTTTTGATGTCATCATAATCTGAATAATCTGAAAATTTGTTGGCACGATATTTTCTTATATAATACGCGCATTTCCCGAAGGAACCACAAAATTATAATTTTTTTTACAAAAAAGGCTATATTTGCGTATGTCAAATTTCAAAAAGTATAGACTGAACAAGGATACTTTGCAATATGAAGTGGAGAAAAAGCCCCGCTTGGTGCGTTGGGCTTGTTTCATTGGCATGATACTTTTGACAATGCTATCGGCACTGGTCTATTTCTGGTTCTTTTTTTCCTTTTTGGGATGGGAATTGCCGAAAACGGCGGTGCTCCGTAAAATCAATGACCGATGGGTGTCGGAGATGGAAGTGATGAACCGGCAAATGGACCGCTATGATGAGGTGTTGGCTGGACTTCGTATTCGTGATGACGAAATCTATCGGAATATTTTCGGAATGAACATGGTTTCACCGGCAGTCCGTAATTCCGGTCTGGGAGGCGCTAACCGCTATGGCTGGATGGAGGATATTCGAGATAGTTCACCGCTCAGGCAGACTACGATGAGATTGGATTTCCAGACCAAGGAGATTTATGTTCAGAGCAAATCTTTTGATGATATATATGTGTTGTCGAAAAAAGCCGGTGACCGGGCTTCCTGTATTCCCGCCATTTCTCCGATTTTGACGGATGATACCAAATATCGTCGCTCCAGTCCTTTTGGATATAGGACTGATCCAATTACAGGAGTGCGGCGCATGCATAAAGGATTTGATTTTGCCTGCCCTCCGGGGAATCCGATTTATGCGACTGGAGATGGAAAGGTGGAAAAGGTGAATTTTGACATTTTCGGTTATGGAAACAGTATTGTCATCGATCATGGTTTCGGTTATGAAACTCGTTATGCCCACATGAAGGATGTCTATGTTGTCGAGGGGATGAAATTAAAGAGAGGGGAATGCATTGGGACAACAGGTAATTCCGGTCGCTCAACGGGCCCTCATCTCCATTACGAGGTCATGTATATGGGCAGATGGGTCAATCCTTACAACTTCTTTGACTTGACAATGCCGGTGGAAGAATATGAGGCGATGGTCAGGAAAGCGGAGGCGGAATCTCCGAATGTCATCAATCCTCAAAAGAGATTCAAGAGATGAAGGTCATGAGGAAAAAACAGATCGGAAATGATCCGGGAAACAGCAGTGGCGTCAATGTGAAACGAAAATCAGTCAGGCTGGTTCTGGGAGGAATAGTTCGGTGGCTGCTTGGGACTTTGTCTTTGGCGGTGTTCTATTATATCCTCCTTGCCATGTTCTTCAGTACAGAGGAAGAGAAGCGTCTGATGGAAGAGAACCGGATGTATGAGGAGAAATATATTGCAATGGTCGAGCAGAACAAGATGAATGCAGAGGTGATCAAGGGGTTGCAAATCAGGGACAATGACATCTACAAGCAGATTTTCCATTCGGCTCCTCCTTCTATCGATCCGGCTCATTCGTTGGATTATGAGTTTGATGTGGATTCTATTTATAGCCGGAGCATAACTGAAAATGCGGCAGCCAAGTCCAGAGCACTTCTGGAAGATGCCTCCAAGGTAAATGATAATTTCAGCCGGGTCTTTGAAGTGTTGGGCCGGTCTGATGTGGCGGTTCCGCCGATGTGCGCTCCTTTGGAGGATTTGGGTTATGCACAGATCGGTGCATCTGTAGGGCAGAAGATAAATCCGTTTACTAAAGTGAAGACGGAACACACTGGCCTGGATTTGATTGTGGGGCAGGGGAGTCCAGTCATGGCAACAGCAGAAGGGGTTGTGGTGGAGGTGATATACCGCAAGAAAGGTCTGGGCAATACTGTGGTGATTTCCCATGCAGGAGGCTATGAGACTCGTTATTCTCATTTGTCGGACATCAAGGTGGGGCGTGGTCGGAAAGTCCGGAAGGGAGAGGTTGTCGGTGAAGTCGGCATTTCCGGAAGGTCTTTTGCTCCCCATCTGCATTATGAGGTGTGGCGGGATGGGAAAATGGAAGATCCTGTCAATTACCTGTTTACCTGTCTCAGCCCTAAGGAATATACGAATGTGCTCTATATGGCGGTGCATACTGAGCAGTCGCTGGATTAGAAGAGAATTTAATCTGTGGATGTGTCCCAGATGATACAGTAATAAGTAATATGGAAAAGTTGTATTATTCTATTGGAGATGTTGCCGAAATTTTGGGGGAGACGACTTCTCTGGTCCGTTTTTGGACGAATTCTTTTTCCAAATATATCAAACCTCACAGGAATGCCAAGGGGAATCGCCTCTATATGGCAGAAGATGTGGAGTTTCTGAAGGAACTCCATTATCTCATCAAAGACAGGGGACTGACTTTGGATGGTGCGGCCAAACTGATTGCAGAGGACAGGAAGAAGGTATCGGCGAGGGTAAAGGCAATTGAGACATTGAAAGACATTCGCAAGCAGCTGGTTGCTGTGAAGAAAAGTCTTTGACAGAAGAAAAACAGGCTTGGTATGAAAGTCAAGGAGATTATCGCGGAGATTGAACGTTTCGCTCCGCTGTCCATTCAGGAATCCTGGGACAATTCCGGTCTGATCATCGGGTCGCCGGAGGATGAGGTGCATGGGGTACTGGTTGGCTTCGACTGTACACCGGAGCTGGTTGATGAGGCTGTCTCCATAGGGGCTGACCTGATTCTGACCCATCATCCGCTCATTTTCAAGGGGCTCCGGAAAATCAGTCCGGACGATGTTGTGGGGCTGTCCATCATCAAGGCTGTCCGCTCAGGGGTCGCCATCTATGCCGCTCATACGACGGCCGACAAGGTCGTTGACGGGGTTAGTGGCGCCATGGCCAGGAGACTGGACCTGCAAGACGTGGAGGTGCTGGAGCCCGATGGGGAAGGCACCGGCCTCGGTCTGATCGGCCACCTTCCGCATCCGCTGCATGCGATGGAAGCGATCGGGCTGGTCAAGAAATGTTTCAATCTCAAGGTGTTGAGAACGTCTTGCCCGATTGAAGGACTCATTTCCAAGGTGGCCGTTTGTGGTGGCAGTGGAAGTGATTATATCAATTTGTCTCATGAGAAAGGAGCACAACTTTATATTACCGGGGACATCACTTATCATCGTTTTTTCGTTCCAAAGGACTATATGCTGATGGATATTGGTCATTTTGAGAGCGAAATTGATATTGCTGATATATTCTTTACATTGTTAAGGAAAAAATTTCCTAACTTTGCAATTCATATGAGTGGTAATTTGAAAATTAGTAATCCGATATATTATTTTTAACAGATATGGCTAAGAAAGTAAAGAAAGAAGAAACTCCGATTGACAAGACGGTAACCTTCGTATCAATTAGTAAGACATTTGCCGATTCAGAGATCAGTGTCCCTGAAAAACTTCACACACTTTATGATTTGCAGCAGGCAGATACCGCTATTGACAAGATTCTCCAGTTGAGAGGAGACCTTCCTGTCGAGGTGGAGGAACTCGAAAAAGAAATTGCCGATATCGAGAGCAAAGAAGCGGTTGGCGTTCAGTTCATTGAAGGTCTCAATGCTTCCATTGCAGAGAACAAGCAGAACATCATTGACTGCGACACTTCCATTTCCAACTATCAGAAGCAGCTGGACAATATAGCCAACAGCCGTGAATTCGATTCCATCAACAAGGAGATCGAGAACTTGGGTATTGTCAGGGAGATTGCCGAGAAGAACATCAACGAGGCCAAATTCGCTATTTCTGAAAAGAAGGCCGAGCTGGAAGAGATCAAGGAGACTCTTGAAATCAGAAAGGGAGACTTGAAGGCCAAGAAGGAAGAACTGGTGAGTATCGTGGCTGAAACGTCTGCAGAAGAGGAGAAACTTCGTGCCAACAGAGAGGCTTGTGCCAAGAAGATTGACGATACGACTATGAGGGCATATGAGCGTATCCGTGCAAGTGTGAAAAATCATCTTGCAGTCGTTTCTGTCTACAATGGTGATTCTTGCGGCGGTTGTTTCAACACAATCATCCCTCAGACTCTGATAGAGATCGCTTCCAATAAAAAGCTTGTCATTTGCGAACATTGCGGTCGTATCATTGTCAATCCGGATTTCGAATAGAAATTTACTTGAAATAAATGGCTGACCTGAAGAAAAATTCAAAGAGCAAAAAGGCGGTCAATCTTGAAACACTGGGCTTGGAGATGGGAAACAAACCACCTCAAGCCTTGGATTTTGAGGAGGCTGTACTTGGTGCAATGCTGATTGAACCCAACTGTGTCGAAGATGCAATCGACGAGTTGGATTCTTCGTGTTTTTATGATCCCAAGCATCGTATGATCTTCGAGGCGATGTATTCGCTGGTGAATGAGCATGAATCTTTGGATCTTCTTTCGGTCAAGCAGCGTTTGGAAGCGCAGGGTAATTTGGAGACAATCGGCGGAGCTGTCCGATTGGCGGCTCTTTCCCAGAAGATCGGCGCGGCAGCCAATATTGAATATTATCTCAAGGTACTCAAGCAGAAGAGGATACAACGTGATCTCATTACTGCTTCTTTCGATATTCTCAAGAAGGCCTATGATGATACTATCAATATGGATCTGCTGATTGACAGTGCGCAGTCAGAAATCTATAAGGCCATTCGGGAAGGAGATAAGAAGGATGTCCAGGATATTGCATCCGTAGTGAGGATGGCGATGGATGAGATTGAGGAAATGCAGGGAAGAACCGGTTATAGCGGTGTCCCTTCCGGCTATCCGTCACTGGATGATATCACGATGGGATGGCAGAAGTCTGACCTCATCATTTTGGCGGCGCGTCCGTCTGTCGGTAAAACTGCTTTTGCCTTGAATGTGGCTCGCAATGCTGCGGTGGATGCGAAAGTGCCGGTTGCCATCTTTTCTTTGGAGATGCCGGCCATCCAGCTGGTCAAGCGTCTGATGGTTTCTGAAACGGAACTTCCTTCCGATAAACTCAAAGGAGGTTCTGATTTGACCAGGGAAGATTGGGAGATTTTAGAGTCCAAGACGGCTGCCTTGACCAAGGCTCCGATTTATATAGATGATACGCCGAGCCTTCCTATCATGGAATTCCGTACCAAGGTTAAAAGATTGGTGAAGACCAAGAAGGTCGGTCTGGTGATTGTGGACTATCTCCAGTTGATGCAGGGGCCTCCGGAACTTAGAGGAATGCGTGAGCAGGAGGTGGCTGCCATTTCGCGTACTTTGAAGGCTACTGCCAAAGAGTTGAACATTCCGATTATTGCACTTTCCCAATTGTCCCGTCAGGCGACCAGCCGTGAAAGGGGAAACGGAAAACCGATGCTGAGTGACTTGCGGGAGTCTGGTTCTATTGAGCAGGATGCCGATATGGTATTGTTTGTACATCGTCCCGATTACATAGGAATGTCAGAGAACAAGGAGGACTATGCCAAGACGTTCATTATCATTGCCAAGCATCGTAATGGCCAGGTGGGCGAGATCGAAATGAGGTTCAAGTCTGAAATTGTCAAGTTCGTCGAAAAAGATGACAATTTGTTGGATGGGGATTTTTCAGCCTATTCAGGAGCGACCACTTACAATTCTGCAATCAATGATGATATGGGAGGAGGCGGTGTCCAATATGATCCTTTCGATAATATGGGAGGAGGATTCGGCAACAATTCATTCCAGTAGTGTTTTCTGAAAACATATTTGGATTCCGTAAAAATGTTGAAGCTATGAAAAGATCAATGATTTTTTTGACCATTCTGGTCCTGTCATTCCTGTCTTTTGTCAGCATTTATGCCGGCGGACCCAATAGGTGTGTACCGCTTAGACCGGTTACAGAAAAGAATCTTCCTTTTCAGTCTGGAGAGAAATTGTATTTTGGCATTTATACGAAAGTGGGGCTGGTCAATGCCAATGTCGCCAAGGCCGTCCTTTCAGTAGATACGACTCGTCTCAACGGAAAAGTGGTTTTCCATTCACGTGTAGATGGCCGTATCAACAAATTCTACAATGCGTTCTTCAAGGTCCGTGAGAATTTTTCTGCCTGGTTGGATGCTGAGGATATGCGCCCTTTGAAATATGAGCGGGATACTCGTGAGGGTGGTTATACCGCTCATGATATTTATGTCTATAATTGGGATGAGATCCCGCATATCGATGCTCAGCTGGATAATAGCAGCAAGGGAAGAAGAGATATCACATTGCCGTTGGACGAGTGCACGTTTGATGTGGTCAGTCTATTTTACAGAGTCCGTAATCTGGATGTGCTCAGATTGAAGGACAATGATGACTTCATCATGTCTTTTGTGCTGGGAAGCAAAGTGAAGAAGAACAAATTGGTATATATGGGAATGGATACTGTCGAACTGGAAGAGTACGGTCCGGTAGATACCTACAAGTTTGGAATCCTGGCGGCCAGGCCTGATGGTACTTTTGAAGATGAATCTGCTGACTCCAACATGTTCATCTGGTTCTCTGCAGATCAGAACCGTGTGCCTGTCAGATTCATGGCTCCATTCAGTTTCGGAGCTGTGTCAGGGAAACTCAATACTTGTGCGGGATTGAAGTTCCCTCTTGGAGGAAAAAGATTATAAGAATATTGGATAATATGGCATCTCAAGAAATTTCCCATAAAGGCAGAATCATATCCATCACTCCTGAAGTGACGGAGGTTGAGATTATTTCCAGATCAGCTTGTGGCTCCTGTGCAGTAGCTGGCTTGTGCTCGGCGGCAGAGGTTCAGAAGAAGCTGGTGGAAGTTCCGACTGACCCGGAAGGGAAATATGAAGTGGGACAGACAGTTGAGGTCTGTCTGAAACAGTCGATGGGAAACAAGGCGGTGTGGATATCTTATGTGTTCCCTGTTGCTATATTGATGATTTTAGTAGTATCTTTGTCAGATACTTCGATTGGAGAATTGTATGCCGGTCTGATTGGAATCGGCGGGGTGGGACTTTACTATTTCTTTGTCTGGCTTTTCAGGGACAAGATAGCGAAGGACTACGTGTTTTATATAAAAGGACTATAATTAAAAATCGTAATAGTAATGATGTCAACAATCATGTGGACGATTGCAATCATTGCCGGTCTTGGCCTGGTGCTTGCAATAGTTCTGTATTTTATCGCTGAGAAATTCAAGGTAGAGGAAGATCCTCGGATTGACGATGTTGAAAAGACTATGCCTGGTGCTAATTGTGGCGGTTGCGGTTTTGCCGGTTGCCGTGCATTTTCCGAGGCCGCTGTGAAGGCTCCGAACCTTGATAACATCTACTGTCCTGTAGGCGGTAACGATGTAATGAAGAAAGTGGCCGCTATCTTAGGCCACGAAGTCAAGGCAAAAACACCTATGGTTGCAGTTCTCCGCTGTAACGGTACTTGTGAAGTCCGTCCTAAAACGAATGAATATGGCGGATATTCTTCTTGTAGAGTCATGGCAAATCTCTATACGGGAGATACCGGTTGTGTATTCGGCTGTCTGGGATGTGGCGATTGCGTGAGTGCCTGCAAATTCGGCGCTCTTTCCTTGGATCCGGTTACCGGACTGCCAGTCATTGACGAAGAGAAATGTACTGCCTGCGGCGCTTGTGTCTCCACCTGTCCGAAGAATCTGATCGAACTCAGGAACAAGGGACCAAGAGGAATGCGTATGGTAGTGGAATGCCGTAACCAGGACAAGGGTCCGGCTGCCAAGAAAGCTTGTGCCAATGCTTGTATCGGCTGTGGTATCTGCGTGAAGACTTGTAGACACGATGCCATCACATTGGAGAACAACATTGCGTACATCGATTTCAACAAGTGCAAGTTGTGCCGTGAATGTGAAGCTATGTGTCCTGCTGGAGCCATCCATGGCATCAATTTCCCTAAACCATTGGACAAGGCTGCTGTCAAGGCTCGTATCGCTGAGCGTAACCGCAAGGAGAAAGAGGCTGCCGCCGCTGCCAAAGCTGCTGAGGACGCTGTCGCCGTACCTGCAGATGCACTAGCTGCAAAACCTGCTGCCAAACCAGCAGAAGTTCCCAAGGTAGAAGTAGAAGTTAAAATGGAAGAAGCTCCCAAGCAGAGCAAATGATAGAGGAGGAAAAAGTATATGTTGAAGACATTTTCAATAGGTGGTGTCCACCCAGATGATTGCAAAATCTCAAAAGATTGTAAGATAGAGGTACTTCCTCTTCCAAAGACCGTGTACATTTCCATGGCCCAGCATCTCGGCGCACCTGCAACACCAATCGTGAAGGCAGGCGACCATGTGAAGGCAGGTCAGGTGATTGCTGAACCGGCAGGTTTCATTTCTGCATTTGTCCACTCTTCTGTATCCGGAACGGTGAAGAAGATCGCTCCGCGTCAGGATCTGGCCGGCAGAAATGTCATGCATATTGAAATTGAAGTGGAAGGGGATGAATGGATGGAAGGCATTGACCTTTCTGATACCCTGGTCACAGAAATCCCATCCGACAACAAGGTCATTCTGGACAAGATCAAGGCCAATGGCGTAGTCGGTCTGGGAGGTGCGACCTTCCCAACTCACGTGAAACTGTGCCCTCCTCCAGGAAAGAAGGCAGATTGCCTGATTCTCAATGGTGCGGAGTGTGAACCATACCTTACTTCCGACTACCGGATCATGCTTGAGAGAAGCAAGGAGATTGTTGTCGGCGCCGCCATCATGAAACAGGTGCTTGGTGGTTGTCCTGCCGTGATCGGCATTGAGGAGAACAAACCGGAAGCCATCAAGAAGATGCAGCAAGCTCTCGCTGAATTGCAGGCCAGTGCCAAAGGTTATGAAGGCATTTCCGTCCAAGTGTTGAAGAAGAAATACCCGCAGGGCGGTGAGAAACAGCTGATCGATGCTGTGATGGGCCGTCAGGTCAAATCCATGGCTCTTCCTATCGATGCCGGTGCCGTCGTACAGAATGTCGCCACTTCATTGGCAGTGTATGAGGCTGTCCAAAAGAACAAGCCGCTGGTGACAAATGTGCTGACTGTGACAGGAAATACACTTCCTGTGGAGAAACAGCACAACTATCTCTTCCGTATCGGTATGCCGCTTTCCTACATCGCAGAATATGCCGGTGGCGTTCCTGAGGATGCCGCCAAGATTATCAGCGGCGGTCCTATGATGGGCAAGGCAATTGCCAATCTGGATGCGACTACTGTCAAGGGATCTTCTTCTCTGCTCTATTTCACCAGAGAAATGACCCAGAGAAATCAGGAGTCTGCATGTATCCGTTGTGGCAAATGTTCCGAGGCTTGTCCTATGGGTCTGGAGCCATTCCTGCTTCAGAGATATGCCAGAAACGGCATGATGGACGAGCTGGAGAAGAATGCGGTGCAGGATTGTATCGAGTGCGGATGCTGTCTGTACAGCTGTCCTGCCAACATTCCACTTCTGGATATTATCCGTATAGCAAAAGGAGATGTGACCAGGATTATCCGTTCACGTGCCCCTAAAAAATAATCAATTGAAAAAAAGTTATTGGAAATGAATAAATTATTGGTTTCACCCGCTCCTCACCATCATTCCCCGAACTCTACCAAGAGTCTCATGCGTGACGTGGTGGTGGCTTTGATACCGGCAATCGTAGTGTCTGTCGTTTATTATGGTTGGGCCGAGCTGCTCCTGCTTGCCGTGAGCGTGGTTTCTTGTGTAGGTCTGGAATATCTGATAACAAGATTCTTTCTGAAAAGACCTTCCACAGTCGGAGATTATTCTGCGGTCATCACAGGTCTCCTCCTGGCACTCAACCTTCCTGTCACTACTCCTTGGTGGGTAGTATTCATCGGAACCGTTGTCGCGATCGGTGTCGCTAAGATGACTTTCGGAGGAATAGGTCAGAATATCTTCAACCCGGCAATTGCTGGTCGTGTGTTCTTGCTGATCTCTTTCCCTACTTATATGACCGACTGGACCCGTCCTGCTTCCATTGCCAGCGCATGGGGATGCGGTGCAACAGATGCTGTGACCGGTGCTACTTCATTGGGGGCCGTCAAAGAAGGCCTGATGACAGGCGCGTCCCTGACAGACATTTCAGCGTATGCTGATTTCTCCTATCTAGACAGGTTGTTTGTCGGAATGGGGGGCTCTGTGGGAGAACTTTCTGCCATTGCTTTGCTGTTCGGTTTCGGATATCTGCTCGCACGCAAGGTCATCAGACCGCATATCACCCTATCCATCTGGGCTACGGTAGCGGTATTCTCCGGAATTCTCTGGCTGGTTGATCCTGCACAGTTCACTGACCCTCTGTTCAACCTCCTGACCGGTGGTATGCTGCTCGGTTCCATCTTCATGGCAACGGATTATGTGACTTCACCAATGAGTGACTGGGGCTGCATCATATATGGTATCGGTATCGGTCTCATCACGATGGTCATCCGTTACTTCGGCGCTTATCCGGAAGGAATGTCTTTCGCCATCCTGATCATGAACTCTGTGGTTCCGCTTATCAATATTGCGTTCCATCATAAAAAATATGGGAGGAAATAGTCATGGCAGTTAAATCAAATCTTACGAATATGGTTGTCTGCCTGACAGCAACCTGTCTGATCTGTTCAGCAATCTTGGGTGTCGTCTATGCTGTGACACTCGAACCGATTGCAGTCACCAATGAAAACATTCTGAAAGCCTCCATCGGCCAGGTCGTTCCTGAAGGCGGAGAAATTTCAGCCAAGATGGAGCTGGAAGTAGGCGGCATTCCTTCAGAATATTATGTCAGCACCAAGGACGGTGCCGTCGAGGCCTATGCCATCAAATCCCAGACCAACGGTTTCGGTGGTCCGCTTATTCTGATGGTCGGCATATTGTCAGATGGAACCATCTACAATACATCTGTACTTTCTCACAGTGAGACCCCAGGATTGGGAGCCAAATGTTCTTCAGATGAGAAATTCTTGTCCCAGTGGAAGGGATTTGACCCTTCTGCAAAGAAATTGTCAGTAACCAAGGATGGAGGTGATGTGGATGCCATCACTGCTTCCACCATCACATCACGTGCCTTTACACTTGCTGTCGAGAATGCAGTGAAAGCTGCAGCCGCTTTGGCAAGTCAGGGAGAAAATAAACAGGAGGAATAGAAATGACAAAATTGCAACTTATAACTAAAGGTCTTGTAAAGGACAATCCTACCTTTGTGCTTTTGCTGGGTATGTGTCCTACCTTGGCAACGACCACTTCTGCCATCAACGGCATGAGCATGGGTCTTGCTACCATGTTTGTCCTTATTCTTTCAAACATGGCTATTTCTGCTATTGCCAGGCTGGTTCCGGACAAAGTACATATTCCTGTCTATATCGTTGTCATCGCCACTTTCGTGACCGTATTGCAACTGTTGATGCAGGCTTTTGTTCCGGGTGTCTATGCTTCGTTGGGGCTGTTCATTCCATTGATTGTAGTAAACTGTATTGTATTGGGCCGTGCCGAGGCTTTCGCCAACAAGAACAATGTGGTGGATTCCGCACTGGATGGTTTTGGGGTCGGTCTCGGATTTACAGCATCCCTTACGGTCATCGGTCTGATCCGTGAAATCTTGGGCAGTGGTTCTGCATTTGGTTTCAAGTTTATGGCTGGAGACGGTATGCTCGCCTTTGTCATGGCTCCCGGAGCATTCCTGGTATTGGGCTATCTGATGGTATTGTTCAACAAATTCATCGCAAAGAAGAATTGATCTTTTGTGAATGGAAATTAAAATATTTGGATTATGGAAATTTTATTGATCATTGTATCTGCGATATTTGTCAATAACATCGTATTGTCCCAGTTCTTGGGCATCTGCCCGTTCCTGGGTGTGTCCAACAAACTGTCCACTGCAACAGGAATGTCGGCTGCTGTATGTTTTGTTATTACTCTGGCCACTTTGGTGACCTATCTGTTGAACAAATATCTTCTGGTTCCATTCAATCTCACTTTCTTGCAGACCATCTCATTCATTCTGGTCATTGCCGCTTTGGTACAGACTGTTGAAATTGTGCTCAAGAAGATGAGTCCGTCCCTGTATCAGGCTTTGGGTATCTTCCTTCCTCTGATTACCACCAACTGTACAGTATTGGGTGTATCCATTGTTGTGGTGACCAAGGAGTTTGCTTTTGGCGGTGCCGCTCACATGCTGAACCTTGGTGAAGCTCTTGTCTATGCTTTCGCCACTTCACTCGGTTATGGTCTGGCAATGGTCATCTTTTCGGGAATCAGAGAGCATCTTGCCTTGAACAATGTGCCGAAACCATTCAAAGGAATTCCAATCGCTTTGATAACGGCTGGAATTTTAGCGATGGCTTTTATGGGATTTTCAGGAATTGCTTAGTATATTGCAGGCTTAAAAATTAACTTAAAATATTATGAAGAGATTTTTATTGGTAGTAGCAACACTACTTGGCTTTGTTGCTGTTTCTTCAGCACAGCCTAGAGCGCTTGGTCTCAGATTGGGTGCTTACAATTCAGAATTAAGTTATGAACACATCATGCATGGTGCGGATTTTCTTGAAATGGAGTTGGGTGCATCTCGTAATGATGATGGTTTTGGTTTTAGGTTCACAGGCATCTATAACTGGATGATTGCCCAGCCGAACTGGACTAACAGAGGAGAGTGGGGGTTCTATGGTGGTGTCGGCGGTAGTCTCGGTGCTTTGCCATATGATAATGACGATCTGTTTTTTTCAGCTGCCGTTGTAGGCCAATTGGGCTTGGAATATACCTTTTGGTTCCCTCTTCAGCTTGCGATAGACATTCGTCCTGCCATTGGTCTGGTTGGAAGCCATTTCTATTCTTCAGGATTGGTTGAAGGTATCTGGCCAACATTAAGTGTCAGATATAGCTTCTAGAAGAACGTCATTGAACAAATAATCAGGATGTATCCGTCAAGGATGCATCCTGATTTTATTTTGGAGGGAACCGGTTCAGCGATGGTCCCGGATCAGTTTTTCCAGGGCGGCGGCTTCTTTTTCCCCGAATGGGGTATTGAGCATGACAAGCATTCCGACAATTACCAGAGCACAGAATGCAATCAACAAAATGTGAAGCACTTGCGGTTGAGGTACAATGGCCTTTCCCAGTCCCCAGAACGCTCCCAGGATGAGGATGAGGATGAGCACGTCGCTGGTTCTGCCTGCCTTGGTGCCACCATAGATGTGTATATGGAACTGGCCGTCATCAGGAATTCCGTCCTCCTTTTCATTGTGCCTGTTGATCTTGCACACCATATATTGTGTCCGGAGACCGGTTGAATAATCAATCCAGAATTCGCCGTTTCCTGCGTGTCCGACATTCTTGAAATGTGCATGTAGGTCTTCCCATACTTCTTCCCAGAGGACATCTTCTGTCTTTCCGGAAACCATTTCAAACGAACTGATTTCTTTCAGACTGATATTGTTGTCAAATTCCATGATTTTTGTTGTTTTTCAGGGCAAAGATAAATAATTTGTAACAATTATTGACTTTCTTCGTCTGTATAGTAGAAACTACAAGTAAGAACGAATATGAAAGGATTCCGAATGATACTCTGGGTCGGTTGCTTCCTGATGGGAATGAACAGCATGCAGGCAAATCCACTGCCGGAAGAAAATAACGTGGTGCGGCCGCTTGCTGTGGAAGAGCCGGTGGGGGAAGTGATTGCCGAGACGGAACTGGATGCGGTTCCCTATGGCAATATGCGTCAGCTGATGAGGCGTTATCGTTGGAAATCGGGCGTGATCGGATTTTCAATGGGCAGGCTGGGCCTTTCTATTCTGAGAACCTTCATTGATGAACCGGCCGCAAAACAGGTTCTTCGGGACATGAGGAAGGTGAATTTTCTCATTGTGAAGAGAGATGCGGTCCAGACACGGCTGCTGGATAATCTGCAGGCAGACTATGAATTGCAGAAGAGGGGATATGATTCCTTGCTGGAGGTGAATTCGGAAGGTGACAAGGTAAGTGTCATCGGAATACTTTCCCCGGACAAGGAGAAGATAAAGGAACTGGTCTTCTATGTTTCGGAAGATTCGGGGGATGTCGTGATGATGGACCTGATTGGCAGGATGGATACGAAAGACTTGATGAATTTGCTGGAAGAAGCAATGAAATGACAGGTGATGGAGCAAGTGGAATTTGAAAACAGATGGTTTCCCTATCAGGAGAATTTCTATCGTCTGGCTTTTCATCTCATGGCATCGGAATCGGATGCGATGGATGTGGTGCAGGATGTCTATGTCAAACTATGGACCCAACGGGACCGGTTGACGGACATCTCTTCTCCCAAAGCCTACGGACTGGTCCTGGTGCGGAATGTGTGCCTGGACAGTTTGCGGCAGAAGGTGAAAGTGGGTACTTTGGACGAAGTTGTTCTCCAGAAGACCAATATGGATAATCCGGAAAGCCGGCTTTGTCTCAAGGAACGAGTCCGGCAAGTGGAACAGCTGATAGAAGACCTGCCGGAAGACCAGAGGCAGTTGATAGTCATGAAATTCTACCAGAACCGGGATCATGAGCAAATTGCCCGGGCAACTGGTCTGTCTCAGGTAAATGTGAGAGTGAAGATCAGCCGGGCACGGAAGTTTATCAGAAAAATGATACAAAAACAGGAAAATGATGAAAAATGAGAATATTCTGAAAGAGATGGAAAATTTCGATCTTGAAACGTTGGAGCGGCTTTCTTCGGATGAGAAGGTTCCTGTTCCTCAGGATTTGGAACAATCGCTCGACCGTCTGGTGACTCGTCTGTCCGTTGCGGAAAAGATATTGTCTCCAGAGGAAGAGCCGGGAGCGGCGGTTCCTCTGGAGAAATCTCATCCGTTCCGGTGGCGGAACTTGTGGACGGCGGTGGCCAGTATTGCCGCAGGACTCTTGTTGGTTGCTGGGGTCAATACCATGACGGACCTGTATGTGAGTCCGGAAGATACGTACAAGGATCCGCAGGAGGCGTATATGGAGATAGAGAGAGTGCTCGGACTGATTTCTGACAAGATGTCTCCAGCCACGGAAGGACTTTCCCAGCTGGATGCCAGATTCAGGGAACAGATGGACTTGTTCAAAAAATGATGAAACTGAAAAGAGATATGAAAAAGATGATTCTATTGGTGCTGACAGCTCTATTTGCAATTGGAGCTTCTGCCCAGACCGCAAATTCAATTTACAAGAAATATTCAGGGCTCACCGGAGTGTCGAGCGTCTATATTTCTCCTGCCATGTTTGATATAGTGAAGAAAATTCCGGCTGTCTCCCTTCAGGGCGATGAACTGGACATGATGCCGGTCATACAGTCTTTCAACGGAATGTATCTTCTGGATATGCAAGATAACAGCCAGGCCTCTGAAGACCTCTTGAAGGAAGTGGAGAGACTGATTGCGAAAGGAAAGTTCGAGTTGCTGATGGAGGCGAAAGACGAAGGGGAGAGGGTCCGGATATATCTGATGAGGAACAAGAATATCATCACTGATTTTGTGATGTTGGCTCAGCAGGGCCGGGAAACGACGTTCATTTCCATTACGGGAAATTTGTCAGAAGAAGCCCTGAACAAGGCAATTGCTGCCGCCGTGGAAAAATAAAGAGATACGGGAGAGATATAATCGTTCATCGCTTTTTCTGAAAAATGACTATCTTTGCATAGATCCAAAAATTGTAGCCATGAATACCATTGAAGCAATCAAGACACGCAGAAGTTGTCGGAATTATAAGCCCCAGCAGGTGGAGGATGAGAAGTTGGTGAAGATTCTGGAAGCAGGAACATATGCGCCGACAGGCCACAATACCCAGGAACCGTGGATTGTCGCAGTCCAGAATCCAAAACTGTTGAGCCGGTTGAGACGGATGAATCTGCATTTCTGGAATATCCAGACCGGCAGGCTGCCGGAAGGAACCCCCCTTCCCGATGATTTGGAAGAACGGGATTTGTCGGAAGAGGAAGTGGCCGCTAAGGTCGCTGAAGCAGTGGCGGCCAGCAAATCAGTGGCTGTCAATAATGTTGACACTTATTATGGGGCACCGACTATTGTCTTGGTATTTGCCGAAAGGGATAATGTCAATTCGGTCAAAGATGGTTCTTTGGTGTTGGGAACCATGATGTTGGCAGCCCATGAACTGGGTGTCGGAACCTGTTGGATCAATCGTGAGGACAAGATGTTTGAGACAGAACAGGGAAAACGGCTGATGAAGAGTTTCGGTCTGCCGGACAATCTGGTCGGAATCGGGGCATTGGCATTAGGATATTGGAACACTATTCCGAAGGATGCCAAAGCTCGCAAGAAGGATTATTTCCGTATTATCAGATAAGAGTGAATTTCAAGCAATCTGTAAACTCCGGAATTTTTCGGGGTTTATTTCATTTGTTGGGAGAAAATGAAGAGCAGCAACGATTTGAAGGACCTGAAAAGAATGTTGAAGACAGAGGCGACTCCTGTCCATGTCCCGGCAGAGGGGACTGTCCGCAAAACGTCCCCTCGAAAGAGGAAAACCGAAAAGATACAGGTCTCCAGTTCGAATTGTGCTGACGTGCTGGGAATCAAGGTTGGGGGACGCGTTGTCCTGATGGATGCCGATATCCATGGGAATGTGACTGAAATCAATGGAAATATGGTCCGTCTCATGACCGATGACGGGTTGATGATGTACGAGAACATCTATGATTTGGCAGCGGCGGACCCGGCACAGGAAAAAGCCTTGAAAGACACTGTAGTGAAGAAGGGGGCTTCTTTGGAAAAGGAGAAAAAGAACTTTGACAAGACAGATGGAAATATGGTGGTAGACCTGCATCTGGAGGCTCTCCCTTGCGGAAGGAACATCAATGAAGGCTGCCAGCTGGAATATCAGATGGAGGTCTTCAAGCGGGTGATGAGAGAAAATATCAAGCATCGTGGCAAGAAGATTATCTTTATCCATGGTGTGGGAGATGGAATTCTCAAACAAGCTATCTTGAAGGAACTGGAAGAAGTGTATGCTATGCGTTGTACCTGGAATCCATATCATTCGGGAGCCACTTCTGTCACCATCCGGTAAGAACAGGTAGTCCTGTCTTCTAGTGGACCAGCTTCATACCCATCCATACGGCAAATACACCGGCAGCGACGCTCAATCCGATATAGAGGGCGGAGGTCAGGATTTCGCCCGGGCGCATCAGAGAAAGACTCTCGTTGGCAAAGGTGCTGAAAGTTGTGAAACCGCCACAGAAACCGGTTATCAGAAGCAATTTCAGGTCCTGTGACAGAAGCCCTTCTGCTACCAGTCCGGTCAGGAATCCGATCAGGAGACAGCCCAGTATGTTCACGGAAAAGGTGCCGAGAGGAAAGGCGTTGGCCCACCAGCCGGAAATGATTTTGGAGACAAGATAACGTAATGTGCTTCCTGAAGCACCTCCTAAGGCAATCAATAAAATATTCTTCATTATTTCTGTCATTTCTCCAATGCACAAAGTTACATGATATTTTCTGATCTGCTCAGTAAATTGAGGGATTCTTGAGATTAGTTCGTATATTGTACCAATTTGACAAAAAGAAGGTATGGCAGTATTGGATTTATATCTGGATGGTTCGATTGGGCAACGGAAGATTGCAGGAGAGGAAGTGCATCCGGAAGCCTTGAAATGGTGCAGTTGTTTGCGGAAGATAGTAAAACGGATCTGTACGAATGAAAGGGAAGGTAGAAAGCGGTCATTCCAAATTCCCTTTTTGTCGGGAAGAGGATTGAATGTCGCTTGTTTTATGTCTGAGTTGGACCGGTTGGATATTGTCGAGGAACAATCTGGAGAGCCTGTTTCCTTCTTTGGCATGGACTATGAACAGAAATGTGTTTTTGCAGATTTGATGTTCAAGGAAGAAGCTTTTGCATTGTCTGATAAGATCAGGCAAGTCCCTCAATTGGCTTCTTCTCTTGCATATGACAATCGTATTCTTGCTGGCTTGCTGGCTTTTTATGGAATGGCTTTGGATAGGGAAGACAAAGAGTGGGAAAATCAGTTGACACCACAGGGAGGATTTGATATTTTCGCTAATTTTCCACATCGCCCCATCTCGACTGTTCATTCGACCTGGAATGGTAAAGCGAAGAGAGGAGATGTTCTGCTGACTTTGCCGAAGCATGGTTGTCCTTGGCTTTTTGCCAATCTTAATCCGAGGTACACTCATAAGATGGGACATCTTGCAGTCATGACGAAAGATATTGATGAAAGTTCAAACAAATATGGCAGATGTACGGTAGAATGCATGCTGCAGAAAGGTGTTCATGAACGGACCATGAAGAACTGGGATACTCCTCATTATGTTCTTGGACTTCAGCGGGTCAGGTGGCATTGGAACTGGAAAAGAGAAAAAAGCGTATTGAGAAGAGAGACAATTCCAGTGGAAAAACCATCTGCGTTGGCGGATATTGCAGAGAAGTATATTGGAAGGGCTTATGTGCGTTGGTATGAAGTGGTGGTTTGCAAATGGGCCGCACCTGAACGTTTCACTTGCAGTACCTTGATCTGGTGGTGTGCCAAGGAAGCTTATGGCTTTTCAGTTTCCAATTGGTTGTATGCTTTTGCAACTCCGGCAGATATACTCAGGAATCCATCTACCTACATTAAAGCGGAGGTGAAGTAGAATGGAAAAGAAAAATGCAATCATAACAGGAGCAGATGGGGGTATGGGACGGGAAATTACGCTTGCTTTAGCCGAAGCCGGTTATCATGTCATCATGTTGTGTTATTCTGCCCAGATGGGCGAAGATTGTATCCGGGAATTGAGAAAGAAGACCGACCGGGGCGAAATGGAAGTGATGCAGGTGGATCTGTCTTCCATGAAGTCTGTGGAACAGGTCGCCGATCAGATTATTGCCCGGGGAAAGCCGATCAATCTGCTCATGAACAATGCAGGTATGCTGGCAAGACAGCTGGTCCGTACGGAAGACGGCTTTGAGAAAACTGTTGCCGTCAATTATGTGGCTCCTTATTTTCTGACGAGAAAATTATTGCCTCTGATGCATTGTGGCAGCCGGGTCGTGAGCATGATTTCTTGCTCCTATGTCAAGGGAAAGCTGGGCCCTCATTTCTTCTCGCACGGCAAGGAAGGAGAATTTTCAAGGATCCCGGTTTACAGCAATACCAAATTGGCTCTATGGTATTTCACAAGTGAACTGGCAAGAAGAGTCCGGAATAGAGGAATTCTGGTCAATGCCGCCGATCCGGGAATCGTCAGTACGGAAATTATCCGTATGCACAAATGGTTTGATGTGTTGACAGACCATATTTACCGTCCATTCATTCGGACTCCTCGTCAGGGGGCGGATATGGCCATCAGGTTGTTGTTGGATCCGGATTTTCAACAGGTGAGCGGTGGCGTTTTCCATTCTGGTCGGCAGAAGAAGGTCCGTCGGAAATTCAGCCGCCCCGAAAAGATGCTGGCGCTGTGGAATGAAACGGAGAACCGTTTGAAACAGATGGGGCATGTCCTGCTTGATTGAGAATGAACAGAACAATAAAATAGAAACACTATGACATATAACCAAAGATTGAAAATCAACATCCAGTCTGAGATAGGAAAATTGGATGCTGTCTTATTGCACCGACCTGGAGCTGAGGTGGAAAACATGACTCCGAGAATGGCTCAGAGGGCCTTATATAGCGATATCCTGAATTTGTCCATTGCACAGGAAGAGTACAGTCAGTTGGATGGGGTGCTGTCCAAAGTGGCCGACGTCTTCTATGTGGATGATTTATTGAAGGAAGTTTTGGACAGACCGGAAGAGAAAGAGGCACTAATCAGCAGAATCTGCAAACTGGAAGAAAAACCGGAACTGTACGGCCAGCTGATGGACATGAGTTCCAAGAAACTGGTTCGTGTCTTGATAGAAGGATTGCCTGCCGAAATCAATACGCTGACCTCTTTCTTGAATGAGGATTTCTATGCCCTGTTTCCTTTGTATAATTTCTATTTCACAAGAGACTCGTCTGTCACCATAGGAAATCATGCTCTGATCTGCAAGATGGCCAACAAGGTGCGTACCCGTGAATCTCTCATCATGGAAGCCATCTACAGGAACAGTGGCAAATTTGATTGCAGCATCATCAATTCCTTTGATGCCCAGCCGGAAAATGAGCGCTTCTTCATTGAAGGAGGGGATATAGCAATTGTCCGCGATGACATTATTGTAATTGGCAATGGCATGAGAACCAGTACTTTAGGTATTGATATGCTCGTGGCACGGTTGGCTGCATATGCACCAGAAGGACGGCGACACATTATTGTACAGCAACTTCCAGATGCCCCGGAATCGTTTATTCATCTGGATATGGTTTTCACTATGCTGGATCGAGATTGTTGTATGGTATTTGAACCACTTATTCTTCGGGATAATCAATATCAGACTGTGCATATTGAGATTGAAGACGGGAAGGTTGTGAAGATCCGGAATGTCTCGAATATTCTGGCTGTATTGAAAAATCTCGGAATGGACTTGAAGCCGGTCATTTGTGGTGGTAAGAGTGACGAATGGGATCAGGAGAGGGAACAGTGGCACAGTGGGGCCAATTTCTTTTCTTTTGCTCCTGGAAAAGTGATTTCATATGCACGTAATACACATACACTCAATGAATTGGATAAGAATGGATTTGAGATTGTTCCAGCATCGGAGGTTATTGTCGGGGCTGTTGATATTTTGGGAGATCAGAAATATGTCGTTACGCTAGAGGGCTCTGAACTGCCAAGAGGAGGCGGTGGCGCCAGGTGTATGACTATGCCTCTTTCCCGTCAGAAAGTGGACTGGTAGCAAAAAACGGCAAATGAACTGAACCCCGAAAGTTAGAAATAAACTTTCGGGATTTTCTTTTAGGGATCAGTATGGAAACTTTAGAGGATATCCGCTTCCTCCCAGACCTTTCCCTGGAAACAATGGATATTCAGCTGCTCGGTGCCACAGCGCATCGTGAAGTCTCCTTCTTCCAGTCTCCATTTTCCGTCCAGTCCGACGAAAGCCAGATCACTTGCTTTCACGACCATGCTGACACGGGTCTTCTGTACAGGTTCCAACTCCACTTTCTCAAAATTCCTCAGACGGATGGCATCTGGAATGGAACTGGCGACCAGATCGCTTGAGTAGAGGAGGACAGCTTCTTTTCCTTTGCAGGAACCGACATTTTCCACATCTATGGTGAAGGTCAGTTCATCTTCTGCCGTAAATTCCTTCCGGTCCACCTGGAAGTTGCTGTATCGGAACTGGGTATAGCTCAAACCATAGCCGAAAGGCCATTGGATGTCAATATCCGCACTGTAATTGTATTGTCCAGCCATAGTGCTGACCTGTTCGCTGACCTTGAAATCGTAGGTAGTCAGAGAGTTGGCATATCTCGGATAGGTGAAAGGCAAACGGCCGCTGAAGTTCTCCTGTCCGGAAAGCAGCAGCGCCAGCGCGTCACCTCCGTAATTGCTTGGCAGCAGAATGTCCACCACAGCCTCTGCAAGTGGCTCTATTTCGTGGACGAGACGAGGTCTGCCTTCGTTGAGTATCAGAATGATTGGTTTGCCAGTGCGTGACAGCGACTGGATCAGCTCGACTTGGTTTCTGGAAAGATGCAGGTCATCCAGATTGCCGGGAGTCTCGCAGTAGGAGTTCTCACCGATGCAGGCGACAATGACATCGGCTCTGCTGGCGGCGGCGACGGCTTTGCCGATTTCGGGAGTTTTCTCTTCCCACCAGTTCCCGTTTTCACGCCAGGTGACACCGGGTTCGTACATGACCTGGTCTGCCCCGAAGGTGTTGCGGAGTGCTTCGTAGATGGTATGGTATGGCTGAGCGAACTCATCTGCCCGGTCTCCGCTCCAGCTGTAGGACCAGCCTCCGTTGAGGCAGCGCATGCTGTTGGCATTCGGACCGGTCAGCAGGATCCGGGTTTCTTTTTTCAATGGGAGCAGCTGTTTCTCGTTCTTCAGAAGCACTTCTGATTCGATGGCCGCCTCCAGAGAGGTCTGGGCAAATTCTTCACACGCGAATCGGTCATATCCCAGGGCAGTGTCCCAGGTCGGCTGGTTGAAAAGCCCCAGACGGAATTTCAGATGGAGGATGCGTCGTACCGCATCGTCTATTCTGGAAAGAGGGACTTTCTTCTCTTCCACCAGTTCCACCAGGTCGGTGCAGAACTGCGTCTCGAAAGGAGTCATCGCCATGTCGATACCGGCATTGATCGCCAACCGGACTGCATCTTTCTTGCTGGTGGCGATATGCTCTCTTTCATAGAGGTTGTTGATGTCGTTCCAGTCGGTGACAATCATGCCGTCCCAGTTGAGGCCTTCTTTCAGCCAGCCGGTCAGCAGTTCTTTGTTGGCATGGACAGGCAGACCGTTGACACTCGCCGAATTGACCATAATAGTAAGGGCACCATTCCTGACCGCTTCCTTGAAAGGCGCGAAATGCTTTTCTCTCAGGACCGCTTCCGGGATGGCGGCTGGAGTCCGGTCTTTTCCGGAGGTCGGGACTCCATAGCCCATGTAATGTTTCATGCAGGCTGCCACATGATAGGCATCAATGTGGTTGGGTTCGTCGCCCTGGTAACCTTTGACCGTCATCAGCCCCATCTGTGCGCTGACGTAAGGGTCTTCTCCATAGTTCTCCCACATTCTTGGCCAGCGAGGGTCCCTGCCCAGATCGACGACCGGTGAGAAGGTCCATGGAATACCACAGGCTCTGGTCTCATAGGCCCCGATTTCGGCACATTTTCTGGCAAGCTCACGGTTGAAAGTGGCTGCCATGTTGATTCCCTGTGGAAACAAGGTGGCACCGACCGTATAGGAGGCACCGTGAATCTGGTCTACTCCATAGACGGTCGGAAGACCTGTCTTCGCCAGAGAATTCTGCTGGACATCCTCAATGTATCGAGACCATACTTCTTTGGGCTGGCCCACTCCGAAAGGAATGTTCAGGATGGAACCGACCTTGTATTTTCCGAACACCTCGTCCATCTTCTCTTGGCTGAGAGCGGTGTTCTCCGGATTGTTGATGACCGTAGCGGTCAGCTGGCACATCTGTCCCACTTTCTCTGTCAGGGTCAGGTGGCTGAGTATCTGTTCAATTTTCTTCTCCATTTCCGGGTCCTGGGGAATGGCTGGAGAAATGGCATCCCTGCCTCCCATGCAGGAGGTCAGACCCAGCAGTAGCAATAGTCTTGATTTTTTCATGGCTGCAAAGAGAGAAAAAGGAGACTTGTGCAAGCAAGTCTCCAATGGATTATTTTCTGTATTGGAAAACGGCACGGACACCGCGGTGGTCAAAGATCCATGGCTTCAGAACAATGTCCGAAGTCTCAGTGGATTCTCCTACGACCTTGCATTCCTTGACTTTGGTCTTCTTGCCAGTCTTGTACAGGATGAGATCGATACGGTCTTTGGTATCTTTCTCCACCGGCTTGGAGCTCCAGGTGAATCCAGGATGTTTGACCGGGTTGGGATGGATGGTACGATAGGCATCTCCCTTGAAACCGGCATCGTACAGGCTCTTGGTGGCCGCCCATGGAAGGACGCAGGCAGAAAGCCCTGCTTTGGTTGTCTGCTCTGTCCAGTCCAGCCAAGATGGCTCGTTGAAATCTCCGCAGAGGATGATGTTGTCCGTTTCAGCGGAAAGGATGTCTTCCAGAAGGAGATCCACCATTTCCTGACGGGCTTTCTTGTTCTGCTCATACACTTGCTGAGGGTCTGCATTGGCTTTGGATTTTCCGTAGTCGATGCCGTTGAGCTGATAAGGGCCATAAGGCTTGTGGGCGGCGTGGCAGTTCATGACCAGCACCTTCACTCCATCTCCCAGGTCAATGTAGATACCGTAGCTGTGAGGAGTCTTGCCGACAAATGGATATTTGGAAATGATACAGACAGGGCCCTTCCTGTTGTTGGCGCTGAAATGGACATGCAGTCCGGCATCCTTGAAAGCGGTAGAATCCAAATGACGGCTTTCCTGAGTGCACAGGACGTCCACGTCCATTTTCTTGAAATGATCAATCACTTCAGGAGCCTGCTTGCCCCAAATGTTCTGGGTGCCGATAATGAAATTCTTCTGGATTCTCCGAGCTTCAGACAATCCGGAAATGGACAACAGAAGGGTAACCAGTAGCATCAATCTATATTTCATGTCTTGTTTGTTTTAGTTTGCTGTTATGTTTTGCACAATATAATGAATCTTTGTCTCAAAAAAGTCTTATTCCAGACGGACGGTCGCCGCTGATACCGGAGACAAGGTAATCTTGTCTGTTTTCTTGCCGATGTGGAAACGGACTTTCCTTTCGGTCTGGAAGATGATTTCTGCCTGCTCTGCTCCCATGGATTCCAGCAGTTCAGCCAAAAATCAACATGATATTGATACAACCTGCAATCGATATCATGTTGATGTATTTTTTGTGCAGATTGATCAAAGGATTTTCTGCTGTATGGCGATAATTAGATTTGATAGTGACCTCCCTTGCCAAAGAGAACATTTTCCAGTTCGTCCTGCAGGCCCAGACGGGCAATGATGTCCACGTTGGTGTAGCGGCTTCTCATGAATGGGATGATGCGGAAAGTCTCTCTCAGATGTTCTCTGCTCACATGGATCATTTCCGGTTCATAAGGGGCTCCGACTTTCTTGAGCCTTTCCTTCACTTCGTCGTAAGGGAGAATCTGGTTCTTTATCTGTTGCTTCAATTCTGGCCATTTGGCAAGGAAGGTTTCCAGTTCTGTCTTCAATTCTTTCTCTGGAGTGTATTTTTCTTTGGTTTCGGTCAGGCATCTTGACAGCAGGCCGGCATTGCAGCTTGTCAGCTCTTTGATTTTTTGCTCGGTTTCTTCCCATGTGGGCCATTGAGCTATGCACTTGTCAAGATCAATTTTATTCATGTCATAATTGAGGAGAAATTCCAGAGAGGCTGTGCTGACCAGTGTTCCGATACCTACCTTGAATCCATGGGAAACGTGTTTTTTGTTGATGCAGAGATTTTCGATATCCCAGCAGTGGCTGTACTGATGCTCTGTTCCGGAAGCCGGACGGCTGGACTGCATGGCCTGCATTGCAAAACCACTCATGACCAGCAGTTCTGCCAGATCGGAAGTGGCTTGATAGTCTCCTTCGAGCACTTTTTCAGGGACGGCGAGGGAAGATTTGAGCTTCGTGTTGAGAATATTCCAGGCAAATGGGTCAATGGCTTCTTTGCCGAGAGCATCTGCAATCATCCAGTCGGCTCCAGCCGGGATTTTTGCAATCAAGTCTGCATAGCCGGAAGCCGCCAGTTCTTTTGGAGCTGCGGCTGCGATGCCCGGATCCAGAAGAATCCCTTTCGGCGCCCGGCAGTTGAAGGTCTGCTTGTTGCCTTGGTAGGAGATGGAAGCGCCGTAGGCAGTATACCCATCCATAGAAGCGGCAGTGCCACAAATCATATATCTGCGTCCCAAATGTTCGGAAGATAGCTTCGTCAAATCATTGATGACTCCGGAGCCAACTGCAACAGCAATGGCGTCCAACCCTTTCAGATAAGATTCCAGTTGCTCCAGAAACCCCCATTCTGCATACAGATCTGGATCATTGAAAACAAATGGTTCTGCAAGAGGAATGCCCGCAGATTCCAGAACCTGGTAAATCTCCTTGCCTGCTATTTTGTAAGTATTGTTGTCGGCAACGATGACGGCAGTTTTTCTGGGAAACAGTTCATTGAACATTTCTGCCACATGTTTTCCGGCCCCTTGGCAGATTGCCAAAGCTTTCGTGTCTGAAGCTTTGGCTAGTATTTTTGCAATTGTAACCATTATTTTGTTTTTAAGTTATCTCTTCAATGCAAAGGTAGAAATTATTTCTATTCTTATTTCAAAATCTTTCATATATTTTCTTTTGAATTTGTTTTAAGAGAAAAAGTAGTATATTTGCACTTGGAATGGAAAAAAAGTATTCTCCTTTTCTCAAATGAAATTCTTTGAAAGAAATGATGAATAAGGATTGTAAAATGAAAAGATGTTTGATTTCACTATTTTTGTTGGCTGTTTCCGCCATCGTTCTGTGTTCTTGTCAAAAAGAAGTACAGCGCCATTATTATAAATGTGGAATGCCTTCTGATATCAATGTTTTTTTTCAGAGTCAGGAAGATATCCTGATCAGTGGCCATCGTGGAGGTAATATGCCGGGTTATCCGGAGAACTGTATCGAAACGTTTGACAAGATTCTGGAATATATGCCTACAGTCTATGAGATTGACCCTCGTATGACTAAGGATAGTGTGATTGTGCTTATGCATGACAAGGGGCTGGACAGGACGACCACTGGTACTGGATTGGTCCGAGATTGTACCTATGCTGAACTCCAAAAACTATTTTTGAAAGATAGATGGGGAAATGTCACTGCTTTCAAGATTCCTAAAGTGGCAGATGTCATTGAGTGGAGTCGTGACAAGGTGATTCTCAATTTTGACATCAAGGATGTGACCCGCGATGTGCTCGTTCCGCTTGTCCGGTCTTTAAATGGCGTGAACTGCATGTATACTGTTCGAAATCCAGAAGAAGCGCAGGTCGTTTATCAACTTGATTCTACCGCGAGGATGTCTGCGTGGGTGAAAGATATGGAGCAGTTCAAAGGATATGAGGCAGTTGGCATTCCATGGGAGAATATTCCGATGGCCTATGTCGTGACCCATACCATGAATCCGGAACATTCCGATCTCTATGCTGCTTTGCGTGCCAATGGAGTCCGCTGCATGGTATCCACCGCTCCAAAACAGGATAAACTGAAGACATCTGAAGAAAGAAAACGGGAATTACAGAAAGTAGTTGAATCCGGTCCAGATGTGATAGAAACAGATTTTCCGTTAGACTTCATTGAATGGAATAGATAGTATCAAGTTCTTATACAATATATTATAATATTGGTTTTTTTCGTGAAGCCGCTTGGATATCTGCTTGTAGAAGACTTGTCCAGATTGCATTTCTCTGGGTTCTGCAAGTAAATGTCCGGGCGGCATATCTTTTCTTCGAGATAAATGCTTATCTTTAAAGATTCAATATGGACGGCTGCCGAGGGCAATGAATTTTAGCGGTCCATCGGACAAAGAGAAAAATATTATAATCTGAATATCGTATGAAAAACAATCTCAAATCAATGAAGCATGCCGCGGACAATATTAGAATTCTTGCGGCATCAATGGTGGAAAAAGCAAAATCCGGTCACCCGGGTGGTGCAATGGGAGGCGCAGATTTTATCAACGTGCTTTATTCTGAATATCTTCAGTACGATCCGGCACAGCCGGAATGGATGGGTAGAGACCGTTTTTATCTTGATCCGGGTCACATGGCTCCAATGCTTTATTCAACCCTTGCACTGACTGGCAGGTACACGCTGGAAGAACTCCAGCAGCTGCGCCAGTGGGGCTCTGTCACTCCGGGCCATCCGGAAGTCAATGTGCTGCGCGGTATCGAGAATTCATCTGGTCCGCTCGGTCAGGGCCATGCCTATGCGGTAGGTGCAGCTATCGCCGCCAAATTCTTGGCAGCCCATACCGGCAATCCGACCTTCGAGAAGGAGACCATCTATGCTTATATCTCCGATGGTGGCATCCAGGAGGAAGTTTCTCAGGGAGCAGGCCGTATCGCAGGCCATTTGGGATTGGACAACCTCGTCATGTTCTATGACTCCAATGACATCCAGCTTTCCACTGCGACAGATGAAGTCATCTCGGAGGATACGGCCATGAAATACCGTTCATGGGGATGGAATGTGATAGAAATCAACGGCAATGACTGTGAGCAGATCCGTTCCGCTCTGGATCAGGCGAAAATTGAAAAGGAACGCCCAACTCTCATCATCGGCAAGTGTATCATGGGGTATGGTGCCAAGAATGCGGACGGATCTTCATTGGAACACTGTTGCAAGACACACGGTTCCCCTCTCGGCGGAGATGCTTATAGAAATACGATTTTGGGATTGGGTGGTAATCCGGATAATCCGTTTGTAATTTATGACGATGTTCAAGCAATCTATGATGAACGACAGAAGGAACTGAGTGAAATTTCCGCTGCTCGTCATGCCGAGGAACAGGAATGGGCAACAGCGAATTCTGCTAAAGCCAGTCAGCTTGAATCTTGGTTCAAAGGAGAAGTGCCGTCCATTGACTGGTCTGCTATCGAACAGAAAGCCGGTGCGGCAACTCGTGCCGCTTCTTCTGTTGTATTGGGTATCCTTGCAGAAAAGGTACCGAACATGATTTGTTCATCTGCCGATCTTGCCAACTCTGATAAGACAGATGGTTTCTTGAAGAAGACCCATGCTTTTGCGAAAGGAGATTTCACCGGGGCTTTCTTCCAAGCAGGTGTTGCTGAACTGACCATGGCCTGTTGTTGTATTGGTATGGGGCTCCATGGCGGTGTGATAGCTGCTTGCGGTACTTTCTTTGTATTCTCAGATTATATGAAACCAGCTATTCGCATGGCAGCGTTGATGGGCGTTCCTGTTAAGTTTATTTGGACGCATGATGCTTTCCGTGTCGGTGAAGATGGACCAACCCATGAACCAGTAGAGCAGGAGGCGCAGATCCGGCTTCTTGAGAAACTCAAGAATCACAGGGGTCAGAATTCTATGCTGGTGCTCAGACCGGCTGATGTGGAAGAAGCGACACAGGCATGGAAATTGGCCATGGAAAATACGGAAACGCCGACAGGGCTTATTTTCTCTCGTCAGAATATTGACAATTTGCCAATTGGCAATCATTATGAGGAAGTTGCCAAGGGGGCCTATATCGTCAAAGGTTCAGATAAGGCCCCGGATGTCATTTTATTGGCTTCTGGTTCGGAGGTGTCCACTCTGGTGGCCGGTTCTGAACTTTTGAAAAAAGATGGCTTGAAAGTGCGGGTAGTTTCTGTACCTTCTGAGGGCCTGTTCCGAAATCAGACGGCAGAGTATCAGAAAGAGATTCTTCCAGTTGGAATCAAGAAATTCGGTTTGACTGCCGGTTTGCCAGTTAATCTGGAATCTCTTGTTGGAAATGATGGAAAGATTTGGGGATTGGAGTCATTCGGCTTCTCTGCTCCATATAAGGTACTTGACGAGAAATTGGGCTTTACGCCTGAAAATGTCTATAATCAGGTAAAGTCGATGTTCTAGTGCCATTTTGATGTATCAATGAAAATGAGTCCTCATCTGAAATTGACATGTCTTCAAAAAAGTTGGACAGTCTATATTGATTGAGAGGCCTTTGGGGATTGGATGAAAGCTCGGTATTGTACCGGGCTTTTTTCATCCAGTTCGAAAAGCATCCTATCATCTAGTTGTCAACAGCAATCCATGCAGTGTTTTTATCGTGCTGTTTTTGCTGCTATGAGCGGTGAGGGTATGGTAAAAAATCTGTATTTAAAAGAGAACTTGTTAGGTATATTTTGTAAATAAAGAGTTCTTTTTGTTGATTTTTATGGCAATTTTTTTCAAAAGAAAAAATGAATTGGTATATTTCGTCCAATAACAATGCTGAAGCATATAAAACTAAACTATAATACACAACACACAATTTTCAACACATAATTTACACTACACTTTAAACAATCTATTATGTTAAAAAGGTTATTTATTTCAGTAGTGCTGTTCGGGTCATTTCTAATAGGTGGTGGAACAGCATTGGCAAATTCTGACTCTCAATCAGAAAGTACAAAAAGCGTCCAGCAGACATTTACATGCTCTGGTGTCGTGTTGGATCAGGCCGGTCTTCCTATAATAGGAGCAACGGTAATGGTTTCTGGAACTCAGACGGGCGTGATTACCGATCAGAATGGAGAATTTACTCTTCCTGATGTCCAGAAAGGAACTCAACTTAACATTTCGTGTCTGGGCTATGCTACCATTGATGTCATGTTCGAAGGAAAACGTTTGAAGATTGTTCTTAAGGAAGATTCTTTGATGTTGGACAATGTCGTAGTGACCGCTTTGGGTATCAAACGTTCCGAAAAGAGTTTGTCTTATGCAACTCAGAAGGTGGATGGCGAAGAAATCAGCAAGATTCCGGCAGCCAACATGCTGGATAATCTGGCCGGTAAGGTCGCCGGTATGACTGTTTCCACGTCTACTTCCGGTGTTGGCGGTTCAGTGAAGGTTCTTCTTCGTGGTAACCGTTCTATCAACGGCAACAACCAGCCTCTGTACGTGGTTGATGGTACTCCTATCAACAGCACTCCAATCACAGAAGGTTCTGACAAGGAAGGCGGTTACGGCGGAAACATCGATGCCGGTGATGGTCTTGCCGGCATTTCTCCAGAAGACATCGAGAGCATGAACGTCTTGAAAGGTGCTGCCGCAGCTGCACTATATGGCAGCCAGGCTGCCAACGGTGTGATCATCATCACTACCAAGAGAGGCAAAACCGGCCGTACAGAAGTCAACTTCTCTACTGGTGCGCAGTTTGACATGCCTTACATGACTTACAAGTTCAACGACAAGTTCCTCATGGGCAACAATGGCAAAAACGAATTTACCAACAACCAGTGGGGTGCCGCAGGTAAGGTCAACAACGATTACATCGATGACTTCTTCAAGACAGGACAGCTTTACACCAACCGTCTTTCCATCAGCGGCGGCAACGGAAAAGTGAAGAACTACTTCTCTTATCAAAATACTTATGGTAAGGGTATTATGCCAAAGAATACAATGAACCGTCACAACCTGAGTCTGCGTAGCAATACCGACCTGTTCGACGGTTTGATTGAACTGGACGCCAGCGTCGCTTTGACCAAACAGAAAATGGATCATGCTCCAGCAGCTCCAGGCCGTTACTTCAACCCAATCGTAGGTCTTTACCTCTTCCCAGAGGGAACCGAGGAATTCAACAAGTTCCGTGACGAATTCGAGGTCTTGAATCCAGACCGTAACATCATGCACCAGAACTGGAGCCATGAGGAAGATATCGCCAAGAACCCATATTGGTTGACCAACCGTCATAACTATTCTTATGACATGGAAAAGATCATCGGCAAACTCAACTTGACTGTCAATTTCACAGACTGGTTGAATTTGAAACTCAGAGGCAGCTACGACCAGACCAACGGTTTGGGTGTCAGAAAAGCTTGCTACGGTGCTTCCATCATCACCAGTGACGGTGACAACGGTGGTGGTCGTTACGAGCGTTACCGCACTACCTATAGAACAGAATATGCGGATGCATTGCTCAACTTCAACAAGATCTGGGATGATTTCCAGGTAACTGCCACATTGGGTACTTCCGTAACTCACAACCTGAATACAGGTGAAGGAATCAGAATGACTCTGAAATATCCTAACTTCTTCCATGCAAACAACTTCATGGATCGTCCTATCCATCAGAACAGCCAGGAAGAGCGTACATTGGCAGCCGTCTTCGGAACAGCCACTATCGGTTGGAGAGATATGCTCTATTTGGATATCACAGCCCGTAACGACTGGTCTTCTACCCTTCCTGAGCAGCACCGCAGCTTCTTCTATCCTTCAGTGGGCGCTTCCTTCGTCTTCACTGAACTGATGGACAATCCATCCCAGTCTTGGCTCAACTTCGGTAAAGTCCGCCTGTCCTGGACTCAGGTAGGTAACGACATGCCGTGGGGCAAGACTATCGTCTACGATTCATTGAATGATATGGGTGATGTCCAGACCAACGTCATCGCTCCATTTACAGATTTGAAACCAGAGAAATCAACCGCTATTGAGGCCGGTCTCCAGATGCGTATGTTTGACAGCCGCTTGACTTTGGATTTGGCAGCTTACAACACCGACACAGAGAACCAGTATTTCCTGGTTGACAATACAACCGGTACCGGTTATGAGAAATACTTCATCAATGCCGGTAAGATCCGCAACACTGGTTTCGAGGCAACAATCGGTTTCACTCCAGTCCGTACAGAAGACTTCGAATGGAACGGATCCCTGAACTTCGCAACCAACAAGAACGTGGTGAAATCCCTTCCTGAGCAATATGCAAAAGACGGTCTGATCGTCAGCGGTAGCAAATCTTCTGAATTCATGTACAAACTGTACGAAGGCGAAGAGTGGGGCGGCCTCTATGTGAAGAGCGTCAAACGTGACGAAGAAGGTCGTGTGATCGTTACCGAGAAGAACGGCGTCCAGACTCTTGAGAATGTGGATGACAAACGTTATGTCGGCAATGTGAATCCAGATTTCACAATGGGATTCAGCAATACTCTCCGCTACAAGGATCTGGTATTCTCCTTCCAGATTGATGGTCGCTTCGGTGGCAAGGCCATGTCTCTGACTCAGGGCTTCCTCAATGCCTACGGCCGTAGTGCAGAATCTGCAGACGCTCGTCTGGCAGGTGGCGTGAAGGTTCCTGCCGTTACTCCTGACGGACAGCCATACGACAAGCCAATCGATGCAGAAGTATGGTACAAGTCCAACGAAGGTCGTGCAGCAGTCTACGATGCGACCAATGTACGTTTGCGTGAATTGTCTATCGGTTATTCTCTTCCACAGTCATTGATGGAAAAGTCAAGATTCATCAAGGGGGCTACACTGTCATTTGTAATGCACAATGTATGCTATCTCTTCCGTGATGCTCCATTTGATCCTGAAATGGTTCTGTCCACATCTTCCAACAGTTTGGCAAACCTGGACAACTTCAGTATTCCACTATCACGTAACATGGGCTTCACCCTTAATCTTAAATTTTAATTGACCATTTAGCAAGAATTAAGTATGAAAAAGATATTATTTCCATTGCTTGCGGGTTTATGTATGCTGACAGCCTGTTCCAAGGATTTTGATGAACAGAATACTGACCCGTTTGCATTCAAGCCGGTATATAAACAAGCAGACCTCGCGAATATCGGAGGTTATATCACTCAGATGGAGAAATCCATTTATTTCAATGCCCAGAATGCGGATTGGGATTTCCAGATTGCCCAGAACCTCTGCGCTGATATCTGGAGCGGCTTCATGGCTCCTCCTACACCGTTTGCCGGTGGACAGCACAATGGCAACTACAGTATCCAGTTCGGTTGGACCAACTATGCATTCGGTATGTACAACAACGGTATCTTGGCACCGTGGAAGAAAGTGCAGGAACAGACCGTCACTGCCGAGAAGACCGAATTCCCTGAGGTATATGCCGTTTCTCTGGTCTTGAAAGTGATCGGTATGCAGCGTTCTACTGACTGCTACGGACCTATCCCTTATTCTCATTTCGGCGAAGGCGGCACTTCCGTGGAATACGATTCCCAGGAATCCATCTACCATCAGTTCTTCCAGGAATTGGATGAGGCCGAGAAACTGCTGAACGGCTTCCTGTCCAGCGACCGCAAAGAAGTGAATGTCCTGAAGAAATGGGATTTGATCTTCAAGGGTGACTACAAGAGCTGGCAGAAAGTGATCAACTCACAGCGTCTCCGTCTGGCTATCCGTATTTCCAAAGTGGAACCTGTTTTGGCAAAGACAGAAGCTGAAAAGGCAGTCGCCAGCCCTGCAGGCGTGATCACCAACAAGAAAGAAAGCATGATTCTCCCTACCGAGACCATGAAACACCCTCTCTGTGTGCTTGCCTACGCTTACAACGATATCAGGATGAGTGCAGATATGCAGTCTATTCTCGAAGGTCTGAAAGACCCGCGTCTTCCAATCTACTTCAACCCGGCAGGTGAAATCAAGGGCGCTCCAGAATTCAAAGGAAAATATGTCGGCATCCGTGAAGGTATTGACTATCCTTCCAAAGACCAGCGTGTCAACTTCTCCAACTTGGGTCCAGCCTGGACAATGGATAACCTGAACAGAACACCTATCGTGCTTTTGGGGTCTCCTGAGGTCTACTTCCTCCGTGCAGAAGGCGCACTCCGTGGATGGAGCATGGGCGGTACCGCTGCTGAACTATATCAGAAAGGTATTGAGGAGTCCATGGAATATTGGGGCGTAAACGGTGCTGCCTACATTGAGGACGGTACCAGCAAGCCAACCGGTTATGTGGATCCGACCGCTCACAAATATGACATTGGCCCTGTTTCTGCCGTTACTGTAAAATGGGATGAAGGTGCCACTGATGAGCAGAAATTGGAGAAGATCATCACTCAGAAATGGATTGCTCTCTTCCCGGAAGGACAGGAAGCATGGTCTGAATTCAGAAGAACCGGCTATCCACGTCTGTTCCCGATGGAGGTCAATCTTTCCAACGATATCAGCTCAACGATTATGATCCGTCGTATGAGATTCGAAACCAACGAGTCTGAACGCAACAAGTCAGGTTATGAAAATGGAGTGCAGACGCTGATCAAGGAATCCAAGGGTGCTTACAAGACCAAAGGTGACAATGAAGGAACTCAGCTTTGGTGGGATACCAATGCAGGTGCAGCTGCTGGAGCTTCTAACTTCTAGAAGTTGACAGAAAATAATGACTTTAAGCCGGTCTCCATATGGAAACCGGTTTTTTGATGGCTATTTCAGAGACTTTCTTCGGCTTGAGCAGAGTGGAATCTCGAGATTTCCTTGTGGACAGACAGTGCAAGTGGCGAGGAAAATGACAATCATATTCTTTTTGTATAATTAGTTGTATAAATTGACAGACAGCCATAATTATGGAACAGTTGTTGTTAGAACGAGGCGTGGTTGATGTCGTAGTTTTTTGTAGATGGAGGTATCAAAATAAATTTTGCAGTCATGGAGATTTCAAAACAATATATTGCTGATTTTTATCAGAACGATGATAATTTGTTTTTGGTTTGGGGACAGGACGATGTCGTTACCATATGGGATTCCTATGAGCAGATGGATCAGGTTTTTCTGATTTTCACTATACAAGGAGAACTTGAATATCAGACATCTCTCTACAAAAGGGAAGTGCCAGTTGCTTCATTGATGGTTCTGACAAATAATAGTACTGCACGTTTTACCAAGATCAGTCCTGATTTCAAGTGTATTGGTTTTTGCTTTTCAAGAGAATTTTGGACCGATACGCTGATTCATTCCCATCCTTATACAACTCTTTCCCTAGTCCATCCGGCATTGGTGTTGAAAGAGTTGCAGATGAAGGATATTTTGAATTTTATCAATTTCATCAAGATGGCCAAGAATACAGGAATAAAGGACAAGGAACCTTTGATGAAATATTTGGTGTTGGGTATGTTTTCCGAAATTGGCAAGATGTACGAGGAATGGTCAGAGAATTTTCCGAAACGTTCCACTCAGAATCTCATGAGAGAATTTGCCAGACTCTTGTATTCCAACTATAAGACTCATCGCGATGTTGATTTTTATGTCAATGCGCTATCAGTAAGCAAACGTCATTTTTCTGCTTTGGTCAAGAGTGTGACTGGTATGACTGCATTCAAGTGTATTCAGATGTATGTTATCCTCAAGGCTTCTTCTATGTTGAGGAATACGACCATGAGCATCAAGGAAATTGCATTCGAACTGAATTTTGATGACACTTCTCATTTCTGTAAATATTTTAGAAAAAATATGAAGATGTCTCCGGAATCTTATCGTCGGCAAGGATTATAAGTAGCTTCGAGACGACATGGATAAGATATGTTGAAGAATACAGCGTTTGCTGAACAAAAAGTTGGACGGTTAATATTGATTAGGAGGCCTTCTCAGATTGGAACAAAGCTCGGTATTGTACCGGGCTTTTTCCATTCAGCCTCAGTCTGATTCTATCGTGATTGAAGTACTTGATGTATTTCACCAGTTTTTTTGCGAACTGTCCTGCACTGTCCCACTCCTGCAGAGACAGCAATTCATTTTTCATCAGTCCGAAGAAGTTCTCCATCGTCGAGTTGTCAAGACAGTTTCCCTTCCCGGACATACTTTGTATAATGCCCCTTTCCTTCAGCATTTGCTGATAGCTCATGTGCTGGCAGGGCCAGAAGGATGTCAAGGTCTTCCGCCTTAGCTCTTGGACGGCTTCCACCCAATCTCGCGTAGTCGGGCTTCTCCTCAGCTCCGACTAAGGCTTTCACTTTTTCCAACAGGTCATTCGAGAACCGGCTGTTTGATGTCAGGAGGTGGGCCGTCAATTTTTTTCTTGCACAGAAAAGATTGGCAAGATGTTATACGGTATGTTCAAATGGAGGTCAAGGCATTCGAGATGTCATGTGACGGAATAGTTATTAAAATAATTTGACAATCGGTGATTTGTTTTGAAAAAATCAATGTAAATAAATAACTTTGGGGAAAGTTAGAATTCACCTATTACAATACAAAATGAAGTGCTATGCGTAAAGTTTTCTATTGCATGATCATGTCATTCCTGATGATAGGATGTGATGTTGTTCCTGATCAATCCCCGGCAGTGATGAAGGAAATGTGCGGAAGATTGTTTCCTGAACAGGCAGATTGTTTCCGTTTCGAATTGTTGGAAGAGGCTGGAGAAGGAGATGTTTTTTCCGTAGAATCATACAAGAGGAAAATTCTCATTAAAGGCAACTCCATTAATTCTATGGCAGTGGGATTGAACTGGTATCTCAAAAATTATTGTCATACTCGTGTGTCCTGGTATGCTTCAGATGCCGTTCAGATGCCGGATGAACTTCCACAACTTTCCCAAAAAAAGATTGTTCACTCCAATTGTGACTATCGTTTTTTTCTTAATTATTGTACTTATGGTTATTCTATGCCATATTGGAAATGGAATGATTGGGAAAGGCTGATTGACTGGATGGCATTGAATGGTGTCAATATGCCATTGGCTCTGACTGGTCAGGAATCCATCTGGTACAAAGTCTGGACTTCTTTGGGGCTGTCAGATGAACAGGTCCGTCACTATTTTACCGGTCCTGCTCAGCTGCCATGGCATAGGATGTCAAATGTTGATTATTGGCAAAGTCCGTTACCTCAGTCTTGGCTGGATTGTCAAGAAGCTTTGCAAAAGCAGATTCTGGAAAGGGAAAGAGCTTTTGGCATGACTCCAATACTGCCTGCTTTCGCTGGTCATGTCCCTGGGGAATTGAAAGAAATCTATCCTGAAGCCAAGATTTCCACCACCAGTCAATGGGGGGGATTTGACAGTCAGTATAAGAGTCATTTCATTAATCCGTCTGACTCGCTCTATCGGGTAATCCAGAAACTTTATATCGAAGAACAGACTCGCCTATATGGGACAGATCATATCTATGGGATGGATCCATTCAATGAAATAGATGCCCCGGAATGGAATGAAGAATTTTTGTCAGGTATATCCAAAAACATTTACGAATCTATCTGTTCTGTTGATCCTGATGCCAAATGGCTTCAGATGACCTGGATGTTCTATCATTCCAAGGAAAAATGGACCCCTTCTCGTATCAAGGCTTTCTTGGAATCAGTTCCTCAGGACAAACTGATTCTTCTGGACTACTATTGTGATTTCATAGAATTATGGAAAGAGACCGATGCTTACCATGGGCAACCATATATGTGGTGTTACCTTGGTAATTTCGGTGGAAATACTTTTTTGGCAGGAGATCTTGATGATGTGGATGCCAAATTGGACAATCTCTTCCAGAATGGAGGGGACAATCTGTATGGAGTTGGTGCTACTTTGGAAGCCCTCGATGTCAATCCTCTTATGTATGAATATGTGTTTGAACGTGCTTGGAACGAAGAGAAGAGTCCTGCAGAATGGGTGGCCAATTGGGCAGATTGCCGGGGAGGAAAGCAGGATGAACATATCCGGACTGCCTGGAAAGGTCTGTATGAACAGGTTTACCAGCATGTGGCATTGTGCGGCCAGGCGGTTCTGATCAATGCCAGACCACAACTGGAAGGCGTACAGGGCTGGAATACGTATCCGGAATATCATTATGACAACCGGGTACTTTGGAAAATATGGACCGATCTGTTGAAGGCTCAAGAAGTGGACAATGGCCTTTACCGCTTTGATGTCATCAATGTCGGCAGACAGGTACTGGGCAATCTGTTCTCTGATTTCCGTTCCGCATTCGCGAAATGCTATTATGCCAAAGATTTTGTTGGTGCTGAAAAATGGGCTGCCAGAATGGATGGACTGATTCTTGATTGCGACAGGCTTTTGGCCACTTCCATTGAACTGAATCTGGGAAAATGGATCCGGGATGCCCGGGCTTTCGGCCAGACTGAAAAAGAAAAAAGATATTACGAAGAAAATGCGAGGGGAATCGTCACGGTCTGGGGACAAAAGGGAACCCAACTCAATGATTATGCCAATCGGGGATGGGCTGGTTTGACTGGCAGTTTCTATTATGGACGCTGGCATCAGTTTACTCAGGCAGTACTGGCCTGTATGAAAGACGGCAAGCCATTTGTTCAGGAAGAGTGGGAGAAAGGAATCATTGAATGGGAATATCAGTGGACTTTGAAGCAGGATGCTTTTCCGATCAATTCAGGAGAAGATCCATTGAAGGTAGCCAAAGAGTTGGAAGAAAAATATTCGTTGGATTTTGAAAGTTAGTAATCAGAGCGGTATATTGTACGAAAATCTTGACAAATTAATTTAATATATGAAGAAAATAATTTATAGCATTTTCATTTTTGCTGCAACAGTGGTTGCATGTACAGCTCCACAGAAGACAGCAGATTATGAAGTCATTCCTTTGCCGGTTTCTGTCCAACGTGCCGGAGACACTTTTTTCGTTCTGGAAGATGGTGCTGTCATTTCCTATCCGGAAGAAAATGAGAAGATGGCGAAAAATGCACAGTTTCTGGTCAGCTATGCAAAGGAATCGGCCGGACTGGATTTGAAGGCTGGAGGCCCTTCAGGTCAGATTACATTGGAACTCGGTCTGGACAGCTCCAACAAGGAGGCATATGAACTGACTGTCTCGGACAAGGGAGTAGTCATTCGTGGAGCTAGTGAGGCAGGTGTTTTCTATGGTATCCAGACTCTTCGTAAATCTCTTCCTTTGATGGATAGAGGAACAGTGTTTCTTCCGGCAGTGAAGATTTCAGATGAACCTCGGTTCAGATACAGAGGTATGATGTTGGATGTATCCCGTCACTTTTTCTCTGTAGAGGAAGTCAAGACCTATATCGACATGCTCGCCCTCCACAATATCAACCGTCTCCATTGGCATCTGACCGATGACCAAGGCTGGAGAATTGAGATCAAGAGATATCCGAAATTGACAGAAATCGGTTCAAAACGTGCCCAGACTGTCATCGGACGCAATTCTGGTGAATACGACGGCATTCCTTACGGCGGTTTCTATACTCAGGAACAGATTCGTGAGGTGGTGGCTTATGCGGCAGAACGCTATGTCACGATAGTTCCAGAAGTTGATATGCCAGGCCATATGCAAGCTGTATTGGCATGTTATCCTGAATTGGGATGCACTGGCGGTCCTTACAAGGTAAGGGAAAAATGGGGTATTTCTTCAGATGTTCTTTGCGCAGGCAATGACAAGACCCTTCAGTTTGTAAAGGATGTTCTTGAAGAGGTGGTCGGTCTTTTTCCTTCTGAGTATGTACATATTGGTGGTGATGAATGCTTGAAAGACGAATGGATGAGATGCCCGAAATGCCAGAATCGTATCAGGCAGTTGGGATTGGCCAATGATGCACAACATACTAAGGAACAGAAACTTCAAAGTTGGTTTGTAGCAGACATTGAACACTTTCTTGAAGAACATGGCAGACGTCTGATTGGTTGGGATGAGATTTTGGAAGGCGATCTGGTCGCTCCCAATGCGACTGTCATGGCATGGAGAGACCTCAGATATGGCATGACTGCTGCCAGACTTCATCATGATGCCATCATGACCCCTTCTTCACACGTCTATTTCGACCATTATCAGGATCTGGACCAGAATGAGCCATTGGCAATCGGCGGCTATTCATCTGTAGGACGTGTCTACAATTATGAACCGATTCCATCTGACCTGGAACCAGAACTTCGCCATCATATTTTGGGCGTTCAAGCCAATCTCTGGACAGAATACATTCCGACTTTCAGCCATGCCCAGTATATGGTGCTTCCTCGAATGGATGCGCTTTGCGAGGTACAGTGGACTCCTGCAGGAACTAAGGATTATGGGGCATTCTGCAATCGTCTCAACAAGATGCTTCATTTCTATGACAAATTGGGCTGGAACTATGCGAAACATATCTACAAGGTTTCAGCGGATTTTGCTCTAGACCAAGAGATGGAAGGAATCAAGGTTTCTCTTAATACTGTCAAGGGAGGAGAAATCTACTATACATTGGATGGAAGTGAACCGACAATCAAATCTCTCCGATATACTGCACCATTTGTGGTTCAGGACAAGGTTGTCGTCAAGGCGATGGCTGTTCATGATGGCATACCGCAAACAGTCATGTCCGAGAACTTGTCTTACGACAATAAGATTTCTGGAATTGAACTGCTTCAGGAACCGCATCGAAGTTATCGTTTCAACGGTGCGTCTACATTGGTAGACGGTCTGACTGGTATGCAGAATTATCGCACTGGCCGTTGGCTTGGTTTCTGTGGCAAAGATTTGGAGGCAATCATCAAACTGAAATCCGAGACGGAGATTTCTAAAGTTGGCTTCAACACTTGTGTAGCTACCAGTGATTGGGTGTTCGATGTCAGACAAGCGATCATCGAAGTTTCTGAGGACGGAATCCATTTCAAGAAAGTGGCAGAAGAGTCTTATCCGGCCATGACGTCCAATGATGCCTATGTGAAGCATTATGATCTTTTGTTTGAGACTGTGAAAGCGCAGTACGTGAAAGTGACACTTGTATCAGAACATTCCATTCCTGCTTTTCATGGAGGGAAAGACCATCCAGGGTTCATTTTTGTAGATGAGATTTCCATTGACTAGATTTTTCAGAATCGGATATTTCCTAAAAGGTTGCGCCAGATATGGTGTAACCTTTTTTATTTTCTATTTTTGTGGGGAACAACTTTTTTCATAATGAAAAGCAAATTTATTCTGAACTTGATGGGGATGCTGGCACTGCTATGTCTGTGTCGTGGCAATGCTCAAGCCCAGTATGTTTCTTGTCCGCCATTTCCCTATGGGCATGCCCATCTGTTTGAGCCCAATATAGATATGGATATCTTCCAGATTCGAGCTAACCAGTTTCCTGATTTCCGTTTCCGTGCAGATGACTATATACAATATTCACCTTTCCTGTTCATGTTGGGGTTGAAATCTTTTGGATATGACGGAATGAGTTCTTGGGGCAGGATGGCGACAGCCGATGCCTTATCTCTTGCTTTTATGGCGGTGGGCGTGAACGGCTTGAAATATACGTTCAGAAGAACTCGTCCCGATGGTTCTGCCCGCAATTCCTTCCCCTCCGGCCATACTGCCACTGTTTTTACTTTTGCCACACTTCTTCATCTTGAATATGGTTGGAAAAGTCCTTGGTTCAGTATAGGGGCTTACAGTGTGGCGGCTTCTGTCGGAATAATGCGTATGCTCAACAACCGACATTGGCTGTCAGATGTTCTTGGTGGAGCACTGATCGGTATTGGCGCTGCTCATCTGGGATATTATGTGACAGATCGGATTTTTGGAAAAAAGTTCATCCAGTCAGGCTATGCCCATCCTGAATTTTTTTATGAGGAGTCCCGGAAACATTACGATGTGGATCTTTTGTTCTATAGGCGTTTTGTTCTGGGCCGGAATTCGCTGAAAGCGGAAGGCCGTCTGCCGGAGAGAGGTAGCGGTATGGCTTTGGATGTGGGGATTCCGGTCATACCATCTGCCGGAGTTCGAATCCGTGGTGGAATCGGCTCCCTGAATAATCATAATGTCTGCAATATACTGGCTGGAGGTCTCTGGAATGGTCAAATCAACGACCGTTTTCAATACGGAGCATATCTGCTTGCCGGTTATGCTTATCTTGTTTCTGGTCAGATTTCCAATTTTGATGTGGCGGCAGGTTCTTCTCTTGCTTTGAGACTTTCCGGCAATTTTCAGCTGAAGGCATTTGTTGAATATGAAAATATAACTGATTTCAGTACTGGACCTTCCCTCAACTCCATCAATTTGGGGTTCTGCGCCGGTTTTTATTGGTAATAAGGAGAAAAATCGGCAGATTATGCCTATATTTATTCTATATGAATAGTCATCAAACGAAAAAGTATAGTGTCATGTCTGTATTCGAGAAATTATTAGGAGTGGTAGTGATGGCTTCTGCAATTGTCGCATGTGCAGAAAAACCTGATTCTGCCAATGTCAAGAATCTCATTCCGGATCCTGTTGGCGTCCAGATAGAAAAAGGAAGTTTGCGTCTGGGCTCAACAGTTGGCGTCTCCATTGTAGACAGTACTCTTTTGCCGGCCATCCATTATCTGGATGAAACTTTGCCGGTCGATGTCCGTTTGTCAGCCTGGGAAGTGGCGGATATCATTATTGTGTTTGATGATGATTTGCAAGTTGGAGGCTATCATTTGGATATTGACAGCGATCGGATCAACATTTCTGCGGCCGATTATAATGGTGTCACATCTGCGATTGCGACTCTCCGTCAGCTTCTTCCGGCAACCTTGAGAAAAGATCAGTTGGTTTTTCCATTGGTACAGATTGAGGATGCACCGCGCTTCGGTTGGAGAGGAGTACATTTGGATGTGTCCCGTCATTTCTACGACAAAGAAGAAGTGAAGTCGCTTTTGGATAAGATGGCTTTGTACAAGTTCAATAAATTTCACTGGCATCTGACTGATGACCAGGGCTGGAGGATAGAAATCAAGCAATATCCGTATTTGACCGAAAAAGGCGCTTGGCGTGAATTTAACTGGCAAGACAAGGAATGCCTTCGTCGCGAAAAGGAAGAGCACAATGTCGATTATGGATTGCCTGCGGCCAAGTTGAAGACTATAGATGGCAAGTCACTCTATGGCGGTTACTATACCCAGGATGATATCCGTGAGGTGGTGGCCTATGCGGCTGAAAGAGGAATTGATATTATCCCTGAAATTGATATGCCAGGACATTTCTTGGCTGCCATTGAAGAATATCCGTTCGTGACCTGCAAGAATCAGAAAGGGTGGGGCACGGTGTTTTCTTCTCCCGTTTGCCCGGGAAATGACGATGCTTTGGAATTTTGCAAGAACATTTGGAGGGAAGTGTTCCAACTCTTTCCTTATGAGTATGTCCATGTCGGGGGTGATGAAGTGGACAAGGCCAATTGGAAACGTTGTCAGGATTGTCGGACTCGTGCCAGAAAGGAAGGTTTGGCAAGCACAGATGAATTGCAGGCTTGGTTTCTTCGTGATATGGAAGTCTTTTTTAAGGAAAACGGAAGAAAGATGATGGGCTGGGATGAAGTTCTGGAAGATGGATTGAGTCAGAATACTGTCATTTCCTGGTGGAGGAGCTGGGTGCCGGATGCTGTCCAAAGAGCCACTGCACAAGGTATGCAAGTGGTCGTTTGTCCAAACTCCTATCTGTATTTTGATGTCCAGCAGGATCAAGATTACATTTCCAGGATATATGAATGGGAACCTATGCCCGAGAAGATGACTTCAAGGCAGGAACAGCTGGTGCGAGGAATCCAGTGCAATATTTGGACAGAGTGGATTCCGACTGCAGAGAGAATGGAATATATGGTGTTCCCAAGATTGCTCGCTGCCAGTGAAGTGGCTTGGAGAAATGCCAATCGTCAGAAAGATTATCCTGCTTTTGAAAAGAAGGTGATACACCATATTGCCCGAATGGATGACATGGGAGTCAATTATCGTATTCCTGAATTGACAGGTTTTTGTGAAAAGAGTGTTTTTGTGGATAAGGATGAATTAGAGATTCATTGTGCCTTGGAGGATGTCGAAATTCACTATACGACAGATGGGGCTGTTCCTACGTTGGAATCTCCTCGTTATGTCCGTCCGATTGAAATTGAAGACGATGTCCAGTTTGCATTGAGAGCTTTCAGGCCTGATGGCAGCGGCGACCAGATTTTCAAGGTCTCTTTCTCCAAGGAAGAGTATCTTCCTGCAGTAAGTACCAATGAGATGCTGATTTCCGGTCTGGAAGGAAAGTGGTACGATTATCAAGGATGCAGTTGCTCAGAGATAGAACAGGCAACGTTCAACAAGACAGTCCAGGCCCGCAAGGTGGAAATTCCAGAAGGCGTAGGAGGAAATGTAGGATTGGTGCTGGAAGGTTATATAGATATTCCTGAAACGGGTATTTATACTTTTTCCTTGCTATCAGATGATGGAAGTGTCCTTTGTATAGATGGACAGGAAGTGGTTGGGAACGATGGCCTTCATGGCCCGAAGGCTCGATTGGGACAGAAGGCTTTACAGGTGGGACTTCATCGGATCAAGATATTATATTTTGATTGCAATGGTGGAGTCCTCCGGCTCAATTTGGTTGATGAAGAGGGACATCAGCGAGAGTGTCCGGAAAAATGGTTCAAGCATCTTGCAAAATAAGTATATAGAAGCTTCACTTGATGGTGAAGTTGTATTCTAATTTGATATTTCAATTTAAGTTGAGAAGTCTTATGAAAAATCTTCGTTTTGAATTTATCATACTGGCACTTGCCATTATCGTGTCCAGTATCCAGATCGGTTCTTCCATCAAGGCCTTTTCTGAGAAAGACCGTTGCGTCAATGTCAAAGGTTTGGCAGAAAGAGAAGTCATGGCAGACAAGGTGACGTGGCCTCTCATGTACAAGAGCATTGGAAATGATCTTCAAACCTTGTATGAAGAAATCAAGGAGACCAACCGTCAGATTGTCTCTTTTTTGAAAGAAAAAGGAATTGGAGAAGAGGAGATTATCGTCAACGCTTCTGAAATCATTGATCTTAAAGCCGAGCGTTATGGAAATAATGAGAATGTGCCTTACCGTTATAATGTGTCGACCGTCATTACGGTTACTTCTGACAAGGTGGAACTGGTACGTAATCTGGTCAAGGAACAGGGTGAATTGCTCAAACGTGGCATTGCCATTACTTCTGGAGATTATCGCTATCAGGTTCAATACGATTTCACAGAATTGAACAGCATCAAGCCAGAAATGATAGAGGAAGCGACCAAAAATGCCCGTTTGGCGGCAGAGAAATTTGCAAAAGATTCGGGTAGCCGATTGGGAAAGATTCGCAGTGCCAATCAAGGACAGTTCAGCATCTATGACCGGGATGCCAATACGCCACATATCAAGAAGGTGCGTGTTGTGACGACTGTTTCTTACCTTTTGAAGAATTAGGAGTTGGCAATTCTATAACAAGTCATGACAAGAGGCTGGATCAAAAATCACTTTTTGACCCAGCCTCTTGTTTTTTGTCAATATGGATTATCCCGCTTTTGAGTGCATTTTTTTACGTTTAGATGTCAAGTCTATTTTCCTTGTTTCAAATCTTCTGCAAGGAGTGCGGCAACTGTTTTCATGTCGCACTTCTCGGGAGAATAGGCTTGTTGGAAACCAAGTCCGTCGTGAATGAGTCCAAAGCCATGGTCGGCTGCCATTTCATTGAGCATCTTCACACTTCCTCCGGCCCAAGTGCAGGAGCCGAATGCAAAGAACTTGCGGTTCTTGACTTGTCTGGAAATCAGTCCATGCATGAAGGTGCGGACTGGTGGGAAGATGTCGTTATTGTAAGTGGGAGAACCTGCTGCAATATGGCTGAAGCGGAAAGCATCTCGATAGGCATAAGAGAGATTCTCTTTGGACAGATCGTGGAGGGCATAGCGGATACCCAGTTTTTCTAGTTCGGCAGCCAAACTTTGGGCTGCCTTGGCTGTATTGCCATACATGGATCCGAACACAATGCAGACTCCTTTCTCTGAAGAGTAAGTACTCAGCTTCTGATAGAGATGGAGGACTTCAGGAATTCGTTTTTCCCAAACAGAACCATGCGTGCTGCAGATTCTCCCGATGGGGAGGGGAGCTGCTTTTTTGAGCGCATTCTGGACTGTCAACCCATATTTCCCGACGATGCACGCATAGTAGCGGATCATCTCCATTTCAAATTTTTCAAAATTGTCTTTGGTGTCACCATCTGTTGCCATGAAAGAACCGAATGCATCAGCAGAGAACAGGGTCTTCTCTTCTTCCAACCAGGTCATCATGGTCTCTGGCCAGTGGACCATAGGAGTCATAATGAACTGGAGGGTGCATTGTCCCAGAGCCAGGACATCGTTTTCTTTCACAACTTGAATGTTGTCAGTGATTCCGTGATAACCAGCCAACATCGGTACAGCTTTGGCATTGGTCACTATGATGACGTCTGGATATTTTTCTTTCAGTTGGGCAATGAGTGCAGAATGGTCAGGTTCCATATGGTTGACAACCAGATAATCTATGTTCCGATCCCCGATTTCTTCTTTGATCCAAGAGAAGAAAAGATCTGAATAAGCAGTTCCTGCCGTGTCAATCAACGCAATTTTTTTATCGACAACGAGATAGGAGTTGTAGCCTACTCCATAGGGAAGATCCCACAAACCTTCAAATCGTTCCGTTTCATGATCGTTGATTGCGATTTGTCTTATTCTTTCGTTTATCTTCATATGAATCTGCAATTAAAATTTATTCTTGTTTCACTCTGTGTGAGATTTGCAAAAATAATGCAAAGTGGCCACATTGTCAATGTTTTTCCTATGGAGTAAATAGGTTATTTGTGTTCTTTTTTTGGTAAAATGAAAGAGAACATATATTTTCGTGACAGAATGAGAAGCATAAAGTTATACATTCTTTTGACGACCGTTCTGTTGCTCGTCACAAGTGCCGTATTTGGATTTTGCGGCTTGGGCGGAGCCGTGGCTGACTATATCGCAGAGAGAGAGGAACCGAGCATTGTTGAGGAAAGTTTGTCATCGGCATCCGGAGAAGGGCGGGGGCTTGTCTCTGAATTGTTTTTTGAACTGGCAGCAGAGTCTCTGACCAATTTTGCAAGTGTTTCTTCTTCCAATGGCTTTAAGGTGAGAGCGTCTGTCCGCCGTGAAACGACATCATTTTCTTGTGGAAACCTGCTTGCCCATTTTATTCATCATAAATATTTCAATCACGCTTCTCTGCCGTTCATCTATGAGATGGAGCCTTCAGAGAATCGTCATTATTTGCAATTCCTGCGAGTGTTGATTATTTGATTTCCGGTTTCGGTCCGAGTTGTTTTTGAGTTGTCCGCAACCTGATTTGAGGATAACTCGTGGTATCTGTATACCATTCTCTTTAAAATTAATCAACCAATTAAAAAAACAAATTATCATGAAACAGGAATTCATAAAGATTCGTACTTATAAAGATATCATCATTTCTTCAGTTATATTGGCCGCCGGCTTTTTTCAGTCATTCTTCACAGAGATAGTGCCGCTTCAAATTACAGGTTACTTGTTCATTATAATAGGAGTTATCTTGTTCTTTACTCTCAAATCTCGTTATCGTAATGTGGAAACAGGTGAATTGTTTGACAAGAAGGTCAAGTTTTTTGACATTTCGCAGAAGTCAGTGATTTTGGCAGCATTGGAAAATGATCCGAAGCAGATTGATATGAATCTGGAAGGAAAAGGATCCGGTGTCATTCTGGACATTTTTTTCAATCAGAACGATGCGTATGTCCAGGCTTATACTTTCTGTTCCGGTCAATATGAACCGAATGGGGAGATGCGTCATTTTACTGCAGCACAAGTCGCAAAGATGGTACAATTTCGGAAATGATAAAAAGCGGAGGTCTGATTGCAGATCTCCGCTTTTTGGCAGATTGCCGTCAAAGAACTTATTTTTGGCAATTGATCTTTTTTGCTACAATAGCATCAACTGCAGCAACTGCAGCAATACTGACAATGTCTCTAACGGAACTTTCTATATCTGTAAAATGGATAGGCTTGTTGAGTCCCATCTGGATCGGTCCGATCAATTCGCCATCTCCCATTGCCTGCAATAGTTTGTAGGAAGAATTGGCAGAACTCAAGTTAGGAAAAATCAAGGTGTTGACATTTTCCCCTTTCAGTTTGTTGAATGGGAACTTTCGGTCCCGCAATTCCTTGTCTAGAGCAAAATTAATCTGCATCTCTCCGTCAATCATCATTTCTGGGCGATTCTTATGGAGGTAGCTGACAGCCTGATGGACGGTTCTCGGACTGCCTTCCGTATCTGCACCGAAGTTGGAATAGGAAACCATGGCCATCACTGGTTCATGATTGAAAAAACGGACTTTCTCTTCAGCCAAGCGGGAAATGTCAATGAGGGCACTCGTATCTGGATGTCGGTTGATAAGGGTGTCGGCCATGAAATAGATGCCTTTCTGCGAATTGAGAATATGCATGGTTCCGAAATGCTCATAGCCTTCACGGATTCCGATTACTTCTTTCGCGACCTTGATGGTGTTGCTGTATTTTGTATAAGTTCCGGTAATGAAAGCATCCGCTTCTCCTGTTTCGACCATCATCATTCCAAAATAGTTGGGTTCAAACATTTTGTCGCAGGCTTCTTCAAAAGTTGCGCCTTCTCGCTCCCTTTTCCGGGCAAGCAGGAGGGCATAACGTTCTCGACGCTCGGACTGGTTGTCATGTCGGAGATTTATGATCTCGATTCCTTTTATATTCAATTTCAATCTCTTTGCTATCTTGGCGATTCTTTCGTCATTGCCCAATAGGATTGGTTGGCAGATTCCTTCTGACAATGCTTCTACGGCTGCCTTGATCATGTTTGGGTGATTCCCTTCAGCGAACACGACTTTCTGTGGAGAGCAACGGGCAGTTGTGTAAAGATTGCGAATGAACTCAGATTCGTATCCCATCAGTTGCTTGAGATGTTCGGCATAGGCATCCCAGTCGGTAATTACCTTGCGTGCGACTCCAGAAGCGATGGCTGCCTTGGCTACGGCGATGGAGACATCTGTAATGAGTCTAGGGTCCACAGGCTTGGGAATGAAGTATTGCGGACCGAAGGTGATATCGTTCAGGTTATATAATTTGTTGACAATGTCTGGAACCGGTTTTTTTGCCAGTTTGGCGATGGCAAAGACCGCTGCCAGTTTCATCTCTTCATTAATGGCGGAAGCATTGACATCAAGCGCTCCCCGGAAAATGTAAGGGAAGCCTAGGACATTGTTGATTTGGTTGGGGTAGTCTGATCTCCCAGTGGAGATGAGGACGTCCTTTCTGGAAGCTTTGGCATCTTCATAGCTGATTTCAGGTGCCGGATTGGCCAATGCAAAGACAATAGGGGAAGAAGCCATGCTGCGTACCATGTCCTGACTGAGGACGTTCCCTCTGGATAGTCCCAGAAAAACATCTGCTCCTTGAATCGCTTCGGCCAACGTATGCACGTCTCGCCGATTTGTCGCAAACATCTTTTTCTGTTCGGTCAGATTAGGGCGGTCGCTTGTGATGACACCTTTGCTATCAAGCATGACAATGTTTTCTTTCCGGGCACCGAGCTCCATATAGAGTTTGGTGCATGAGATGGCGGAAGCTCCTGCTCCATTGACGACGATTTTTACATCTTCTATCTTTTTCCCTGCAACTTCCAGTGCATTGATGAGACCGGCTCCGGAAATGATGGCAGTGCCATGCTGGTCGTCATGCATGACCGGAATATCTAGTTCGTCTTTCAGTCTCTTTTCAATTTCAAAACATTCAGGAGCTTTGATGTCTTCCAAATTGATACCACCGAAAGTCGGTGCAATGGCTTTGACCGCTTCAATGAATTTTTCTGGATCTTTCTCATCAATTTCGATATCAAAAACATCAATTCCCGCATAAATCTTGAACAGCAGTCCTTTTCCTTCCATGACAGGCTTGCTGCTCAGAGCTCCGATATCTCCGAGACCGAGAACAGCGGTGCCGTTGGAAATGACACCCACCAGATTGCCTTTTGCGGTATATTTGTAGGCATCATCCGGATTTTTTTCAATTTCCAAGCAAGGTTCGGCCACGCCGGGAGAATAGGCGAGCGACAGGTCTCGTTGTGTACTGTAAGGTTTTGTCGGAACGACTTCTATTTTTCCTGGTTTTCCCTCCGAGTGGTATCTCAGGGCTTCTTCTTTTGATATTTTGCTCATAATCTGATATTTTTCTGGTCAGTGAGCTTGTTTTCTGTCAGAAATCAGCTCTCCCATAAATTTATGGGAAAAAATCAAGATTGCAAAATCAAAAAAAAGGACCAGAACATTCTGGTCCTTTAAGAATTGTCTGACTTCTCAGACTATTTTTCAGGTGCGATAAGTTTCCATACACCTGCGCTCAAAACGGCACCGATGAATGGACCGACAATGAAGATCCAAAGTTGGCTCAGAGCCTCTCCGCCTTGGAAAATAGCAGGTCCGATGGAACGTGCAGGGTTGACAGAAGTTCCGGTGTAACGTATACATGCCAGGTGGACAAGTACCAAAGTGAGACCGATGGCGAGGCCAGCCCACTTGCCGGCACCTGCATTTTCGTCAGTTGCGCCCAAAACAACAAGGACAAATACAAAGGTGAAGATGATCTCTGCGAAGAGTCCTCCCAAGATGGATACACCTGATTGGCAGGCATTGGCTCCTGTACCCACAATTTCAGAACCGCTGGCTTTGGTAAGTCCGAAGAGAACGGCTGAACCCAGAATGGCTCCGAGAACCTGGAAGAGCATATACATGGCTGCGTCTTTCCCTTTGATTCTGCCGGTCAGCAGGCAACCGAGAGTGATGGCCGGATTGATGTGACAACCACTGATGCCGCCGATGGCATAAGCCATGCCAACGACTGCCAATCCAAAAGCGAGGGCTGTCCCTACTACTGTTGAAGCAAGTGTAGGATCTGCTGAAGTGCAGGTAAGACTGACAGCAGTACCGCAACCCATAAGAACGAGTACCATCGTTCCAAACATTTCTGCTAGATACTTTTTCATATATTGTGATTTTTTTGTGTTGATTTGTTTTTTCACGCCGGAAATATAGTGAAAAAATCATGAATCGGTTCGAAATATTGACAGAATATGATAGTGGTGGAAACGATAGTTGGTATCGGAACTAACCTTGACCGTTCTTTTCATTTTTTATAGGCCTGTTTTACCTTTGCGCCATCGATAACAATAAACGAGAAAGACATGAGTAAAGAAGTAATCAGTTGGATTGCCATCGTAGCAATCTTGGTTGTAGTCCTGTTGGAAAGAACCGTTTCAGAACTTTGCAGGAAGAAGAATTCCAATATGTTTGAAGTGGGTAATGAAGACGAGATGTTCTGGTGTCCAGGTGATCCAAAGAATTTGCCAAATGGCAGTAGATAATCAGGCTCTTTCTCCATCAGCCAAACAGGTCTGCATATTCTTGTCTGAGTATGCGGCATGGTTGCTGGGATGTGGCGCGACATGTATCAGGATAGAAAAGAACGTGGACAGAATGGCTCACGCCTTCGGTATGTATTACGATATGTCCGTTATGCCGTCACATATCCATCTTGAAGTATGGAATCGGGACAAGTCTGATACGTATGTGAACATACGTAAAATGCACAAGTGTGCAATTAGTTTCAATATCAATACACAGCTCAGCAAATTGAGCTGGGATGTCGCTGATGGAAAGCTTGACTTTGGAGGGGCGTTGGACTCTTTTAGGGAGATTATCAAGACTCCTCCAGAGAACAAGTGGCTGGTTCTTTTCCTGGCATCCTGTGCCAACGGTGCTTTCTGCCGCCTTTTCAATGGAGATTGGATCGCTATTGGGTTGGTATTTCTTGCCACACTGGTAGGTTATCGCTTAAAACAGGTTTTGCTTGAATCCAAGGTAGATGTCCGCATTGTCTTTATCTTGTCAGCCTTTGTCTCTTCCGTCATCGGTGCCGGTTGCCATATCTTCGGTTGGGGGACCACTCCGGAAATTGCGCTGGGGACGAGTGTCCTTTATCTGATTCCCGGTATTCCCTATATCAATTCGGTAAGTGATCTTCTGGATGGTCATTATCTTTGTTCTTTCAACCGATTTGTTGATGCGTTAATCTTGACCATCTGCCTTTCTCTTGGCTTGAGTGGAGGCATCATGATTATGGGGTTGAAATGGTTTTAATCTGACAATATTTTCTAATGTGGTTCGTTAATATTTTTTGGGATGGATTCTTTGCGGCGATAGCTGCTATCGGTTTTGCCAGTATCAGTAATCCTCCGAAGAGAGCTTATCTCTACTGTGCTGTCATTGCGGCTATCGGGCACTCCATCCGTTACATCCTGATGAACAACACCCTCTTGACCATGGGAATCATCCCAGCCAGTACAATTGCGGCATTTTTTGTCGGACTTGTAGCAGTCTTTTTGGCCCCGAGGGCAAAATGTCCGGCAGAAACCTGTTTCTTCCCGGCATTGCTTCCCATGATTCCAGGTATGTATGCCTATCGTACGATTGGAGCATTGTTGCTTTGTCTGCATCATTCTGAGGAAGAAATATTCAATCATTATCTCTATCTCTTGTCCTATAATGGATTTACTTGTATCTTTATCGTTTTGGGTATGGTTATCGGCGCTACTTTGCCTGTCTTCATGTTGAAGAACCTGTCTTTCCAGGCGACCCGTTAGCATCGATATCGAACCAAGTAATTTACATCCAGTTCAATATGGAATTGAGACAAATCAAATATTTTGTAAAAGCGGCTGAGAGTTTGAATTTTTCAGAAGCGGCTCGAGCTCTTTTTGTAACTCAAAGTACCTTGTCACAGCAGATCCGCCAGCTGGAAGAGGAACTGCATACTCAACTGTTCCTTCGCAACAGTCACAATGTCAGTCTTACTGAAGCGGGGGAGGAATTCCTTCCTTTAGCATTGCGGACTTTGCAGGATGCAGAAACTTGTTATTGCAGGATGAATGATCTGCAGCAGCTCTTGACAGGAACTCTCAATATCGGAGTTACGTTTTCTTTCAGTCCTATATTGACTGAAACATTGCTCGAATTTGAGCGTCTTCACCCGCAGGTAAAATTGAATGTGTACTACAAGCCGATGGAAGAACTGATGAGAATGTTGGAACATCGGGATCTTGATTTTGTATTGGCTTTCCGTCCTACCGCCAGATATGACATGATTGAATCACATGTTCTGTTTGACAGTACATTGGCTGTGATTGTGGGAGAGAATCATGAATTGGGATCTTATAAAAGTATTACTCTGTCAGAACTGGAGAAATATGATTTGGTCCTTCCTTCCATCGGACTTCAGGCAAGAAGTGCCTTTGATTTGTTGAGAGCACGCTATGTTTCTAATTTCAAGGTGTTTATGGAACTGAATGAAGTGAATATACTTCTTCATTTGGTCAAGAAAAGCAATCTTGTGACAGTTTTGTCTGAAGCGACCATCCATGAGGAGGAAGGCGTGAAGGCCATTCCGATAGAATGTGCCG